>NZ_CP119082.1:1013333-1736666 GCF_029027965.1 Paracoccus sp. S3-43 | reverse complement strand
GCACTTTTTCGCCTTGTTTCCTGTGGTTCTGACCCATATACCGCTCAGTGGAGTGGTGGCCGAGTGGTCGAAGGCACACCCCTGCTAAGGGTGCAGGCGGGAAACCGTCTCGAGGGTTCGAATCCCTTCCACTCCGCCACTTTCAGATACTGAATCCGTCCAAGGGCCCCGATTGGGGCCTTTTTTCTTTTTGTTTCAAAGGGCGTTGGCCGGGCTATCCGCCCTTCGGAGACTGGACGCTTGACGCAGAACGGGTCTCCGAATGGCCTGCGTCTCTCTTTGAACGCCCCTCAACGACCACGGGACGGTGCCAAACATCTTCGTATTTCCAATGGGTTGTCGGGTTCATGGGGTCGCCCCGTTCGCGAGTTAGTCCGGTGACGGAGAAGGACACGAAGGCGCAGGGCGGTCAGAAGGACGGCTCCGTGGCGTCCGATCCCGAAGTCCGGCAGAAGCGTCTGAAGCGAGCCGGGACCCTGCCGGAAGTCTCTGATGACAAACAGACTTCGCGCCCATAGCCTGGCGCAATGTCGAACGGGGCGTGGACAGATGAAGAGAACGACCTGATCGTCGCGGATTACTTCGCGATGCTGGCCGATGACATCTCCGCGCGCCGCTACAGCAAGGCCGAGCATCGCCGCGCGCTGCTGCCTCTGCTGAACAACCGGTCCGAGGGGTCCGTCGAGTTCAAGCACCAGAACATCAGCGCGGTGCTGAAGGGGCTCGGCGAGGACTGGATCCCCGGTTACAAGCCCGCGTTCAACTTCCAGATGACCTTGGTGGATGCCGTGGCGCGGTGGCTGGCGCTAAACCCGGCCTGGCTCGGGCGCCAACCGGGGCGGCACCCCGCTGCGGGTCTACGCGAGGCGGCGCAGATCTGGATCGGCCCGCCGCCGACGCTGTCGAACCAGCCGCCCCCGCAGGAGTTGGACCAGATGCTGCACATCGCCCGCAAGTTCGACGTGGCGGGCCGGGACGAGCGCAACCGGGCCCTCGGACGCGCGGGGAGCGCGTGCTGGCGCATGAGCGCGCGGCCTTGCGGACGGCAGGACGGGACGATCTGGCGCGCAAGGTGCGCTGGGTGTCGGAGGAAGATGGCGACGGCGCGGGCTACGACATCGCGAGTTTCGCCCCGGACGGGCTCCCTCGGCTGATCGAGGTCAAGACGACGAACGGCTGGGAGCGCACCCCCTTCCACAATACGCGCAACGAGCTGGCCGTGGCCGAGGAACGCCGGTCGGAATGGCGCCTGTTCCGGCTTTGGAATTTCTCACGCGAGCCGAAGGCGTTCGAGCTGCATCCGCCGCTGGACGCGCATGTCTCGCTGACTGCGACGACGTTTCAGGCGAGCTTTCACTGAGCCTCAGTCGAACACCCGCTCGGTCTGTTCGTGCCACGGCAGGGCCGCGATATCGGTCAGTTTCAAAAGGGTCACGGCGGGCACCTCGCGTTTGTAGACCAAGCGCTTGAGAACCCCCGGCGCGAGATAAGCGAGGCGCAGCTGTCGGCTGACATGGCGTTCGGCAAGCCCGACGGCTTTCGCCAGATCGGTGACCGTGTTGAATTCGCCAGCCTCCATGCGCCGCCGCCAGCCCCACGCCCGGCCAATGGCGCGCAAGATATGCGGATCCTGTGTCCGGTCTTCGCTCGGCAGATAGGTGGCAGGCGGCATGATCTTCGGCCGCCCGTTCTGCTTGCGGACCTTGAGCGGCACGAAGATCTGGATGGACTCATCAGGGTTCATCATTCCGCCGCCACCTTCTTTCGTGGCGCCATCATGTCGCGCATGACGCCCGAGACGCCGTCGGTCCGGATATCGATCACCAGCCCTTCGGACGTCACGGTGACCCGGCGCACCAGCAACTGCACGATCCGGGTCTGCTCTGCAGGGAACAGCTGACTCCAGACGTCCTCGAACGTCTGCAACGCGGAGATCACATCGGCCTCGGCGAAGGCGTGACCCTCGCGCGCCAAGTGGGCGATGAACCACGCGACCGCCCCCGCGCGCTGAGCCGCGCAATGTCCGGACCCTGGAACGACTTCAACTCCGCGCAATCCAACACCAACGTCATCCCGAAGGGCACGCTCGCCAAGGTGCGCCTGACGCTCCGCCCGGCGGCTTCGACGACCCGCGTCGCTCGCCAACCCCGTCGTCTTCGGCACACCGGAAGTGGCGATGCTGGACCTGCCGCAGATCAGCTGGAGTGCCCCCACTGAAGTGGTCCGCCAACTGGGATACAAATATCCTGTTCAGGAGGACCATCAGATGGCAGGCAAGCGAGACAAACCGGAAGACATCGTTCTGAAGCTTCGACAGATCGAAGTGCTTCATGGACAGGGAATGGCGATTTCCGACGCGGTGCGGCAGATCGGCGTGACCGAGCCGACGTATTATCGCTGGCGCAAGCAGTATGGCGGCATGAACCGGGATCAGCTGAAGCGTCTCAAGGAGCTTGAGGCGGAGAACCAGCGGTTGCGGCGCGCGGTGTCAGATCTGACCTTGGACAAGATGATCCTGAGCGAGGCTGCACGGGGAAACTTCTAAGCCCTTCGCGCCGTCGCAAGTGCATCGATCATGTGCGGCAGGCGCTTGGCATATCCGAGCGCCGCGCCTGCCGCACCCTCGGGCAGCACCGCTCAACGCAACGCAAGGTTCCTTGCGGCGCCCCGGACGAAGAACGGCTGACGGAGGACATCATCGCGCTCGCTCGCACCTACGGGCGATATGGCTATCGGATGATCACCGGACTGCTGAACAACGCCGGTTGGCATGTAAATCATAAACGCGTGGAACGGATATGGCGGCGTGAAGGGCTGAAGATCCCACAAAAGCAGGCAAAGAAGGGTCGGCTCTGGTTGAACGACGGGTCCTGCGTCCGTCTCCGACCGGAGCACCCGAACCACGTCTGGTCCTATGATTTCGTTCAGGACCGGACACATGACGGACGGCTGTTTCGGACGCTCAATATCATCGACGAATTCACGAAGGAGGCGCTGGTGATCCGTGCAAACCGCAAGCTCAATTCCACCGACGTAATCGACGCCCTGACGGAGCTGTTCATCTTGCGTGGCCCGCCTGCGTTCATAAGGTCCGACAATGGCGCGGAATTCATTGCCAAGAAGGTGCAGGGCTGGATCGGCGCAGTTGGTGCCAAGACCGCGTTCATCGAGCCGGGTTCACCCTGGGAGAACGGGTATTGCGAGAGCTTCAACGCTCGATTCCGCGACGAACTCCTGGACGCAGAAGTCTTCTATTCGCTTAGGGAGGCCCAGATCCTCATCGAGCGATGGCGCCGCCACTACAACACTGTCAGGCCGCACAGCTCCCTGGGATACCGCCCGCCCGCACCGGAAGCCCTCATCCCAATAGACCAGCGGCCGACGATGCACTAACAATCAACCCGGACCACTCCGTGGGGGCAGTCCATTACTCAATGAGCTCGATGGGTCTGGTCCAGTCACAGCCAGCACCTTATGTGCCAGCTAGGGTCGGTACGATCCTGATTGACTGGCGCGGCGATCAAGGTGATCGTCCTACACGTGACGCCGGCCCATACACGAACATTGCGGGGAATGTCTTGTCGAAAGTTGTAGAAAAAATCTCTGGCAAGGCTGAAAAATCGAGCGCAAAAGAATCTAGGTCATGTTGACAAATGGCGGAGCCAGATGCGGATCGAGGTGATGTCGATGAAGCCCAGGAAGCTCTCTGCGGTTTTGTCGTAGCGGGTGGCGACGCGGCGGGCATTCTTGAGCTTGTTGAAGCAGCGCTCGACGAGGTTGCGCAGCCGGTAAAGGGTTCGGTCCACGGCCACGCGCAGCTTGCGGGACTTTCGCATCGGGATCACCGGCACGACGTTGCGCGCCTCCATGGTTTCTCGAACCCTGTCAGAGTCATAGCCGCGATCCGCCAGCAGGACGGAGGGCTCTGGCAGGTTGTCGTCCATGATGAGGTCAAAGCCCAGATAGTCCGATGTCTGGCCCGGCGTGATGTCCGACCTCATGGGCAGGCCTGCGCCATTGACGCGGAGGTGGATCTTTGTCGTGAAGCCACCTCGCGAACGGCCAAAACCCTGTCGCGGAGTCCCCCTTTAGCGCCCGCTGCCTGATGATGGGCGCGGACCACGGTGCTGTCGATCATCTGCAAGGCCGCTGGAACCACCCCGCTCTCGTTCAGGGCCTCCAGTATCCCTTCCCACAGCCCGGCCAGGGTCCAGCGCCGGAACTGGCGGTAGACCGACGACCACTTGCCGAACTCTTCCGGCAGGTCACGCCACGGCGAACCTGTGCGGGCTATCCAGAAAATCCCATCCAGAACAAGACGATGGTTCATGGGTTTGCGCCCGTTCGGTGCGCGGACGGCCAGAATGAAGCGTTCGTGAAACGCCCATTCCTCGTCAGACATCAGGTCTCGTGCCAAGCTGGTCTCCATCGCAGATACCAGCTTGAATCACGTTCAGCACGTCCTGTGAATCCCTTTTGTCAACACGGCCTAAGGATGTAATTTCACAGAACCGATCCAGTGAGATGTTTTTTGCGGTTGTTGGACCGGTTGGCGCAGGTGGCTCAAGAGTTATTGAATCCTTGAAGCGGGCCTGCGAGGCTTCAGGTTATAAGACTGAATGGATCAAAGCCAGCGCCTTGATAAAGCAGTGGCACGAGGAGAATGGGAATCCCGTCCCAGTGTCGACTGAAAAAACATTAGAGCTTGTCGAGGCATATCAGGATGCTGGAGACAAGATGCGCGAGCGAGATGCAGCCGAAGTGGCACGAGCGGTGATGCGTGAAATAGCTCGACGCCGGGCTGAGGCAACCGAAGTCACCTACGTTCGAGGTGAGCCAGTGCGGCCAAACAATGAACGGCGCGCCTATCTAATAGACTCCATAAGGCATCCCGCAGAGGTAAGCTTACTTCGGCGCACATATGGTAATGCTTTTGCGCTTGTTGGTGTTGTTTGTGAGGAAAGCAGGCGAGAGCAACGGATACTTGAGAAGTATTTTCGCAAACCACGCCATGGAGAGCAGGCGGTAAAGGATCAGGTCAAGCGTTTCATGCAGCGTGATTCTGACGATGCCGGGAATAAACGTGGGCAACATGTAGCTGAGGCATTCTTTGAGGCGGATTACTTTGTCGACAACTCAGAGGATGATCCCGAGGGCAAGAAATTCGCCCTCGATGAGCCGCTCGGGCGACTGGTGAATATCGTTGCGCACGATCAAATCGTTCGGCCAACCATGGAAGAAACTGCCATGCATCATGCTCACTCCGCCAGAGTGAGAAGCGCTTGTCTGTCACGCCAGGTGGGGGCAGCGCTGGTCGATAGTGATGGCACAGTTGTTGCTACAGGTGTCAACGAAGTGCCCGCTGCGGGTGGCGGGGTATATGGCGAAGGGTTTGGGAAGCCCCATGAGCATGAGGACCATCGCTGCGCTTTTCGCGAAACAAAGTTCTGCAGCAGTAACAAGCAGCAGAACAAGATTATTGATGAGCTGATCGCTGCGCTGCCGGAGCTCGACGCCGTTGGCGACAAACTTGGGCTCGCAGCGCGGATCAGGAAGACTCGCTTAGGCGGGCTCATCGAGTTCAGCCGGGCAGTGCATGCAGAAATGGACGCCTTGCTCTCGGCCGGTCGCGAGGGCGTGTCGACGGTGGGCACGAGACTGTTCGTGACGACTTTCCCATGTCACTACTGCGCGCGGCACATCGTGGGCGCAGGTGTGTACGAGGTTCAGTACATCGAGCCTTACCCAAAGAGCCTCGCGCTTGAGCTGCATGACGATGCCATCGAAACAAATCCGTTCAACTGGCAGCCACCAGAGCGTAAGTCTATGGCGACTCAGAAGAAAGAGGTTGAGCAGAAAGACCGCACAGAGTCTGCACCTACGCCGCGCCTACCAGGGAAGGTGCTCTTCCGACCGTTCGTCGGCGTGTCCCCGCGCATGTACACGAGGGCGTTTGAGAAAACCTGGCGCTTGAAGGACAAGGTGACTGGAAATTTTGAGATGGAAGCGCCAGAGTGGGGGGACGAGTGGTCCCCGTTCACCGTGGGGTACCCGGAACTCGAAGCAGCCCTGACCAAGTAGCTATGACACATCCTATCCTACGCCTCATAACCAAGGAAAGCTATGACCTCCCGGCGCCAGAAGTGGTGTCCGACGCAGGCCGCTTTCGCGGGCGTTCGAGCGAACAGCTTTCTTTTTCATTCGAGGATGTGGGAGCGCAAGACAATCATAAGGTCGAAATCGTTTCGATGGATGGATTGCACGGTAAACGACTGTGCGAACTCATCATGTCGAAGAAGCCTAAGGTCGCATTAGACTTGCGTCATGTCATCCGTTTTGATTTGCCCGGAACCAGTCGTGAGCAAGTACTGAACTATTTTCGTGCGACGAATACGCTTTACGTACGTGACCCTCTTCCATGGCACGCTCTGCAGCGAAGAGATTTCATTGCGGGTGACAAGGTCATATCTCAAAGGCTTGAGCATGAGACTGTCGAAAGAAAGCAGTCGCCGATAATGTTGTTTGTTCCGAAGGAAGAGCACATAGGTTTTCTCACTGCGTATTTGAATCGAGTTTTTTCAAGTCGTGGCGATGGTTTCTGGGAAATCGTCACTGCCCATTGACGCGACTTTTGCAACTTTTCGCAGTATTTCGCAAACGCCACGCAAAGGCAGACACTGGCACGGGAGAGAGTTCGTTATTAGTTACACCTCCTCCGCCACATTCAGATACTGAATCCGTCCAAGGGCCCCGATTGGGGCCTTTTTTCTTTTTGCTTCAAAGGGCGTTGGCCGGGCCGTCCGCCCTTCGGAGACTGGGCGCTTGACTCGGAATGGGTCTCCGAATGGCCTGCGTCTCTCTTCGAGCGCCCCTCGACGACCATGGGACGGCACAAAACATCCTCGCATTTCCAATGGCTTGCTGCGTTCATGGGCTCGCCCCGTTCGCGAGATTATCCGGTGACAGAGACCGACACGAAGGCGCAGGGCGGTCAGAAGGACGGTTCCGTGGCGGCCGATCCCCAAGTCAGGCGGCAGCGTTCGAAGCGAGACAGGACCTTGCCGGAAGTCTCTGATGACAAACACACTTCGTGCCCATAGCCTGGCGCAATGTCGAACGGGCCTTGGACGGATGAAGAGAACGACCTGATCGTCGCGGATTACTTCGCGATGCTGGCCGATGACATCTCCGCGCGCCGCTACCCTGCGCAAGCTGCCGCCGGTGAAGGCGCAGGGCTACTTCAACACTTGGCCCGACATCGTGCGGACCAGCCGCGAGATTGCGGCGATGGAGCCGCAGCCGATGCGGGTCTGGCCCTCGGCCGCCGCGATCACCCGGCTCGAGCAGACCTTCGACTGGGTGCTCTGGATCGAGGAGGCGGAGCGCAAGCTGGTCTGGTCGCGCGCGGCCCGGGTGCCGTGGAAGCAGATCAGCGGCGAGCTCGGCTGCGACCGCACGACCGCATGGCGTCGCTGGCAGCTGGCGCTGACCAAGATCGCCGCGCGCCTGAATGCGTGAGCGACTCCAATGTGTTGCAACACTTTTCCCTTCGACATCTGCAACATGATCGTGCTATCCGAAGGACAAGATGGGGAGAGTGCGCCGAAGGGCTCGCTCTCCCCTTTGCGTTGAAGCGTCTACGGCAGCGTATACCAGGTCGTCCGTCCTCCGCCGTGCCGAACCAGATGGCCGTTGTCGACGAGTTGACGGAATTGCTGTTTCAGCGTGTTCCGGCTGGCGCCCGTCAACCTGATCATGTCGCCTGCGCTCACACGGCCGTGCTCACGGGCATGATCCAGAATGCGCAACGACAGTTCGGGCAGACTCGGCAGCACCAGCTTCTCGCGCTCGACCTTGGCGGCGAGCCGCTTCATCTGCTGCTGCAGGGCGCGCAGGAAGAAGGTCAGCCATGGCTGCCAGTTCGGTGCCTCGCTGCGGATCGAGCCCTGCGTCTGCCGAAGAGCGAGGTAGTAGCCCTCCTTGCTCTGCTCGATCACGCTTTCGAGCGAACTGTAGGGCACATAGGCATAGCCTGCCTGTAGCAGCAGCAGCGTGGTCAGGATGCGGCTGAGCCGTCCGTTGCCGTCCTGGAAGGGATGGATTTCAAGGAACACGACGGTGAACACCGCGATCACAAGCAGCGGATGCAGCCGTCGTTGCTCGCGCTCGGACGTCAGCCAGCCGACGAGTTCGGCCATCAGGCGGGGGGTATCGAAGGGAGTCGCCGTCTCGAAGACAACGCCGATCTGCTTGCCGTCCTCATCGAAGGCGGCGACGCTGTTCGAGGAGGTCTTGTAGTTGCCGCGATGCCAAGCGTCCTTCTCGCTGTGGACGAGCAGGTCGCGGTGCAACTGCCTGATGTGGTTTTCGGTGATCGCGATGTCGTCCCAGGAACGGAAGACAAGCTCCATCACCTCGGCATAGCCGGCCACCTCCTGCTCGTCGCGCGTGGCAAAGGATTTGACGTCGAGATTGGCGAGCAGCCGCTCGACGTCGCGATCGGAGAGCCTGCTTCCCTCGATGCGTGTCGACGACCCGATGCTTTCGATGGTGGCGACGCGACGCAGGGCCGAAAGCCGCTCGGGCGCCAAGGTACCGAGCGCACGCCACGCGCCCTTGAACTCGTCGATCTCGGCAATGAGCGCGAGGATCTCCTGAGTGATCAGGATCGTCTCGGTATTGATCGGATTCTGTGCCATGCCCGAATATACACCCAATTACACCCATTTTGGCAAGGCCATTTCGACGCCCATTTACGCCCGAATGGGGTGAATCGCCAACTTCGCGGGTCCTTCCTCGCGAAAACCGTATGCTGGCGGGCGAAGCGCGGCGCATCGCCAGCGACAGGGCCGGATTTTTGGGAAGCCAGCCGAAGCTTCAGAATACCGATGCCCCCGCTGCGCCCGACACCGAGGCTGTCGCCACGCGCGCCCGTGAAGCCGAGCGCGACCGCGTCTCCACCATCTACGATCTGGCCGGGCGGCTGAACCTCGAGCGCGGCTTCGCCGAGGATCTGGTCAAGCGCGGTATCAGCGTCGACGAGTCCCGCCGCCTGATCCTTGACCAGGTCGCCGCCAAGTCGGACGAGACCCGGACCTTCCCCCATGTCTCGATCCCCCTCGGCGGCCGGGACGAGCGCGCCACCCGCCGCGACGCGGTGGCGAATGCGCTGCTGCACCGCTACAGCCCGACGCTGTTCCAGCTGGAAGACGCCGCGCGCCAGTACCGCGGCATGACGCTGCTGGAACTGGCTCGTGAAAGCCTCGGCAATGCCGGGGTGAACACGCGCGGCCTGTCGCGCGACGAGGTGGCGACGCGGGCGCTGCACTCGACCTCGGACTTCCCCGAGATCCTTTCGGCCGTCACCAACAAGCCGCTGCGGCAGGCCTATGACGCCTATTCAAGCGCAACCGCGGGTAATGCTTCCTCATCGAAGAGGAGAAACCGATGGTTACAGTTACCGAGCCGCTGCCTGATCCGTTCCCGTGCCCTGTTTGCGGGGGTAAGGATGTCTTGGTCAATGCCGATATTCTAGTGGACTTGGGTACCCTCAAGCCGGCCCGCGGCTACCCCTTCCTTCTTGCAGACCGCGCGCGCTGGAATTGTGAGAGCCCAGAGTGTGGCGGATTTGGCGAGCTTGACTCCGTAGGTCCGCTTCAGCTGCCCAGCAATCCTAGCGAAGCAGAAGAAGCGCTGCCGCTTCGGCATTACCGAAGACACGCAGACCACTTGTTGGACCTGGTCGCAGGCCAGGGCCGACTAAATGGCGACATGTCTGTGTGGATGGCGGACATCAACCGCGCGACTTTCCCGCAGTTAATGTCGCTGATTCAGCAATTGGAGGGAATGCTCAATCTACCAGATCCGGAGCCCTTGCCATTGCTTGAAGAGAACCCGTCACCATAGAGAAGGCCTGACCTGCCACTGGTCTTTCATCCAGTTGCGACCGGAGCCCAGTGATCATTTGTGGGTGTCTTCGATGTAAAAGCAATGGCTCGGCTTGCATGGGCCTCCATTCGCGCAACGGGGCGGTCGATTGCGGTGATCAGAGCCCGGGCAAAGTCTGCCGGCGTCTGATAGCCGAGCGCCGAGTGGGGCCGCTCTGTGTTGTAGTCCCGGACCCAGGACGCGATCAGATGGCGAGCATGGGCCAAGCTATGGAACAGCGTTTCGTTGAGGAATTCGTCGCGCATCCGGCCGTTGAAGCTTTCGACGAAGCCGTTCTGCATGGGCTTTCCCGGCGCGATGTAGTGCCACTCGATCCGATGCTCGCCGCACCATTTCAGGATGGCATTCGAGGTCAGTTCCGTGCTGTTGTCGGAGACGATCATGCCCGGGCGCCCCCGCCGTTCGATCAGTGCCGTCAGCTCCCGCGCGACACGGCGGCCCGAGATCGACGTGTCGGGGATGGCGGCAAGGCATTCCCGGGTCACGTCATCGACCACATTCAGGATCCGGAACCGGCGCCCGCAGGCGAACTGGTCGTGAACGAAGTCGAGGGACCAGCGTGCATTGGCCCGCGGCTCGACCAGGATCGGCGCGCGGGTGCCAAGCGCCTTGCGGCGGGCGCTGCGTTTACGGACGGTTAACCCCTCTTCGCGGTAGAGCCGATAGATCCGGTTGATGCCAGACGGCTCTCCTTCCCGCCGCAGCAGCACGAACAGCCGCCGGTATCCGAACCTGCGCCGCTCGTTGGCAAGCTCGCGCAATCGTCCGCGCAGCGCCCCATCTGCCGGGCGCCGCGACCGATAGCGGACCATCCTGCGATCGGCGCCCGCGATCCGGCACGCCCGCCGCTCCGAGACCCCGAACCGGGCCTGCAGATGCGCGACCGCCTCGCGCTTCACGACGGGCGTCACCATTTTTTTGCCAGCAGATCCTTCATCGCGGCCATGTCGAGCATCTGCTCGGCCAAGAGCCTCTTCAGCTTGGCATTCTCATCCTCGAGCGCCTTCAGCCGCTTCGCCTCAGGCACCGTCATGCCGCCGAGCTTGGCTTTCCAGTTGTAGAAGGTGCCTTCCGACATCCCGTGCTTCCGACACAGATCGGCGCACTTCGCGCCCGCGTCGTGCTCGGCCAGAATGCCGATGATCTGCTCGTCCGTGAATCTCGTTCGCTTCATTGTCCGTCCTCAGGTTGGGCCGGACTCTAATCGACGGTGGAGGAAAAATCCCGTGGCAGGTCACGGTCGCCCCTCGGGGCGGCCTTTCCTTGTGAGGGCCGGTCGCTACTCTGGCTTCTGGTACCGACCACGTCTCGCCGTATGCGTGTCTGCTTTCCACGCCGCCTCACATCCCGGTTACGAGTTCGGCGCCGTTGTGCGGGGCACGGCCGGGACACCCCTCTTGCTGACGGTCGATCGGCCCGCCGTTGGCCATACCCACCTTCCACCGCAAGAGCAGGAGGGTGGCGGAGAGCGCCTTCCACAGCGTTCCCAGTTCAAGAGAGATATAGGCCTTTATCAGGACTATCCAAATCGGGACGGCGATTCTCGCAAGAAATCTGCAACCGGATGTAGGCGCCAGCCTGCGTTTATGTGCAGCAATCTGTACTGGCGACATGGGCCGCCAACATCGCATCACCATAACATCTTGATTTCGTTGGCGCACCCGAAGGGATTCGAACCCCTGGCCTCTGCCTTCGGAGGGCAGCGCTCTATCCAGCTGAGCTACGGGTGCCTGGGCCGTGAATAGCCGCAGCCGGGGCGGGGCGCAACGGCGAAAACGATGCTGTGCCGTCAGCCCGCGCAGATCTGTTGCAGGGCCAGCCATTGTTCGTCGGTCAGCAGCGCGCGGGCGGGGGGGGCGTCGCGGAAGGGATCGCCCTCGATCAGCGGCAGGACCGTCTGGCCGGTGGGGTCCAGGGTGCGGGCATAGGGTTCGGCCGGGATGCCGCGTTCGGCAAGAGAGGACAGCAGGTCGGCATCGGCGGGCCGGGGCGCGGGGGTCGACAGCATCGCCGCGCCAAAGCCGCGCATCGCGTCCTGCGGCAGGTGGCCCAGCGTCATCAGCCGCAAGGAGGCCAGCAGTCCGGCGTGACGGGCGGCGGCTTGGCGCAAATCCTCGTCCCTGGTGGCAAGGCGGGCGGCGATCAGGTGGGCGGCGGCGGATTCGGGTCCGGGGGCGGTCCGCAGAAGATCGCCGCCGATCACATAGATGTTCCCGGGCAGGCGGCGCGCGCCGCCCACAGGGCCGGGGACCACCCGGATCGCGGCGTCGGGGCCAAGCAGTTGCGGGGCCAGCCAGTCCAGCACCGCCTGGCCGGAGTCGCGCCTGCACACCGCGCCCGACCCTTGTTCCAGATCCGCCAGGATCGCCCAGCCCATGTCGCGGGCTTGGGCGGGGGGCGCGATGCGGGCGGCATGGGCAACCAGGGCGCCGGGCAGCCAGAAGACCAGCCCGCCCAGCACGGCCAGGATCGCCAGGATCAGCAACCCGCTGCGCAGCCGCCCGCTGTGGGCGCGGTGGCTGGCGACGGCGCCCTGGACGCGGGCGATCGCCTGGATCATCAGGGGGTCGTCGATGGCGACGGTTTCATCCTCGCTGCCGAGACCGGGCGCATAGATCGCGGGCAGGGCGCCGGGGTTCAACTGGATCACGGCGGGCAGGGACCAATGCGACAAGGGCCGGTCGGTTCGGGGATCGGAGAGGATCAGCGTCGCTTCGCCCACCGATATGATCACCTCGCGCGGGGGCGCATCCGGGGCTGCGCGCCACGAGCCCTGGGCCTCGAGCCGTTGAAAGTCCGTAAGCGCGGTCATCGGGTCCGGTCTGCCATCCTCAAGCCGACCATAGCGCGCGCCGGGAACAGGTCAATTGCGCCCCGCCGGGGTCAGGTCGCGCTTTCAGGCACCTTCATGCCCTTGTCGCGGGCCAGGACGCGCATCCGGTCTTGCAGCTTTTCGAAGGCCCGCACCTCGATCTGGCGGATGCGTTCGCGCGACACGTCGTAACGCGCCGACAGATCCTCCAGCGTCAGGGGGTCGTCGCGCAGCCTGCGTTCGATCAGGATGTCCTTTTCGCGCTCGTTCAGCACGTCCATCGCGGCCAGCAGCATCTGGCGGCGGGTGTCCAGCTCCTCGGATTCCGCATAGGCTTCGGCCTGGTTGGCATCCTCATCCTCCAGCCAGTCCTGCCATTGGGACACCGAGTCGCCCTCGCCGCTGCCCACGGTCGCGTTGAGCGACGCGTCCCCGCCCGACAGGCGGCGGTTCATGTCGATCACTTCCTGTTCCGTCACGTTCAGGTCGTTGGCGATCTGGGCAAGGTTTTCCGGGCGCAGGTCGCCTTCTTCCAGCGCGCCGATGCGGGACTTGGCCTTGCGCAGGTTGAAGAACAGTTTTTTCTGCGCGCTTGTGGTGCCCATCTTCACCAGCGACCAGGATCGCAGGATATATTCCTGGATCGAGGCGCGGATCCACCACATCGCATAGGTCGCCAGTCGGAACCCCCGTTCCGGGTCGAACCGTTTGACCGCCTGCATCAGGCCGACATTCGCCTCGGAGATGACCTCGGCCTGGGGCAGGCCATAGCCGCGATAGCCCATGGCGATCTTGGCGGCGAGGCGCAGATGCGATGTGACCAGCTTGTGCGCGGCCTCGCTGTCCTGGTGGTCGGCCCAGGCCTTCGCCAGCATGTATTCCTCTTCCGGCTGCAACAGCGGAAACTTGCGGATTTCTTGCAGATAGCGGTTCAGCCCCTGTTCGGGGCTGGGGGCGGGAAGATTTCCGTAATTCGCCATGGTCTGGCCTTTCGCAAGTATCCTGGGAACGCAACCTGCGCGGCAGCGGTTCCGGCGGAACCGTCGCAGCGCATGGCCCGGCAGGGATCGGGATCATTCTGACGGATAATCGTCAGCAGGTAAGGGGCGGATCGTCACGTTTCCGTCAAGGCGACCCCCCGCAGCATGTCCAGCAACGCCTGCATGTCGGCGGGCAGGGGGCTGTCGAAGGACAGCGCATTGCCCGTCACCGGATGGTCGAACCCCAGATGCGCCGCGTGCAGGGCCTGGCGGGGAAAGGCCGTGACCGCCTCTGCCGCCGCGCCAAGCGCCTTGGCCGAGGCGCGCCGGGCGCCGCCATAGACCGGATCTCCGATCAGCCCCAGGCCCGCATGGGCCATGTGGACGCGGATCTGATGCGTGCGCCCGGTCTCCAGCCGGCATTCGACCAGCATCGCCCCCGGCGGCCGACCAAAGCGTTCCAGCATCCGCGCCCGCGTCACCGCATGGCGGCCCTTGTCGAAGAACACCGCCTGCCGTTGCCGGTCCGTCGCGTGGCGGGTCAGGCGCGAGGCGATCTTCAGCACCGCGCCGTCTTCGAAGCTGACGCCCGGCGTGCCGCGCAGGCGCGGGTCGGCGCCGTCGATCACGCCATGGGCCAGCGCCAGATATCGGCGCTGCGCCGTATGCGATTCGAACTGCGCGGCAAGACCGTGATGCGCGCGGTCGGATTTCGCCACCACCAGCAGGCCCGAGGTATCCTTGTCGATCCGATGCACGATGCCGGGGCGCTTTTCCCCGCCGATCCCCGACAGCGAATCGCCGCAATGTGCCAGCAGCGCATTGACCAGGGTGCCGCGGGGCGAACCGGGGGCAGGGTGGACCACCATGCCTGCGGGCTTGTCGATGACGACCAGGTCGTCGTCCTCGAAGACAATGACCAGCGGGATCGCCTCGGGCCGGGTCTCGACGGGTTCCGGGTCGGGGATGCTGATACGGTAATCCTGCCCCTCGGCCACGCGGGCCTTGCCGTCGCGGATCACGCCGTGGGGACCGCTGACCGCGCCATCCGCGATCAGCCGCGACAGCCGCGACCGCGACAGGGCCGCGGCCTCTGGCACCGCAAGGGCAAGCGCCTTATCAAGCCGGTCGGGCGGATTGGCCGGGATGGTCACAACAAGGTTCGACATGGATCAGGATGATAGCGACTGGAAAAGGGCGGCGAAAGCGGTGCCGGAACTGCGGCTGCTGCGCTGGCTGGTGACCGGGCTGGCCCTGGTGATGGGTCTGGGCATGATCGCCCTGGTCGCGCTGCTGTGGCTGCGGCTGGGCCAGCCGGTGCTGCCCGACCTGCCGGACGCGATCACGCTACCCGACGGGGCGCGGGCCGAGGCCGTGACCTTCGCCCGCGACTGGATCGTCGTGGTGACCGAGGCGGGCGAGGTGCTGCTGTATGACCGCTCCGGCGCGCTGAGGGACCGGGTTCAGCCCTGACGCCCGGCCTCCAGCTTGTCCAGCCTGGCCTTCAGCTCGGCATTCTCGGTCCGGGCCTTGATGGCCATTTCGCGCACGGCGTCGAACTCTTCGCGGGTCACGAAATCGCGATCCGCCAGCCAGCGGTCGATCCAGCCCTTCATGGCCGTTTCCGCCTCGGACCGGGCGCCCTGGGCCACGCCCATGGCATTGGTCATCAGCTTCGAGATGTCGTCAAAGAACTTGTTTTGCGTGGTCATTTGGCCTTCGCCCCCGATAGATGCTTGGCGTCCTATATGGGCCGGGCGGCGCGGGGGTTCAATGCGCGCCATGCCGCATCCGCGCCGCGACGCCGCCGGGCCCGCTGTTGACACCGCGCCCCGGCTGGCTAGCGTGCCCGCCGCAACCGCCCCGAGGCCCCATGATCCCGTTTCCCAATATCTCGCCCGAGATCTTCACAATTCATCTGGGCGGGCTGACCCTGTCGCTGCGCTGGTATGCGCTGGCCTATCTGGCCGGGCTGCTGATCGGCTGGCGGGTCGTTGCCGCGATGATGCGCCGCGACGCCCTGTGGGGCGACCATGCGCCGATGCGGGCCGACCGGGTGGACGACCTGCTGACCTGGGTGATCCTGGGGGTGATCCTGGGCGGGCGGCTGGGCTTCGTGCTGTTCTACGAGCCGGGCTTCTATCTCTCGAACCCGGCCGAGATCGTCAAGGTCTGGCAAGGGGGCATGAGCTTTCACGGCGGCTTCGCGGGCGTCATCGTCGCCACCTGGGCCTTTTGCCGCGCCAATGGAATCCCGCCGCTGCGGCTGGCCGATGCCATGGCGGTGGTCGCGCCGATCGGGCTGTTCTTCGGCCGCATCGCCAATTTCATCAATGCCGAATTATGGGGTCGCCCCACCGATCTGCCCTGGGGCGTGATCTTCCCCGGCGAGGCCGCGCAGACCTGTCCCGGCATCACCGGCCCCTGCGCCCGCCACCCCAGCCAGCTTTACGAGGCGGGGCTGGAGGGGCTGGTTCTCGGCCTGATCCTGCTTGCCCTGGTCCGCGCGGGCGGGCTGCGCCGTCCGGGACTGGCCTTCGGGGTTTTCCTGGCCGGATACGGGCTGGCGCGCATCTTCGTGGAACTGTTCCGCGTCGCGGACGGGCAGTTCATCACCCCCGACAACCCGCTGGGCCATGTGATCGGCGGGCCGGTGGTGGGGCTGACCATGGGTCAGCTTCTGTCGCTGCCGATGGTGCTGGTCGGGCTGTTCTTCATCTGGCGTGCCCGCCGCCGCCCGGCGGTGGGCGCCGCCGCATGACGCCTCTGGCCCGGATCATCGCGACGCGGATCCGCGCGACCGGGCCGATCACCCTGGCCGACTATATGGAGATCTGCCTGCTGCATCCCCGCCACGGCTATTACGCCACGCGCGATCCTTTCGGCGCGGCGGGCGATTTCACCACATCGCCGGAAATCCACCAGATGTTCGGGGAACTGTGCGGCCTGGCGCTGGCGCAGGCGTGGCTGGACCAGGGCAGGCCCGCGCCCTTCACGCTGGCCGAACCGGGACCGGGGCGCGGCACGCTGATGGCCGACATGCTGCGCGCGATCCGCGTGGTTCCGGGCATGGCGGATGCCGCCCAGGTCGCGCTGATCGAGGCGTCGCCGCATCTGCGGCGCGTGCAGCAGGACCGGCTGGGCCCTGTCCAGCACCTCGATTCGATCGAGGATTTGCCGCGCAGCCCGTTGTTCCTGATGGCGAATGAATTCTTCGATGCCCTGCCGATCCGGCAGTATCAGCATACGGATGACGGCTGGGCCGAACGGATGGTCGGTCTGTCCGATGACGGGTTGCAATTCCACCTGGGCCTGCCGGTGGATCTGCCGCGCCCCGGCAAGCCCGGCGATGTGGTCGAGGACTGCCCGGCAGCCGTCGCCGTCACGGAAACCATCGCCCGCCGCATCGCCGCCCATGGCGGGGCGGCGATCTTTGTCGATTACGGCGGCTGGAACGGCTATGGCGATACCTTCCAGGCGCTGCGCGACCACCGCCCCGAACACCCGCTGGCCCATCCGGGGCAGGCCGACCTGACCGCCCATGTCGATTTCGCGCCCCTCGCGGCGGCGGCGATCCGGGCGGGGGCGGTCGCCTCGGCCCCTGTGCGGCAGGGCGATTGGCTGCTGTCGCTGGGCGCCGGCCAGCGGGCGGAACGGCTGGCGGCGGCAGGGGACGCGGGCGCGATGGCGGCGCTTCGGCGCTTGACCCATGCCGATGAAATGGGTCACCTGTTCAAGGCCATGGCCATCTGGCCGAAATGGGCGCCCCCCGTGCCCGGATTTGCTGCGCTGAGGCTTCATGCAGACCACGCTTGAGATTCTGACACATCCCCTGCTGCGCCCGGTCAGGCACGGGTTCTTCACCCGCAAGGGGGGCGCGTCATCGGGGCTGTTCTCGGGGCTGAACTGCGGCCGCCGGTCCACCGACCAGTCCGAGATCGTGGTCCTGAACCGCGGCCGCGTCGCCACCGCCATGGGCGTTCCCGCCGGGGCGCTGGCGACGGTCAGGCA
Organism: Paracoccus sp. S3-43; assembly: GCF_029027965.1. Lineage (NCBI taxonomy): Bacteria > Pseudomonadati > Pseudomonadota > Alphaproteobacteria > Rhodobacterales > Paracoccaceae > Paracoccus > Paracoccus qomolangmaensis. Next base: position 1,718,915 of record NZ_CP119082.1, on the reverse strand, counting down.
GGTCCATTCCGCCGATGTGGTCACGCTGACCGACGACAGCGACATCCCCACCGTCGCCAATACCGAAGCCGACGGCATCGTCACCGCGCGCCGCGGCGTCGCCCTGGCGGTGCTGACCGCCGATTGCCAGCCGATCTTGCTGGCCGATGCGGATGCGGGCGTGATCGGTGCCTGCCACGCGGGCTGGCGCGGCGCGCTGGACGGCATCATCGAGGCGACGGTCGAGGCCATGCGCGCCTTGGGCGCCACCCGGATCCGCGCCGTGATCGGCCCGACGATCAGCCAGCGCGCCTATGAGGTCGGGCCGGATTTCATGGACAGCTTCCTGGCCGAAGATCCCGGCTACAGCCGCTTTTTCAGCGGCGGCCCGAACGGTCGGCCGATGTTCGACCTGCCGTCCTTTGGCCTGATGCGCCTGCGCGATGCCGGGGTCGATGCGGAATGGTCCGGCCACTGCACCTATTCCGACCCCGACCGGTTCTTCAGCTATCGCCGCGCCACGCACGAGGGCGAGGCCGACTATGGCAGGCTGATCTCGGCCATCACGCTTTGATCCGGGCGGGGCTTCCGCTTGCGATGCCGGGGATGCGCATCGGCCTGCTGGGGGGATCCTTCGATCCCGCCCATGACGGCCATGTCGCCATCACCCAGGCCGCGATGCGCCGCTTCGGGCTGGATCGCGTGTGGTGGCTGGTGTCGCCCGGCAACCCGCTGAAGGCGCACGGGCCTGCGCCCATGGCGGACCGCATCGCCGGGGCGCGGCGCCTGCAAACCGATCCGCGCGTGATCGTCACCGACATCGAACAGCGGCTGGGCACCCGGATGACGGCGGACACGATCGCGGCGCTGAAGCGCGTCTATCCGGGCGTCCGCTTCGTCTGGCTGATGGGGTCGGACAATCTGGTGCAGTTCCACCACTGGGACCGCTGGCGGTCCATTGCGGCGGCGGTGCCCATCGGCGTTCTGGCCCGGCCCGGCACGCGCACGCTGGCGCGCCATTCGGTCGCCGCGCAGATCATGGAGCGGGCGCGCCTGCCGCAATCGCGCGCGGGATCGCTGGCATTCCGCCCGCCGCCCGCCTGGGTGCTGGTGAACCTGCCCATGTCGCGCCAATCCTCGACCGCGCTGCGAGGCGTGCGGTGATGCGCCGCCGCGCGCTGCTGGCGGGCCTTGCCGCCCTGCCCACGGCGTCCTGGGGGCGCCCGCCCGCGAAGCCCGCCTTTTCCGCGGGGCGGCTGGTGGCGGTGGCGGACCTGCCGGGCATCGTCGCCTATGCCTGGCTGGACGCGGCCGGCGGGGTGCTGGCCGACGCGGCCCTGGCCGCCGCGCCGATGATGCCCGCCAGCACGCTGAAGGCCGTGACGGCGCTTTATGCGCTGGACCGGCTGGGGCGGGACCGCCGCTTCACGACGCGGGTGATCCGGGCGGGCGACATGCTGGTCCTGGCCGGGGGCGGCGATCCGGTGCTGTCCACTGACGACCTGGCCCGGCTGGCGGGCGATCTTGCCGCGACGGGCCAGCCTGCGCCCGCGCGTTTTGCCGTCTGGGGCGGCGCGCTACCGCAGATCCCCGAGATCGCGCCGGGGCAGGCCGATCATCTGGCCTATAACCCGGCGCTGTCGGGTATGATCCTGAACTTCAACCGCGTGCATCTGGGCTGGCGGCAGGGCGGAACCCAACTGTCGCTGGAGGCGCGGGCGGCCAGCCATTCGCCGCGCGCCTATACGATCACCGCCGCGCCCGCCGATCAGTCCGACCCGTTCGCCTGGCGCCAGGACGGTTCCCGTGAAAGCTGGACCGTCGCCCGCAGCGCCATGGCCCGTCCCGGCAGCCGCTGGCTGCCCGTGCGCAAGCCGGAACTCTATGCGGGCGACGTGTTCCAGACGCTGTGCCGCGCGAAGGGGCTGGTCCTGCCCGCGCCCGAGGTCATCCATGACCTGCCCGTGGGCGAGGTGCTGGCCAGCCATGAAAGCCCGCCGATGGAGCAGATCCTGCGTGGGATGCTGCGTTTCTCGACCAACCTGACGGCCGAGGTGGTGGGCCTGCACGCCAGCGGGGCCGCCGATCCGGCGGGATCGGCCCGCGCCATGCAGGACTGGCTGACGGCGCAGGGGCAGGGCGCGGATTTCACGCTGGCCGATCATTCCGGCCTGTCGCCGGACAGCCGCGTCACGGCGCAGGGCATGGCGCGGCTGCTGGCCGGTCCGGGGCTTGCGGTGGGCTTGCCCGGCCTGTTGAAGGCGAACCCGCTGGATGAGGATCTGGGCCCCGACCCCGCGCAAACCGCGCGGATCCGCGCCAAGACCGGGACGCTGAATTTCGTATCCAACCTCGCGGGCTATCTGGACCGCGCGGATGGCGGGCAGTCGGCCTTCGCGATTCTGACCGCCGATCCAGCGCGGCAGGCGGCGACGGCGGGGCAGGAGCTTCCGCCGGGCGTGCTGGCCTGGACGCGGGACGCCAAGCGGCTTCAGCGGGACATGCTGACGATCTGGTCCTGACGACGGCACCCGACGACGGCACCCGACTACAGCACTCGGTGGCGCACCTGGGCCGACAGTTCGATCGCGGCGGCGTGCAGGCGGGGGATGTTCAACTGGTGCCGGATCTCGGCCAGCATCGCCACTTCGCCTTCGTAAAGCTGGCCGTCGGCCGCGCCCACGTCGCAGGCCAGGGCATAGGCGGTCTCGTACAGCTTTTCGGGCAGCGCGTCGCGGACCAGGCCGAACAGGGCGTCGATGCCGTCCTCATGCTCGAACAGGCTGATGACGGTCTGGCTGATGGCGCGAATCCGGTCCTCGTCATAGGCGGCGAAGACCGGGGCGTGATCGACATTGCGCTGGATCGCCACCAGTTCCGAGGTGCGATAGGTCTGGCCCGACGCCAGCACCGCCACCATGATCGCCACCAAGGCATCGCAGGGCGAGAACGAAGGCAGGTCGATGGTCATGGCGGGTCCTTGTGGCAAGCCGGTTCCGGTGCAAATTATTGACCATTCGGGCGGCTTTCAATAAGGCGTCAAGGTCTTGGAACAGGAGAAGACGCGATGACAACCCTGCGCGATGCCGCGATGCAATCGAAGGCCTGGCCGTTCGAGGAGGCGCGCCGGGTGCTGAAACGCTATGAGAAGAAGGATCCCGACAAGGGCTATGTCCTGTTCGAGACCGGCTATGGCCCCTCCGGACTGCCGCATATCGGGACGTTCGGAGAGGTCGCGCGCACCACGATGATCCGCCGCGCCTTCCAGATCATCAGCGACATCCCGACCCGGCTGTTCTGCTTTTCCGACGACATGGACGGGATGCGCAAGGTGCCCGAGAACGTCCCGAACCAGGACATGCTGCGCCAGCATCTGCAGGAACCGCTGACCACCGTGCCTGATCCCTTCGGGGAATACGACAGCTTCGGCGGCCACAACAACGCCATGCTGCGCCGCTTCCTGGACACGTTCGGCTTCGAATACGAATTCATCAGCGCGACCGAGTTCTATAAATCGGGCCGGTTCGACGACACGCTGCGGCTGGCCGCCGAACGCTACGACGCGATCATGGAGGTGATGCTGGCCAGCTTGCGCGAGGAGCGGCAGCAGACCTATTCCTGCTTCCTGCCGATCAGCCCCAAGACCGGCAAGGTTCTGTATGTGCCGATCAAGCATGTCGACGCGAAGAACGGCACCATCACCTTCGACGACGAGGACGGGCAGGAACTGACTCTGCCGGTCACGGGCGGGCAGGTGAAGCTGCAATGGAAGCCCGATTTCGGCGCTCGCTGGGCGGCGCTGGATGTCGATTTCGAGATGTATGGCAAGGATCATTCCACCAACACGCCGATCTATGACGGCATTTGCGAGATCCTGGGGGGCCGGGCGCCGACGCATTTCACCTATGAGCTGTTCCTGGACCAGCACGGCCAGAAGATCAGCAAATCCAAGGGCAACGGGCTGTCGATCGACGAATGGCTGACCTATGCGGCGACCGAGAGCCTGTCCTATTTCATGTATCAGAAGCCCAAGACCGCCAAGCGGATGTATTTCGATGTCATCCCCAAGGCGGTGGACGAATATCACCAGCAGTTGCGCGCCTATCCCGGCCAGTCGGTGGATCAGCAACTGGCGAATCCGGTCTGGCATATCCACGGCGGCAATGTGCCCGCCAGCGACATGGTCGTGCCGTTCCAGATGCTGCTGAACCTGGCATCCGTTGCGGGGGCCAAGGACAAGGACGGCCTGTGGGGCTTCATCCGCCGCTATGCGCCCGAGGCCTCGCCCGAGACGCATCCGGGGCTGGATCAGGCGGCAGGCTTTGCGGTGCGCTATTTTGCCGATTTCGTCGCGCCGACCCGGACCTTCCGCGCGCCTACCGAGGTGGAGCGCCGCGCCATGGAGGATCTGGCCGGGCGGCTGGCGGCCTGGGACCAGCCCGCCGATCCCGAGGCGCTGCAATCCATGGTCTTCGCCATCGGCAAGGATCACGGGTTCGAGCCGCTGCGCGACTGGTTCGCGGCGCTGTATCAGGTGCTGCTGGGCGCGGACCAAGGGCCGCGCTTCGGCGGGTTCATCGCGCTTTACGGCATCGACGAAACCCGCGCGCTGATCGAGAGGGCCTTGGCCGGGGAATTGGCCGAGGCGTGATGCCCGGGGATCGGGCGGGACCAGAAAACGTATACGTTTCCCCCGCCCCTTAAGTGACGGCGCAACCGAAGACGGTGCTGTCCCACGACCACGGAAGGCCTGCGCCCGACCCGGTGGGCGTGAAGCGCCCGCCGAGGGCGGGGCGGGCGCAGGCCGGGCCTGTGAGGCCCGTCTGGTTCCGGTTGATATGTCAAAAGTGGCGAAGGCGATGGCCTTCGCCAGCCCAAGGGCGGCGTGTATTGCTTACAACCGCCGCCGCGCGCGCAGGGCCGCGCTGATCGTGCCATCGTCGAGGTAATCCAGTTCCCCGCCGATCGGCACGCCCTGCGCCAGTCCCGTCACCGTCGCGCCTGAATCGGCCAGGGCATCGGCGATGTAATGCGCCGTCGTCTGCCCGTCCACGGTGGCGTTCAGCGCCAGGATCACTTCTCGGATCCCCTCGCGCTCCACCCGGTCGATCAGCGCGGGAATGCCCAGGTCGTCGGGGCCGATCTCATCCAGCGCCGACAGCGTGCCGCCCAGAACGTGATAGCGTCCGCCAAAGGCGCGGCCCCGCTCCATCGCCCACAGGTCGGCCACGTCCTGGACCACGCAGATCTCTCCGGTCGCGCGGGCGGGGTCGGTGCAGATCGCGCATTCGTCGCGGTCGGTGATATTGCCGCAGGTCACGCATTCGCGGGAATTGACGGCCACCCGCTCCAGCAGCCCGGCCAGCTGCGACATCTGCCCGCTGCGCTTGCGGATCAGGTGCAGCACGATCCGCCGGGCCGAGCGCGGCCCAAGCCCCGGCAGCCGCGCCATCAGCCCGACAAGCGCCTGGATGTCGTCGCTGCCTTCCTTCATCCGCGGGCCGCCATTCAGAAGGGCAGCTTCATGTCGGCGGGCAGGCCCAGTTCCTGGCTGATGCGGGTCATTTCGGACTGCATCTTGTCCTGCGCCTTGCGCTGCGCGTCCTTGATGGCGGCCAGGATCAGATCCTCGACCACTTCCTTTTCCGAGGGCACGAAGATCGACGGGTCGATCTCAAGCGCGGTCAGATCGCCCTTGGCGGTGGCGGTCGCGCGAACCAGCCCCGCGCCGGATTCGCCGGTCACGGTGATGGTGTCCAGATCGGCCTGCATCTTCTGCATCCGGTCCTGCATGTCCTTCGCGGCCTTCATCATCTTGGCCATGTCGCCAAAGCCGCCCAAACCCTTGATCATCGCTTAATCCTCGTCCTCGAAGGGATCCCATTCCTCGACCTCGGCCACCGGGCCTTGGGTCAGTTCGTGCGGGTTCGCCGCGCCTTCGGCCAGTTCGACGGCCTCGGCCGCGACCGGCGCGTGGCGCACCTGCTTCAGCCTGGCGCTCGGAAAGGCCGCCAGCACCTGCTGCACGATGGGCAGGCGCAGGGCGCGGGCCTCGCGTTCCCGCTGCTCGGCCGCCTGCTGTTCGGCGATGGTCGGCGCGCCGCCCGTATTCGTGACGGTGACGGCCCAGCGTTGCCCGCCGGTCCAGCCGCGCAGCCGTTCGGCCAGCTTCGAGGCCAGCTCGCGCGGGGCGTCCGCGCGCGGCTCGAACTCGATCCGGCCGGGGCTGTATCGCACCAGCCCGACATGGCGTTCCACCTGCACCAACAGCAGCATGTCGCCCATCCGCCGGATCAGATCCAGGACCGAGGCGAAGTCGGGATAGGCCGCGAAGGCCTCCGGGTTGACCGCCAGCGCCGTCGCCGCGCCCGAGGCCTGGGCGATCACCGGGGCGGGGCGGGACGCGCGGGGCGCCTGGGCAGGGGCCGCAGGGGCGCCCGTCCGCGCGAAATCGCCCGCCGCCTGGGCCTGCTGGACGCGGCGGATCAGGGCTTCGGGGTCGGGCAGGTCGGCCACATGGGTCAGGCGGATCACCGCCATTTCCGCCGCCATCATCGCGTTGGGCGCGGCCGAAACCTCGTCCAGCGCCTTCAACAGCATCTGCCACAGCCGGGTCAGCACCCGCATCGCCAGCTTGCCGGCCAGTTCCTTGCCGCGCAGCCGTTCGTCGGGCGCAATGGTCGGATCCTCGCCCGCATCCGGCGTGATCTTCACGACCGAGATCCAATGCGTGATCTCGGCCAGGTCGCGCAGCACGGCCACCGGGTCGGCTCCGTCGGCATATTGCGATTGCAGTTCGGTCAGGGCGGCGGCGGCATCGCCGCGCAGGATCATCTCGAACAGGTCGATGACGCGGCCCCTGTCCGCCAGGCCCAGCATGGCGCGGACCTGTTCCGCCGTGGTTTCCCCCGCGCCGTGGCTGATCGCCTGGTCCAGCAGGCTGGTCGCGTCGCGGGCCGATCCTTCCGCCGCCCGCGTGATCAGCGCCAGCGCGTCGTCGGTGATCCGCGCGCCTTCCGCCGTGGCGATGCGGCGCAGCAGGGCGATCATCACCTCGGGTTCGATCCGGCGCAGATCGAACCGCTGGCAGCGCGACAGGACCGTGACCGGAACCTTGCGGATTTCCGTGGTGGCGAAGATGAACTTCACATGCGGAGGCGGCTCCTCAAGCGTCTTCAGCAGCGCGTTGAAGGCACTGGTGGACAGCATGTGGACTTCGTCGATGATATAGATCTTGTAGCGCGCGCTTGCCGCCCGATAGTGGACGGATTCGATGATCTCGCGGATGTCGTTCACGCCGGTGCGGCTTGCGGCGTCCATTTCCAGCACGTCGACATGGCGGCCTTCACTGATCGCCACGCAATGCTCGCAGACGCCGCAGGGCTCGGTCGTCGGACCGCCCTGGCCGTCGGGGCCGATGCAGTTCATGCCCTTGGCGATGATCCGCGCGGTGGTGGTCTTGCCGGTGCCGCGGATGCCGGTCATGATGAAGGCCTGCGCGATCCGGTCGGCGGCGAAGGCGTTCTTCAGCGTGCGCACCATCGCGTCCTGGCCGACCAGGTCGGCGAAGGTCTCGGGCCGGTATTTGCGGGCCAAGACCTGATAGGTCGGCGCGGCGTCCTGGGGCATCGTGTGGTCCGTCACAGTGTCGACTGGAACCTAGCGATTGCGGGATTGCGCGACAAGGACAAGGACAAGAAAAGGCGCCGGTTGACCGGCGCCCCTCGTTTTTGATGATGGCCCTTGAAAGGACCGGCCGCTCAGCTGCGCTCGCGGCGGCGGACAGCGCCCAGGCCCGCCAGGGCGCCGCCCAGCAGCCAGACCGCAGCCGGCAGGGGAACCGGTGCCGGATTGCCGCCGGTGATTTCAAGTTCCAGCTTCTTCTGAACGGCGTTGGAGAAATCGCCAAAGGTCGCTGCCGCGACCAGGAACGATCCCGTCCCGCCGATCACCGACTTGGCATAGAAGTCCTCGACTGCTTTCTCTCCGCCGATGGGCAGGCCGTTGATGCGGTCGATCCCGGCGGCCAGGGCGGCATCGCGCGCCGCCGCGGTCCATGTGGCACTGCTGGTTCCGTCGCCCGAAACGTCGATCACCTGGGTGGTCCCCTCGTAATCGTTGGTGTTGAACCGGGGATAGCCGAAGTTGATGGCGCTATCGGCATCGGTGCCACCCGAGTAGGGCCGTGCGGCGGCGGCGATTGCGTCGGCGAAGGTATTGATGCTGCTGACGCTGTCCAGCAGCGACCAGCCCACGGCCACCGCCTGCTGACTGGCCGATGACCAATAGATGAGTTCCGCGGCGATCTTGCCCAGCCGACCGTTGCTGGTGCCGAGGATCGCATTCTGGATGGCGTCGGTCTTGAACGCGTTGACATAGCCGTCGCGCTGCAACGCGAACTCGCTGGAATCGACGCTGCCCGACACATCGACAAGCAATTGCAGTTCGACATCCACGGCCGTGGCTGCATTGGCGGCGCCCAGGGACGCGACCGAGATCGCGCTGATCAGCGCCGCAGAGAAAACATGCTTCATGATTACTTCACCCTCATTCGTTAAGAAGAGCGTCCACATCGTCCGCCCACATGCCTGCATACCATCAAATCTGCGTCATCTTAAGCAAAAATTAATCGGTGTAAGCAAAACAAAATAATTGGATGTCCCAGGATCGGTCATCAGGATGAATTAAAGAGGATGTATTCCGGCAGGGTCGATGACCCTCAGCCGACGACATCCTTGGGCGCGATGTCACCTGACCGAGGCCGCTTCCTCGGCTTTGGCCGAGGACGGGATCGCGCGCATCTGCCGGAACTTGTCCCACGCCTCGTTCAGGCGGCGGGTGCGCGCCTCGGCCAGGCGCACGGCCTCGGGCGGCAGGCCGCGGGCGACGGCGCGGTCGGGATGGGCTTCCAGGATCAGGGCGCGGAACCGCTTGCGCGCCTCGGGCAGGGGGGTGTCCGGCGGGATGCCCAGCACGTCGCAGGGCGGGCAGTCGGATTTGCGGTCGTGGCGCAGGCGGATCGCGGCCACGCGTTCGGCGGGCAGGCCGAAGATGCGGCCGACCTCGTCGATGAACAGGATCTCGTTCTCGTGCATTCCGCCATCGGCGACGGCGATGATGCACAGGCCTTCGATCACGTCGGACAGGACCGGATCGCCCGGCGGGAACATCGCGGCGATGCGGCGCGCCCAGGCGTCGAAGCCCGCCACGTCCTGCCGCGCCAGGTCGAAGACGCGGGCGGCGTTCTTTTCCTCGGACCGGGGGATGATGAAGACCCGGCGGAAGGCCGCGACCTCGGACCGGGCGACGGCGCCGTCGGATTTCGCCAGCTTCGCGCCAAGCGCGATCACCGCGATGGTGAAGGCCACCGACCGTTCGGGCGGGGTCGCCGCGCGCCTGCCGCCCAGCATCGCCGCCATCCGGTCGCCGATGCGCTGCCAGAAGCTGCGCGGCTTCGGCAGGCGGGGGCAGAGCTGGGTGGGCGTTCGCGTGTCCATGAAATCACGTTACCCGCTTGCGCCGCGCAAGGGTAGGGGCAGGGTGTCGCGTCCCGCGCCTAGCGCGCCAGATCCTTGCCCATCAGCACAAGGTCGTGAAAGCTGCCGAATTTCCACCCCGCGCAGGGAATCCGGCCCCATTCGGCATAGCCCGCCCGCGCATGAAACCGCAGCGATCCCTCGTTTGACGCGGTGATGCCGCCGATCAAAAGCCGGTGTCCTGCGGCGCGGGCGTGATCTTCCAGCGCCGCAAGCAGCCGCCCGCCGATTCCGCCGCCGCGCGCGTCGGGCGCCAGATAGATCGTGTGTTCCATGCTGCGGGCATAGCCGCCGCCGTGGCGGAACTGGCTGTAGGTCGCAAAGCCCCGCAGGCCCGCCGCGTCCTCGGCGACGATGAAGGGATGGCCCGCCGCCTGCCGGTCGCGGATCAGCGCGGCGATCTGGGCCTCGCTGCGTTCGGTCGGCCAGAAGGTGATGGCGGTGTCGCGGATAATCGGGTTCCAGATGGCGGCGACGGCCGGACCGTCGTCGGGCCGGGCGGGACGGATCACAAGGCGACCTCGCCGTCCGGGGTGGCGATCATGGCGGCGAAGGCCGCGCCCGGAACGATGCGCGGATCGTCCAGCGGCATCCGCCCCAGCGGCAGCGTCAGGCGGGCAAGGCGCAGACCCCGGTCGGGCAGGCGGTCCGAGGGGTGCGCGCCGCCGCCCCAGTCGATCCGCATGGGCTGCGCGCCGTCCTGCGGCATCTGGCCCGCGTCCGGCAGGGTGATCCGCCAGCGAAGATCGCCCCGGCTGGCCTGGCTGACCGTCATGCCGGGGATCGGCTCAAGCGGGGATTGCCGCATGACCCAGCCCGCCAGGCGCGGCGAGCCGTCGAAGCCGTCCAGCCCGAACCAGCGGCGGCGGCCGGGGGCGGGCGCGTCGGGATCGACCGCGATCAGTTCCAGATATTCGCCCGGTCCCAGCGACAACAGCAGGTTATGGGTGCCCATCAGCGGATGCTTGCCGCCGGGTTCCGGGGCCGCGCCCAGCCGGTCGGCAAGCCAGGCCGCGCCGTCCTCCAGCGACCGGGCGGCGATGGCGATGTGATCGAAGCCCGGTATCCGCATCAGCCGCGATGCGCCCCGGAGGCGAGATCTCGCACGAAGTCCAGAACCTCGGCCACCGGGCGGCCTTCGCCGATCTTCCTGACGATGGCGCTGCCCACCACGCAGCCATCGGCGACGCCGGCGATCCGTTCCGCCGCCTCGGCGGTCGAGATGCCGAAGCCCACCACCACCGGCAGGTTGGCGGCGGCGCGGATCCGCGCGACCTCGGGGGCGACCTCGGCGGCATTGGCGGCGGGGCCGCCGGTGATGCCGGTGACGCTGACATAATAGACGAAGCCCGAGGTGTTCCTGACCACCGCGGGCAGGCGGCGGTCATTGGTCGTGGGCGTCGCCAGGCGGATGAAGTTCAGCCCGGCCCGGTTGGCGGGGATGCACAGCTCCTCGTCTTCCTCGGGCGGCAGGTCGACGACGATCAGGCCGTCGACGCCCGCCTCCTTGGCCTCGGACAGGAAGGCATCGACGCCGCCGCGCCGGGCATAGATCGGGTTGTAATACCCCATCAGCACCACCGGCGTGATGTCGTCGGTCTTGCGGAATTCGCGCAGGATCTCCAGCGTCCGCGTGACGCTGCCGCCTGCGGCCAGCGCGCGCTGGCCCGCCGCCTGGATCGTCGGGCCGTCAGCCATGGGGTCGGTGAAGGGCATCCCCAGTTCGATGATGTCCACCCCGGCGCCGGGCAGGCCGCGCATGATCTGCAACGTGGTGTCCGCATCGGGATCCGAGGCCATGATATAGGTCACGAAGGCCTTGCGCCCCAGAGCTTGCAATCGCTGAAAGGTATCGTCGATCCGGGTCATGGCCATTCCTTGTGCGAACCGGCCTTCTCTGTCCCAGTTCGCCCGCGGGATCAAGTGGCCGGTCCCTGTCCGGCGGCCGATCCGCCGTCAAGCCGCCATGGCGGCCACTTCGCAGACGGCGCGTCGAAGATAGCCCGCGAACTCGGCCGCCTCGCGCCGGGCCGGGCCGTCGGCGACATAGACGTTCAGCCATGTCGGCGGCAACGGCGGCAACCCGCCGCCATGGTCCAAAGGCTCCAGCCCCGCCTGGGCGATGCCGCGCGGCAGGATCGTCACGCCCAGATCGGCGGCCGCCGTGACCCGCCAGGTGTCGCTGCCGCCATCCGCGACCCCCTGGACCCATTCGATGCCCGCCCGCTCCAGCGCCGCCAGGCCGACCGGATAATATGCGCAATGCGGCGAATTCGCCAGGGGAAGCGGACGCTGCGTCCAGGCCGTGCCGCCGATGGCGCCGAACCAGGCCAGATCGATCTTGGACAGATGGATCGCGCCCGGCGGCGATTCGAATTCCGTCGTCAGGATCACGTCATGTTCGCCCCGCTTCATCTGCTGGCGCAGATCCTTGCTGCGGCCGTCGTTGATGATCAGTTCGATCCGAGGGTTGGCCTGCCGAAAGGCGCGGACCGCCTGGGCGACCTTGGTGAACAGCCAGTCGCTGGTCAGGCCGACCCGCAGCCGCGCCTCGGGCCGCAGGCCGGTGAAGCGGGACAGGATGGCGTCATTCAGCGCCACCAGCTTGCGCGCCTCGATCAGCAGTTCGGTGGCGAAATCGGTCAGCACCACGCCGCGTCCCTGCTTTTGCAGCATCGCCTCGCCGAACAGGTCGTCCAGGCGCTTGATCTGCATGGACAAGGCGCTTTGCGTCATGTTCAGCGATTCGGCCGCCCGCGTGACGGCGCCATATTCGGCCACCGCCAGAAGCGAACGCAGGGTGGCGATATCAAGGTTGCGCATCGTTCGATTCCCCTGATGCAAGCGATCAAAAACATTCGTTTCAAAGATACGAAATCGGGGGCTATTGATCAATCACGGAAATTCAAAGGCAACCTTGCATCACATCCCGTGATGCAATCCATCATCGGAGACGAACGATGTCCCTCAAGACAGCCGCTTCGCTTCCCCGTGTTGCCGGGCACGGCCTTTCACCGCGCCCGTCACTGGGCAAGCGTATCATGACCCTGCTGACCCTGCGCCGGTCGCGCCTCGATCTCGCCTCTCTGAGCGACGATCAGCTGCGCGACATCGGCCTGACCCGCGATCAGGTCGCGGCCGAGATCGCCCGCCCGATCTGGGACGTGCCTGCCAATTGGCGTCGCTGATCCTACCCCATCGCGATGGCCACACTGCCGCGCCGCCCTTGCCGGGCCGGCGCGGCTTTTTTCGATCCCGCCGCCGTCAGGACGCCGTGTCGTCGGTCAGGATCGGCGGGCCGAACCGCTCGACCATCCGGGCCTGGATCTGGTCGCGGGTCTGGCGATAGGCGGCCAGCTTGGCGTCTCGTCCCTCGGCCAGGCCGGTCGGATCCATGATCGGCCAGTATTCCACGTCCAGGTGGAAGACGCGGGTCAGTTCCAAGGCCTGACGCTGGCTGGCGGGCGACAGCGCCACGATCAGGTCGAACCCGCCCAGGTCGTCGCCCCAGTCCTTCATCTCGTCAAAGGAACGGCTGCGGTGGTTTTCGATCCTGACGCCGATCTCGTCGCAGACGGCGATGGCGAAGCCGTCCACCTCCATGTCGTTCTTGACCCCCGCCGACTGGACATAGGCGGCGCGGCCATAGAATTTCTTCATCATTCCTTCGGCGATGGGCGAGCGGATGGAATTATGGTCGCAACAGAACAGGACCGAGGCGGGGATCGTGTTCCGCGCCATCGTCAGCCTTGCGGCACCAGGGCGCAGATCAGGGTGAACAGGCGCCGGGCGGTGTCGATGTCCAGTTCGGCTTTGCCCTCCAGCCGTTCCTGAAGGGTGCGCGCGCCTTCGTTATGGATGCCGCGCCGGGCCATGTCGATCGCCTCGATCTGGGCGGGGGGCAGGCGCTTCACGGCCTCGAAATAGCTTTGGCAGATCTGGAAATAGTCCTTGACCACCTGCCGGAACGGGCCAAGCGACAGGTGGAATTCGGCCACCTTGTCGCCCTGTTCGGCCGTCACGTCGAAGACCAGGCGGCGTTCGCGGATGCACAGGTCCACCCGGAACGGGCCTTGCGGCGCGGGCTGGCCGTCGCGGCCGGGAACGGCGAAGCTGTTGTCCTCGATCAGGTCGAAGATGGCGACACGGCGCTCCTGCTCCAGTTCCGGGGTCGCGGGGAGGGCCTGGGAATCGTCGATCTGAATCTGGATGATCCGGGTCATTCGGGCGCCCTTTCGTTCAGCCGTTCCAGACGCAGCCGGATGGATTCGCCATGGGCCTGCAAGCCCTCGGCGGCGGCCAGCCGCATGGCGGCATGGCCGATCGCATTCAGCGCGCCGGGCGTCAGCCGGGCCATCGTCGTGCGTTTCAGAAAGTCCATCACCGACAGGCCGGACGAAAACCGCGCCGACCGCGCGGTGGGCAGGACGTGGTTCGGACCGCTGATGTAATCGCCCACCGCCTCGGGCGTGTGCGGTCCCAGGAAGATCGCGCCCGCATGGACGCATTTCGCGGCCAGTCCCTCGGGATCGTCCACGCACAGTTCCAGATGTTCGGGGGCGATGCGATTCGACAGGGCGGCGGCCTCATCCAGGTCGCGCACGATGATGATGGTGCCGTAATCGCGCCAGCTTGCCCCGGCGATCCGGGCGCGGGGCAGGGTGGGCAGGATCCGGTCCACCGCGCCCGCGACCGCATGGCCCAGGGCGGGATCGGTGGTGATCAGGATCGACTGCGCGTCGGCATCATGTTCGGCCTGGGCCAGCAGGTCGAGCGCCAGCCAGTCAGGGTGCTGGTCGCCTTCGGCGATCACCAGAACCTCGGACGGGCCGGCGATCATGTCGATGCCCACGCGGCCGAAGACCTGCCGCTTGGCCGCCGCCACATAGGCGTTGCCGGGGCCGGTGATCTTGTCCACCGGCACGATGCTGTCCGTGCCATAGGCCATGGCGGCAATCGCCTGCGCGCCGCCGATGCGATAGATCTCGGCCACGCCCGACAGCTGCGCGGCCAGCAGGACCAGCGGGTTGATATGCCCGTCGGGCGTCGGCACGCAGATCACCAGCCGTTCCACCCCCGCGACCCGCGCCGGGATGGCGTTCATCAGCACCGACGACGGATAGGCCGCCTGGCCGCCCGGCACATAGAGGCCCGCCGCCGATACCGGCGTCCACCGCCAGCCCAGGGTCGCGCCTTCGGGATCGGTCCAGCTGGCATCCTCGGGCATCTGCCGGGCGTGATAGGCGCGGATGCGCTCGGCCGCCAGGGTCAGGGCCGCGCGATCCTCGGGGGCGACGCGGTGGATCTCGGCCGCGATCTCCTCGGGCGAGAAGCGCAGCCGGTCGGGGGTCAGGTCCAGCCGGTCGAAGCGGCGGGTCAGGTCGCACAGGGCCGCGTCACCGCGCTGCCGCACATCCGCAATGATCGCGGCCACTGTGTCGTTCACATCGGTCGAATCCTCGCGCTTGGCCGACAGCATGTCGCCAAAGCGCGATTCGAAATCGGAATCGGATGTGTTCAACGTGACCGGCATGATCTGTCCCCTGCAATCACGTCTTGTTAGCCGCAAGTCGCGCCCCGCTTCAAGCGGACGGCGTCGGGCCGTTCAGTCGGGCCATTCAGTCAGGATGGGCGGGCGCCTTGCCGGAAACCGCGCGATAGGGGCGGGTCACGTCGCGCAGCTCGACATTGATGCATTCCACCTCGGTCGCCAGGGTGCCGTCGCCCGCGAATTCCAGCAACAGCCGCCCGGTCCCATCCTGCCCCGGCTGCCAGACCAACGCCAGCAGCTCCAGGACGGTGTCGCCGTCGCGGCCGATCCCGTCCGACAGCACCCGCTGCACGTCGCGGATCAGCAGGACCGACCGCACCCGTTCGTAATCCCGCCCCTCGGCCGCCGCCTGATCGGCATCCTCCCAGCGGAACCGGTTCAGCAGCAGCGCCAGCGACCGCCCCCGCCGGTCATAGGACATTTCCGAGGCCGGCAGCACCGCATCCTGCAACAGCGCCGACAGGATGCGCAGATCCTGTTCATCCTCGGCCATGAGCGCCAGGGGCGCGGGATCGGCATCGGCGAAGCGGGCATCGGCAATCCGGGAATCGGCGGGCATGGCTTACTCCTTTGTCACGCGTTCGATATGGGCGCCGACGCCGCGCAGCTTGCGCACCACATGTTCATAGCCGCGATCCAGGTGATAGACGCGGCTGACCGTGGTCTGCCCCTCGGCAGCAAGACCCGCCAGGATCAGGCTGACCGAGGCGCGCAGGTCGGTCGCCATCACCGGAGCGCCGCGCAGCCGTTCGACGCCGGTGACGGTGGCATGGCCGCCGTGCACCTCGATCCGGGCGCCCATGCGGGTCAGTTCCGGGGCGTGCATGAAGCGGTTCTCGAAGATCGTCTCCTCCAGAACGCTGGTGCCTTCGGCCAGGCACATCAGGGCCATGAACTGGGCTTGCAGGTCGGTCGGGAAGCCGGGGAACGGCTCGGTCGTGACATTGACGGCGCGGATGCCGCCGTTCTTGCGGCCGACCTTCAGCCCGCGCGCCGTTTCGGCGACGCTGATCCCGGCCTCGTCCAGCTTGTCGCAAAAGGCCGACAGAAGCTCGATCCGGCCGCCCAGGCACTCGATTTCGCCCCCGCAGAGGGCGGGCGCCAGCATATAGGTTCCCAGCTCGATCCGGTCGGTGACGACGGGGTGGGTCGCGCCGTGCAGGGCGTCGACGCCCTGGACGCTGATGGTGCCCGTGCCCTCGCCCTCGATCTGGGCGCCCATGGCGCGGAGGCAGCGGGCCAGATCGACGATCTCGGGTTCGCGCGCGGCGTTGTTCAGGACCGTGGTCCCGCGCGCCAGGGTGGCGGCCATCAGCGCGTTTTCCGTCGCGCCGACCGAGACCAGGGGGAAATCCACGACCGCGCCCCGCAGCCCGCCCGAGGGCGCCGTGGCATGGACATAGCCGTCGCGCAGATCCAGTTCCGCGCCCATCGCCTCGAACGCCTTCAGATGCAGGTCCACCGGACGCGCGCCGATGGCGCAGCCGCCGGGCAGCGAGACCTCGGCCCGCCCGTCGCGCGCCAGCATCGGCCCCAGCACCAGGATCGAGGCGCGCATCTTGCGCACGATGTCGTAATCGGCGCGGTGGCTGGTCAGGGCATGGCTGGACAGCGCCAGCACCTGGCCGTCCTGGAGGCTGGCGACCTCGGCCCCCAGGCTTTGCAGCAGGGCGGTCATGGTGCGGATGTCCGACAGGCGCGGCGCATTGGTCAACGTCAGCGGCTGGTCGGTCAGCAGCGTCGCGGGCATCAGCGTCAGGCAGGCGTTCTTGGCGCCCGCGATGGGGATTTCCCCCGAAAGCGGGCCGTTCCCGCGAACGATGATCTGGTCCATCTAAGCGTCGTCCTTGCCTGTGTCGCTGTCCTGCCGCCCGCCATCGTCCTGCGCCGCGCGCGCGCGCGCCTGCGCCTTGCGCCGTTGCAGGTTGGCGCGCAGGGCGGCGCGCAGCCGATCCTCGCGGCTGTCCTGTTTCTTCTTGTCGTCCGGGCGGTCATTCATCCGAAACCTGTTACCGCCCGCCGCGCCAACAGTCCAGCAAAGCCCGCGTCGGCAGGCCGCCCGATTTTTCCGCCGACCCCCCTTGCGTCACGCATCCGCTTTGTCTAAACGCCCCCTCACGGCGCTGCGGTAGCTCAGTGGTAGAGCACACCCTTGGTAAGGGTGAGGTCGAGAGTTCAATCCTCTCTCGCAGCACCATCTTCCACACCACACCATCCCACACCACACCACACCGCATGATTGCGCTTCCGCGTTCTGCGCGCTACAGCCCGCGCCATGACAAACCGCCTCGACCTGCCGCCCGAAATCGCCCGCCGCCGGACCTTCGCGATCATCTCGCATCCCGATGCGGGCAAGACCACGCTGACCGAAAAGTTCCTGCTCTATGGCGGTGCGATCCAGATGGCGGGGCAGGTGCGCGCCAAGGGCGAGGCGCGGCGCACCCGGTCGGACTTCATGAAGATGGAGCAGGAGCGGGGGATCTCGGTCAGCGCATCGGCCATGTCCTTCGACTTCGACGGCCATCGTTTCAACCTGGTCGATACGCCGGGCCACAGCGATTTTTCCGAGGATACCTATCGCACGCTGACCGCCGTGGACGCGGCGATCATGGTGATCGACGGCGCCAAGGGCGTCGAATCCCAGACCCGCAAGCTGTTCGAGGTCTGCCGGTTGCGCGACCTGCCGATCCTGACCTTCTGCAACAAGATGGACCGCGAATCCCGCGACACCTTCGAGATCATCGACGAAATCCAGGAAAACCTGGCTATCGACGTGGCCCCGGCAAGCTGGCCCATCGGCGTCGGGCGCGAGTTCATCGGCTGCTATGACATGCTGCACGACCGGCTGGAGCTGATGGACCGCGCCGACCGCAACAAGGTGGCGGAATCGGTCAAGATGGAAGGGCTGGACGATCCCAGGCTGGCCGATCACGTTCCCGCCGACCTGCTGGAAAAGCTGCGGGAAGAGGTCGAAATGGCGCGCGAACTGCTGCCCGCCTTCGACCGCAAATCCTTTCTTGAAGGGCACATGACGCCGATCTGGTTCGGCAGCGCCATCAACAGCTTCGGCGTGCAGGAACTGATGAAGGGGATCAGCGAATACGGCCCCGCGCCGCAGCCGCAGAATACCGCCGAGCGCGAGATCGCGCCCGAGGAGAAGGCGGTGACGGGCTTTGTCTTCAAGGTCCAGGCCAACATGGATCCGAAGCATCGCGACCGGGTGGCTTTCGTGCGCCTGGCGTCGGGCCATTTCGAACGCGGCATGAAGCTGACCCATGTGCGCACGAAAAAGCCGATGGCGGTGACGAACCCGGTGCTGTTCCTGGCCGCCGACCGCGAACTGGCCGACGAGGCCTGGGCGGGCGACATCATCGGCATCCCGAACCACGGCCAGCTTCGCATCGGCGACGCCCTGACCGAGGGCGAGGCGCTGCGCTTCACCGGCATCCCGTCCTTCGCGCCGGAACTGCTGCAAACCGTGCGGGCCACCGATCCGATGAAGGCCAAGCATCTGGAAAAGGCGCTGATGCAATTCGCCGAGGAGGGCGCCGCCAAGGTCTTCAAGCCGATGATCGGGTCGGGCTTCATCGTCGGCGTCGTGGGCGCCCTGCAATTCGAGGTTCTGGCCAGCCGGATCGAGATCGAATACGGGATCCCGGTCCGCTTCGAGTCCTCGCAGTTCACCTCGGCCCGCTGGGTCGCCGGGCCGAAGGAGAAGGTGGAGGCCTTCGTGAACGCCAACAAGGGCCATATCGCCCAGGATCACGATGGCGACATGGTCTATCTGACCCGGCTGCAATGGGACATCGACCGCGTGGCCCGCGACCATCCCGAATTGCGGCTGACGGCGACCAAGGAAATGATGGTCTGACGCCTTGACCTGGAGCGCGCTCCAACCCCTAGATCAAGAGGCGTTCCTTGGGGAAAGCCTCGAATCGGCCGGGTTGGCGCCATGCAGATTTCCGATTTCGCGCGGCAGACCGGGCTGAGTGCCGATACGCTGCGCTATTACGAAAGGATCGGGCTGATGCAGCCGCCGCTTCGCGACAGCGGCGGGCGGCGGGTCTATCAGGCGCGCGACCTGGATTGGGCGCGCTTCCTGATCCGGCTGCGCCAGACCGGGATGCCGATCGCGGAGATGCAGCGCTATGCCCGGTTGCGGGCGCAGGGCGATGCCACGGCGGCGGCCCGGCGCGACCTGCTGGTGGTTCACCGGGAGGGGTTGCGGCGCAGGCTGGCCGACCTGGCCGAGTGTCTTTCCCTCATGGATCAGAAGATCGCCACCTATCAGGCGATGATTTCCAGCGGAAAGGACGCAACCGATGACACAGGACATTCATGAAACCCGCAACCAACGCGGCCGCCGCCTGCTGGCCCGGATCGACGGAGAGGCAGGGCAGGCGGTCATCGACAGCCTGGCCGACATCGCGCCGGATTTCGCGGATCTGCTGTTCGAGTTTCCCTTTGGCGACATCTATGCCCGTCCGGGCCTGAGCCTGCGCGACCGGGAAATCGCCACCATCGCGGCCCTTGCCGCAATGGGCAATGCCCGCCCGCAGCTCGAGGTGCATATCCGCGCCGGGCTGAATGTCGGGCTGACACGACAGGAGATCGTCGAGGTGCTGATGCAGATGGCGGTCTATGCCGGGTTCCCGGCGGCCTTGAACGGCATCGCCGCGGCACGCGCCGTGTTTCGCGACGCCTAGGCGCTACTTCCGCCAGCGGTCCAGCCGCACGACCTCGCCGCCGCCGGGGGGCGGGCTGTCGGGGTTGTCGTCGCCGTCCTCATCGTCGTCGCCGTCCTCGTCATCGTCGTCATTGGCCTCCTGCGTCTCGAACCGCAGGCCGAATTCGACCGAGGGGTCGACGAAGGTGCGCAGCGCGTCGAAGGGGATCCGCAGCGGCTCGGGCGAGTTGCCGAAGTTCAGCGTGACGGTAAAGCCCAGGTCGTCCACGGTCAGGTTGTCGAACCAGTGCTGGATGACGATGGTCATTTCCTCGGGGTAACGCTCGCGCAGCCAATCGGCCATTTCCACGCCGTTTTCGCGGGTGTCGAAGGTGATGAAGAAATGATGGTCGCCCGGAAGGCCATGCGTCGACACGCGTTCCAGCACGTCGGCGATCAGGCCTTGCAGCGCGCGATGCATCATTCCGCCATAGTCGATTCCCGATCGCGCCATGCCCGTCCCCTTATTTCGGGCCAGCATAGGCATATGACCGACGATGAAAAGGGGGGCGGCCAAGGGTTTGGGCAAGAAACCGGCGCGGTCCGGCAGGACGTTTCCCCCGCGTCAGCGGACATATCGCGCAAATGGCTGAAAGTGCAGGATTCTGTTGCCAGGCTCCTGCGGGCCCCGCCTTACGCTGCTAGGCGGAAGGGCTTAGGTTTCGATCTTGCGGACTGCTTACGCAGCCAGCGCGACCGGAGCACGGTTGTCGTTGGCAACTGTACATTTTGCACCGATGACGGTGGTAGCTCACCGAGACAAAGCAAACATCTTTAGACGTTCGTCGATCCTGTTTCGACCCCATTGTCCCCCAACGAGGGTGATCTGGTGGAGTCGCCGGGTACCGCCCCCGGGTCCGATCCGCTTATTCCATGCGCGTTTATGTCCATAGTCCGGGTTGCCCCGGACAGATCGAATATAGGCGCGGTCGATCCGCCCCGCAAGGGTCCGAAAAGGGGGAACCTGCAGGGGTCAGGCGGTTGACTGCGGCAACCCGTCAAAGGAGCTTTCCGATGAAATCCGTCATCCCCGCATTCGCCCTGGCATCGCTGATCGCCGCGCCCTCGGCCCTGACGGCCCAGCAGACCCCGCCTGCCGGATCGCTGCCGCTGTCGCAGGTGGTGACCAAGCTGGAAACCGACCTGGGCGGCGATCTGGCGTTCATCTCGGAGGTGTCCTGGGACGACGACGGCTATTGGGAGGTCGAATACCACACCGCCGACAATCGCGAGGTCGATATCCGCGTGGATCCGGCCTCGGGCGAGATTCGCCAGCGATAAGGACAAAGGCAGGCGGTTCCGCCGCCCGCCCCCTCCGTTCCAGGCGGATCAGGCGGATCGGCCCCAAGGCCCGTGCGGGTCGTCCAGCCCGTCGATCCGCTGGAAGCCGTGCGCGCCGAAAAAGTCGCGCTGCGCCTGGATCAGGTTCGCCGTTCCGCGCCCCGTCCGCATCAGATCGAACCACATCAGCCCCGAGGCCAGCGCGGGCAGCGCATGGCCCCGCGCGGCGCCCTCGGCCACCACCTGCCGCAAACCGGGCAGGGCGGTTTCGATCAGCCCGGCGAAGAACGGCGCCAGGACCAGGTTGCGGCCCGGATCCTCGGCCAGGGCGGCGGCCATGTCGTTCAGCATCGCCGACCGGATGATGCAGCCCGCCCGCCAGACCCGCGCGATGCCGGGCAGGTCCAGCGTCCAGCCGAACCGCTGCGAGGCGGCCGCGATCATCGCGAAACCCTGCGCATAGCAGAGGATCTTGCCCGCGATCAGCGCCTCTTCCAACCTCTGCGGCGCGATCCGGATCGGCTGCGGAGCGGGACCGAAGCGCGCCTCGCCCGCCAGCCGCTCGTCCAGCCGGGCCGAGACGTTGCGCGCCATCACGGCGGCCTCGATCACCGGGATGGGGGCGGACAGGTGCTGCGCCTCGATGGCGGTCCAGCGGCCGGTGCCCTTCTGGCCCGCGCGGTCCAGGATCAGGTCCACCATCGGGCGGCCGGTATGGGGATCAGCGGCGGCGGTGACGCTGGCTGAAATCTCGATCAGATAGGATTGCAGCGCGCCTTCGTTCCAGCCGGCAAAGGTGCTGCTGATCGCGGCGGCGTCCATGCCCATGCCGTCACGCATCAGGCCATAGACCTCGGCGATCATCTGCATGTCGGCATATTCGATGCCGTTATGGACCATCTTCACGAAATGCCCCGCGCCCGCATCGCCCATCCGGGCGGCGCAGGGGGTGCCGTCCTCGGCCCGCGCGGCGATGGCGGTCATCACATCGGCCACGCGGTCCCAGTCGGCCGCATCGCCGCCGCCCATGATGGCGGGACCATTGCGCGCCCCCTCTTCTCCGCCCGACACGCCCATGCCCAGGAAGCGGAAGGGCAGCCCAGAGGCATCGCGGCGGTTGGTGTCGTGGAAATCGGCGTTGCCCGCGTCGATCACCAGATCCTCGGCATCCAGCAGCGGGGCCAGGGCGGCAAGCTGGTCGTCGACCGCCTGGCCCGCGGGCACCATCAGGATGATGGCGCGCGGCGGGGCGATGGCGGCGACCAGATCGGCCAGGGTCTCGGTCGGGATCACATTGGCGGCCAGGGGACCGGCCGCTGCCGCGAAGCCGCGCGTCACGGCGGTGGTGCGGTTCCAGACCGCGATGGGAAAGCCCTTTTCCGCGATGTTCAGCGCCAATGCCGCGCCCATCGTCCCCAAGCCGATCAGCCCGATCCGAGCCTGCGCCATGATGCGTTTCCTTCCGCTGGTGTGTGTCAGGCGGCTGATTACGCTAACATCGCCGCGTTGTCACGGGGGGCGATCAGGCGGGCCTGCCCTGCACGCAAATCAGGGTCTGAAGCCCGGTCGCGACATGGACCCGCCGGTCGGCGGTGACGCCCCAGACATCCAGCTGGCAGATCGTCAGGGTCCGGCCCGGCTTGATGACGCGGCCCACGGCCTCCAGGCGATCGCCCTGCGCGGGGTTCATCAGGTTCAGCTTGAATTCGACGGTCAGGACCGAGCTGTCGTCGGGAAACAGCGTGAACCCGGCATAGCCGCCCGCCGTATCCGCGACAGAGGCGGTGCCGCCCGCGTGGAAATAGCCGTGCTGCTGCGTCAGGTCGGACCGGAAGGGCAGGCGGATCGTCACCAGCCCGGCCTTGACCTCGGCCAGTTCGGCGCCCAGCAGGCCCATCAGCCCCTGGCGGGCAAAGCTGTCGCGGATCCGGGCCACAGTCTCGTCGGGCAGGGTGCTGCCGATATCCATCATCTCCTCCGGCGGTTACAGGGTCAGCAGGGCGGCGCGGAAGCCGGGATCGGACAACACGACCTCGGTCGCGCCGATCCGGTCGGCCTGGGCCAGGGCGGCGGATGTCAGAAGCTGCGCGGTCTCGACCGCCTGCGGCAGGCTGCGGCCCCGGCCCAAGGCCGCGACGATCAGGCCCGCGAACAGGTCGCCCGTTCCCGGCAGCGCCACCGGCAGGCGCGGGGTCGGATGCCGCGTCGCGCCGTCGGGGGCCAGGATCACGCTTTCCAGATGGCCGGCCGGGCTGTCGTCCAGAACGCAGCCGGTGGCGATCAGCGTGGCGCCCGGCGCCAGCGACAGATCGGCGGCCGCGCCGCGCAGATCGGCCATGCCGCCGATGACGCGGCCGGTCAGATGCCCAAGCTCGAACGAATTCGGCGTCGCCAGATCGGCCAGCGGCAGCAGGCGGTCGCGCATGATCCGGGCCAGTTCGGCGGGCACGTAAAGCCCCGGCCCGTGATCGCCCATCACCGGGTCGCACAGGTATCGCAGCGCCGGGTTGGCGGCCTTGGCGCGGGCCACGAAATCCGCGACAAGCCGCCCGACCTGAACCGAGCCGATATAGCCCGTCACCAGCCACAGCGCGCGCTGCGGCAGGCCGCGTTCCTCGGCCCCCAGCAGCAGGTCGGCGAACAGCGCGGGCGGCAGGGGCGCGCCGCGCAGGGTGGGATGGGCGGGCTGGTTGGAAAACAGCACGGTCGGGATGGCCGCGACCTCCAGCCCCGCCGCCTGCATCGGAAAGACGGCGGCGGAATTGCCGACATGGCCGAAGACCACCTGGCTCTGGATCGAGATCACCAGCGGCGGCTTCATGCCTTGCCCTCCAGCCGGGGGCGCCAGTCCTCGACCCGGCCGCTGTCCAGGCGGCGGCGCGCGTAACGCCGCCAGCCCTCGGCCAGGACATCAAGCGCGGCGATCCCCTCCAGTTCGGCGCGGTTCAGGCGGTCCACATACATCGCCCGCCACAGCCGCCGCAGCGTCCAGCCGGGCGCCGGCCGGTCGACCAGGACCAGATCGTCGCCGGGCGAGACCTCGCCCGTTTGCAGGACGCGGTAATACCAGCCGGTGCGGCCGGTGTTCTGGACCCGCCGCGCCATGTCCGGGACGCCGAAGCGGTGGTTCAGCTTCCAGCAGGGCTGGCGGCCCTGGGACACCTGGATCAGCGCGCCGCCCAGCCGGAAGATGTCGCCCACCGCCACCCTGTCCTCGGTCATGCCCTGGGTCGAGACGTTTTCGCCGAAGGCCCCCGGCGCATCCAGCACCGGCAGCGCCCCCAGATCGGCCCGCCAGGCCGCGTAATGATCCAGCGGATAGTGATGCACCGCCTTCTCGGGGCCGCCATGGACGCGCCGGTCGGCCTGCGCATCGCCCGCCAACCCCTCGGCGCCCAGCCACAGGGAACCGCCGACCGGAACCTTGGCGATGCCGCTTGTCGCGGATGTCCCCGGCAGGGGGGCGATGGGACCGGTCAGCAGGGTCGTGGGCATGATGTTCCGTGCGCAAACTTGCGGCCTTTATCAACCGATTGGCATCCCTTGGGCAATCACCGTTTCGCCGCCCCTTGATCGGGTCGGGGGGCCGCGTTACGTTTCGTTCAACTTGATATCGGAGGGCGTGTTGTCATGACGCCCAAGCGTCCTGCGGGTGCGGACGCGTTCCCGAAACCTGCGGTAGAGCCGTCTGGCACCCGAAACCCCGAGGAGGGGGCGCTTTATGCTGCCCTCGACCTCGGCACAAACTCGTGCCGGATGCTGATTGCCCGACCGAAGGGCAGTCAGTTCCAGGTCATCGACAGCTTCTCCAAGCCGGTGCAGCTTGGCCAGGGGCTGGAGGCTTCGGGCCGGCTGTCCCGCGGCTCGATGGTGCGCACGGTCCACGCATTGCAGGTCTGCCGGCGCAAGCTGGAACAGCACCGGGTGCGCCACATGCGCCTGGTCGCGACCGAGGCCTGCCGCCGGGCGAGGAACAGCCGCGACCTGATGCGCACCATCCGGCGCGAGACCGGGTTGCAGATCGAAACCATCGGGGCCGAGGAAGAGGCCCGGCTGGCGGTGATTTCCTGCGCGCCGCTGGTCAGCCACAAGACCGAGACGCTGATGGTCGTCGATATCGGCGGCGGATCGACCGAGCTTGTCTGGATCGACCTGGAAGACGTGGAACCCAAGGAACGCCCCCGCGCGATCATGCGGCTGTCGGACGGTTTCGGCAATCCGCAGCCGGGCGGGGCGCGGGTCGTGGACTGGATCAGCGTGCCCCTGGGCGTGGCGACGCTGCGCGACCAGTTCGCCGATGTCGAGGACGACCAGGGCCGCTTCGCGCTGATGAGCTGGTATTTCGAGGAGATGCTGTCGGGCTTCACCCCCTATGCGCAAGGCTCGCCCGATGACGGGTTCCAGATCATCGGCACGTCCGGCACCGTCACGACGGTCGCCGCCAGCTTCCTGGGCCTGCGCCGTTACGACCGCACCAAGGTCGACGGGCTGGAGATGACCAGCGACCAGATCGACCGGGTGATCCATTCCTATCTGCAACTCGGTCCCGAGGGCCGCCGCGCCGATCCGCGCATCGGCCGCGAACGCCATGCGCTGATCATGTCGGGGGCGGCGATCCTGCAAACGCTGATGCGGGTCTGGCCCACCAGCAAGCTGTCGGTCGCCGATCGCGGCCTGCGAGAGGGGTTGCTTTACGCCCAGATGGTGCGCGATGGGGTGCTGGCAGCCGATGGATTGAACGGAGTGGCATGACGATGACGAAGGCTCCCGGCAGCCGCGAGGGCAAATCCAGCGGGCGCGGCCAGCGCGACCTGCGGGTGCGGGTCAAGACCGCCAAGGGCCGCAAGCTGTCCAGCACGCTGTGGCTGGAACGGCAGTTGAACGACCCCTATGTAGCGCGGGCCCGGCGCGAGGGCTATCGCGGCCGCGCGGCCTACAAGATCCTGGAACTGGACGACAAGTATCGCTTTCTGGTGCCCGGCGCGCGGGTGGTGGACCTGGGCTGCGCGCCCGGCGGCTGGTGCCAGGTCGCCGTGGGCCGGGTGAACGCCCTGGGCGAGAAATCCGGCAAGGCGGTCGGCAAGGTTCTGGGCGTCGATCTGCAAGAGGTCGATCCCATCGCCGGGGCCGAGATCCATCAGCTCGATTTCCTGTCCGAGGGCGCCGACCAGCAGGTCAAGGACTGGCTGGGCGGTCCCGCCGATGTGGTGATGTCGGACATGGCCGCCGCGTCCTCGGGCCACAAGGGCACCGACCATCTGCGCATCGTGGCCCTGGTCGAGGCGGCGGCAGCCCTGGCCTTCGACATCCTCGAACCCGGTGGAACTTTCGTCGCCAAGGTCTTGGCCGGCGGGGCGGAAACGGACATGCAGGCGATGCTGAAACGCAATTTCGACAAGGTGGCGAATGTCAAGCCGCCCGCCAGCCGCAGCGATTCATCCGAGAAATTCGTGGTCGCCACCGGCTTTCGGGGCAGGCCCCAAGCGGATCAGCAGGCCAATCAGCAGGACTGAGCGCGGAAGGCGTCGGGGGTGCGTCCCGTCGCCGCCACGAAGGCGCGGATGAAATGGGCATGGCTGGAATAGCCCAGGTCGGCCGCGATGCGCAGCGTGGGGCGCCGCGTGCCCCGCAGCAGATCGACCGCCCGTTCCAGTTGCAGGTCGTGGATCAACTCCACCGCCCGCTTGCCGCGCGCCGCCAGGCAGGCCTGGTCCAGCGCGCCCATGGTGCTGTTCAGGTCCGCCGCCAGTTCCGCCACCGATCCCGCCGATCCCAGCCGCTGCACCGCAAGCGCCAGGAAGGCTTCGATCAGCGGCAGATCCGGCGCGGCGCCCGCGGCCTGTTCGGGCGGGCGGCCGGGCTGAAGCTGGCCCAGGCGCAGCGACAGCAGGTTCAGCAGGCAGGACAGCGTTCCGGCATCGGGATCGGCGGTTTCCATGGCCAGTTCGTGCAACGTCGCCTCAAGTTGCGCGGCGTGAGAGCCGACATGCGCGGCCATCCCCCGATCCGGCAGCGGCGGTTCGGCCCGCGCCGCAAGCCTGGCCGAGATCAGCGCGACATGGCCCAGCGTTCCCGGCGCCGGCATCGCGGCGAAGGCGGTTCCCGCCGGAATATGGCGCAGATCGCCCGCGCGCAGGATGACATGGCTGCGGGGAAAATCCAGCTGCATCCGCCCTTCGGTGACCCAGATCAGCGTGTGGTCGGGCCGTGTTCGCGGCTGCGGCGGCATCGCCCGGCTGCCCCAGATGAAGGCCTGCAAGGGCAGCAGCCGCATTCCCTGCTGGCGCCCGATGGGGCGGCCTTTGCGCAGGGCGGGCCGCAGCGCGGCGGGGGCGGCGGCCGGCGTGGGCGTGACGACCGCCGGGCGGTCGGGTGCGGCGTCGGCGGCATCGGGAATGCCGGGCGCGTTGACATCGCTGTCCGTCACGCGCCGTCCCGCCCGGATGCGGCTGGGCGAGAAAGGAAAACCGTCCCACTGCGAAGGCCCGAACGCTGACATGAGGACCGCCTGAACATCACTAGATAAGCGGATCATCGCCGAAACTCGGCGGCCGCTCAATCAGGCGCTGCAAGGATCAATCATGGCGTGTGTTTTTTGCATCAGCGGCAACGGGTTGCCAGTCCTTCATCCGCCCCCGGAACCAGATCCGCTGGCCCTTGGCGTATTGGCGGGTGGCGATGATCGCCCGGTCCGTGGCGGTCGGCAGATCCGTCTTGCCCCGCAGGAAGGCGGCCAGTTCCGGGGCGCCGATGGCCCGCGCCCATTGCCGCGCCGGATCCCACTGCGGCAGCATGGCCCGCACCTCGTCCAGCGCGCCCTGCCGCATCATCAGGTGGAACCGGCGCGCGATCCTCTGGGCCAGCCAGTCGCGGTCCGCCGTGACCAGGATGCGCTGCGCGTCGGCGGGGGCGATCAGCGGCGGGGGGGTGTTGGCCTGCCAGTCGGCAAGGCCGCGCCCGGTGGCCTCCAGCACCTCCCAGGCGCGTTGGACGCGGGCGGGGTTCAGGGTGTCGATCCGCGCGCGGGTGGCGGGATCCAGATCGGCCACCATGCGCGCCAGCCCGCCCGGCGCGGCCAGCCGGGCGTCGCCCTCGGCCCGGATCGCGGGCGGTGTTGGCGGGACATAGGCCAGCCCCTGCGTCAGCGCGGTCAGATAAAGTCCGGTGCCGCCCACCACGATCAGCCTCCGGTCCAGAAGCCCCGCCACGTCCCGCAGCCAGTCGCCCACCGAATAGGTGACGCCCGGCGCGACATGGCCGTACAGCGCATGGGGGGCCGCCGCTTCGTCGGCGAGGGACGGGCGCGCGGTCAGCACCCGCCAGCAGGACCAGATTTGCAGCGCGTCGGCATTGACGATCAGCCCGCCCTGCGCCTGGGCCACGCGCAGGGCCAGGGTGGATTTGCCGCTGGCGGTCGGACCTGCGATCAGCAGGTGGCGCGCGGGGTCGATCTGGTCCAGGTCGATCACGGCAGGCGGGCTTTCGAATGGTTGAACACCGCCGCCTTTTGCGACATTTTGCGCGGCGATGAAAGCGACCGGCGCTGACACGAAGGAACCAACATGACCGATCATCGGACGACGGCGCCCGCGCAATACGGCAGGGTAATGCTGAAAATCTCGGGCGAGGCGCTGATGGGCGATCAGGGTTACGGCCTGCACCCGCCCACCGTGGCCCGCATCGCCGACGAGGTCGAATCGGTCCAGAAGATGGGGGTCGAGGTCTGCATGGTCATCGGCGGCGGCAACATCTTCCGCGGCCTGCAAGGCAGCGCCCAGGGGATGGAGCGGACGACCGCCGATTACATGGGGATGCTGGCCACGGTCATGAACGCGCTTGCCATGCAGGCCGCCTTGGAGGCCAAGGGCCTGCATTGCCGCGTCATCAGCGCCATCCGCATGGACGAGGTTTGCGAACCTTACATCCGCCGCCGCGCCATCCGCCACCTGGAAAAGAAGCGGATCGTGATCTTCGCCGCAGGCACCGGAAACCCCTATTTCACCACCGACACCGCCGCCACGCTGCGCGCGAACGAGATGAACTGCGAGGCGATCTTCAAGGGCACCAAGGTCGATGGCGTCTATGACAAGGATCCGAAGAAATTCCCCGACGCCAGGCGTTACGCCGAGGTCAGCTATGACGAGGTGCTGCAAAAGCACCTGGGGGTGATGGATGCCTCGGCGATCGCGCTTGCCCGCGACAACCGCCTGCCGATCATCGTCTTCTCGCTGGACGAACCGGGCGGGTTCCGGGGGATTCTGGAAGGCCGGGGCACCTATACGCGGGTCCATAACTAGAACCGTAACCGGCCGGAGCGGACTGGCGAAGGCTTGCCCAGATCCAGGGCAAAGTCTTTGCCAATGTTTGCATCTCTGGTTACAAGCGATCAAAATTCAATGCAGAGGCAGTTCCCATGGCAGAGGACATCGAAATCGACATCGACGATCTGGAACGGCGGATGAAGGGCGCGATGGAAAGCCTGCGCCACGAATTCTCCAGCCTGCGGACGGGCCGGGCCTCGGCTGCGATGGTGGAACCGGTCCAGGTCGAGGCTTACGGCCAGATGACCCCGATCAACCAGCTTGGCACCGTCAACGTGCCCGAACCGCGCATGGTCACGATCAACGTCTGGGACAAGGGCATGGTCGGCAAGGTCGAAAAGGCCATCCGCGAAAGCGGGCTGGGGATCAACCCGCAGTTGAACGGCACCATCATCATGCTGCCGATCCCCGAGCTGAACGAGGAACGCCGCCGCGAGCTGACCAAGGTCGCCGCGCAATACGCGGAACATGCCCGCGTCGCGATCCGCAACGTGCGCCGCGACGGCATGGACCAGATCAAGAAGGGCAAGGCCAACGGGATGCCCGAGGATGACCAGAAATTCTGGGAAACCGCCGTGCAGGAATTGACCGACAAGATGATCGCCCTGGTCGATCAGGCGCTTGAAGGCAAGCAAGCCGAGATCATGCAGGTCTGAGGAACGATGATGGCCGCTGAAACCGCACCGCTGCTGCAAACCGGCGGGGCCGATCAGCGGCCCCGCCATGTGGCGATCATCATGGACGGCAACGGCCGCTGGGCCACGCAACGCGGCTGGCCGCGCCTGGTCGGCCACCGCCGGGGCGCCGAGCGCGTCAAGCAGATCGTCCGCGCCTGCCCGGATCTGGGCGTGAACTGGCTGACGGTCTATGCCTTTTCCACGGAAAACTGGAAGCGCACGGCCGAGGAAGTCCTGGGTCTGATGAAGATCTTCCGCCGCTATATCCAATACGAGGCCGACGGCATGGCGGCCGAGGGCGTGCGGCTGCGCTTCATCGGCGGGCGAGAGCGGCTGGACGACAAGCTGCGCGCGCTGATGTCCTCGATCGAGGCGCGGACGGCGGGCAATACCCGGCTGAACCTCACCGTGGCGATCAATTACGGCGGCCGCGACGAACTGGTCCGCGCCTCGGCCCGGCTGGCGCAGAAGATCGCGCGGGGCGAGATCGAGACGCCGACCGAGGCCGATCTGACCGCCTGCCTGGACACGGCGGGCCATCCCGATCCCGACCTGGTGATCCGCACCTCGGGCGAGACGCGGACCTCGAACTTCCTGCCCTGGCAGGCGGCTTACGCGGAATACGAATTCACGCCGACGCTGTGGCCCGATTTCACCCCCGACCACCTGGCGCAGATCCTCGACCGCTTCGGGATGCGCGACCGGCGTTTCGGGGGCGCATGAGCGCGGGGCGCGTCAATGCCGTGAAGCCCCCGCCGGGAAAATGGGCCGACCTGTCGCGGCGCGTCGCCTCGACGCTGGTGCTGCTGGGGATCGGCATCATGCTGGCGGTGGCGTCCGGTATCTGGCTGCGGCTGGCGATGGCGATGATCTCGGCGGTGACCTTCTGGGAACTGGCGGCGATGACCGGCTGGCGCCATCCGCGCCTGCATCCCGGCATCTTCGGTGCCTGGCGGCCCTTTGCCCTGGCGGTCATCGCCTTCATGTCGCAGGTCGTGGCGCAGATGTTCGACCATCCGGCGGCGGTTTTGGCGTTGCTGTTTCCGCTGCTCGCGGGGTTGCCCGGCGCGGCCACGCGCGACCGCTGGACCTATGCGATCTTCGGGCTGGCGATCATGCTGGCCGCCTATGGCCTGGTCGGGTTCCGCGAGGAGCTCGGCCTGTCCTTCGTGCTGTGGCTGATGGGCATCGTCATCATCTCCGACACGGCGGGCTATTTCTTCGGGCGGATGATCGGGGGGCCGAAATTCTGGCCCTCGCTCAGCCCCAAGAAAACCTGGTCGGGGACCGTCGCCGGGTGGATCGGCGCGGCGCTGCTGGGGGCGGCCCTGTATGCGGGGGGGCATGGCGATCTGCTGCTGATCTGGATATCGCCCCTGGTCTGCCTTGCCGGGCAGATGGGCGACATCGCCGAAAGCTGGCTGAAGCGGCGCGCGGGGGTCAAGGACAGTTCGAACCTGATCCCCGGCCATGGCGGCTTCATGGACCGCTTCGACGCGGTGACGGGGGCGGTGCTGGCCACCATGCTGATCGGGCTGCTGACGGCGCTGCCGGCGGTGAACTGAGGGATGCGGCGAATCTCGATCTTCGGGGCCACCGGGTCCGTGGGCGCGAATGGCGTCGACCTGATCCGCCGGGCGGGGCCGGGGATCTATCGCACCGTGGCGCTGACCGGCGGGCGGAATATCCCGCGGCTGGCGCAGATGGCGCGCGATCTGCGGGCCGAGGTCGCGGTGACGGCGCGACCCGAGCTTCTGGACGAGCTGCGCGACGCCCTGGCGGGCAGTGGCGTCGAGGCGGCGGCGGGACCGCAGGCGCTGATCGAGGCGGCGGGGCGTCCGGCGGATTGGGTGCTGTCGGCCATCGTCGGCGCGGCGGGGCTGGTGCCGGGGCTGACGGCGCTGGCGCAAGGCGGCGTCCTGGCGCTTGCGAACAAGGAATCGCTGGTCTGCGCCGGTCCCATGATCCATGCGGCGGCCGCGCGCGGCGGCGCCACGATCCTGCCGGTCGATTCCGAACATTCGGCGATCTTTCAGGCGCTTGGATCTGATAATCTCGATTCCGTCACGGATGTGACCATCACCGCGTCGGGCGGCGCCTTCCGTGACTGGCCGCTGGAGCGGCTGGCCGCGGCGACGGTGGCCGAGGCCTCCACCCATCCCAACTGGGCGATGGGCCAGCGGATCACCATCGACAGCGCGTCGATGTTCAACAAGGCGATGGAAGTCATCGAGGCGAAAGAGTTTTTCGGCCTGCGCCCCGACCGGATCAAGGTGCTGGTCCACCCCGAATCGATCATTCACGCGATGGTCAGCCATGTCGATGGCGGCACCATCGCCCATCTGGGCGCGCCCGACATGCGCCACGCCATCGGCTATGCATTGAACTGGCCCGCACGCGCGCCCCTGCCGGTGGCGCCGCTGGATCTGGCCGCGCTTGGCAGCCTGACCTTCCGCGCCCCGGACGAGACCCGCTGGCCCGCCCTGCGCCTGGCGCGCGAGGTCATGGCGGCGGGCGGCATGGCGGGGGCGGTCTTCAACGCCGCCAAGGAACAGGCGCTTGACGATTTCATCGCCGGGCGCATCGCCTTCACGCAGATGGCCCCTCGCGTGGAAATGACCTTGCAGGCCCTGTCGGCGCGGGCGGGTTTCGGCGATGATCCGGCCGACCTGGAAACGGTCCTGCATTGGGACCGCGAAGCACGCAAGGAAGCCGCCGCATGAGTGATCTGATCCCGCAATTCGGCGGCACGCTGTGGACGCTGGCCGCGTTCTTCGTGGCCCTGGCGGTGATCGTCACCGTCCATGAATTCGGCCATTACTATATCGGCAGGCTGTCGGGGATCCGGGCCGAGGTGTTTTCCATCGGCTTCGGCCCGCGCCTGCTGTCGCGCCGCGACCGGCGGGGGACGCTGTGGCAGGTGGCGGCGGTGCCGCTGGGCGGCTATGTGCGGTTCCTGGGCGACGCCAACGCGGCCAGCGCGGGGCCGGGGCGCGCGGTCGATCCGGCGCTGCGGCGGCAGACGCTGACCGGCGCGCCGCTCTGGGCGCGGTTCGCCACGCTGCTGGCCGGGCCGGTATTCAACTTCATCCTGTCGATCCTGATCTTCGGCGGTTTTGCCCTGGTCCAGGGCCTGCCGACCGCGGAACCGCAGGTCGGCATGATCGCCGAGGCACCGCCCGGCACGGTCAACGACCTGCGGCCGGGCGACCGGATCCTGGCCCTGGGCGGCCAGCCGGTCGAGACATGGCGCGACATCGGCCGGATCGCCGAAACCCTGCCGGTGGCGGATCACCAGGACTGGCGCGTGTTGCGCGACGGGTCCGAGATCACCGTGCGCGGCCCCGACCCGATGCCCGCCCGGATCAGCGGCGTGGCCCCGCGCAGCGCGGCGGCGGATGCCGGGCTGCGCGCGGGCGATGTGGTCACCGCCATCGGCGGCCGGCCGGTCAGCCGCTTCACCCAGATGCGCGAGGCGGTCGAGGCCGCCGAGGGCCACCCGCTGGCCTTGCAGGTCTGGCGTCCCGGCGCGGGCGTCGCGGATTACACGCTGGTCCCGAAGATGCAGGATCTGCCCGCCGAGGGCGGCGGCTATGAACGCCGCTGGCTGATCGGCGTGACCGGCGGCGAAAGCTTCTTCGCCCCCGCCATGCGCAGCGCCGGGCCGCTGGAATCGCTGGGGCTGGGCGCGGCGCAGACCTGGGGCATCATCACCTCGTCCCTGTCGGGGATGTGGGCGATGATCTCGGGCCAGATCGGGACGTGCAACCTGGGCGGCGCGATCAGCATCGCCGAAAGCACGGGGCAGGCGGCCAGCGCCGGGGGCGGCAGCTTCCTGTGGTGGATCGCCGTCCTGTCGGCCGCCATCGGCTTCCTGAACCTGCTGCCGATCCCCGTCCTGGATGGCGGCCACCTGATGTTTTACGTGTGGGAGGCCGTGACGGGCCACCCGCCCTCGGACAGGGCGCTGAGCCTGCTGACCGCGATCGGCATGGCCGCGGTGCTGTCGCTGATGATTTTCGGCCTGACCAACGATCTTTTCTGCCCCTGACCGCGATGCGCTTTTGACAGCGCAGGCGGTTTGAGGCACAAGCTGGATGCAAAAGAAGGCGCCGCAAGCAGCGCCAAAGCAGGCTGACGATCAAGAGGGGCAGCGATGACACGGAAACTGGGCAAGGGCGCGGTCGCCCTGGTGACGGCCTTGACGATTGCAGCCCCGGCGGCGCTGATCCCCGGCGCGGCCTCGGCCTATGTCTTCAACGACGTGCGGATCGAGGGCGCGGCCCGCGTCGAACCGGCGACCGTGCTGTCCTATGCCAATATCGCGCGCGGTCAGGACGTGTCGGCGGGCGAGTTGAACGACGCGCTGCAACGGCTGCAAAATTCCGGCCTGTTCGAGACGGTGGAAATCGTTCCGCAGGGCGGCGTCCTGGTGATCCGGGTCAGCGAATATCCGACCATCAACCAGATCAGCTTCGAGGGCAACCGCCGCATCAAGGACGAGCAGCTGTCCGAGATCGTGCAGAGCCAGTCCCGCCGGGTCTATCAGCCCAGCCAGGCCCTGCAGGACGCCAACAACATCGCCCAGGCCTATGCCGCGCAGGGGCGCCTGGCCGCCCGCGTCGATCCGCGCATCATTCGCCGCAGCGACAACCGCGTCGATCTGGTCTTCGAGGTCCGCGAGGGCAATGTCACCGAGATCGAGCGCATCGGCTTTACCGGCAACCGCGCCTTTTCCGACCGCCGGCTGCGCAACGTGCTGGGCACCAAGCAGGCGGGCATCCTGCGCACCTTCATCCGCCGCGACACCTTCGCGCCCGAACGGCTGCAACTGGACGAACAGCTTCTGACCGATTTCTACCGCTCTCGCGGCTATGCCGATTTCAGGGTGCAGGCGGTGGCGCCGGAACTGGCCCGCGAACGCGACGCCTTCTATATCACCTTCAACATCCAGGAAGGCCCGCGCTATCGCTTCGCGCAGGTCAACACGATCTCGGAAATTCCGGGCGTCGATGCGGGGCCTTTCGCCGCGCAGAACCGGGTGGACCGGGGCGATGTCTACAACCCCGCCGCCATCGACAACACCATCCGCCGGATGGAGACGGTGGCGATCCAGCAGGGCCTGAACTTCGTCAATATCGAACCGCGCGTGACGCGCAACCCGCAAAACCAGACGCTGGATCTGACCTTCGCGCTGACCCGCGGGCCGCGCGTCTTCGTCGAACGCATCGACATCGAGGGCAACACCACCACGCTGGACCAGGTGATCCGCCGCCAGTTCAACACGGTCGAGGGCGATCCCTTCAACCCCCGCGAAATCCGCAACGCCGCCGAACGGATCCGAGCGCTTGGCTATTTCAGCGACGCGCAGGTGGACAGCCGCCCCGGCAGCAGCAACGAACAGGTCATCGTCGACGTGAACGTCGAGGAACAGCCGACCGGGTCGCTGTCCTTCGGGGCATCCTATGGCGTGTCCTCGGGCGTGGGGCTGAACGCGTCCTTGCAGGAAAACAACTTTTTGGGGCGCGGCCAGACGGTGGGGCTGACGATTTCCACCGCCGATGGCGACCAGGCGTCGTCGCTGACCTTCATCGAGCCGTATTTCCTGGGCCGCGACCTGCGCTTCGGCTTCAACACCTATTACAACGTCACCGAAAGCCTGAACTCGGACTATAACACCCGGTCCGTGGGGGTGCGTCCGTCGATCGAATTTCCGGTCTCGCAGAACGGGCGGCTGGAGTTGCGCTATCGCCTGTCCAAGGAAACGCTGAGCGGGGTCGAGGCCGAAAGCTCGGATCTGCTGAAGGACGAGGAAGGGCAGCGCGTCACCTCGGCGCTTGGCTATAGCTACAACTGGGACACGCGCGTCACCGGGCTGGATCCGCTGACCAGCTACAAGCTGCGGTTTTCCCAGGATTTCGCGGGGCTTGGCGGCGATACGAAAAGCGTGACGACCGGTCTTCTGGCGGGTGTGGAAAGCACCGCATGGCGCGAGGACGTGACCCTGCGCGCCGAATTCGAGGCGGGGGCGATCCATTCCTACAGCGATTATTCCACCTGGATCCTGGACCGCTATCGCGGCGGCAACCGCATCCGGGGATTCGAACCCAATGGCATCGGCCCGCGCGACCTGGCGGCGGAAAACGAGGACGGTCTGGGCGGCAACTATTTCTGGGTGGTCCGCACCGAGGCGCAGTTCCCGGTCGGCCTGCCCGAGGAATACGGGATCTCGGGCGGCCTGTTCGCGGATGTCGGGTCGATCTGGGGGCTGGACAACACGGTCGGCACCGGGGGCGCCAACGTCGACGATTCGATGAACATCCGCGCCTCGGTCGGCGCGTCGCTGTTCTGGACGACGCCCATCGGGCCGCTGCGGTTCAACTTCTCGAAGGCGATCCGGAAAGAGGATTATGACGAGCCGCAGAACTTCGACCTGACCATTTCGACGCGGTTCTGATGGCTTGTCGCTGGCGGCTTGCGGTCGCTCTGCTGCTGATCCTGCCGGGGCCGGCCCTGGCGCAGCAGGCCCCGCAGGATGCCGCGCCCCCGGCGCCCGCCCTGCCGTCGCCCGTCCTGCCGCCGCCCGCCATCCAGCCCCCGGCTGCTGCGCTGCCCGGTGCGGCACCGATCCTCACCGTCGATCAGGACGTGCTGTTCGCCGCATCCGACTGGGGCCGGCGGACGCAGCGCGTGCTGGACGAGGAAGGCGGCAAGATCGAGGCCGAGAACGAGCGTCTGGCAAGCCAGCTTTCCGCCGAGGAAGCGTCCTTGACGGAACGGCGCGGCACCCTGGATCCGGCCGAATTCCGCAAGCTGGCCGAGGCTTTCGATACCCGCGCGACCGAGGTGCGCCGCCAGCGGGCCCAGGTGGTCCAGGATCTGAACGCCTGGGCCGAGGCCGACCGCACCGCCTTCTATCGCGCGGCGCGGCCGCTGATGGCCGAGATGATGCAGGAACGCGGCGCTGTGGCGGTGCTGGACCGGCGCACGGTCTTCGTGTCGATGGACGCCATCGACATGACGCAGGCCCTGGTGGCGCGGCTGAACGCGGCCCTGGGGGATGGCGCGGGCACCGTGCCGCTGCCCGGCCAGAAATAGGTCAGGGCAGGAAATAGGTCAGGGCAGGCTGGCCAGCCGGTCGGCCAGCAGCGTGAACAGCGCGTCGCGGTCCACGTGGCGGATGAAATTCGCGTTGGCCGGACGGTCGGTCACGCGCCACCAGTCGGCCACGGTCATGCCTGTGGTGAAGCGGCCCGCGGTCTCGATCTCCACGTTGATGTGGCGGCCGGTGAACAGGTCGGGGCGCAGCAGCCAGACGATGGCGCAGGGATCGTGCAGCGGCGCGCCCTCGCTTCCGTATTTCTCCTTGTCGAAGCGTTCGAAGAAATCCGTCCAGCTTGCGATGGCGGGGCCGCAGCGGCCGGGCAGGGCGCGCATCCGATCAATCCAGTCGCGCGATGTCAGGGCCTCATGCGTCGCGTCCAGCGGCATCACCACCAGCGGCGCGCCGGCCGCGAAAACCTCGGCCGCCGCTTCGGGGTCCACGAAGATGTTGAATTCGGCGGCGGGGGTGATGTTGCCCACCTCGAAATAGGCGCCGCCCATCAGGACGATTTCCTGAACCCGGCCCGCGATGTCGGGCGCCTGGCGAAAGGCCTTGGCGATGTTGGTCAGCGGGCCGATGGGCACCAGCGTCACGGTGCCCGCCGGTTCGCGGCGCAGGGTTTCGACGATGAAATCCACCGCGTGCTGCGGGTGCGGGCGGATCCGCGGTTCCGGCAGGTCGATTCCGTCCAGGCCGGAGTTGCCGTGGACATGTTCCGCCGTGATCAGCGGGCGCGTCAGGGGCCGGTCGCAGCCCGCGAAGACCGGAATGTCGGGGCGGCCCGCCAGTTCCAGGATCTTGCGCGCGTTCAGTTCCGTCAGGGCCAGCGGCACGTTCCCGGCGACGGCGGTCAGGCCCAGCACCTCCAGTTCCGGGCTGGCCAGCGCCAGCAGGATCGCCACGGCGTCGTCCTGGCCGGGATCGGTGTCGATGATGATCTTGCGCGCCATGGCGGCCTCCTGAGCCTTGGCCCGAGTTTTGAAAGCGAATTGCACGATGCGCAAGTCCCCTTGAGCGGGATCCATTGACCGCCTGCCCGGCGCGCGCTAGGGCGCGGGCATGGCACGCGCACCCCTTCTTCAACTGACCGACATTTCCCTGACCTTCGGCGGCGATCCCGTGTTCGCCGGGCTGTCGCTGACCGTCCAGCCCGGCGACCGGGTGGCCCTGGTGGGGCGCAACGGATCGGGCAAATCGACGCTGATGAAGGTCATGGCGGGCCTGGTCGAACCCGACCGGGGCGAGGTCGTGGTCAGCGCCGGGGTCTCGACCGGCTATATGGAACAGGATCCCGACCTGTCGGGATTCACGACGCTGGGCGAGTTCGCCGCGTCCGGCCTGCCCGAATCCGAAGCCTATCGCGTCGAGATGGCGGCCGAGGGGCTGAAATTCGATCCCGCCCGTCCCGTCGCCACCGCATCGGGGGGCGAACGCCGCCGCGCCGCGCTGGCGCGCCTGCTGGCCCAGGCGCCCGAACTGATGCTACTGGACGAACCGACCAACCATCTGGACATCCAGGCGATCGGCTGGCTGGAGGATCACCTGTCCCAGACCCGCGCCGCCTATGTGCTGATCAGCCACGACCGCGCCTTCCTGCGCCGCCTGACCCGCGCCACCCTGTGGATCGACCGGGGCGAGGTGCGCCGCCAGGAGCGCGGCTTCGAGGGGTTCGAGGATTGGCGCGAAGCCGTCTGGGCGGCCGAGGATGACGCCCGCCACAAGCTGGACCGCAAGATCAAGGCCGAGGCCCGCTGGGCCGTCGAGGGGATCAGCGCGCGGCGCAAGCGCAACCAGGGCCGGGTCCGCGCCTTGGCCGCGCTGCGCGCCGAACGCGGCGCCCAGATCCGCCGCCAGGGCACGGCGGCGATGGCGTTCGATTCGGGGCCGCAATCGGGCAGGAAGGTGATCGAGGCCAAGGGCATCGCCAAGGCCTTCGGCGGGCGGACGATCCTGCGGCCCTTCGATCTGCGGGTGAACCGGGGCGACCGCGTGGCCTTCGTCGGCCCCAACGGCGCGGGCAAGACCACGCTGATCAAGATGCTGACGGGGGAAATCGCCCCCGACCAGGGCACCGTCACGCTGGGCACCAATCTGGAACTGGCGGTCTTCGATCAGGCCCGCGCGGCGCTGAATCCCGACCAGACGCTGTGGGAATCGCTGACCGGCGATCCCGAGATGCGCGTCTCGGGCCGGGCCGACCAGGTGATGGTGCGGGGCCAGCCGCGGCATGTGGTGGCCTATCTCAAGGATTTCCTGTTCGACGACGCCCAGGCCCGCGCGCCGGTCCGCAGCCTGTCGGGCGGCGAGAAGGCGCGGCTGCTGCTGGCCCGGCTGATGGCCCGGCCTTCGAACCTGCTGGTGCTGGACGAACCGACCAACGACCTGGACGTGGAAACGCTGGATCTGTTGCAGGATCTGCTGGGAGATTACGACGGAACTGTGCTGCTGGTCAGCCACGATCGCGACTTCATCGACCGCGTGGCCGACACCACCGTGGCGATGGAGGGGGATGGGCAGGCGACCGTCTATGCGGGCGGCTGGACCGATTACCGCGCCCAGCGGGGCGAGGATGCGCCCACAACAGCCGAACCCGTGAAAAAAACCGAGGCCGCGCCCGAGAGAGCCAAGGCCGCCCGCTCCGGCCTGTCCTTCACCGAACGCCACCGCCTTGAGGCGTTGCCCGGCCTGATCGAACGGCTGGAGGCGGAAATCGCCAAGCTGTCCGAATTTCTGGCCCAGCCCGACCTGTTCCAGACCGCCCCCGCCAAGTTCCAGAAGGCGACCCAAGCCCTGGCCGAGCGTCAGGACGCCCTGTCCGCAGCCGAGGAGGAATGGCTGATGCTGGAGGAAAAGGCCGAAACCTAGGCCCCGCGCGCGGCATGGTCGCTGATCCAGCCATGCGCGAAGGTCATCTTCGCGCGGATGGTCGGCGTCAGGATGAAGGGATACAGATCCGAATTGTCCAGGGCGCGGTTGATGTCGTTGATGGCGATGGCAACTTCGGCCGCGATGTTCAGCAGGTTGTCGGCGTTCTGGTCGGCATAGGGCCGATAGCCGCCGGGCACCCCCTGCATCGACAGGCCCGCGCTGACGAAGCTGTCGGTGAAATCCACCATGTGCAGCAGATGCGCCACCGTCTCGGCCCAATCCTCGTGCGGGTGAGAGGTGGCATAGGCGGTGATGAAATCCTCTCCGGGAGATTTGGGGTTGGCATAGTGTTCCCGAAGGGCGCCGTTGTAGTCGGCGGTCTCGTCCCCGAACAGCGGGCGGAACCCGTCCAGGAAACCCGGCGCCACGGCCAGCCGGTCGAACAGGAAATGCGCCAGCTCGTGCCGGAAATGGCCGACCATCGACCGGTATTGTTCGCCCAGCTTGTGCCGGCGCTGGATGCGGATCAGCTCGTCGGCTTCGGTCACGTTGATGACGATCTCGCCGTTGTCATGGCCCATCATGATCTGCACGGCCCGCCCGCCGGTGTTTTCGGACAGCATCTGGAACCGTGGCCGCATTCCCCCGTCGGCGTCGGTGAACCACTGCCAGTTCGACAGGTTCGCCAGCACCCAGCGTTTGGCCCGTTCGGCCCGTTCCAGAAGCTGCTGGTTGTCGCCGATATGCAGCGCCGGGACGACATCGGACATGGCGCAGGACCGGCACAGCGATTCGCCCGGAATTGCGGCCCAGTTGCATCGGATGGTGTCGCGGTTGGCGCAGGGGACGGCCTGGTTCCACATCGCGCGCGCCTCGGGCTCATAGAAAAGCGGCTCGCCGCAGGCGCAGAAGGTGTTCTCGAAATAGACGCGGGCGTGACAGGCCGGACAGGTGAAGCTCTGCATGATCGGTGTCCTTGGTGGGCTGCTGACCAAGCCCCGGTCGATGCCGAGGTTCCTGGGCGCAACAAAAATTCCGGTTCGGGCAAGGCGGCTTGACTTGAATGGGGGAATGCGTCATATGCAGGCGGACCGGCCGGGCGAACGCCCTTGGCCGGTGTGTTATTTTCAATGACATCCCCATGCGCGGGATGCGCTGTCCGAAGGCGGGTCTGATCCCTCAACGCCGGTTCGATCCGGGGCCGAAGGACGCGGCAACGAAGGAAACGAAGCGATGTTCGCGGTTCTGAAGACAGGCGGCAAGCAATACAAGGTGCAGGCGGGCGACGTCCTGCGCGTTGAAAAGCTGAATGCCGCGGCTGGCGACAAGGTCCAGTTCAACGAAATCCTGATGGTCGGCACGACCCTGGGCGCGCCGCTGGTCGATGGCGCCTGCGTGCAGGCCGAGGTGATCGACCAGATCAAGGCCGACAAGGTCATCACCTATGTCAAGCGCCGCCGCAAGCACAGCTCTCAGCGCACGCGCGGGCATCGCCAGCAGTTGACCCTGCTGCGCGTGACCGATGTTCTGGACAACGGCGCAGACAAGACCGGTGTGAAGGCCGCCCTCGGCGCGCGCACCAAAGAAAACGCGTAAGGAGACTGACCCATGGCACATAAGAAAGCAGGCGGTTCGTCCCGCAACGGCCGCGATTCGGCCGGTCGCCGTCTGGGCGTCAAGCTGTTCGGCGGGCAGGAAGCCAGTGCCGGCAACATCATCGTGCGCCAGCGCGGCACCAAATGGTGGGCGGGCGACAATGTCGGCATGGGCAAGGATCATACCCTGTTCGCGCTGACCGATGGCCAGGTGACCTTCAAGAAGGGCCTGAAGGGCCGCACCTTCATTTCGGTCCTTCCCGCAACCATCGAAGCCGCCGAGTAACCCGAACTTAACAAATCGCTGTTACAGGGGATCGGCGAAAGCCGGTCCCCAGTTGTTTTTCCGGGGAGGAAAAATGGTCATGTCAGCACCGATGCGGGAGGGGACGCCTTTGGACGACCTCAAGATCTCGGACGCCGCGCTGAACCAGCCCGTCATCGTCACCGAACGCTTCATCCTGCGCCCCCTGCGTCCGTCCGACGCGGGAATGATCGCGCATTACACCGCGGACAAGCGGGTGGCCGAAGGAACACGGGCGATCCCGCACCCCTTGCCGCCCGGCGCGTCCGAGGGATTCGTGGCACGCGCCCTGTCCGCCGACCGGACCGAGGATGTCTGGGCCATCGACGGATCGGCCAACAAGCTGGCCGAACTGCTGGGCGTCGTCTCTCTGACCCGGATGGAGGGTGACCAGTCCGAACTGGGCTTCTGGATCGGCGCGGGGTTCTGGAACACCGGCTTCGCGACCGAGGCGGTCGAGGCCCTGGTCAAGGCCAATCCGCACAAGGCCCGCACCCTGTTCGCCGAGGTGTTCCAGGACAATCCCGGCTCGGCCCGCGTGCTGACGAATTGCGGCTTTGTCTATCTGGGCGACGCGGAAAGCTGGTCGGTCGCCCGCGATGCGCGCGTTCCGACCTGGACCTATCTGCGCAAGATGTGAAGGGCAGGGGGCGCTCGCGCCCCCTCTGGCGCGCGGGCGCGCCATTCACCCCCCGAGGATATTTGGGTGAAGAAGAAGGCGGGTCGCCGATTTCGCAGCCGGCCGCTTGCATTCCGGGGGCGAGATCATAACTCGGCCTCATGAGCATTCCGTTTTCCCTTTTGGATCTGTCGCCGGTGCCCGAAGGGTCCGAACCCGCCGATGCGATCCGCAACACCCTGGATCTTGCGCGTCATGCCGAGGACTGGGGTTATCGCCGGTTCTGGCTGGCCGAACATCACAACATGCCGGGCATCGCCAGTGCCGCGACCGCCGTCCTGATCGGGCTGGTGGCGCAGGTGACGCGCACCATGCGCGTGGGCGCCGGCGGGATCATGCTGCCCAATCACGCGCCGCTGACCGTGGCCGAGGCGTTCGGCACGCTGGCGACCGCCTTTCCCGGTCGCATCGACCTGGGGCTGGGCCGCGCGCCGGGCGGCGATGGGGCCGTGATCCGGGCGCTGCGCCGCGACCGGATGGCCGACAGCTTTCCGCAGGATGTGGTCGAGCTGCTGGATTACCTTGGACCCGAACGGCCCGGCGCCGCCGTCCGTGCGCTGCCGGGCGAGGGCACGAACGTCCCCGTCTGGATCCTGGGCAGCAGCCTGTTCGGCGCCCAGCTTGCCGCGCATCTGGGCCTGCCCTATGCCTTTGCCAGCCATTTCGCGCCGGGCGACATGGAGCATGCCGTCGCCCTCTATCGCGAACGGTTCCGCCCCGGTCCATGGAACGACAGGCCGCAGGTGATGATCGCGATCAACGTCTTTGCGGCGGATGACGCGGAACAGGCCCGCTATCTGCGGACCTCGATGCAGCTGGCCTTCGCGCGGCTGCGCACGGGAATGCCCGGCAAGCTGCCGCGTCCGGTGGCCGATCTGGATGCCGAGATCGGCCCGCAGATGCGGCGCATGGTGGATGAGGCGCTGCGGATCAGCGCGGTCGGCGACAGGGGCCAGGTGAAGGACCAGCTTCAGGCGCTGATCGCCCGGCATCGCCCGGACGAGGTGATCCTGACCGGGCAGATCCACGATCATCAGGCGCGGCTGCATAGCTTCGAGATCGCGGCGGATGTGATGCGATCCCTTTAGGGCTGCGAGGCGGTGCTGGCAGGATGGCGCGAGGCTGTCTTGCTGGCGGATGTCCCGATGGTGCTGGCAGGTTGAACCACGGGCTGGCTGGCGGAACGCTGGCTTGCTGGAGGTTCGGAAAGCTGGCTGGCGGTGTCGCTTGCTGGCTTTGTTCCACCCCTTTTAACGGCACTGGCCGAGGAGTGCAAGAAAAACCATTGAAATCAAATAGTTGACTGTTTCAGTCGGAAGTATCGCAAGGCCTTGTCCGCAAAGGAAAACTGCCGCCACGCGCCGCAGGCCGTGAAAAAGCCGCCGATGCGGCGGGCAAAGGCGGCTTGGGAATGGCGGGCGTCGGGGAATCAGGGCCGGGTGCGCAGCAGGCCCATGATGTCCTTGGTCCGCTCCAGAATCGGGGTCGCAAGTTCGTCTGCGCGAACAGCGCCTTCGCCCAGGATGCGGTCGATTTCGGCCGGGTCGGCCATGAAGTCGTTCATCCGCCGCGTGATCGGTTGCAGCGACGCCACGGCCAGGTCCGCCAGCGCCGGCTTGAAGGCGCCGAAGCCCTGCCCCTCGAATCGGGACAGCACCTGGTCGGGGGTCTCATCGGCCAGCGC
This sequence comes from Paracoccus sp. S3-43, assembly GCF_029027965.1. Taxonomy (NCBI): domain Bacteria; kingdom Pseudomonadati; phylum Pseudomonadota; class Alphaproteobacteria; order Rhodobacterales; family Paracoccaceae; genus Paracoccus; species Paracoccus qomolangmaensis. Next base: position 1,674,609 of record NZ_CP119082.1, on the reverse strand, counting down.
GGCATAGATGTTGACCAGGTTCTTCGCCTCGGGCCGGTCCTTCAGCCCGTCGAGGCTGCCCGGCAGCGGGTCGGCATCGGTGCGGGCCTTGCGGATCTTCTGGGCGATGGTGTCGGCGTCATCGGTCAGGTTGATGCGGCTGGCATCCGAGGGATCGGATTTCGACATCTTCTTCGACCCGTCGCGCAGGGACATGACGCGGGTCGCCACGCCCTCGATCAGGGGTTCGGTGATCGGGAACTGCTCGACCCCGTAATCGTGGTTGAACTTGGCGGCGATGTCGCGGGTCAGTTCCAGATGCTGTTTCTGATCCTCGCCCACCGGCACGGCGGTCGCCTGATAGGTCAGGATGTCGGCGGCCATCAGCGCCGGATAGGCCAGCAGGCCCAGGCTGACGTTTTCGGTGTTCTTGCCCGCCTTGTCCTTGAACTGGGTCATCCGGTACATCCAGCCGACGCGAGCCACGGTATTGAAAAGCCAGCCCATTTCGGCATGGGCGGACACCTGGGACTGGTTGAACAGGATCGACTGCCGGGGATCGACGCCCGAGGCCATGAAGGCCGCCGCCGCCTCGCGGATATTGCGGCGCAGGGTTTCGGGATCCTGCCAGACGGTGATCGCGTGCAGGTCCACCAGGCAATAGATCGTCTGCGCATCGCCGCCTTGCAGCGCCGCGAAGCGTTTCAGCGCACCCAGGTAATTGCCCAGCGTCAGCCCGCCCGAGGGCTGGATCCCGGAGAAGATGCGGGGGGTGAAACGAGTCTTCGGCGTCTCGGTCATGTCGGGCCTGCTTGGATTTTCGCTGCCAGTGGCTTAGCCCTTGGCCAAAGCGATCGCAACCGCGAAGGAAACCCGATGCGCCAGGCCATGCCCGTCTCGCCCCTCAACCCGATTCCCGCCGCCGTCTGGGCGCTGTGCCTGCCCGCGATCGCCGGAGAGATCCTGTTCCTGTTGGGCCAGACCGGGCTGATCGGCGGCGCGCAGGGCGTGGGGCTGCGGCTGTCGGCCATGCAGATGACCGCCTTCGCGCCCGAGATGGTGCAGCGCATGTGGCAGTTGGGCGCGGTCGATTGGGACCAGGCTTACCGCATCCTGTCCTACAGCTTCGTCAATTCGTCCTTCACCCATGCGGCCTTCGTGGTGGTCTTCACCCTGGCGCTTGGCAACATGATCGCGCGCGAGTTCCGGCCCTGGGCGGTGATCGCGCTGTTCCTGGGATCGGCCATCGGCGGCGCCCTGGTCTATACGGCGGCGATTTCGCTGCTGCCGGGGCGGCCGGGACCTCTGATCGGCGGCTATCCGGCGGTCTATGGGCTGGTGGGGGCCTTCACCTTCCTGCTGTGGACGCGGCTTGGCGCCGTCCACGCCAACCGGATGCGGGCCTTCACGCTGATCGGGATGTTGCTGGCCTTCCAGCTTGTGTTCGGCATCGTCTTCGGCGGCGCGGGCTTTGGCTGGATCGCCGAGATCGCCGGGTTTTTCGTGGGCTTCGGTCTCAGCTTCCTGCTGGTCGACGGCGGGATGCAACGGGTCTTGCGCCAGATCAGGGCGCGCTGACGATTCCCGTGCGATGATCGGCACGGTTCCATATCCAGGAAAGGACAAGGCATGAAGATCGAATTCGCAGGCAGAACGGGCGTCGTGACGGGCGCGGCATCCGGCATCGGGCGCGCCATCGCCGAAGGCTATGCGGCGGCGGGCGGCACGGTCGTGGTGTCGGACCTGAACCGGGACGCCGCGCAGAAAGTCGCCAATGCCATCGTCGCAGCGGGGGGCAGGGCCCTGGCCTGCGCCGCCGATGTGGCGTCCGAAAGCGATATCCAGGCGCTTGTGCGCTTTGCCGAGGATGAGACCGGGTCGCTGTCGCACCTGGTCAACAATGCCGGGATCGGCGGCGCCCAGGCGACAACGGGCGACTATCCGGTCGAGGCCTGGAGGAAGGTCATCGACGTGAACCTGATCGGCGTCTTCCTGGGGATGCGCTTTGCGATCCCGGCGATGAAGCGCGCGGGCGGCGGGGCCGTCGTCAACATGTCCTCGATCCTGGGTTCGGTGGGATTCGCCAAATCCTCGGCCTATGTCGCGGCCAAGCACGGGGTGAACGGGCTGACCAAGGCGGCCGCGCTGGAACATGCGGCGGATGGGATCCGCGTGAACGCGGTCGGGCCGGGCTTCATCAGCACGCCGATGTTGGACGAGAATCTGGACAGCCGGACGCTGGACTATCTTGCCACGCAACATGCCTTGCAGCGGCTGGGCACCGCTGATGAGGTCGCCTCGCTGGTGCTTTACCTGCTGTCGGACCAGGCCAGCTTCATCACCGGATCCTATCACCTGGTCGATGGCGGCTATACGGCGCGCTAGTCTAGCGCCGGCGCATCGCCGCCTTCAGGTCGGACAGCCGATAGGCGCGGGTCGCGAAGCTGAGCGTGAAATAGATCGCGGCCCCGCCGAAGACGAGGATCGCCAGACCCGGCACCTTCCCGACCTGGGCGGCGTCCAGCCAGCCCATCACCAGCCACAGCGCCCCCGCCATCAACGCCGAGGACAGCACGATCAGCGGCGTCTTGCGGCACAGGCGGGCGTCGGCGCGGGCCGCGTCGCCCATGGCGCGGGTGCCCCACCACAGTTGCGCGACCATGATCCAGGCGGCGACCGTGGTGCCCAGGGCGGCGGCCAGGAAGCCCAGCCAGGGCATCAGCCCGAAGGCCACGATGGCGTTGACCAGCATCGACCACAGCGCATAGCGGAACGGGGTCTTCGTATCCTCGCGCGCGAAATACAGCGGTTGCAGGATCTTTTGCAGCACGAAGGCGGGCAGGCCGAAGGCATAGACGATCAGCGCGCGGGCGGTCTGCGTGGTGTCATATGCGGTGAACTGCCCGCGCTCGAACAGGGTGCTGACCATCGGTTCGGCGATGACCGCGATGGCGAAGCCGGCGGGCAGGGTCAGGAACAGCCCGAATTCGGTGGCGCGGGAATAGGCCGACTGGCCGCCCGCGTGATCCCCCGCCCGCAGCCGCCGCGACAGTTCGGGCAGCAGCACCACGGCCACCGCCGCGCCGACCACGCCCAGCGGCAGTTGATACAGGCGGTCGGAATAGGACAGCCAGGAAATCGCGCCCTCGAAATGGCTGGCGACCTGGCGGCCGACCAGCAGGTTGATCTGCACCACGCCGCCCGCGAAGGCGGCGGGCAGGGCCACGGCCAGCAGGCGGCGCATGTCGGGGGTCAGGCGCGGGCGGCGGGGCGTGAAGGACCAGCCGGTGCGATGCGCGTCCCACCAGACAAGCGCAAGCTGCGCGATCCCGGTCAGCGGCGTGGCCCAGGCCAGCGTCAGGCCCACGTCCCAGCCCCGCCACCAGGCCACCGCCATCGCCGCGATGAACAGCAGGTTCAGCAGCACCGGCGCGGCGGCGGCGGCGGTGAAGCGGCCGTTCGCGTTCAGCACGCCCGAGATCATCGAGGCCAGCGAGATCAGCAGGATATACGGAAACATGATCCGGCCATATTGCACCGCCAGCGGAAAACGCTCGTCTCCGGCAAAGCCGGATGCCATCAGCCAGACCAGCCCCGGCATGAACACCATCGCCACGGCCGACAGGATCAGCACGCTCATCAGCAGGCCGGAAAACGCCTCGGACGCGAAGCGTTGCGCGTCGGCGCGATCGTCCAGCTTCTTGGCGAACATCGGCACGAAGGCGGTGTTGAAGGCGCCCTCGGCGAAGAAGCGGCGGAACATGTTGGGCAGCGACAGGCCCACGAAGAAGGCGTCCGCCATCGCGCCGCTGCCCAGCCAGGCGGCCATCAGGATGTCGCGGACAAAGCCCGAGACGCGCGACACGAAGGTCCAGATCCCTACCGAGAGGAATCCGCGCACCAGTCCCGATTTCATGATTTATGCCTCTGCCCGTTTTGCCCCGTCGGCGATGGCCGCGCGCAGTTTCTTTTCCAGGGCGTCGCGTTTCGCGTCGCTGTGCAGTTTCAGGCCGAACATATCCTTGACATAGAAACTGTCCACCACCTGCGCGCCGAAGGTGGCGATCACCGCGCTGACGATCTGGATATGGTTCGCGGCCATCGTCCGGGTCAGGTCATAGAGCAGGCCGGGACGGTCGCGGGTATCCACCTCGATGATGGTATAGATGTCGCTGCCTTCGTTGTCGAAGGTGACATGGGTCGGGAACCTGAATTCCCGTGTGCGCTTCTTGGGCTTGTCGCGGGTGGCGAAGGCCTCGCGCGCGACGATCTCTCCCCTCAGGATGCTCAGGATCTTCTGGCGCAGCCTGGGCATCCGGTCTTCGTCAAAGGGGCTGCCATCGGGATCCTGCACCCAGAAGACGGCGGTCGCGAAGCCGTCCCGCGTCGTATAGGTCCGCGCATCGACCACGTTCGCGCCCATCAGCGTCAGCGCCCCGCAGAGGCGGGAAAAGATCCCTGGATGGTCGGCCAGCACGAAGGCCGCGCGCGTGGCGTCGCGGTCGGGGTCGGCGCGCAGGTCGATGCGGATCTCATCCGGTTCGATGCCGTTCAGCATTTCGGCAAAGCTGGCCTGCGTTTCGGTGGGCAGCCCCGACCAATAGCTGTCGTAATGGCGCCCAAGCTCGGCCCGGATGGCCTTGGCCTCCCATCCCTTGGCGATCAGCAGGTGGCGCAGGCTGCGCTTGGATTCGGTCTGGCGGCGGTCGCGGTTCAGCTCCTCCATCCCGTTTTCCAGGACCAGGGCGGTTTCCTCGTGCAGCTTGCGCAGCAGCGCGGCCTTCCAGTTGTTCCAGGTGCCGGGGCCGACGCCGCGAATGTCGCAGACCGTCAGCACCAGCAGCATGTCCAGCCGCCTGCGGGTCTTCACCGCCTTGGCGAAATCGCGCAGCGTGCGCGGGTCGGCGATGTCGCGCTTCTGCGCCACGTCCGACATCAGCAGGTGGTTGCGCACCAGCCATTCCACGGTGTCGATCTCGTCCTGCGGAAAGCCGAAGCGGGTCGCGATCCGCCGCGCCAGCCGCGCCCCCAGGATCGAATGATCCTCTCGCCGCCCCTTGCCGATGTCGTGCAGCAGCACCGCGAGATAAAGGACGCGGCGGTTGATGCCGGTCTCCATGATCTCGCTGGACAGGGGCAGGTCTTCGGGATGCTCGCCCCGCTCGATCTCGGCCAGGGCGGCGACGCATTGGATGGAATGTTCGTCCACCGTATAGTGGTGATACATGTTGAACTGCATCATCGCCACGACCGGTTCGAATTCCGGGATGAAGGCCGCCAGCACGCCCAGTTCGTTCATGCGGCGCAAGCCACGTTCGGGGTTGCCGTGCTTCAGCAGCAGATCCAGGAAGATCCGCGTCGCCTCGGGGTCGCTGCGGACCTTGTCGTCGATCAGATCCAGATTGGCCGCGACCAGCCGCATGGCGTCGGGATGGATCAGGATGCCGGTGCGCAGCGCCTCCTCGAACAGGCGCAGGATGTTCAGCGGGTCTTGAAGAAAGGCCGCGTCGTCGGCGATGGCCAGACGGCCCAGGTTGTCGACGAAACCGTGCCGCAGCTTGCGGCGGCGGCGGAACAGGCGGCCCAGGAAGGGCGCGCTGCGGACATGGCGGGCCTCAAGCTCGGTCAGGAAGACGCGGGTCAGCTCGCCCACATGGGTGGCGTGGCGGAAATAGTCCTGCATGAAATATTCCACGCCGCGCCGGGCGGTCGTGTCCTTGTAGCCCATGCGCCGCGCGACCTCGACCTGCATGTCGAAGGACAGCACGTCGGCCGGCCGCCCCGCGATCAGGTGCAGGTGGCAGCGCACGGCCCAGAGGAAATCCTCGGCCTGCCAGAAGGCCAGGTGTTCTTCGCGCGTGAAGACCCCCAGATCGACCAGTTCGACGGCGCGGTCGACGCGGTGGATGTATTTCGCGATCCAGTACAGCGTTTGCAGGTCGCGCAGCCCGCCCTTGCCCTCCTTGACGTTGGGTTCCAGGACATATCGCTGGCCGCCCTGCCGCTGGTGGCGGGCCGAGCGTTCTTCCAGCTTGGCCTCGATGAATTCGGGGATGGTGCGGGAAAACAGCTCGACCCACAGGCGTTCGCGCAATTCCTCGGCCAGGGGGGCGTGGCCCGCGACCAGCCGGTGTTCGACCAGCGAGGTGCGGATGGTCATGTCGCCCGCGCCCAGGCGGATGCAGTCGTCCACGCTGCGGATGGAATGGCCGATCTTCAGCTTCAGATCCCACAGGATATACAGCATCGATTCGACCACGCTTTCCGCCCAGGCGGTGATCTTCCACGGCGTCAGGAACAGCAGGTCCACGTCGGATTCGGGCGCCATTTCCGCCCGGCCATAGCCGCCTACGGCCAGCACCGCCAGCCGTTCGGCCTCGGATGGGGATTGCTGGGGATGCAGCCGGGTCGTGGCGACGTGATGGGTGGCGATGACGATGCCGTCGGTCAGGCTGGCGATGGCGCGCACGGTTTCGCGCGCGGCGCGGGGGTGGCTGGCAAGGCCCGCCTCGATGGCGCGCATGGCCTCGGACCGGGCGTCCGACAGCAGGGCCACGGTGCGCGCCCGGATCGCCCGGCCTTCGGACAGGCCCGACAGCGCCCCGTCCAGGATCGGCAGGAAAGAGGCGGGGTCGAAGATGGGATGCGCCCCGGACAGGGCCGGGGCGCTTTGCAGAATCGTCGTCTCGGGCAGGTCGGACAAGATCAGAACCCGGCGCCGCCAAAGCCGCGCTGCGCCGGATCCAGGATCACCAGCCGGTTGCCGCGCAGGGTGGCGACCGCCAGGGCTCGTTCCGAGGTGCCGTCGGGCCGCAGCCGGAAGACGCCGCCGACGCCCGCGAATCCCGCGCGCTGCGTCAGCCCGGTGGTCGTCAGGGCATTGCGCTGTCCGCTGCGGACCAGCGACGCGATCGCCGCCACCCCGTCATAGGCTAGGCTGGCCAGGTCGTGCGGCTGTTCGCCGTGAGCGCCGCGATAGCGGGCGTCGAACTGCGCGCGCAGGCCCTGGTCCGGGATCGCGAACCAGCCTTCCTGCAACTGCGGCAGGGAGATGCGGGCGGGGGGCTGGTCCCAGCGGGTCAGGCCCATCATCTGCGTGACGGGCGACCGGACCCCGGCGGCGGCCAGCTTTTCCGTCAGATAGGGCAGGACGGCCTGGTTGTTGGCCGTCATGAACACCGCGTCCACCTGGCCGGACCGGGCCGCTGCGGCGATCTGCGGGGCCACGGTGTCGATGCCGGTCACCGAGACCGGGTGGTTGATGCGCCCGGCCAGCCGCGCGCGGTTGCGGGCGATGGCGGTCTCGATGGCGCGCCCGCCAAGCTGGCCGGCGATGTCGTCCTCGGCCACGACATAGATGTTGCGCTTGCCCTGGCGGACGCCATAGCCGACCAGCCGGTCGGCGATATTGGCGAAGCTGTTGCCCAGGATGAAGACGTTGCCGCCCGCGATCTCGGCGTTGTTGGAAAAGGACAGGACGTTGATGTTGCGCGGCCGCATGGCATTGCCCACGGCATTGGCGCCTTCGGCGAACAGCGGGCCGACGATGATCTGCGCGCCCGCATCGGCGGCGGCATTGGCCTGGGCCACGGCCTGTTCCGTGCTGGTCCCGGTGTCATAGACGCGCAGGTCGATCGTCGCGCCCTGCGCATCGGCGGCGGCCATGCGCGCGGCGTTCTTGAGGCTGCGCGACAGCCATTCCAGATCGGCCGATCCGCTGCCGCCCGGCGCCAGCAGGGCAACCCGCACCGGTTCGCCGGGGTTGATCAGCGGGCCGATGGCGGGACCGCTGGCCTGCTGCGATCCTCCGACGGGGTCGCAGGCGGCCAGGACGAAGGCGGACAGGATGGCTGCGGCACGGGTAAAGGCGCGGCGCAATCCGGCGGCGGGCCGGGTTGTGGCGGAAACGACCATATGAAACTTCCCTGCTGTAAGGTATCGGCGAGGTGCGGCCAGCCTAGGACCAACAGGCTTGCTTGGCAATCAGTCGGAAGGAGAAGGCGATGACCGGAGCACGCGACGAACCCCAATCCGCCCATCGCCTGTCGGCCCATGTCGAGGCGCCGCGGCTGGACTCCGGCCTCTATCTGGTGGCGACGCCCATCGGCACCGCGCGCGACATCACGCTGCGGGCGCTTGACGTGCTGAATGCCGCCGATGTGCTGGCGGCAGAGGATACGCGCGTGCTGCGTCACCTGCTGGACATCCACGGCATTCCGCTGCGGGGCAGGCGGATCGTGCCCTATCACGACCATAACGGCGAACGCGCCCGGCCCGGATTGATGGCGGCCCTGGCGGGCGGGGCCAGCGTCGCCTATGCCTCGGACGCGGGCACGCCCCTGGTGGCCGATCCGGGCTACCGCCTCGCCCGAGAGGCCGCGTCCCTGGGCCACCGGGTCCAGGCGATTCCCGGCCCCTCGGCCCCACTGGTGGCGCTGAGCCTGTCGGGCCTGCCCAGCGACCGTTTCCTGTTCCTGGGCTTTCCGCCATCCACCAAGGGCGCGCGGCTGACCTGGCTGCGCGACTGGATGGCGGTCGATGCCACGCTGATCCTGTTCGAAAGCCCGAGGCGCGTTAATCAAACATTGAAAGAGATGTGCGAGGTTGATGCGAATCGACTTACAGTGGTGGCGCGGGAACTGACCAAACGGTTCGAGGAAGTGATCCGGGGCACCGCCGCCGAACTGGCGCAGGATCCGCGCATGGCCACCCTGAAGGGAGAGGTCGTGATGCTGGTCGACCGGCCCCAGCCGGTGCAGGCGGACGGCCAGACGGTGCGCGCCGCGCTGCAAGCACGGCTGGCGTCGATGACGGTGAAGGATGCCGCCCGCGAAGTGGCGGCGGAACTGGGAATGGCGCGGCGCGATGTCTATCAGATCGCGCTCGGGCTGTCGGATGAAGGGAAGGATTGAAGATGGGCCATGCCGTCAGATCGCTGGACCTGCCATGGGCGGTGCCCTTGCAGCCCCGGCAGGTGTCGTCGGTCCGCAGGACGCGGGGACGCCTGGCGCATTTGTCCGGCGCGATGGCCGAGGACAGCGTGGCCCGCCTGCTGGAACGCAAGGGCATGACGATCCTGGCGCGACGCTGGCGTGGCAAGGCCGGAGAGGTCGACCTGATTGCGAGGGACGGGAAATGCCTGGTCTTTGTCGAGGTCAAGCAGTCCTCGACCCATCAAGAGGCTGCCTGCCGGTTGGGCGCCGCGCAACAAGGCCGCATCATGCGCGCGGCATTGGAATATTGCGAGGCGGCCGGGCAGACGCCTTTGCCGGAATTGCGCTTTGACGCCGCCTTGGTGGACGGTCGGGGACAGGTGGAAATCCTGGAACGCGCCTTCGAGGAAGCCTTCGCCTGAGAGGCGAAAGTCAGGCCGTTCAGAAGGTTGTCGAAATTTGTAGCCACCGGCCGTACTGGACCGGCGACGGGATACCCTTCGGTCGAAGGAAGGGTGGGGGATGAAGCCTTTCAACCATCACGCGATCGGCCTCTGCCAGGGAGCCTCCCTGCTGTTCTCCGCATTCGAAAATCACGATCCCATGTGGTCGGGCGAAGGCCCGCGCGCGATCCGCCAGACGGGGTTCTTCGACGAAGCCTTCGCGGCACCGCCCGCCGTTCACGCCCGCCGTTCACCTCGCCGTCGCCATGTGGGACATCGACCGCAGCGCCAACCAAAGGGCCGATATCCGGGCGGACAGGATCACCCGGTCAGGCTTCGACATCGTTTTCCAGACCTGGGCGATACGCGGGTTGCGCGGATCCGGGCCGAGTGGCTGGCTCTGGGCGCGCTCCCGCACAAGGACCGACTTCGCGGTTAGGCCCTGTCCAGGTTCAGGGCGATCAGTCCTGCGGTCTGGTCGGGATGGGTCAGGGGCAGCATGTGGCCCGCATCCGGCACCGCCGCCCGCCCGACATCCGCAAGACGGGCGGCCAGAGCATCGGCAATGCGGTGGATCACGGCGGGAGAGCGTTCGCCCGCGATGATCATGACCGGCGCCTCGATGGATTCCAGCCCTCCGTCCCGCAAGATGCCGGCCCGGTCCCGCGTCAGAGTGTCGTCCGTCTGGGCGGCGAGGCCGATCTGGCCGGTCATGGTCTGCTGCGCGGGGCGGGGGAGCGTATCGAAGGGCTGTGCCCCCCAGATGTCGATGAAGCCGCGCGCGGCGTCCTCGGCCTGTCCCTGGGCCAGAAGATCCGTCATGGTCCTGTCGCGCGCGGCCTGTTCCGGGTCCGGCGCGGCGGCGAACAGCACGGGTTCGATCAGCGTCAGGCTGCGCACGGCATCGGGCGCGGCCACGGCGATGCGCAAAGCGACGGTTGCGCCCAGGCTGTGACCGATCAGATCCAGCGGCCGGTCGATGAAGCTGGCGGCGATCCGGGTCACGGCGGTGTGGAAATCCGGGCCGCCGGGCTGGGCCGTCCAGGGCCCGCTGCGGCCGTGGCCCGGCATGTCGAAGGCCGACAGATCGACCCGTCCGTCAAGCCGCGCGGCGATCGGCCCCCAATAGGCGGCGTTGCCCATCATGCAATGCAGCGCAAGGGCCGGGCGATCCCTGTCGCCGGGCCAGTGCCGCTTGTGGATGCCGGTCATGCCGCGGACAGGTGCCAGTCCAGGAAATCCAGCCGGTCCTGGCCCCAGAACCGCTGGCCCGTTTCGCGGACGATATAGAAGGGGGATCCGAAGGCCCCGGCCTCGACCGCCTGTTCCAGATTGCGGCCATAGGTTTCGGCGCCGATGAACAGCCCCTTGTCCGCCAAGGCAGGATCGAAGCCATGCGCCCCCAGCACATCGCGGATCACGGCATCGTCGCTGATGTCACGATCCTCGGCCCAGACGGCGCGCAGGAAGCCCCGCACCAGTCCGCCCGGATCGCCGCCGCCCGCCTGCTGCGCGGCGATGATCGCATAGGAGGACGGCGCCATGTTCACCGGCCAGAACGCAGGCCTCTGGTTCAGCGCCATGCCCAGGTATTCGGCCCAGCGGAGCAGTTCCTGGGCGCGATACTCCATCCGGCTGGGATGGCGGTCGGCCGGGCGGACGCCTCCGGTGCGGTCGAAAAGCTGAAGGATGTCCAGCGGCTTGTAGGCGATCGTCGCGCCGTGGCGGTCGGCGATCCGTTCCAGCCGGTCGCCGGCCAGATAGGCCCAGGGGCTGATCGTTCCGAAATAATAGTCGATGGTGGCCATGACGATCCTTCGCGGTTTGCCCGCAGGCTAGCCCGGTGATAAGGCGGGCGCAATCTGGCGAATCCACGCGAAAGGCCCCCTTTATGCCCGTCATGACCGAACCCAAGCTGATTTCCGGCAATGCCAACCGCACCCTTGCGGCGGCCATCGCCCGGCGCATGTCGATGCACCGGGGCATGAATGTCAGCCTGTGCGAGGCGCGGGTGGAGCGCTTCAACGACCAGGAGATCTTCGTCGAGGTGTTCGAGAACGTGCGCGGCGAGGATATGTACATCATCCAGCCGACCTCGAACCCGGCGAACGACAACCTGATGGAACTGCTGATCATGTCGGACGCGCTGAAGCGGTCCTCGGCGGCGCGGATCACGGCGGTCATCCCCTATTTCGGCTATGCCCGGCAGGACCGCCGGGCCAAGGCCCGCACCCCGATCAGCGCCAAGCTTGTGGCGAACCTGCTGACCGAGGCGGGGATCCACCGGGTTCTGACGCTGGATCTGCACGCGGCCCAGATCCAGGGGTTCTTCGACATTCCGGTGGACAACCTTTATGCCGCGCCGGTCTTTGCCCTGGACGTGCAGCATCATTTCCGGGGCCGGATGCAGGATCTGATGGTGGTGTCGCCCGACGTGGGCGGCGTGGCCCGCGCGCGGGAACTGGCGACGCGGATCGGCGCGCCCCTGTCCATCGTTGACAAGCGCCGCGAGAAGGCGGGCGAGATCGCCGAGATGACCGTGATCGGAGACGTGGCGGGCAAGGTCTGCATCATCGTCGACGACATCTGCGACACCGCCGGGACGCTGGTGAAGGCCGCGCAGGTGCTGACCGACAGCGGCGCGACCGAGGTCCATGCCTATATCACCCATGGCGTGCTGTCCGGGCCGGCGGTGGAGCGGGTCACCAAGTCGGTGATGAAGTCGCTGGTCATCACCGATTCGATCCAGCCGACCGAGGCCGTGAAGGCCGCGCCGAACATCCGCATCGTGCCGACCGCGCCGATGTTCGCGCAGGCGATCCTGAACATCTGGAACGGCACCTCGGTCAGCAGCCTGTTCGAGACGGATACGCTGCTGCCGATCTATGAAGGGCTGTATTCCAGCCTGTAGGTGCCGGTTGCCTCGTCGGATGCCTCCGGCGGGGATATTTGAGTGAAGAAGAAGCCTAGAGCGCGCGCCAGCCGATGTCGCGGCGGCAGAAGCCGCCGGGCCAGTCGATCGCGTCGACCTGCGCATAGGCGCGCCGATGCGCCTGGGCCAGGGTCGCGCCGCGACCGGTGCAGGCGAGGACGCGGCCGCCGCTGGCGATGACCGCGCCGTCCCTGCTGGCGGTGCCCGCGTGGAAGGTCATCTGGAAACTGCTTTCGGACAGGCTGTCCAGCCCCTTGATGACGCTGCCTTTTTCATAGTGGCCGGGATAGCCGTTCGCGGCCATCACCACCGTCAGCGCGTGATCGTCGGCCCAGTTGACGGCCGTTCCGGCCAGTCGCCCCTCGGCGCAGGCCAGCAGCAGGTCCAGCACCTGTGCGCCAAGGCGCATCATCAGCACCTGGCATTCCGGGTCGCCGAAACGGACATTGTATTCGACAAGGCGCGCGCCTCGGTCCCGGATCATCAGCCCGGCGTAAAGCACGCCCTGGAAAGGGGTTCCGCGCGCGGCCATTTCCGCCACCGTGGGGCGCACGATCCGCGCCATCACCTGCGCCTGCAAGGCATCGGTCAGGATCGGGGCGGGGCTGTAGGCGCCCATCCCGCCGGTATTGGGGCCGGTATCGCCGTCGCCCACGCGCTTGTGGTCCTGGGCGGTGCCGATGGGAAGGCAGTCGGTGCCGTCGCAGAGGATGAAGAAGCTGGCCTCCTCGCCCGCCATGAATTCCTCGATCACGACCGACATTTCGCCGAATTCGCCGTCGAAGATGGCGTCGATGGCCTGATGGGCCTGATCCAGGGTTTCGGCCACGGTGACGCCCTTGCCCGCCGCCAGGCCGTCGGCCTTGACCACGATGGGGGCGCCCTGTGCGGTGACGTAATCGCGGGCGCTTGCGGCATCGGTGAAGCGCGCCCAGGCGGCGGTGGGCGCCCCGCAGGCATCGCAGATCTCCTTGGTGAAGGCCTTCGATGCCTCAAGCTGCGCGGCGGCCTGGGACGGGCCGAAGACCAGGAAACCGGCATCGCGCAGGGCGTCGGACACGCCCGCGGCCAGGGGCGCCTCGGGGCCGATCACCACGAAGTCGATGGCGTTTTCCTGTGAAAATTCCAGCACTTCGGCGCGGGACAGGATGTTCAGGTCGGCGCATTCGGCGACATTGGCGATGCCCGCATTGCCCGGCGCGACGATCAGGCGGTCGCATTTCGGGTTCTGCCGGATCGCCCAGGCCAGCGCATGTTCGCGCCCGCCGCCGCCGAGGATCAGGATGTTCATGGGCCGCCCTTTCGCTTCTGGTCGCGGCGTTCTAGTCTGGGCCGCGAAAGGGAACAAGACGCATGGATTTGCTGGAAGACGCGCCGGGCAGCAACGCGCATGAATTCACGGTTTCCGAACTGTCGGGGGCAGTGAAACGCAGTCTGGAGGATCAGTTCGGCCGCGTCCGCGTGCGCGGAGAGATCGGGCGCGTGTCGCGGCCATCCTCGGGGCATGTCTATTTCGATCTGAAGGACGACCGCTCCGTCCTGGCCGCCGTGACCTGGAAAGGGCAGGCCGCCAGGCTGGCGCAGCGCCCCGAGGAGGGGATGGAGGTTATCGCGACGGGCCGCCTGACGACCTTTCCCGGCCAGTCGAAATATCAGCTGATCGTCGACCAGATCGAACCGGCGGGCCTGGGCGCGCTGATGGCGATGCTGGAAAAGCGCCGCCAGGCCCTGGCCGCCGAAGGGCTGTTCGACGAGGCGCGCAAGCGGCCGCTGCCATCGCTGCCGCGCGTGATCGGGGTCGTGACCTCGCCATCCGGGGCGGTGATCCGCGACATCCTGCACCGGCTGCGCGACCGCTTTCCGACGCGCGTGCTGATCTGGCCGGTTGCCGTGCAGGGCGAGGGTTGCGCGCCGCAGGTCGCCGCCGCGATCCGGGGGTTCAACGCCTTGCCTCAGGGCGGCCCGATCCCGCGCCCGGATCTGCTGATCGTCGCGCGGGGCGGCGGCAGCCTGGAGGATCTGTGGGGCTTCAACGAGGAAGCGGTGGTCCGCGCCGCCGCCGAAAGCCGCATTCCGCTGATCTCGGCCGTGGGGCACGAGACGGACACGACGCTGATCGACTTCGCCTCGGACCGCCGGGCGCCGACGCCGAGCGCCGCGGCGGAAATGGCGGTGCCGGTGCTGGCGGAACTGGCGGCGCGGCTGGCGGAATCGCAGGCCCGGCTGACGCGGTGCAGCCAGCATCACATCGACCGCCCCCGGCAGCGGCTGCGCGACCTGTCGCGCGCGCTTGGCCGTCCGGCCGCGCTGACCGAAAGCGCCCGGCAGCGGCTGGATCTGTGGGCGGGGCGGCTGGATCCGGCGCTGCACGGGTTGGTCCGCGCCCGCAGGCACCAGCTTGCGGTGCGGGCGATGCCGGTGGCCCTGCTGCGCCGGTTCACGGATCGCAAGGCCCATGCGCTTCACGGGATGGAACATCGGCTGGACGCTGCGGCGACGCGCAGGCTGGAACGGCGGCGCGATCGGATGACGGCCATGGCGGAACGGCTGGATGCCTCGCTGGCGCGGATGGTGGCCACGACGCGGCGGGCGATTACGGTGCAGGACGAAAAGCTGTCCGACCTGTCCCGCAGGCTGGGCCTGGCGGCGCAGCGGGCGATCCGCACCCGCAGCGATGCACTGCAACGGGCGGACCGGATGCGGCAGTCGCTGGGCTATACCGAAACGCTGAAGCGGGGCTTTGTCGTCGTGCATGGGCCGGATGGCGTGATCACGACCGCAAACGCGGCGCGCAGGACCGCGCAGGTGGAACTGGAATTCGCCGATGGCCGGGTGACGGCCCGCCCGGAAGGCGCACCGAAAACTCCGCGCAAACCAAGCCCGCCGGATCAGAAATCCCTGTTCTGATCTTCATCTTGGCCGAAATATCCCGGGGGCGCGGGGGCCGGCCCCCGCTGCTACGCCTCTGTCGGGCGCAACATCAGCCAGATCAGCGCGCCGCCCGCCAGCACCAGAAAGGGCAGCATCGCCAGGTTGACCGCGTTCCAGCCCGCCACGACCGATCCGCCGCTGCAATTCATCAGCCCGCCCGAGGACAGCGAGGCGAGGAACACGCCCCCGAACACCACCGCGTCGTTCAGGCCCTGCACCCGGCCCCGTTCCTCGGGCCGGTGGGCGCGGTTCAGCATGGCGGTCGCGCCGATATAGCCGAAGTTCCAGCCCATCCCCAGCAGGATCAGGGCGGCATAGAAATGCGACAACTGAACCCCCGACAGCGCGGCGGCCCCGGCCAGCGCCAGAAGGAACAGGCCGATGGCGACGATCCGTTCGGGCCCGAAGCGGGCGACCAGGTGGCCGGTGAAGAAGCTGGGGCCGAACATCGCCAGCACATGCCAGCTGATGATCGAGGCGACATCCGTGGGCGCGAAACCGCAGCCCACCACCGCCAGCGGGGTCGAGGTCATCACCAGGTTCATCAGCGCATAGGCGACCATGCCGCAGATCATCGCCACGGCGATCTGCGGCTGGCGCAGCAATTCGCCCGCGCTGCGGCCCGCGGGTTGCTGGCTGACCGCCGCCTGGGGCCGGGGGCTGTCCAGGAAGGCGAACAGGAACGGGCCCAGGGCATTCAGGCCGATCACCGCGAGATAGGTGGCCAGGAACGGCTCGGCCGTCAGGCCATCGGTCGCGCGCACCACCGCCGGACCGATGATCGCCGCCGCCAGCCCGCCGGCCATCACCCAGCTGATCGCGCGGGGGGCATAATCCTCGGATGCGAGGTCGGTCGCGGCAAAGCGATAGAATCCTTGTGCCGCCATATAGATGCCGGTCAGCAGCGACCCGGCCATGAACAGCCAGAAGGATCCGGCGGACAGGCCCCAGGCGGCCAGCGCCGCGCCCGCTCCGCCCGCCAGCACCGCCAGCAGGAACCCCGCCTGCCTGCCGCGCGCCTGCATGAAGCGCGCCAGAGGCCGCGCGGTCAGCGCCGATCCCAGAACGATCATCGACAGGGGCAGGGTGGCGATGCAGGGATTGGGGGCCAGGATCTGCCCGGCCAGGCCGCCGACGATGAAGATCACCGACATCTGCGCGCCCAGGGTCGCCTGGGCCGCCACCAGCACGATCACGTTGCGGCGGGCGCGCCGGTCGTCGGGGACCAAGATCAGCCCCGGCTCAGCCGGGATGCGGCATGGGCGCGTTCCTGGATCGCGCCCCAGTTCTCGGCGCTGACATCGGCGTCGGCGGCGATCCAGCTTCCGCCGACGCAGACCACGTTCGGCAGCGACAGATAGCTGGCGGCATTGGCCGTGGTGATGCCGCCGGTCGGGCAGAAGCTGATCCGGGGCAGGGGTCCGGCCAGCGATTTCAGCGCGGGCGCGCCGCCGATCGCCTCGGCCGGGAAGAATTTCAGCATGTCATAGCCCGCATCGGCCGCGCGCATCACCTCGGACGCGGTGGCGGCGCCGGGCAGCAGCGGCAGTTCCAGATCCTCGCAGGCCGCGATCAGCCGGTCGGTCAGGCCGGGCGAGACCGCGAAACTCGCCCCCGCGTCCTTGGCGCGCTTCGCATCGTCCGGGGTCAGCACCGTGCCCGCGCCGACATGGCCGCCCGACACGGCGGACATCGCCCGGAGGGCGTCAAGCGCCGCGTCCGACCGCAACGTGATCTCCAGCACCGGCAGGCCGCCCGAGACAAGCGCCTGCGCCAGCCCTTCCGCGCGTTCCGCATTGCTGATCACGATCACCGGAATGACCGGGGCCAGGCCGCACAAGGCGCGCGTCTTTTGCGATTGGATTTCAGGGTTCATGGCGCCGCCTTCCGTTCCGCGATCTGCGGGCAAACTGCCCGCTGGCGGACCCCGATGCAAGCGGTTTGCCGCCCCGCCGCGCAAATCCTGGTATCGCTAACCTAGATCGCCGACAGCACCGCTAGGTAATGCAGGGCTGCCGCCGTCACCACGAAACCGTGCCAGATGGCGTTCTGGAACCGCAGCCTTTCCCAGACGTGGAAGATCACGCCCACGGTATAGACGATGCCCCCGATCACGATCAGCAGCATCGACAGGGGCGGCAGGTTGTCGGCGATGGGGCGGATGGCGACAAGCCCGCTCCACCCCATCAGGATATACAGCAGGATCGCCAGCCGGTCATAGCGCCCCGGTAGCAGGCATTTGAGCGCAACGCCGAGCGCGGCCATCGTCCAGACGCAGACCAGCAGCGCGAAGACCACCGGGTCGCCCGATGCCTTGTGCAGGAACGGCGTGTAAGTCGCTGCGATCAGGATGAAAATCGCCGAATGGTCGGCCCGCCGCAGATGCCACTTCAATGTCGAATGCGGCAGCATGTTATAGATGAACGACACCGCAAGCGCCAGGATCAGCCCGCCGCCATAGACCGTGACGGCCAGAAGCTCGGCCCGGCTGGCCGATTCCGCGGCCTGGAGGACCAGCACGGCGACCCCGACCACCGCCAGCACCACGCCGATGGCGTGGACGATGCCATCGGCCAGCAACTCGTGAAAATCGTATGGCCGCCCAAAGCGGACCCGGCTGTTGATCATCGCAAACCTCCTGATGGGCCGATCTTGCCCGACTCGGGCCGGGCGGGCAATTGACAGGTTGTTCAGGTTTTACGTGATCGGCCTGGGAAAAGCCCTTGCAAATCCGGGGCGCAGCGTCTATTTGCCCCACACTTCACAGGCAGGGGCGGGCCCTCGCGGGAGACACCCGCGAATGGTCCACCGGTTGGGGCATCCGCCCTGAATACCCTGCCCCAGGCGCAAACCGGAAAGGACATGGAATGGCGCTTCCCGAATTCAATCTGCGTCAGCTTTTGGAAGCTGGCGTCCACTATGGCCACCAGACGCAGCGCTGGAATCCGCGCATGGCGGAATTCATCTATGGCGACCGCAACGGCATCCACATCCTGGATCTGACCCAGACGCTGCCGATGCTGGACGCGGCGCTGCAAGTCGTGCGCGACACCGTCGCCAAGGGCGGCCGGGTGCTGTTCGTGGGCACCAAGCGTCAGGCGCAAAAGCCCATCGCGGATGCGGCCGAACGCTCGGCCCAGTTCTACATGAACCACCGCTGGCTGGGCGGCACGCTGACCAACTGGAAGACCGTGTCCCAGTCGATCAACCGCCTGAAAGCCATCGACGAGACGATGGCGGGCGGCGCCGAAGGACTCACCAAGAAGGAGCGTCTGCAACTGGAGCGCGAGCAAGCCAAGCTGCAAGCCTCGCTGGGCGGCATCCGCCACATGGGCGGCCTGCCGGATCTGCTGTTCGTCATCGACGTGAACAAGGAAGACCTGGCGATCCTGGAAGCCAAGAAGCTGGGCATTCCGGTCGTGGCCGTGGTCGACACCAACTGCTCGCCCGAAGGCGTGGACTATATCATCCCCGGCAACGACGACGCCGCCCGCGCCATCGCGCTGTATTGCGACTTGGCCAGCCGCGCCGCGCTTGACGGCATGTCGGCCCAGATGGGCGCCGCTGGCGTCGATGTGGGCGCGCTGTCGGATGCCCCCGACGAGCTGCTGGACGAGCCCGCGGCCGAGGAACAGGCGACCGCCGACGCCTGACCGGCGCCCGCGTCCCCGATATTTACGGAATTGTCGTCAGGCGGGGATATTTCCCGCCTGACGCGTTGATCAAAGGAGACGGATCATGGCTATCACCGCCGCGATGGTGAAAGAGCTGCGCGAAACGACCGGCGCAGGGATGATGGACGCCAAGAAGGCGCTGACGGAAACGAACGGCGACATGGAAGCCGCCGTCGACTGGCTGCGCACCAAGGGTCTGGCCAAGGCCGCCAAGAAGGCCGACCGCGTCGCCGCCGAAGGTCTGGTCGGCGTGCAGGTCACCGATGGCCGGGGCGTCGCCGTCGAACTGAACTCGGAAACCGATTTCGTCGCCAAGAACGCCGATTTCCAGCAGCTCGTCCGCGAGATCACCAATGTCGCGCTGACCACCGCCGATGATGTCGAGGTGCTGCGCGCCACGCATCTGAACGGCAAGCCGGTGTCCGAGGTCGTGACCGACGCCATAGCGCGCATCGGCGAAAACCTGACGCTGCGCCGGATGCATGTCCTGGAAGGCGATACGGTGGTGTCCTATGTCCACAACGCCGCGACCGAAGGCATGGGCAAGATCGGCGTGCTGGTCGCGCTGAAAGGCCCGGCGGACAAGGCGCAGGCCATCGGCAAGCAGTTCGCGATGCACATCGCCGCCACCAACCCGGTGTCGCTGTCCGAGGCCACGCTGGATCCGGCGCTGCTGGCGCGCGAGCTGGAAGTGCAGACCGCCAAGGCCCTGGACGAAAACGCCTCTGCCGCCAAGCCGAAGCCCGAGGCCGTGATCCAGAACAACATCATCCCCGGCCGGATGAAGCGGTTCGTGGGTGAAAACACCCTGCTGGGCCAGCCCTTCGTCATCAACCCCGATCTGACGGTCGAACAGGCCGCGAAGGAAGCCGGGGTCGAGATCACCGGCTTTGCCCGCGTCGCCGTGGGCGAAGGGATCGAGAAGAAGGAAGAGGATTTCGCCGCCGAGGTCTCCAAGACCCTCAGCAGCGCATCGTCCTGATCCTGTTCCCGTGACTGCCGAACGCCGGTCCCCCTGGGCCGGCGTTTTGCGTCTCGGAGGTCGGGTGGACCTTGGCCCCCCGTCATGCGATGGGTGGGGGCGAAGAACATCTTGCGTGACCATGCCATTCATCATCGCCATCGACGGACCCGCCGCATCCGGCAAGGGCACCATCGCCCGCGCCCTGGCTGCCCATTTCGGATTTCACCACCTGGATACTGGGCTGCTGTATCGCGCGACCGGCGCCAAGGGCGGCGATCCCGTCGCGGCGGCGCGATCCTTGCAGCCGGGCGACCTGGACCGCCCCGACCTGCGCAGCGCGGAAGCCGGGCAAGCCGCCAGCCGCGTCGCCGCCATCCCCGAGGTGCGCGCGGCCCTGGTCGAGTTCCAGCATCGCTTTGCCGCGCAGGAACCCGGCGCGGTGCTGGACGGGCGCGACATCGGCACGGTGATCTGCCCCGATGCGGCGGTCAAGCTGTATGTCACCGCCTCGGATCAGGTCCGCGCGCAGCGCCGGGCCGCCGAACTGGGCGCCGATGCCGACGAGATGCTGGCCCAGTTGCAGGAACGCGACCGCCGCGACCGGGAACGGGCGGCGGCGCCGCTGAAGCCCGCTGCGGATGCGGTGCTTCTGGACACCAGCCACCTGACCATCGGCGAGGCCATCGCCCGCGCCATCGCCCAGGTCGAAAAGACGCGAACGGGGTTCAGCCGCAGCTGATCCGGGCGATCCAGCCCTTGGCGTCCAGATACATGTTCAGGCGGCCGGGCTGATAGTCCTGCGTCACGATCTGGCCCGGACCGATTTCCCGATAACGCAGGTGGGGCGGCAGGATAACCTCTCCGATATTCATGCCGACAAGCGCCTGGTGCCGTCCCGGATCGCAGCGCGTGCCGGATACCGTGGGCGCATAGGCGGTGTTGCAGGCCGACAGGACGGCGAGGGTCAGGGCGGGCAGGGTCATGCGCGGGAACAGGGTCATCCGATCACCTTTGTGTTTGGACCAGAACGGCCCGCAAGGCCCCGGCGTTCCGTCCTCTGTCTGGAGAACACCAATGAAACAGCCCCTTATGGTCCTTATGACCCTGCTGCCCGGCATGGCATCGGCCTCCAGCGAGGATGCGTGGCGGGATTTCCGCGCCGATGTCGAAACGGCCTGCCTGGCCCTGACGGATGCACCGGATACCCCGTCCGTGACGGTCGAGGTGAACCCCTTTGGATCGGAAAGCTATGGCGCGGCTGTCTTAACGGTGACCCAGGACACCGGCACCGACCGGATGATCTGCATCTTCAACAAGCAGACAAGGGCCACAGAGATCACGGCGCCCTTCGCGGACGCCGCGCCTGCGGAATAGGGGCCTCAATTCGCCTGCGCGAATGTGCCGCAGCCGATGCGGCCGCCTGCATTGCCCGTGGGCTGGCTGACATAATCGTCGGGATGTTCGTGGATGATGATGGCGGACCCGTCCTCGTCGGCCATCAGGTCGGTCGTCAGCCCCGCCACGAAATACTCGACCGTCAGCGCGCCGCTCTCGGGGATGTGGATGTTCGGCAGATCGCCCGGATGGGGACCATTGGCGGCCATCACCCCATGTTCCTTGTTCCCGGCGATATGACCGCCGGCCGATTCGAAATCAGGGGGCGAACATTTGCCCGTTTCATGGACATGCACGGCACGGATGCCCGCAGGCACGCCTTGCAGTTCCAGCGTGACAAGCATCAGGCCCGATGGGGTGGCGACGGCGGTCGCGGTGCCCAGGCTTTGCCCTTCGGCGGTCTTGATCTCGGCGATCATCGGCGCCTCGCCTTCGGTGGGGGCCGGGGTGGGGGCGGGGGCCGGGGCGTCCTGGGCGGCGGCGGGCAGGGCCAGCAACAGGCCCAGGGCGGCGGCGGTTCGAAACGGCATCGGATCCTCCTGTGAGATGCGGTCGCGGGTCAACGCAGGGGGAACGAAGCCGTTCCGGGACTTGATCACTGCGCCGCGATTGGCGATAACTCGCGCGAGATCCGACCGAAAGGCAGCCAGAATGCGCGTCCGCATCTATCGACCCGCCCGCAATGCCATGCAGTCCGGCAATGCGCGGACGAAGAAATGGGTGATGGAATTTCCGCCCCAGGGCCGCGACATCGACCCGCTGATGGGCTGGGTCAGCGCCGACGACACGCAAAGCCAGGTGCGCCTGCGCTTCGATACGCTGAAACAGGCCGAGAATTACGCCCGCGAACACGGCCTGGACTATGTCGTCCAGCCTCCGCACAGCCGCGCCGCCAACATCCGCCCCCGCGGCTATGGCGAGAATTTCGCCACCGACCGGCGCGCGCCCTGGACGCATTGACGGCGGCCGCTTGGCCGAAATCGTGAAAGATGATCCGCGCGCCCCGGCAGATCAGCGAAAAGCCGACGCCGTGCTGCCAGCCGATCTTCTCGCCCGGATAGATCCCGGAAAACAGCGCGAGAACCCACGGCTGACGACGGGGACCGGCGGGCCTAATCCCATTGCGCCTGCCGGTCCTTCGCCAGGTTGCCGAAGCGGGTGAACTGGCCCTCGAAGGACAGCTCGACCGTGCCGATGGGGCCGTGGCGCTGCTTGCCCAGGATCACCTCGGCCTTGCCGTGGCATTGCTCCATCACCTGCTGCCACTTGGCCATCGCGTCCAGGTCGCTGTCCGAGGGCTTTTCCCGTTCCTTGTAATATTCCTCGCGGAACACGAACATCACGATGTCGGCGTCCTGCTCGATGGACCCGGATTCGCGCAGGTCGGACAGTTGCGGGCGCTTGTCGTCGCGGTTTTCCACCTGCCGCGACAGCTGCGACAGGGCGATGACCGGGATGTTCAGCTCTTTGGCGACGGCTTTCAGGCCCTGGGTGATCTCGGACACCTCGTTCACGCGGCTGTCCTTGGCGGACGCGGCCTTCAGAAGCTGAAGATAGTCCACAATCAGCACGTCCAGCCCATGCGTCCGCTTCAGCTTGCGGGCGCGGGCGGCAAGCTGGTTGATCGGCAGGGCCGGGGTGTCGTCGATATACAGCGGGCAGTTCTGCAAGGCATGGGCGGCCTCGACGAAGCGGCGGAATTCGGCCTCGTCCATGTTGCCGCTGCGGATACGCTCGCTGGGCACCTCGGCCGCTTCCGACAGGATCCGCGCGGCAAGCTGTTCGGCCGACATCTCCAGGCTGAAGAAACCGACCACGCCGCCTTCGATGGTGCCGATGGTGCCGTCCGGCCGCTCTCCCGTCTTGTGGGCCTTGGCGATGTTGAAGGCGATGTTGGTCGCCAGCGAGGTTTTCCCCATCGACGGACGCCCGGCGAGGATGATCAGGTCCGAGTTGTTCAGCCCGCCCATCTTGCCGTCCAGGTCGATCAGCCCGGTCGAGATCCCCGACAGCTTGCCGTCGCGCTGATAGGCCGCATTCGCGGCCTGGACCGCGCCCGTCACGGCCTTGAGGAAGGACTGGAAGCCGCGTTCGGCGGTGCCCGCCTCGCCCAGCTTGTACAGCGTCTGTTCGGCGGCCTTGATCTGTTCTTCGGCCTCGTCGCCGACCTCGACGGTGGCGGCGCGGGCGGCGATGTCCTGGCCCAGCTGGATCAACTCGCGCCGCAGCGCGAATTCGCGAATCATCTGCGCATAGTCGCGCGCCGCATAGGCGCTGATCGCGGCCCCCGCCATCCGGGCCAGATAGGGCGCGCCGCCCAGCTCCTTCAGCCCCTCGTCATGCTCCAGGAAGGCCTTGATGGTGACCGGGCTGGCCAGGGCGTTCTTGCGAATCCGTTCGGAACAGATCTCGAAGATCCGGGCATGGACGGGGTGATAGAAATGCTCGGGCTTGATGATCTGGCTGACCCGGTCGAACACGTCGTTGTTGGTCAGCAGCGCGCCCAGAAGCTGCTGCTCGGCCTCAAGCGAAAAGGGGATCGAGGGGGTGTCCTCGGCGCCGACGGGCTGGCCGGGGATGATCGCGCGCAGGTTGGTCATGGGCTGCCCCTTTTTGTTCTTGTCCCCTGTTCTACACCCGATGCGCCGCGCGGGGAACGCCGTGCGACGCGATTTCCGGGGGCCGATCTGTGGACGGCCTGTGGATAAGTCAGGCGTTCGCGGCCTGCCAGGCGCGCGGGTCGGTCAGGAAGGTCTCGACCTCGGCCAGCGTCGCGGGGTCGAAGGCGGCCTGGGCCTTGGCCTCGGCCAGCACGTCCCACCAGGTGCAGAGGTGATGCAGCGTGACGCCGTGATCGGCCAGCCGCCGCGTCGTTTCAGGGAAGATGCCGTAATAGAAGATCACCGCCGTATGCGCGCAGGTCGCGCCGGTTTCGCGAATCGCGTCCACGAAGGACAGCTTGCTGCCGCCGTCGGTGGTCAGATCCTCGACCAGCAGCACCCGCTGACCCTCGGTCATCACGCCCTCGATCCGGGCGTTGCGGCCGTAGCCCTTGGGCTTCTTGCGCACATAGGTCATCGGCAGGCCCAGCCGTTCGGCGACCATGGCGCCGAAGGGGATGCCCGCGGTCTCGCCCCCCGCCACGTTGTCGAAGGCCTCGAATCCCGCATCGCGCAGGACGGTCGCGGCCATGAAATCCATCAGGGTGGCGCGCACGCGCGGAAAGCTGATGATCCGGCGGCAATCGACATAGGTCGGCCCCTTCAGGCCGGACGCATAGGTGAAGGGCTGGGCCGCGTTGAAGTCGACGGCCTTGATTTCCAGCAGCATCCGGGCGGACAGGCGGGCGATCTCCTCGCGCGCGGGGAAGGTCGGGCTCATCAGTCCTCCAGATGCCAGAAAAGCGGGAAACCGGGGTCGAAGACGGTCACGATCTCGTCGCCCGCCGCGATCTGCGACGGATAGGCGGCGGGCGTGTCGCGCCTGACCAGCGTGATCCGGTCGTCGTTCGGCGGCAGGCGATAGAAGGCCGCGCCGTTCAGGCTGGCAAAGCCTTCCAGCCTGTCCAGGGCGCCCTCGTCCTGAAACACCTGGGCCAGGATCGACATGGTGTTCGGCGCCGTGAAGCAGCCCGCGCAGCCGCAGGGTTGCAGCTTGGCGGCATCGGTATGGGGGGCGCTGTCGGTGCCCAGGAAGAACCGCGCCTCGCCGCCGGTCGCGGCCTTGCGCAGCGCCAGGCGGTGGCTTTCGCGCTTGGCGACGGGCAGGCAGTAGTAATGCGGGCGGATCCCGCCTGCCAAGAGGGCGTTGCGGTTGATGACCAGGTGATGCGTGGTGATCGAGGCCGCCAGATCGTCGCCGCCCGCGCGCGCATAGTCCGCGCCCTCGCTGGTGGTGATATGCTCCATCACCACACGCAGGCCGGGGGTGCGGCGGCGCAGCGGGTCCAGAACGCGGTCGATGAACACGGCCTCGCGGTCGAAGATGTCCACCGCCGGATCGGTGACTTCGCCATGGACGCACAGCGTCACGCCCGCCTCGGCCATCGCCTCCAGCACCGGCTGGACGCGGTCGAAATCGGTGACGCCGCTGGCGGAATTGGTCGTGGCGCCCGCCGGATACAGCTTGACCGCGCGGATGATGCCGTCGCGGAAGGCGGCGACCACATCGGCGGGGTCGGTCGCGTCGGTCAGATACAGCGTCATCTGCGGCTGCAACGCGGCGCCTTGGGGTAGCGCGGCCAGGATGCGGTCGCGATAGGCGGCGGCCTGGGCGCCCGTCACCACGGGGGGCACCAGGTTCGGCATGATGATGGCGCGGCCGAACCCCGCCGAATGGGGCGCGACCGCCGCCAGCATCGCGCCGTCGCGCAGATGCAGGTGCCAGTCGTCGGGGCGGCGAAGGGTGATGCTGTCGGTCATGGCCTGCCTCTATACATGGCGGGGCAGGGTTGCCAAGCGGCCATGCAAGAAATGCAGCCCTTATCGTCGCAACGTCGGGGTTGTGCTGATCCCGGCGCGCCATCAGATTGGCCGGATGATCCAAAGGATGACCCCATGTTTGCGATGATGCCCAAGAATCCTGTCCGGCTGTGGACGCAATTCGTCCGAATGGCCATCGACGCGCAGATGGTGATCGGCCTGCGAACCGCGGGCATGATGGGGATCATGACCCAGGCGCCGGGGGAACCCTTTCGCATGGTGGCCGAAAAACAGGCCGCCGCGACGGAATCGCTGTTCGCGATGGCGCAGGCGGCGGGCCGGGGGGCAAGCGCGGACCGCGTGATGTCCGCCGCGCTGCGCCCCTATGGCAAGCGGACTCGCGCCAATTCGCGCCGCCTGACCAAGCTGCGCTGAGGGAACGATCCCCGGACGCCGCCGTTTCTCCGACTGGCGGCAGGGGAATGGCATGAAGACGGCACTGATCACCGGCGGCGCGCAGGGCATCGGCAGAGGTATCGTCCAGCGGTTGAGGGCGGACGGCTGGCATGTCGCCCTGTTCGATCTGGACGGCGAGGCGGTGGCCGAAATGCAGGCGCGCGATCCCGGCCTGCTGGCCCTGACGGTGGATGTCGCGGACGAGGCCGGGGTGCAGAAGGGCTTTGCGCGAATCCGGGACTGGCTGGACGGCGCGGGGCTGGATCTGCTGGTCTCGAATGCCGGCATCGCCGATCCGCGGAACGGCCCGATCGAGGATTTGTCGCTGGGCGACTGGCGGCGGATGCTGGACAGCCACGTCACGGGCGCGTTCCTGACGGTGCGCGCCGCCGTGCCGCTGCTAAGGGCGGCGCGCGGGTCGATCGTCCTGATGTCCTCGACCCGCGCCTTGCAGTCGGAAGCCGATACCGAAAGCTATGCGGCGTCGAAAGGGGCGCTGCTGGCCCTGTCCCATGCGCTTGCGGTCAGCCTGGGGCCCGAGGTTCGGGTGAACAGCATCCTGCCGGGCTGGATCGAGACGGCGGCCTATCGGAAACGGGAAAACCGCAGCGAACCCCACCATTCGCAGGCCGAGAAGGCGCAGCATCCGGTCGGCCGTATCGGCGATCCGCAGGATGTTGCGGGCCTGGTCGCCTATTTGGCGTGGGACCAGGCGGGCTTCGTCACCGGCCAGCGGTTCGTCGTGGATGGCGGAATGTCGGCGCGGATGATCTATCCGGCGTGATGGGGCGGCGGGACGCTCCCGCCGCCGCAAGGGTCAGATCAGCTTGCCCATGGCGACCGCCGTGTCGGACATCCGGTTCGAGAAGCCCCATTCGTTGTCGTACCAGGTCAGGATGCGGCACAGACGGCCTTCCATCACCTTGGTCTGGTCCATGTGGAAGACCGACGAATGCGGGTCGTGGTTGAAGTCCGAGGATACGAGCTTCTCCTCGGTATAGCCGAGGATGCCCGTCAGCGGGCCGTCCGCCGCCGCCTTGATCGCGGCGTTGATTTCCTCGACCGAGGTCTCGCGAGCCGCTTCGAAGACCAAATCCACGACCGAGACGTTCGGCGTCGGCACGCGGATCGCCACGCCGTCCAGCTTGCCCTTCAGCTCGGGCAGCACAAGTCCCACGGCCTTGGCGGCCCCGGTCGAGGTCGGGATCATCGACAGGGCGGCGGCGCGGGCGCGGTACAGATCCTTGTGCATCGTGTCCAGCGTCGGCTGGTCGCCGGTATAGCTGTGGATCGTGGTCATGAAGCCCTTGGCGATGCCGATGCTGTCGTTCAGCACCTTGGCGACCGGAGACAGGCAGTTGGTGGTGCAGCTGGCATTCGACACCACCAGATCGTCGGCGGTCAGCGTGTCGTCGTTCACGCCGAAGACGATGGTCTTGTCGGCATTGTCGCCGGGGGCCGAGATCAGCACGCGCTTGGCGCCGGTCGACAGGTGCGGCTGGACCTTGTCCTTGGACGCGAAGATGCCGGTGCATTCCATGATCACGTCGATGTCGCCCCAGGGCAGGTCGGCGGGGTTGCGGATCGCCGTCACCTTGATCGGCCCGCGGCCCACGTCGATGGAATCGCCGCTGACCGTGACCTGGGCCGGGAACCGGCCATGCACGCTGTCATAGCGCAGCAGATGCGCGTTGGTTTCGACGGGGCCAAGATCGTTGATCGCGACGACCTCGATATCGGTGCGGCCCGATTCGATGATGGCGCGCAGCACATTGCGCCCGATGCGCCCGAAACCGTTGATCGCAACTTTGACAGCCATGGTTCTCTCTCCCGACCAAGTGACGTTGCGCCTCTCGTATCGCGCTGTCCCGGCTGATGCAAATGCCCTGTGGCGCCTGTCTGACCTGGGTATGGCCCGGCCTGCGATGTTAGCGCCAGAAGCCGAGCTGTTCCGTCGGATCGTCCATCGACCGCGCCGCCGGCGGCGATGGCGATGGAACTGGTCATCGTCGCATATCCGCCTGCCGCTGCGCCGCGCAGGCCGGGTCAGTCATCCTCGTCCTGCGGCAGGACCAGGGCGATTTCCCCGGCTTCCTCAAGGCGGCGGATGGCGCTGACGACCTCGGTCATGGCCTCCTCGATCTCGGAGGCGCGGAGCCTGCCCAGTTCGTTGCGTTCCTCGCGCAGGCCGTCGGACATGCGCTGCGACAGATTCGACAGGATGAATTCGGCGGCCGCGGCCTCGGCCTCGCCGCTGGCGGACAGGGCGCGGACCAGGACCGGCTGCTCGACCTCGCGGACGACGCGGGGGATGTCGCGGGGCAGGACGCGGGCGGGGATATGGGCGAAGATGAAGATCGCCTTGCGCACGTTGCCGGCGAAATCGGCGTCGTGGCTGTCCAGACTGTTCAGCACGTCGTCGCGCAGGTCGGCGGTGGCAAAATTCAGGATCGCGCCCATCCGGTCCGTCGCGGGGGTCGGGATCGCGGGCCGGGGCAGCGCCTCGGCCGCCTGAAGCAGGATCAGGCCAACCCGGTGCAGCGATTCGGGCGTGACGCCCGCCGTCATGGACATGGCCTGGGCCACGGCCCGCGCCCGTTCGCGCGGCAGGCCCACGAACAGTTCCGAGGCGCGTTCCACCGGCAGCTTGGACAGCATCAGGGCCACCATCTCGACAGCCTCGGTCCTGGCAAGCGCCGCGAGGGCCGGGGCGGGCAGGGCGGCGATGCGGGGCCAAGGATCGCCCCGCCCCGATACCGCCGCGCGGCGGCGCAGCCGGTCGGTGCTGTCTTCGGACAGTTGCGCGCCCAGCATCGCCAGCGTTCCGTCCAGATCGCCCGGAAAGGTCACCCCGACCGATTCCAGGCTGTCGCAGAATTCGGTGATGATCGCATCGCGGGTCTGGCGGTCGATCAGTTCCATGCCTGCCATTTCCTCGGCCAGCAGGGTCTGGCTTTCGCTGTCCAGTCGCGACAGGCCGGATGCCGCTTCGTCATCCAGCAGCAGCCGCACGATCACCGCCGCCTTTTGCCGCTGATTCAGTCCCGTTTGTATCGTCATGGCCCCACCTGATCGACCGTCCGTGCGGCCAATCTGGCAGGGCTTTCCTAACATCCGGTTTACGCGCGGCTATTTCTGGCGGTCTTCGAACACGCGCCGGAAGATCGTGTCGACATGCTTGGTGTGATAGCCTAGGTCGAACTTTTCCTCGATCTGGGCCGGGGTCAGGGCGGCGGTCACTTCGGGATCGGCCAGCAATTCCGTCTTGAAATCAGCGCCTTGTTCCCAGACCTTCATGGCATTTCTCTGCACCAAGCGATAGCTGTCCTCGCGCGAGACGCCCGCCTGGGTCAGCGCCAGCAAGACCCGCTGCGACATGACCAGCCCTTTGAACCTGTTCATGTTCTTCAGCATGTTGTCGGGATAGACCACCAGCTTGTCGATCACGCCCGCCAGCCGGTTCAGCGCGAAATCCAGCGTGATCGTCGCATCCGGCGCGATGCCGCGTTCGACCGAGGAATGGCTGATGTCGCGTTCGTGCCACAGCGACACGTTCTCCATCGCCGGAATCACCGCCATGCGCACCAGACGGGCCAGTCCCGTCAGGTTCTCGGTCAGGACCGGGTTGCGCTTGTGGGGCATCGCCGACGACCCCTTCTGGCCGGGGCTGAAGAATTCCTCGGCCTCCAGCACCTCGGTCCGCTGCATGTGGCGGATCTCGATGGCGATGTTTTCGATGCTCGAGGCGATGACGCCCAGCGTGGCGAAGAACATCGCGTGACGGTCGCGCGGGATGACCTGGGTCGAAATCGGCTCGGGGCGCAGGCCCAGCTTGGCGCAGACATGCTCCTCCACCGCCGGGTCGATATTGGCGAAAGTGCCGACCGCGCCGGAAATCGCGCCGGTCGCGACCTCCCAGCGGGCCTTTTCCAGGCGGTTCCGGTTGCGATCCATTTCCGCGTAAAAGCGCGCGAAGGTCAGGCCCATGGTGGTGGGTTCGGCATGGATGCCGTGGCTGCGGCCGATGCGCAGCGTGTCCTTGTGTTCATAGGCCCGGCGTTTCAGCGCCGCCAAAACGCGGTCCAGATCGGCCAGCAGGATGTCGGCGGCGCGGACAAGCTGGACGTTCAGCGTCGTGTCCAGCACGTCGCTGCTGGTCATGCCCTGGTGGACGAATCGCGCCTCATCCGCGCCGACATGTTCGGCCAGATGGGTCAGGAAGGCGATCACGTCATGCTTGGTGACGGCCTCGATCTCGTCGATGCGGGCCACGTCGAAGTCCACGTCCTTGGCACGCCAGACCGCCTCGGCATTCTCGCGCGGGATCACGCCCAGATCGGCCTGGGCGTCGCAGGCATGGGCCTCGATCTCGAACCAGATGCGGAATCGGGTTTCGGGCGACCAGATGGCGGTCATTTCGGGGCGGGCATAGCGCGGGATCATGGCGGGCCTCTTGTTCTGCTGGGGCGGGCATAGCGGCGCCGTGGCGCGGGGGCAAGTTTTCGATCGCACCGCGCCGGCGTCCGGGAACATTACTGCCGCGCAAGCTGTTGAGGAAACGAACCGATCCGATCATGCCGGAGAGCAGCAATGACCCCCACC
Organism: Paracoccus sp. S3-43; assembly: GCF_029027965.1. NCBI lineage: Bacteria > Pseudomonadati > Pseudomonadota > Alphaproteobacteria > Rhodobacterales > Paracoccaceae > Paracoccus > Paracoccus qomolangmaensis. The sequence goes on along the minus strand of NZ_CP119082.1, from coordinate 1,643,879 downwards.
CCCGACGACTTCAACCAGGACGACCGCCCCCGGACCGAGGCCGACCGCACCAGCCAGACCCGTTTCGGCCCGCGCCCCGTTCCCCCCGGCCACCACGTTTCGCAGTCCCGCCGGGTGATTCCGTCCGGCCGGGTGTCGCCGGACGGGCGTCCGTCCCATCCGACCCCCTCGACCGGCGCCAAGATCGCCCTGTGGGGCGGGGTGGCGCTTGGCGTCGCGGGCGGAACGGCGGCGGCCATCTTCGCGATCCGCAAGATCGCCGAGGCCATTTCGGATGACGAGGGTCCGCGCCCGTCCCACCACGCCCGCCCCCGTCGCAACCACGCGGCGCCGCGCTTTGCCCGCATGGACGAAGAGGAACGCGAGGCGATGCGCCGCCGTGTCCGCGACCAGGATCGCGAGGACCGCCAAGAGGTCGCTCGCCTGCGCGCCGAGGCCGCGCGTCGCCGGCCAGCCCCCGCCGCCCCCCGGCGCAAGAAGGAAAATTTCGCGGAAGGCCTGATCGAGACCTCGACACGGCTGTCGCAGGGGCTGGAAGGCGTGGCGAAATCCGTGGCTCTGGCGGTCGAATCGTTCCGCGGTGTCGCGGGTCAGGCCACGGGGATCGTCCAGGAATTCGCCGCGGCGGCCGATCAGCTGCGATCCGCGCTGCGCGGCGACAATCCTTCCGAACCGCATCGTCCCCATGACGACGACCGCACCCATCGGCTTTGAGGCGGAGACGGCACGATGAAAAGCGGCACGCCCGGCGTTCTTGACGCGTTGTTCGGCGATCTGGATGACCGGACGCGCCGGCGCTTCGGCATGAAGACCGGAAACGGTCCCGCCGACAAGAAGGAACGCTCCGTCGCGGCCACAGCGCGGCGAAATGTGGGACTGCGGGACTTGGGCATGGCCGATCTGTGGGCCATTGCGCAGGCCACCTTGACGCAGATCGGCGCCGATCGGGTGACGGCCGTGGCGGGAGGCATCACCTTTTTCGGCCTTCTCTCGCTGTTTCCGGCGCTGACGGCCTTTGTGTCGATCTATGGGCTTGTGGCCGATCCCGCCACGATCGCGGGGCATCTGGACATGCTGGAAAGCTTCCTGCCGCAGGGGGCGCTTGGCATCATCCGCGATCAGGTGCAGGCGATCACCTCGTCGCCCGGAACGGCCCTGTCGCTGGCGGGGATCGGCGGACTGCTGGTGGCGTTTTATTCCGCCAATGGCGGGATGAAGGCGCTGCTATCGGCTTTGAACGTCGCCTTCTTCCAGTCCGAGACGCGGGGCTTCGTCAAGCTGAACCTGCTGTCGATGGCCTTCACGCTGGGCGGGCTGGTGCTGATCATCCTGATGCTGGGCTTCATTGCGGTGATCCCGATCCTGTTGCAGATGCTGCCGATGACGTCCTCGACCAGCGTCCTGGTCGGGCTGATCCGCTGGCCCATCATGTTCGCCGTGCTGATCCTGGCGCTGGCGGCGCTGTATCGGTGGGGACCGGACGCGCCCGATTCGCGGTGGCGGTGGATTTCGCCGGGCGCGGTGATCGCGGCAGTGGGGCTGGTCCTGACCTCGATCCTGTTCAGCTGGTATGCCGCCAACTTCGCCGATTACAACGAAACCTACGGTTCCCTGGGCGCGGTGATCGCGCTGATGATGTGGCTGTGGTTCGCCTCGACCGTGGTGCTGGTCGGAGCCGAGGTCAATTCCGAGATCGAGGCGCATCTGAGAAAACTGGCGGGCGTGCCCGACGGGCGGCAGGCCGATCAGGTCTGATATCAGCGTTCCGTCAGCTTCAACTCGATGCGGCGGTTGGCGGCCAGGGCCTCGGGCGACTCGCCTTGGGCGACAGGCCGCGTATCGGCAAATCCGGTCGCGGCCAGCCGGTTCGACGGAAAGCCCAGATCGTCGATCATATAGCGCACGACCGCCAGGGCCCGGCCCTGGCTGAGTTCCCAGTTGTCGCGATAACGGCCGGTTCCCGACAGCCGGGTGGTGTCGGTATGGCCGTCCACGCGGATGATCCAGTCGATCTCGGGCGGGATGTCGCCCGAGATCTCGGACAGCATCCGGGCCACGCGGGCGACCTGATCCCGGCCCGCCGGTGACAGCGTCGCCTCGCCCGGCGCGAACAGAACCTCGGACTGGAAGACGAAGCGGTCGCCCACCACCTGGACGCCTTCGCGGCCCGACAGGATCTGCGACAGGCGGCCGAAGAACTCCGAGCGATAGCGGGCGAGGTCGCGCACCTCGTCCTCGGCCCGCTGGCGGGCCTGTTCTTCCAGGGCCAGGCGGCGGTCCTTTTCCTCGGCCGCCAGCAGCAGGGCCGCGTTCAGTTGCTGTCCCAGGTTCTCGACCCGCAGTTCGGCCTGGCGCTGATCGTCGCCCGCCGCATCCAGCAAAGCCTGCAAGGAGCCCAGTTGCGCGGTCAGCGAGGCCACCTGTTCGTTCAACAGCGCAACCCGCCGCTGCCCGTCCTTTGACAGGGCCTCCTGGTCGGCCAGGGCCTTTTCCGCCGTCGCCAGCAGGGCCGCCTGACGCTGAGCCTCGGTCCGGGTTTGCCGGGCCTGATCGGCGGCCTGATCGCGCGCGGCCTCGGCTGCGGCCAGCAGGGTCAGCGTTTCCTCGGCCCGCTTGCGGCTTTCCTCAAGCGACAGGGTCATGGCGGTCAGTTCGGCATCGGCGCTTTCCAACCGTTCGCGCAAGGCCCGCGCGGCTTCGGCATCGGTCAGGCGGGCGGCCTCGGCCTCGGTCAGGTCGGCTTGCAGGGCATCGGCCCGCGCGGCCGCTTCTTGATTCTGACGGCGCAGGTCGGCGGTCAGGGCCTCCAGAGCGTCTCGCCGGGCGGCGGCAAGGCGGGCCTGTTCGGCCTGGGCGTCGATCTCCTGGCGGGCGGCGGCCACCGCCAGTTCGGCGGCACTGGCGCGGTTTTCCTGCTGGGTCACCTGCGCCTGCATCTGCCGCTGCCGGGCGTCGGCCTGTTCGCGGTCGGCGGCGCGCGCGGCCATCAGGGCAGCCACCTCGGCCTCGAAATCGGTCAGGCGCGACCGGGCCTCTGCCAGTTCTCCCTGGCTGTTTTCCAGTTGCGCCGACAGCCGGGTGATCCGCGCGGCCCGGTCGCGGGCCTGGGCCTGGGCATCGGCAAGCTGGCCTTGCAGGGCGGTTTCGCGATCCCCGGACACGGTCAGGGCCTGGCCCAGGGCCGCGACCTGCCGGCCCAGCTGTTCCAGGCGGCGCTCCTGACCGGAAATCACCCGCTCCTGGCTGGCGATGACCTGATCCTGTTCGCCGATGGTGTCGTCCTGGTCGGTGATCTGGTCGCGCAGCACCGATTGCATGACGGTAAAGATCGTCAGCACGAAGACCAGCACCATCAGCAGGGTCGCCAGGGCATCCACGAATCCCGGCCAGATATTGGCCGAGAAGCGGTGCCCCGAGGCGGCGCGGCGCAGGGCCATCCCCTAGCCCCTGTCCCGAGAGACCAGCGGATCGCGCAGCAGGTCGTCGCGGAACGGATCGTTGAACCGCGCCGCGCGCACCGCGCGGGTCAGGACCAGAATGTCGGACCGCAATTCGGCCACCATCTCGTCGCGTCCTTCGGCCAGATCCGAGGCCAGCCGGTTCAACGCGGTCTCGATCCCCCTCATGTCGGGCGGGGTGGGCGTGGCGCGGTCCGCCTGGGCGCGCGCCAGATCGACCAGCCGGTCCTGGCCCTGGGCCAGCCGCGACAGGGTTTCGGTCAGCGCCGCGACGCGCGACTGCGCGTCCCGGTGGTCGGCTTCGCTGCGCTGGACCAGGGCCTCGATCGCCTGGGCCATCACCACGACGCGTTCGTCGGCCATCGCGGCGGCTTCGTCGCGTTGCAGGTCGCGCCCGGCCTGGATCTGTTGCAGGCGGTCCATCTGGCCCGCCATCTGCTCCAGAAATCCCGCCAGGGCGGCCTGGTTCACGCCCTCCCCATCCGCTCCGGCCAGACTGACGCGGGTGAAGCCCGACATCCATTCCTCAAGCTCGCGGTAGAAGCGGTTCTGGCCATGGGTGGCGAACAGTTCCAGAAGCCCCACGACCAGCGAACCGGCAAGGCCCAGCAGCGACGACGAAAAGGCCGTAGCCATGCCGCCAAGCTGGGCTTCAAGCCCGCGCATCAGCTTGTCGAACACCTGGATGCCGCTTTCGCCCTGCTGCGGGGCCAGGTTGCGGATCGTTTCGACCACGGCCGGGATGGTCGTGGCTAACCCATAGAAGGTGCCCAGAAGCCCCAAGAAGATCAGCAGGTTGGAGAGGTATCTTGTAATATCGCGCAATTCGTCGATGCGGGTCGCGACGGAATCCAGGATCGAGGTCGCGGCCCCGGTCGAGATCGTGCCCCCCACCGGTCCGCGCGTGCCCAGCAGCGCCGCCAGCGGCGCCAGCAGACGCGGGGGCTGGTCGCCCGCATCCGCCTGGCCCCGCGCGGCGATGCCCTTTTCCACTGCATTGCGGCGGCGTTGGGCAAAGCGTTCGATCCAGCTGACCGACCGGATCAGCTGTCCGACCTGCCAGAAACAGGCCAGGATGCCCAGGGCGAAGACCGCCAGGATCAGGCCGTTCAGCCACAGGTTCGCCTGGAAGATCGGCAGGATCCGCCCATAGGCGACCCAGCCGCCCGCCAGGACCAGGATCAGCACCGTCACCATCAGGACAATCTGGCGGACGGGCTGCGAAAAGCGGGGATGGGCGGGGCCTGTGTCGGACGAACGGGTCGCAGTGATCCGGCGATGCGCGGCGCCTGCGCGGCGGCCGAGCACGGGGGTATCGGGCCGTTGGCTGCTGGTTGGTTCGCTCAACTGATCGCCTTCCCTGGCCAGGACTGTCCTTGGACCCGACTGTAGGATGCGGCCCGGCGCTTGCCAAGCGATCCGAAAGTCAATCGTCGGGGTTTTCGCCCGTTTCCAGCAGCTTGCGCACTTGGGCGGACAGGTCGTCCAGCACCGCGTCCCCCAGGCCGATCTGCGCCAGATGGGCGGCGGTGTTGAACAGGTAATCCGCGTTCGGCCCGCGCGCGCCATGAGCCTGGGCGATGATCCGCGCCTGTTCGGCCAAGGCCAGCCCGCCCGCATATTGGACATGATCGCGCCGCATCACATAGGCCAGGGCCTCGACCTGGCGGTCGTCCTCGAGCCGCAGGGGCAGGATCGTTTCCTGATAGGCTTCCGTCACCAGTTCGCGGGCGCGCAGATAGGCCAGCACCTCGTCATGGTCGTGATCCGCGATGCGCAGCGCCACGCCGCCGCATTCGGCATCCGGCTGTTCGTCCAGGCCCAGCACCAGACCCGGCAGCGCCTGCGTGCCGCGATGCTGGACCGAGCGCAGGCAGAAGCTGCGGGCATAGCCCGCCACCCAGGCGCGCGCGGTCTCGACCGGGGAAAAACCCGGATCCCAGATCAGCGAACCGTAACCGAAGACCCAATCAATCCGTCGCATCTGTCCCAACCGTCCATATCCGCCACGCTAGGGCAGCGCGGTCCGGGATGAAAGCCTCAGCGGGCCGGAGCGATCCGCCCGAAATCGGGGGCGGCGGTATCCTGACCGGCCTCGATGATGCCGCGCCGGATCGCGCGGGTGCGGGTGAAATAGTCGAACAGCTGCTGGCCGTCGCCCATGCGGATGGCCCGTTGCAGGACGAACAGCTCCTCGGTGAAGCGGCCCAGGATGTCCAGCGTGGCGTCCTTGTTGTGCAGGAACACGTCGCGCCACATGGTCGGGTCGCTGGCGGCGATCCGGGTGAAGTCGCGGAACCCGGCGGCGGAATACTGCACCACCTCCTCGTCCGTGACGCGGCGCAGGTGGTCGGCGACGCCGACCATGGTGAAGGCGATCAGGTGCGGGGCGTGGCTGGTGACGGCCAGCACCAGATCGTGATGCGCGGGCTCCATCCGGTCGGTCTTGGCGCCCATGGCGCGGACCAGTTCGGTCAGTCGGTCGACGGCGGCGGGGTCGGTGTCGGGCAGCGGGGTCAGCAGCCACCAGCGGTTGCGGAACAGATCGGCAAAGCCCGCGCGCGGGCCGGAATGTTCCGTCCCCGCCAGGGGGTGGCCCGGCACGAAATGGACGCCCGGCGGAATATGCGGCGCCACGGCGTCGATCACCGACTGCTTGACCGAGCCCACATCCGTCACGGTCGCGCCGGGCTTCAGATGCGGCGCGATATCCGCCGCCACCGTCGCCATGGCCCCCACGGGCACCGCCAGCACCACCAGATCGGCATCCGCCACGGCCTCGGCCGCGCTGTCCACGACGCGGTCGCAGAGGTCGATCTCGCGCGCGGTCTCGCGCGTCTCGGCGCTGCGGGCGTAACCGACGATCTCGCGCGCAAGGCCCCCCTTGCGGATGGCATGGGCCATGGACCCGGCGATGAGACCCAGGCCGATCAGCGCCACGCGGTCATAGATCACGCTCATGCGCCCCTCCGATCCGCCATGAAGCGGCCCAGCGTCTCCAGCACGCGGGTCACGCCCTGTTCGTCGCCCACGGTGATGCGCAGGGCGGCGGGCAGGCCATAGCCCGCGACGCGGCGCACCAGGATGCCGTCGCGGCGCAGGGCGGCATCGGCGGCCTCGGCCTCGGCCGGGCCGGCAAAGCGGGCCAGCACGAAATTGGCGAAACTCTCGTCGCAGCCGATGCCCATCTGGATCAGCGAATTGCGCAGGCGGTCGCGCATCCGGGCGTTCAGATCGGCGCAATGGTCGCGGAAGGCGGTGTCGCGGATGGCGGCCTCGGCCGCGGCCATCTGGGCGTTGGACAGGTTGAAGGGCTGGCGGATGCGGTTCAGCACGTCGATGATGTCGCGGGCCGCATAGCCCCAGCCGATCCGCAAGCCGCCCAGCCCGTGGATCTTTGAAAAGGTGCGCGTCATGATGACGTTGGGATGGCGGTCCACCAGTCCCGCGCCGCCATCGGCGCCCGCCGCGAATTCGGTATAGGCGCCGTCATGGACCAGCAGCACCGTCGCGGGCAGGCCGTCCACCAGCCGCCGCACCTCGTCCGGGGTCAGCATGGTGCCGGTCGGGTTGGCGGGGTTGGCGATGAAGACGATCCGGGTGCGGTCCGTCACCGCCGCAAGGATGGCGTCCACGTCGATGCGGCGTTCGGCCTCGGGCACCGTGACGGGGACGGCGCCGACCATGCGGGCCAGGATCGGATACATCGAAAAGCCGTGTTCGGTGGTGATGACCTGATCCCCGATCCCGGCAAAGGCCTGGACCACGAATTGCAGCACCTCGTCCGAGCCGACGCCGCAGATAATCCGGTCGGGATCCAGCCCGTGGACCTCGCCGATGGCCCGGCGCAGGGGGGCGTGATCGGTGTTCGGATAGCGGTGCAGATCCGCCGCCGCCGCCGCATAGGCCGCGCGGGCCTTGTCGCTGGAACCCAGCGGGTTTTCGTTCGACGACAGCTTCAGCACGTCGCTGCGCCCCGGCAGACTGCTTTCGCCGCTGACGTAGAGCGCGATGTCCATGATGCCGGGCTGGGGGGTGATCTGCGTCATGTCGGGATCCTCTCGCGCCCCCTTTAGTGCATGATGAAACGGCAAGAAAGGTCGGCGGCAACGAAAAAGGCCGCGCCCCGAAGGACGCGGCCCGATGCCCTGCAAGAGGACAGGATCAGTTCTTGGCGTAATATTCGACGACCAGGTTCGGTTCCATCACCACGGCATAGGGCACGTCGCCCAGGGCCGGGGTGCGCACGAAGGTGGCGGTCATCTTGTTGTGGTCGACTTCCAGGTAGTCGGGCACGTCACGCTCGGCCAGGCCGACGGCTTCCAGCACGATGGCCAGTTGGCGCGACCGTTCGCGGATCGAGATCACGTCGCCTTCCTTCACGCGATAGGAGGCGATGTTGACGCGCTGACCGTTCACCTCGATATGGCCGTGGTTCACGAACTGGCGGGCGGCGAAGATGGTCGGCACGAATTTCGCGCGATAGACCACGGCGTCAAGCCGGCGCTCCAGCAGGCCGATCAGGTTCTCGCCGGTGTCGCCCTTGACGCGTTCGGCCTCGGCATAGATGCGGCGGAACTGCTTTTCGGTCAGGTCGCCGTAATAGCCCTTGAGCTTCTGCTTGGCGCGCAGCTGGGTGCCGAAATCCGACAGCTTGTTCTTGCGGCGCTGGCCGTGCTGGCCGGGGCCATATTCGCGGCGGTTGACCGGCGACTTGGCGCGGCCCCAGATGTTTTCGCCCATGCGGCGGTCGATCTTGTATTTGGCAGAGGTGCGTTTGGTCACCGCTGATCTCCTTCTTTCACGTTGTCGAAGGGCGTTGTCCTTTGGCCGAAAGGCCCGACAGGCTTCCCCTTGCGGGGTCCACCAACACCAATGGAAGCGGCGCTTATAAGGGCGGGCGCGCCGCTGTCAAGCCAGCGCGCCGTCCGGTTCGAAGAAATGCGCCAGCGGCAGGGCGGCGGCGCCCAGGATGCGGGCGCTGCGGGCCAGGCTGCCCTCGATCACCACGACCGGAATGTCCAGCAGCGCGGTGGCGGGGGCGCCGGGGTCGGGCAAGTCCACCCTGGCCGAGGCCCTGGTGGCGCGGCTGGACGATGCCGTTCTGGTGCCGATGGACGGGTTTCACCTGGATGACCGGGTGCTGTCCGCGCGCGGTCTGCTGGCGCGCAAGGGCGCGGTCGAGACATTCGATGCCGAAGGATTTGCGGTTCTGGTCGAACGGCTGGCGCTGCGGGGGACCGAGGTGATCTTTCCGGTTTTCGACCGAAGCCGGGAAATCGCGGTGGCCGGGGCCGGGGTCGTGGCCCCCCATCATCGGATCGTGGTGATCGAGGGCAATTACCTGCTGCTGGACGCGGCGCCTTGGAACCGGCTGCGTTTCGATCTGACGGTCTGGCTGGATGTGGGGTCGGCGAGCTGGAACGGCGCCTGACCGCGCGCTGGCGGGGCTTCGGCAAGGATGCCGACCGGATCGCCGCGCATCTGCGCAACGACCTTGCCAATGCCCGGTTCGTGGCGGCGCGGTCCCGCCGGGCGGATCTGTCAGTCTCGCAGACGCCGCATCAGGAACCACGCCAGGGCTGAGCAGATCAGCGTGGCCGTGATCGCCGGGACCGCCGTGCCGTCATAGAGCAGCCCCACCGGGGCCGCGATCAGCGTGGCGGCGATGGTGGACAGGGCCGCGATGATGGATGCGGCCATTCCGGCGATATGGCCCATGCGTTGCAGCGCCAAGGCGTTCAGGTTACCGAAGGTCACCCCCGCCATGAAGAACACGCTGACCGCCCAGAAGAAGAAGGCCGGGAAGCGCAGGCTTGCGGGCAGGGCGTCGGCCAGGGTCAGGGCCAGCATCGCCGCCGAGACCACCGTCTGCATGATATAGGCCCATTTGGCGATCCGCCGCATCCCGAAGCGCATCACGAAGGTCGCGTTGAGCAGCGTTCCCGCCCCGGACAACAGCGCCATCAACGCGAACCAGGCGGGGAAATTCTCGCCCTTGCCATAGGCCTCGCCGAACAGTTGCTGGGCCGAGGACAGCAGCCCGAACATCTGCCCGAAGCCCAGCGTCAGCACGACCGTGCAGAGCATCACCTGGCGGTCGGCCAGCACCTCGCGCGCCGCCGCGCTGAGCGGTCCCAGCCGCAGCGGACGGCGCCTCGCGGGGGGCAGCGTCTCGGCCTGGCGAAGGCCCAGCCAAGTGGAGCCGATCAGGGCGAACAGGATGAAGGCCGCGAAAACCCCGTGCCAGCCCGAAAACCAGATGATGCCCGCCCCGATCGACGGCGCCAGCGCGGGGATCAGGATGAAGACCATCATCACGAAGCTGGAGATCCGCGCCATCTCCCGGCCCGAATACAAGTCTCGGATCAGCGCCATGCCGACGATGCGCGGACTGGCCGCGCCAAGTCCCTGGACAAAGCGGGCCGCCAGCAGGAATTCGAGGGAATGGGCGAAGATCGCCGCCAGGGTTGCCACGACATAGATCGCGGCCCCTAGGTAAATCGCGGGCTTGCGGCCGATGGCGTCGGAAACGGGACCGACGAACAGGGTGCCAATCCCCATGCCCGCCATGAAGACGGTCAGGATCAGCTGCGCGCGGTTCACGTTGTCGGGCGTCAGCTCGGCCGCGATGTCGGGCAGGGCGGGCAGCATCGCGTCGATGGAAAAGGCGACGGTGGCGAACAGAAAGGCCAGCATCGCCACGAATTCGGGCAGGGGCAGACGCCGCTGCGGCGCAGGTGCATCGGGGGCGATCACGGACATGAGGGGGCCTTTCGTCAGGCGGTTCCTGTAAGCCAAACTTGCACACTGTGCAAGTTATTTCGGGGCCTCGACCAGTTCGTCGATCACCTGCCGCCACAGGCTTGCGGGCTGCGCGCCGCTGATCGCGTGCCGGTCGGCGACGATGAAGGTCGGGACCGAGGCGATGCCGCGATCCCGCGCGTGCTGTTCGCGCGCGGCAAGCTGATCCCGGTCGGCGTCGCTGGCCAGAAGGCGCGTCACCATGGCGGCATCCATGCCCGCCGCCGCCGCGATCCGCGCCAGTTCCGCCGCATCGCCGATGTCGCGGGCTTCCTGCCAATACGCGCGAAGCAGCCCCGACATGACGCGGGTCTGCGCGCCCTCAAGCCCGGCCCAGTGCATCAGCCGGTGGGCGTCGGTGGTGTCCGGTTCGCGCGGCGACGGGTTCAGGACCAGCCCCAGGGCGGCAGCCCGCTGCGCCACGGCGCGGCTGGCATCCTCGGCGCGCGGTCCCAGCTTGGCGCGCAGATAGACGGTCCGGTCCATGCCGCCCGGCGGCATCTGCGGGTTCAGCCGGAACGGGTGCCAGGCGATCCGGAAGGGATGCGACGGGCGGCTTTCCAGGGCCCTGTCCAGTTCGACCTTGCCGATCAGGCACCAGGGGCAGACGGGGTCCGCGAAGATGTCCAGCGGGATCATGGGCCGGTCCTTTCGAGGCGCGCAAATGAAAAACGGCCCGCGCGGGCGGGCCGTTCCGCAATCCTGCAAAGCCGGATCAGAGCAGCTTCAGATCGCTGGCCGAGGCACGGCCGTCGCGGCCCGATTGCAGCTCGTATGCGATCTTCTGGTTGTCCTTCAGGCCCGTCAGCCCGGCGCGTTCAACGGCCGAGATGTGGACGAAGATATCCTTGCCGCCGTCATCGGGGGCAATAAAGCCATAGCCCTTGGTGGCGTTGAACCATTTAACCGTTCCGGTCGCCATAACCGTTCTCTCCTTCAAGTCATCCTGGCGCAGGATTGCGTCAGGCCGTGCAGCCCGCTTTCGGTATTCCGGCTGCCCGTGGAAGGGAGGCGGTAGAAAGGCTTCGCTCACGCTGGTGAGAGGATGGACGAATCGCTAAAAAAGGCAAGCGGGAAACGCGCGCGGAGGAAGGTCCGCACGCGATAAGCTGCCGGAAAGACGCCACTCAACGCAGGTCCGGCGGGGTGGCTTCGTCTTTCAGCGCGGCAATGGCTTCGGTTAACGGTAACGAACGCGACCCCTGCTGATCGAGGCGCCGAAGCGATACCGTCCTATCCTCTACTTCCTTCATGCCGATGGCAAGAATCGCCGGGACTTTCGCCACGGAATGTTCGCGGACCTTGTAGTTGATCTTCTCGTTCCGGGTATCGGCCTCGGCCCGGACGCCCGCCGCGCGCAGTTCGGCCACCACCTCGGCCACATAGGCGTCGGCGTCCGAGACGATGGAGGCCACCACCACCTGACGGGGCGCCAGCCAGAAGGGCAGCTTGCCCGCGCTGTTCTCGATCAGGATGCCGATGAAGCGTTCGAACGATCCCAGGACCGCGCGATGCAGCATGATCGGCCGGTGCTTGGCGCCGTCCTGGCCCACATATTCCGTGTCCAGCCGTTCGGGCAGGTTCGGATCCACCTGCAAGGTGCCGCATTGCCAGTCCCGGCCGATGGCGTCGGTCAGCACGAATTCCAGTTTCGGCCCATAGAAGGCGCCTTCGCCGGGGAACAGTTCGTAGTCGTATCCGGCGGCCTTGCAGGCATTGCCCAGTGCTTCCTCGACCCGATCCCAGCTTTCGTCGCTGCCGATGCGCTTTTCCGGCCGGGTCGACAGCTTGATGCGCCATCCCGAAAAGCCCAGGTCGGCATAGACCAGGGCCAGGAATTCGATGAACTTCCTGGTCTCGGCCTCGATCTGATCCTCGGTGCAGAAGATATGCCCGTCATCCTGGGTGAAGCCGCGCACCCGCATGATCCCGTGCAGCGCGCCCGAAGGCTCATAGCGGCTGCACGATCCGAATTCGGCCAGGCGCAGCGGCAGATCGCGATAGGATTTCAGGCCGTGGTTGAAGATCTGCACATGGCCGGGACAGTTCATCGGTTTCAGCGCGTTGATGGTCTTGGTCTTGGCGTGCTCCTCGTCCACTTCGACGATGAACATGTTGTCCTGATAGTTTTCCCAATGCCCCGAGGCTTCCCACAGCTTGCGGCTGACCACCTGGGGGGTGTTCACCTCGACATAGCCGTCGGCGCGCTGGCGGCGGCGCATGTAGGCTTGCAGGGTGGTATAGATGCTCCAGCCGTTCGGGTGCCAGAAGACCTGGCCCGGCGCCTCTTCCTGCATGTGGAACAGGTCCATCTCGCGGCCCAGCTTGCGATGGTCGCGTTTCGCGGCCTCCTCCAGCATGGTCAGATGGGCCTTCAGCTCGTCGCGGTTGCGGAAGGCCACGCCATAGATGCGTTGCAGCATCGGGCGAGAGCTGTCCCCCAGCCAGTATGCGCCGGCGATATGGGTCAGCTTGAAGGCATCGGCGGGCAGTTGTCCGGTGTTCTGCAGGTGCGGACCACGGCACAGATCCTGCCAGTCGCCATGCCAATACATCCGCAGATCCTCGCCCTCGGGGATGCGGTCGATCAGTTCCAGTTTGAACGGCTCGCCCCGGTCCTTGTAATAGGCGATGGCGCGGTCGCGGTCCCAGACCTCGGTCCGCACGGGATCGCGGGCGGCGATGATCTGCTTCATCCGTGCCTCGATCAGGCCCAGATCCTCGGGCGTGAAGGGTTCCGCCCGGTCGAAGTCGTAGAACCAGCCGTAATCGCGGACCGGGCCGATGGTGACCTTCACATCGGGCCAGAGTTCCTGCACCGCGCGGGCCATGACATGGGCGAAGTCGTGGCGGATCAGTTCCAGGGCGGGGGCATCGTCCTTCAGCGTATTGATGCTGATCGCGCCCGATGCGGTGATCGGCCATTGCAGGTCGATATGCCGCCCGTCCAGGCTGGCCGAGATGGCGCGTTTCGCCAGGCTGGGCGCGATGCTTTCGGCCACCTGCGCCGCCGTGATCCCGGCGGGATAGTCGCGCGAATTGCCATCGGGGAAAGTCAGGGAAATCTGGGACATATCGTCCTCCTCGTCGGTCTGGCGCCCACGGAACGCCCGGTTGCGGGTTATCTGCGTGGGCCTAACGATATGACGAGGCTTGTCAAGAGAAAGGCCGGGGGTTTCTTTTCCCCGGCCCTGAAAGTTCCGCCAGTGTGACCGATCAGGCCCGCTTGCGGCGGCGCGCCACGGCAAGCCCACCAAGGGCCGTCACCAGCATCACGCCGGCCGCCGGAACCGGAACGGGCGCCGGCTGAACGGCGTCGATCAGCATGTTGGGGCCGATATTGGCCAGCGCGTCGGTCCGGCTGATCGTCGGGAAGGCAAGGCCGGTGCCGCGGCCGCTGTCGAGATCGCCTTTCAGGGCGATGCGGTCATCGACCGTGACCCCGAGAGACCCACCGAGATGCGCCTGCCAGTCGGATTTGAAATAGAAGCGCGGATCATTCGACCAGGTGGCGATCACATAATCCGACGCGGCGGACAGGCGCACGGGCGACAGCAGATCCAGATAGCGGAAGGCACCGACCAGATAGCCTTCGGCCCCGTTGATCGTGGCCGAGGCCAGCAGGTTGCCGGTCAGGTCGAACAGACCGATCTCGGCGCGGCCCGGCAGATTGCTGCCGAACAGGAAGCCGTTCTGCTGATAGTCATAATTGCCCAACGCGACGACATCCAGGTCGGTATTGGCGGTGAACCGGAAACCCGCGTTCCAGTAGTTGCTGCCATAGATGGCGGGCGCTTTTGCGACATCCACTGCCGAGACAGGGGCGGCGACCCCGGCACTGGCGCCAAACGCGAGGGCGGTGGCGGCAATCAGGCCGCGGATGGAAAGGACGGACATTCTTGACCTCATGAATCACTTGTGATGCCGTTACGCATAGAGAACGACGATGACCCGACTGTGACATATCCGAGGAGGATCGCCATGGCCGAGCGGCTGCAAACCGCAAGCGGACGGATGCTGGCCTTTCAGCGCAGCAGCGGGCGCGGGCCGGGCGTGGTGTTCCTGGGCGGGTTCAAGTCCGACATGACGGGCACCAAGGCGCTGTGGCTGCACGACTGGGCGCGCGAACAGAACCGCGCCTTCCTGCGTTTCGACTATTCCGGGCATGGCGACAGCAGCGGCAGTTTCGAGGAAGGCTGCATCGGTGACTGGTTCCAGGACGCCCGCCAGGTGATCGAGGCGCTGACCGACGGGCCGCAGGTGCTGGTCGGATCCTCGATGGGCGGCTGGATCAGCCTGCTGGTGGCCCGCGCGATGCCGCAGCGGGTGGCCGGGCTGGTGACCATCGCCGCCGCGCCGGATTTCACCGAACAGGGGTTCTGGGCGGGCTTCGACGATGCGCAGCGCCAGGCGCTGATGACGACGGGGCGGGTGGCGCTGCCCAGCGATTACAGCGACCAGCCCTATGTCATCACCCGCCGCCTGATCGAGGACGGGCGCGACCATCTGGTGATGGACCAGCCGCTGCCGCTGCCCGTCCCGGTGCGGATGCTGCAAGGCACGGCCGATGCCGACGTGCCGGTCGATTGGGCGATGCGGCTGCTGGATCACGCCACCGGCGGCGACATCCGGCTGACGCTGGTCAAGGGCGCGGATCACCGCTTTTCCACGCCGGAATGCCTGCGGCTGATCGGCCAATCCATCGACGATGTTCTGGCTTAGGCTGGGGCTTGGCCTGCTGGCGGCTTTGGGGCTGTTCTGGGCCTTCGCGCCGCGGGACAGGCTGCGCCAGGATCAGGACGGCGTCGATCCGCCCGGCGACCTGCGGGCCTGGCTGGCCGGACGAGAGTCCGGGGTCCGTCCCGAGGTCGCGTCCGCCCTGCATTGGGCCGGGCAGCCGGGGCGGATCGCCGACATCGCCATTCTCTATGTCCACGGCTTTTCCGCCAGCCCTGCGGAACTGCGCCCCTTGCCGGAACAGGTCGCGCGGAATCTGGGGGCCACTCTTCTGGCGATCAGGCTGACCGGCCATGGCATGGATGGGGCCGATCTGGCGGAGGCGACCGCGCAGGACTGGTGGCAGGATCTGGCGCTAGGGCTGGGGGCCGCGCGGCGGATGGGCCGCCGGGTCGTGGTGATCGGCATGTCCACGGGCGCCACCCTGGCGGCCCTGGCGGCGCGCGATCCGCGACTGGGACGGATGATGGACGGGGCGATCCTGATCTCGCCCAATTTCCGGCTGCGGGCACGGACGGCATGGCTGCTGGATTTGCCCTTCGCGCGGGGGCTGATCCGGCTGGCGGGCGATCCGCAGCGATGCTTCACGACCCGCAACGACCTGCATCGCGCCCGGTGGACCAGCTGCTATCCGCTGTCCGCGACGCTGGCGGTGGGCACGCTGCTGCGGCAGGCGCGACAGGGCGGCTGGGGCGGCGCGATGGTGCCCGCGCTGTTCATCTGGTCTGATGCGGACCGGATCGTGGATCACGCCGCCTCGGCCAGGGTGGCGGCGGATTGGGGCGGGACGGCGACGGTCCTGAAGGTGGCGCCGGGTCCGAAGGACGATCCCGACGCCCATGTCATCGCGGGCGAGGCGCTGTCGCCCGCCCTGACGCCACGGCTTGAAAGGGTGATCACCGGCTGGATCGGCCGGATCCTGCGCTGATCAGAAGGTCAGCCTGTAATGCTCGCCCATGTCGGGCTTCAGGCCCGTCACCTTGGACTTGGCGATCTCATAGACGAAGGCCAGCTTGCCGCCGGTTGCCCAGACCTCGGCCTCGGTCATGTCGAAGCGCATCAGTTGCACGTCTTCGTCGCGCTTGCCGTCCTCGAACCAGCTTGAGGCGACGGCGTTCCACAATTCATCCAGCTTGACCCGGTCGTCTGACAGCGACAGGGTGCCGTCGATCCGGGCATACAACCCTTCGGCCGCGTCGCTGACGACATGCAGGGCCGGCTTGCCGCCCCCCGCGACCGAGGTCGCAAGATCGGTGCCCTTGGCCGTGATGAACCACAGCCTGTCGGCTTCCGGTTCGGCGTAATGCGACATCGGGACCAGCCGGGCATCGTCCACAAGCCCCAGCATCCCGGTATTGATGTCGTCCAGGCGGTCCCAGAAGGTCGCGGCGTGCTTGTCGTCGGTCATTCGATATCCCCGTGCCGCCCCATGCGGCTGTCCGGGGATGAACGACCGACCGCGAGGCCGGGTTCCTAGACGGCGATCTTGCTGCTGTCGGTAAAGGGATCCGTCGCGCCGCAATCCGCCGCGATGCCGCCGCGCACCCGCTGCTTGCGGGGCCTGGAGGTGTCGGGCAGGGTCACGTGTTCGTCGATGAAATCCAGCACCAGGGGCCGGATGTTCAGCCGCCAGGACTTGCCCGCGAAGATGCCGTAATGGCCCGCGCCCTGTTCCAGATGCTGCCGCTTGCGCGCCTGCGGCACGCCGGTGCACAGCGCCAGCGCCGCGACGCATTGGCCGGGGGCCGAGATGTCGTCGTTCGACCCTTCGACCGTCATCACGGCCACGTCGGTGATCCTGCCGATGTCGACCGGACGGCCGTTGACCACGAAGGCGTTCCGGGCGATCTCGCCGTTCTTGAAGATCCGCTCGACCGTGGAGAGATAGAATTCGGCCGTCATGTCCATGACCGCCAGGTATTCGTCATAGAACCTGTTGTGCTTGTCGCCTTCGCTGCCGGTGCCGCGCGCCTCGGACCAGATCTTGTCAATGAAGGCCTTGGCATGGGTTTCGGCATTCATCGCGATGAAGGACGACAGCTGCGCCAGCCCCGGATAGACCATCCGCCCGGCGCCGCGATACTTGAACCCGACCGACTGGATCATCGTATGTTCGAGCTCGCCCATGGTCATGCGGTTGCCGAAATCGGTGACCTCGGTCGCGGCGGCGTCGGGATCGACGGGACCGCCGATCAGCGTCAGCGTGCGCGGCTGGGACGCGGGATCATCCTGGGCCAGGATCGCGGCCGCGGCCAAGGCCAGGGGCGCGGGCTGGCAGACGGCAATGACATTCGTGTCCGGCCCCAGGTGGCGGATGAAATCGACCAGATACTGGGTGTAATCCTCGATGTCGAACTTGCCTTCGCTGACGGGGATGTCGCGGGCATTGTGCCAGTCGGTGACATAGACCTCGCAATCGGGCAGCAGCGACGTGACCGTGGACCGCATCAGCGTGGCGTAATGGCCCGACATCGGCGCGATCAGCAGCACCTTGCGGGGCTGCACCTCGCGCCGGGCGACGCGGAAGTGGATCAGGTCGCCGAAGGGGCGTTTCAACACGGGTTCCACATAGACGATGTGGTCCTGGCCCTGATCGCCGGCGATGGGCGGGATTTCCCAGTCGGGCTTGATGACCATGCGGGCATAGCTGCGTTCGGTGACGCGGCCCCACGCGCTCATCAGCTTGAAGATCGGATGGGCGTTCAGCGCGAAGACCGGATAGGATGCGATCGCGCGGGCCGATGCCCCCATCCATTCGTTCGTGTTCCGAATGGTTTCCATCGCGTCATAGGACATGATGCCCTTGATACCCTTGAGCGCCACAGGGGTCGTCCTTTCGTTGCTGCGTCGGGGCGGAACGCCTCGCTGGGGCAATGGGTTCAAAACCCGTGTTTGCGCAATTGCCGCCCTGCGCCTATGATGAAATCAGTCATAGGGGGGAAGCGGAACCATGGCAAGAAGTGCAGAATCTGACGGCAACAAAGTTGCGGGACAGCGTGGCGAATCGGACATGACTGAAAAGGCCGCGCCGACGCCTGCCAAGAAGCCGGGCAGGGCAAGAGCCAAGCCGCCCGCCGCCAGGGCCGCCGCTGCGCAGCCAACCCCGGCCGCCGAATCCCCCGCGCCCGTCGCCGCCCCGCCGCTGCATCGGGACCAGGCGTCCCCGGCCGAACCCGCCGCCGGTCCGGGCCGCGCCCCTCAGGCCATGGCCGAGGCCCTGGCGCGCGGATCGTCGGGCGCGACCGCCCGCAAGCTGGCCGAGAACATTGAGCGGATCGAGGCCCTGGGCCAGCGGCTGATGGCCGCGCTGACCGCTCGGCCCCGTCCCAATCCGGGGATCGAGGCGCCGGGGCCCGATCTGTTCCTGACCGCCGCCAATGCCTGGGTCAAGACGCTGTCCGAACAGCCCGCCCGCATCCTGGAAAACCAGGTCAATTACTGGGGCGAGACGCTGAAGAACTATGCCAGCGCCCATCGCGCGCTGACCCTGGGCAAGGCCGAGCCGGAGGGGGGCGAAGGGCATAGGGGCGACAAGCGGTTCGCCAACCCGCTGTGGGACAGCCATCCCTATTTCAGCTTCGTCAAGCGGCAATACCTGATCAATTCCAAGGCGCTGAAGGACGCGGCGGGCAATCTGCAACTGTCCGACGACACCGCCCGCCGCCGCATCACCTGGCTGACCGATCAGATCGTCGACATGATGGCGCCCACGAATTTCCTGGCCACCAATCCCGACGCCCTGGAACGGGCTGTCGAGACCGAGGGCGAAAGCCTGGTGCGGGGGCTGGAAAACCTGGTCCGCGACGTGGAACGCAACAGCGGCGACATCGTGGTGTCGCTGGCCGACCGGGATGCCTTCTCGATCGGCGACAACATCGGCACCTCGGAAGGCAGGGTCGTGCATCGGACCCCGCTATACGAACTGATTCAGTACAGGCCCGCGACCGACCGGGTGTTCGAAACGCCGCTGCTGATCTTTCCGCCCTGGATCAACAAGTTCTACATCCTCGACCTCAAGCCGCAGAACAGCCTGATCAAGTGGCTGACCGAACAGGGCCACACGCTGTTCGTCGTCAGCTGGAAGAATCCCGATTCCAGCTATGCCGATGTCGGGCTGGAGGAATACGTCGCCGCCTATCTGGAGGCGATGGACAAGGTCCGCGACCTGACCGCCCAGCCCCGCCTGAACGTCGTGGGCTATTGCATCGCGGGCACCACCCTGTCGCTGACCCTGGCGCTGCTGAAACAGCGCAACGACGACCGGGTCGCCTCGGCCACGCTGTTCACGACCCTGACGGATTTTTCCGATCAGGGCGAATTCGTCAGTTTCCTGCAAGACGATTTCGTGACCGGCATCGCCGACGAGGTGAAGCGCCACGGCCTGCTGCGCGCGCAGTTGATGTCGCGCACCATGAGCTTTCTGCGCCCCAACGACCTGGTCTGGGGTCCGGCCATCCGCAGCTATATGATGGGAGAGTCGCCGCCCGCCTTCGACCTGCTGTTCTGGAACGGCGACAGCACCAACCTGCCGGGCAAGATGGCGATGCAATACCTGCGCGGCTTGTGCCAGCAGAACGCCTTCGCCACCGGGGGCTTCGAGCTGATGGGCCACAAGCTGCATCTGTCCGACGTGACGACGCCGCTCTGCGCCATCGCCTGCGAAACCGACCACATCGCGCCGTGGAAGGATTGCTGGCGCGGCGTCGCGGGCATGGGGTCGAAGGACAAGACCTTCATCCTGTCGGAATCGGGCCATATCGCCGGGATCGTCAATCCGCCAACCAAGAAGAAATACGGCCACTATCTGGGCAGCACCGATTTCGGCGGCAGCTATCAGGACTGGAAAGAATCAGCCAGCTTCGCTCCGGGCACCTGGTGGACCCGCTGGGCCGATTGGCTGGCCGAACGGGCAGGGGGGATGGTGCCCGCCCGCGAACCCGAAGCGGGGCTGTGCCCGGCGCCGGGAACCTATGTCCACGAACGGGCGGCGTGAAGTCGGGTTGAAACAACAGGTTGCACGAAGCAACCCGATTTCAACCCGGATTTTTCTGCGGCGCAGCATAAAATACTTGAAATGCCGCGACGCAGCATTCATATTCCGGTCACGAGAATGGCTTTAGCTGCGGAAACCTCTCTCATCGAAACGTCCCTTCCGCTGCGCTGATAGGAGTGATGACATGGCAAAGACCCCCGATTTCGCAAAGACCTTCCAGGACATCCTGGCCAACTTCCCGGTCGACACCTCGTCGTTCCAGGAAGCCTTCAAATCCCAGAGCGTCCTGGGCGAGAAACTGGCCCGCGTGACCCTGAACGCCGCCGAGCGTTCGACCGAGATTTCGGCCCAGTGGGCCAAGGACACCATCGCCCGCGTCGGCGAACTGGCCGCCGTCAAGCAAGAGCCTGCGGACTATGCCAAGTCGCTGACCGATTTCGCCTCGGCTTCGGCTGAAGTCGCGGCCGAGCACCTGTCGGCCTTCGCCGAAGTGGCGAAGAAAGTCCAGGTCGACACCGTCGACCTGCTGCTGACCGCCGGCAAGGACGTTGCCGCCGACGCCCGCAACGTGGCGGAAAACGTCGTGCGCGAAAACCAGGCCGCCGTGAAGAAAGCCTCGGCCGCCGCGACCACCGTCGCCGCGCAGTAATCGCGATCGGCCGACGATCCGAAGAAAGGGGCGGTTTCGCCCCTTTTTTCATGGCTGCGGCCCAGGCCCTTGGCAGGTGCGGAAAATTGCTTTGCCTTTTGCGGATGCAGCACCCATCATGGGGCGAATTCGCATGACCGGGGTCAGCCATGCCCGCACCGACCACGCCGCTTCTGATCAAACGCTATGCAAGCCGGCGGCTTTATAACACCGAAACCAGCGACTATGTGACGCTTGACGACATCGCCGCCTTCATCCGCGCGGGGCGAGAGGTGAAGATCGTCGACCTGAAATCGGGTGACGACCTGACCCGGCAATACCTGTTGCAGATCATCGCCGAACACGAAGGCCGGGGCGAAAACGTCCTGCCGATCGACGTGCTGACCGATCTGGTCCGCAGCTATGCCACCAGTGCCCATTCCGTCGTCCCCCAGTTTCTGGCCGCCAGCTTCGAGATGCTGCGCGAAAGCCAGTCGAAGCTGATGGAGAACATGGCGGTCATGCCGAACCCGATGACACGGGTGCCGGGCTTCGACGCCCTGCACCGCCAGCAGCAGGCTTTCCTCAAGGCGCTGATGGGCGGGTGGAGCGGCAGTTCCGGTCCCGCACCCGAGGATCTGGACGACGCGGCCCCGGCCGCCGAAAACGCTCCCGCCCGCAAGCCCGATCCCAAGCGCGGCGCCGCAGCCGAGGAAACCGAGGACATGACCGAAATCCGTCGGCAGCTTGCGGAACTTCAGCAGCGTATCTCGAAGCTCTGACTTGCGCCTGCCGCGGACAAGAGCTAGACCCCGCGCACGGACAGTTGGCCGAGTGGTCGAAGGCGCACGCCTGGAAAGTGTGTAGGCGGGGAACCGTCTCGAGGGTTCGAATCCCTCACTGTCCGCCATCATCCCTGTTGCGAACACGGATAGGCGCCCATAGCGGCGCGGAAATAGTCGTGTTTTCAAAGGGCTTTGCCTCCCCCATGCGTACCTCTGAGACAGCGCGCCAGGCCCGTTCCGGGCTCTGAACGGCGCTCCGTCTCTGTTCGGGCGAACCTCGCCGTTTTCGGTTCGGTCGGAAATTCCCTCGCCTTTCCAATGACCTGACTTTCAACACCGCCAAAACTTCGGGCCTTGTGTCAATCGCCTTCGAGGGGACCAGAGCCGCAACACGCAGGAGGCGCAGCCGCTGGATGCGCTGGCCGGAAGGAGCGTAGCGGTACGGGTGGTTTGCAGAGTGGCTTTCGCTCGACAATGACTATTCTCGTCAGATCACTCCCAAGCGCATCGTCATCGCTTCGAGCCGTGCTCTTCCATCCAGCCCAGATCGCCCAAGCACAGCGCAGAACCTGAGCCCATGCTGCTCTGACGCGGCTGATCGAGATGGGGATTGCGGATACCAAGGCGTATGACGTTCGACGTTCCCAGCGCACCAAGCACCGAAGCCGTGGTGGTGAGCTGGGCGAATTCGACATCGGCACAGCTTAGATCCTCGCTCGACCCGCGTCTGACAGTCCCCAGTCAAACTAGCCAATACAAAGCATGTTGACATAGCCATTTCTTGGCTCATATAAGGGGTCACGAACCGGCTAAGGATGTCGATATGCGCACAGAACACATGGAACATCGGATGCGCCAGCGTGGCATCTCCGAGGAAGAGATCAGCGTGGTCCTCGAACTCGGTGAGTGGAACGCTCGCGCAGACCGCCTTGTCTTGTCCGGAGACGCATGTGCGCGGGCGGAAAGGGCGCTCAGGAAGGAAATCGCGGCGCTCGAACGCAAAGCCAAGGAGCAGCGTGACCTGTGGAGGAATGAAGGATGAACTGCGAAGAGATCGATCGGAAGCGGATGAGGCTGAAAGTCCTTGAACGTCTGCGTCGGGCTGGTGGAGCGACGCTGGCTATCGGGGATGACGGAGCAACCCAGATCACGGTTTTCCGCAACACCAAGAGGTTCCGTCACAACGCCAAGAGGTACTGCCGTGGCTGAAAAGCATACTCGATCCTTCACGACAAAGCGTGGGGAATTCACCGTGCGTGTTATGCAGGACAAACTTGCCGCGCATGCAGAAGAGGACGTCGGGCACGCCAAGAGCGACCGAAAGTTCAACATCCGCGTAAAGCAGGATGATGTGTGCCTGCTAGACGCACTCGCCAAGACTCACGGAGTGACGCGATCAACGCTGATCAATCAGATCCTGCATGACATCCTGCGCGATGAACTAATGAGCATCGAAGAGGGTGATGCGCGGGTCCTGTTGGCTCACGTCGCAGATCTGTCCGCATCGTACGACGATCTGTCTCTGCCTTGGGTCTATGACGCATTGGGTCCCAACTTTCGACACATGCTTCACAGCATGTTGGAGTACAGCAACCCGCATGGCCAACCACCGGACGTGAGTATGTCAGCAGGGTATCAGTACACGGAAGAAGACTATCGCAGCCCCACCTATCTCGGCCTGCGTGACAAACTGAAAGGTCTGGCCAAGTGACCAACGGAATCCTGTCCAAACTGATTAATGAAATCGGCGAAGCTCAAGCGGATGCACGCACCGAGAGTTACTCCATGGTCAACGTGCGGCCCGGCGATAAGGTCGCAGCGATGCTTGACCTCCTCTCCAAGCTGGCGGGCAAGAGCCCCTCCGCGCTGATTACAGATGAGATTTCGCGCCGCCTGGCTGACTATGCTGCATCTGCGACAATCAACGCGGATGCGATCATGGATGCTGCAGAGCATGCTCTTGAGCGCGAAAATGCTTACGGTTTCCAGGAAGGCAGTGCGCTCGACTATCTCCAGAAAGCTGGCATCCTAGAAATTGAAGACCCCATCAAGAAGCAAATGCGGGAAATCCTCATTTCTCCCAAAAAGAATTGATATCGGAGCGTATATTCCAATGATTCAGCGAGCAATTTATCCGCCTCTGGTAGAACATCCCAGGCTTCGCCAAATTCTAACTGAGGGGGAAAAGAAAGTCCTCGATGTCTTTAACGATCACCTGCCGAGTGATTGGGAAATCTACATCCAGCCACACCTCAATGGCCTAAGGCCGGACTTCGTGCTCATGAATCCAAATGGTGGCATCGGAGTATTTGAGGTTAAAGACTGGGACCTTCGCGCCATGCGATATTTCACCAAAAAGGACCAATGGGGCCATACACTGTGGGCTGAGCGTGATGGCAAGGAATTCTGCATTCAGAAAGAGAACCCCATTACGAAGGTCAACCTTTACAAGAAGGAAATATTCGATCTGTACTGTCCGAGGCTTCAGAAGGGGAATGGCTGGGCCGCGATCACGGCCGGCGCAATTTTTCCTTTTGCTCGGGCGGATGACGTGAAGAAGCTCTTCGAGCCGTTCCTCAAGTCGACATCCGGTGACAGATACGCCAGGTATCAGCCTGTGAGCGGGATAGAAGAGCTCTCCTCCGGAGACTTGGAAGCTATTTTCCCGGAGTTTTCGCGGACGGGCTCACGAGTAATGTCGGAAGATCGTGCGCAAGATTTACGGGGATGGCTGGTCGAGCCAGATTTCGCGTCGACACAGAGGAAACCATTGGTTCTGGATCGGAACCAGCGTACCTTGGCAGAAACTCGCACTGACACAGGATATCGCAGGATCAAGGGCCCTGCTGGTTCCGGAAAGTCCCTAGTACTCGCTGCACGCGCAGCACGTCTTGCGAATGAGGGGAAATCGGTACTCGTCGCCACCTTCAACATCACGCTGTGGCATTACCTGCGGGATCTCATCGTTCGTGATATCGAGGCCCCTCATCGCATCAGGAACATCCAGTTCACGCATTTTCATCTCTGGTGCAAACACGTCTGCCACGAGGTTGGCTGGGAGCATCGGTATGACGACCTGTGGAAGTCAGTATTTTCGGATGGACGGAAAGAAGATGTTCTGAACGTCGCGCTTCCTCGACTAGCGGAGGAAGCGATCAATCAGCCTGGCGCGAGCAGGTATGACGCGATCCTTGTTGATGAGGGGCAGGACTATCGCCCGCTCTGGTGGAACGTGTTGCGCCAGGCGTGCAAGCCTGACGGTGAAATGCTTCTAGTGGCCGACGCCACTCAGGATGTCTACGGCACAGCAAGGGCATGGACGGACGATGTCATGAAAGGTGCCGGGTTCCCCGGTGGCCGGTGGGCACAACTAAATGTCAGCTATAGGCTGCCCCCGGACGCTCTGAACCTAGCACGGAACTTCGCCGAGGCTTTCCTGCCGAAAGAAGTGATTGATCTTCCTGAGCCGGAGCAAGGATCGCTAGACCTCTACCCCTGCCATCTTCGCTGGGTGCAGTGCGACCCAGACAACGCGGAGAAGGTCTGCTCGGACGAGATCCTCTACTTGATGCGCGAGACCGGAAAGGACGGTTTAGCCAATGCGGATATTACGATGCTGGCTGGAGATATGAAGTCCGGAGCCAGCGTCGTAGAGCGCCTTTCGGAATATCGCATTCATGCAGTTGACACCTTCGGCGTGGATCATCGCCGCCGAAAAATGGGGTTCTACATGGGCGATGCCAGGATCAAGGCAACGACCTTGCACAGCTTCAAGGGTTGGGAAGCGCGCCTCCTTGTCGTCTACGTCACCGAGGCTGCGCACGCTGAAAGCTTGGCTTTGGTATACGCTGGCTTGACCAGGTTGAAGAGAAGCCAAGAGGGGAGTTGGCTAACAGTGGTATGCTCGGCGCCCGAGCTTTCAGATTACGGGCGGACGTGGGCGCAGCATAAAGACATCACGAAGCCAAAAGCATTGGAAGAAAATCCCTACATCCAAGCAATGGAAGGTCTCATCAGGATTGGTTCGAAGACTTAATCTCTTTCGATTGAACGCTCTCGTTTCGGTCGGTCGGCATTCAGTCGAACACCCGCCCCGGCTGCTCGTCCCACGGCAGGGAGGCCACGAAACACAAATCGTAGATGCTGATTGTCGAGGGCTCGCGGTGGACGACGAGCCGCTCGAGAACCTCTGGCGCAAGCCACGCGAGGCGCAGGAGGCGGCTGACGTAGCGGTCGGAGAGGCCCTCGTCGGCGGCGAGATCGGCGAGCGTGGCGACGTCGCCGCGTTCCAGACGCTGCCGCCAGCCCCATGCCCGGCCAATGGCGCGCAGCAGGTGAGGATCCTGCCCGCGGCCCATGGCGGCCTCGACATGCTTCGGCGGCAGGATCCGGGGACGTCCACCGCGGCGGCGCAGTTCCAGCGGGATGTGGACGCGCAGGGTTTCGGGCGCGGGCATCAGGCGACTTCCTTCTTCGGCGGGGCCATCAGGGTGGCGATGGCGCCGAGGCCGTCGTGGCGCAGGTCGATGGCGAGGCCGGCCTCGCTTACCGTGATGCGCGCGACCAGCAGCTGGACGATGCGCGCCTGCTCGGCCGGGATCAGCGCCTTCCAGAGGTCGTCGAACTGCGCCAGCGCGGCGACGACGGTGGTCTCATCGAGATCGGGCCGTTCCTTCCGGACCGCCCGCGCGGTGCGCGCCGCCACCTCCGGCGTGCGCAGCATCCGGCGGATTTCGCCGATGACGGCCTCCTCGACCATGGCACCCGGCAGCCGCTGCGGCCCGCGCAACTCGGCTGCAGGACGTTTCCGGATCACGTCCATGGACGTGTAGTAGCAGTAACGCTTGCCCTTCCGCTTGGTGTGGTGCGGCGTCATGGCGGCACCGGTCTCGGTGAAGATCAGCCCGCGCAGGAGCGCAGGTTGCGCCGTGCGCGCTACCGCCGCCCGCGCCACGCGGTTGTTGGCGATGACCTCGTGGACCTCGTCCCACAGCTTCTTGTCGATGATCGCCTTGTGCTCGCCGGGATGGACCTCGTCCTTGTGCACGGCGAGGCCGAGGTAGACCTTGTTGTGCAGGAACTTCAGCAGGTAGCCCCGGTCGAACACTGCGCCGCGCTTGGTGCGGATCCCGCGGGCGTGCAGCTCCTTCAGCACCTGCGCCGTGGAACTGGATCGCGCATAGAGGCGGAAGATCGTGCGGACCTGCTCGGCTTCGGCGGGCTCGATCGCCAGCTTGCGGTCCTTGACGACATAGCCGAGCGGTACCGGGCCGCCCATCCACATCCCCTTCCGGCGGGAGGCGGCGAACTTGTCGCGGATCCGCTCGCCGATCACCTCGCGTTCAAACTGGGCGAAGCTGAGCAGGATGTTCAGCGTCAGCCGCCCCATGGACGTCGTGGTGTTGAAGGACTGCGTGA
Organism: Paracoccus sp. S3-43; assembly: GCF_029027965.1. Classification (NCBI taxonomy): domain Bacteria; kingdom Pseudomonadati; phylum Pseudomonadota; class Alphaproteobacteria; order Rhodobacterales; family Paracoccaceae; genus Paracoccus; species Paracoccus qomolangmaensis. The sequence continues at coordinate 1,617,056 of NZ_CP119082.1, read as the reverse complement.
CTGAGACAAAGGTCACGCCGTGGCGGTCGAAGACCTCCACCAGCTTCGAGAAATCCATCAGCGCGCGGCTGAGGCGGTCGATCTTGTAGACCACGACCACGTCGATCAGCCCGGCTTCGATGTCGGCGATAAGCTGTGCCAGCGCGGGGCGATCCAGCGTGCCGCCGGAGAAGCCGCCGTCGTCGTAGCGGTCGCGCAGGGCGACCCAGCCCTCGGCGCGCTGCGAGGTGATGTAGGCCTCGCAGGCCTCGCGCTGGGCGTCGAGGCTGTTGAATTCCATGTCGAGCCCTTCCTCGCTCGACTTGCGGGTGTAGATGGCGCAGCGCAGGCGGCGGACGGGTTCGAGCTTGGCGCGGCTCATGGGCGGGCCTCCGCGCCATGGGCGAGCCCGAAGAACTTCCAGCCGTTCCAGTGACTGCCGGTGATCGCGCGCACCGCGGCCGAGAGCGACTTGAAGCGCCGCCCCTGCCATTCGAAACCTTCTGTCAGGACGGTGACGACCTGCTCCTCGCCCTGCCACTCGCGCACCAGCTTGGTGCCGGGGATCGGGCGGCGGGGATCCGCGATCAGCGGCCCCGGCGCGCCCGAGGCGACCTCGGCCGCCAGCGCGTCCAGCGTGCGCCGCGTCGCGGGCTTGATACGGCCATGGGCCAGTTCCTGGATGCGGTAGCCGATCCGCAGCTCCAGGTTCCCACGGCTGGCGTTCGGCGCGGGTTCCCCGAACATGACCCGCCACCTGGCCTGCAGCTCCGGCACCGTCATGGCCTTCAGCGCCGCCAGCTCGGTCAGGACGTCGATCCCCTCCGCCTGGCGCGCGAGCGCGGCCTTTGCTGCTGATTTTCTTGTGTTTTTCCTCATGCCTCGTCTCCAACTCGGTTTTGCACCTGTCTCCGACGACGGCGTCTGAGGGCGAGAATGTCCAGCGAACTGTCTCCGTCGATCGGAGAAATATCGTTCGTTTCCAGTGGGTTGGTGCGCGCGATGGCGCTGGCGAGGATGGCGGCCAGCTCCGCGAGCCGCTCATCGGTGGTGAGCGTCTCGGCGGGGGGCGCGAAGGCGATGTCGTCTTGCATGGGGAGCGAACCTACTGAGGCGGTTTGCTCCGTGTTCACCGTCTGCGGCGAGGGAATGCAAGTTAAAACAAGGGGTTGTCGTAGAAGCGCGAGGCCGCGAGTATGAGGTCGTACGAGACTATAGAAGGCTGAGGTTAGCTTGAGTTCGGCCGGAATCAAGCGCCGCTGTGTGGACTGCAGGACCAGCTATAGGGTCTGAAGCCTGTTCGCCGTTCTCGTAGATCGGTTCTATTTCTCCAAATCCGACGAAAAATGCACACGCCCATCATCATCGCAAACTAATTCACCAGTCTTGAAGGGATCTTCGGCTAGGCGGTCTTCATCCCCTTCAGCCAAAGCGTCCAAATAGTCAATCAGCCGGTCGGCGTCATCCGAGTAGTGTCCCTTCAGATCATCCTTCAGCACCAAGAAATCACGGTGAATACGCCTCAGAAGATCAGTCAGGTGGGCGACAGTATCGGTGGCGGACACGAACTCATTCCAAGTCAGGGAGATCGGAAGGATCAGTTGGTCGTAGTCGATGCCTTGGTCCGTTTTTGCCTGCTCCCGCGCGTATTGCTCGAAGTCTTCATTTCGGAAGACAACTTCGACACGGAAAAGGTCGGCAGCGATTCCCTGAACCGTAAGATCGGCAATTGTCCAAGGCGTGGTGCCAAAGCTTTGAAAGACGTCATATGCGTCGAATTTTTTTATAATCCGTTGATCCTCGAACCACTCGCTCTCGACTAGATGGAGTTCGTGTCGGAGGACCGCCTGCACATAGCCCGGGCGGAAGGTCGGCAACAACGCTTCGACGAAGGCCCCGAGATCTTCGTCGCGCCCCTTAGCGACGCCCTTAAGTATGTTCTCGTGGATGCGGAATTCACCCTCGACGGTCTGATCCAAGTAATCATCCTCGAATGAAATACGGATCATTCGGTCGTCTTCGTCCCCGTCTGCTCCCTCTGGCAGATCCACGGGCCAAGCCGAAAGGAATGGCACTTCCACCCCGACAAGCGCCTCGAGCTGCTTATCCACGGCCTGAAGCACGCATTCATAGATGCTGTAATCGGATAGTTCGTGCTTCGTCTCGGTCATGTCCGTAACGGTGTGCAACAGGTTGGAACAAGTTGAAACAGGAATATTTTCGGCATACCCTGACCGCAAGCCCTCACCAATCGTCGGTCAGTGTCGCAGCTCATTTTTTCCAAGGACTTACCTGACCTGTTAGGGGGGCGACCGCAGTCAGTGCCGCGTCGCCCCTCGCACCATCCCATCCGTCTCCAGCCGCAGCGCCGCCCGCCACAGCGGGGTCTTCATGAACACCGCGTCCTCGAACCGATAGCTAGGCGTTCCACGCTCCTGCTGCAGAAGTCCCGCCCAGCAGAGCGGGCGCAGCACCTGGATGTAGAGCTGGCCCATCACATCGTCATAGTGCGGGACCGGCCCTGCCTCGGGTTCGCCGAAAAGCACGCGGCGGAGGTAGGCGCCGGTCGCACCATCCTCGGTCTCGACATTCAGCACGTTCAGGAACACGTCCCAATTGCCGAGGATCGGGGCATCGTCGAAGCGAGACATACTGGCGTGGTTGATGCGGAACAGGAAGAACGGGACGACCGTGCCGAAGATCCGGCCGGGATGACCCGCCATCGCATGGCTCGCCTTGGTCAAGCGGAACTCGCCCTTGTAGTGCCGCCCGAGCTTCATCGCGATCATCAGGTCGTGCAGCACCATGAGCGGTGCGAAGTCGGGCTCGTTCAGGACCTTGTTGACGGCGAAAAGGTCCGCCTCGGTGTGGCCGGGCCAGTCGAACTCGGCCGCGGCCCAGTGCACGAATACCCGCTTGAAGGCCTTGGACGGCGTCAGGGGAATGCCGCCATTCTCGCCGATCCAGGCGAAGGTCTTCTCCATCCCGCGCACCAGCGGCGAGAACGCAAGCGCCGGATCGGCATCGTCGATATCCCGGAACGCGATCACCTCAGATCTCCCGCGCGAACCAACGGATGCGGCCGACGATGTGGATCTCGTCGGCCGTTCTTTCGTATTCGGGGTAGTGCTTGTTGTCTGAGATGACGCGCACTGCGGGCGGGTCGCTGTTCGGGATATGCTCGAGCCGCTTGGCCACCAGCCCCATCCCGTCGTCCAGCACGAAGATGCCCGGCGGGTTGGGCGCGCGGCGGGTCATGTCGACGAGCACGGCGTCGCCGCTGAGGAGTGTCGGCGCCATGCTGTCGCCTTCCACATGCATGATGCGCAGTTGAGACGGGCTGGCCTTAAGCTTGTGGCGGATCCACGACTGGCGGAAGTGATAGACACGGCCGGGGGTGTCACCGTCTTCGGTTACCACCGCGCCGCCGCCCATCGAGGGCCGAGGTGTGGCGTGGGCGATGGCCACGAAGGTATCGTCGGGGTTCTCGACGAAGGGGGGCGTGCCCTCGACCTCGCCGATGCCGTGGATCAGCCAGTCGCGGTCCACCTTCAGCACGCGCGCGACCTCGGCCAACCGGTCGAGGCCGGGGCGGGCGGAGCGGCCGCGCAGGATGTCGTAGACGAAGGAGCGGTGCACGCCGGCCATCTCGGCGACATGGGCGGGTGTCAGGCCGAGCTGATGGGCGCGGGCCCGCAGGCGGTCGGCCAGGGTGTGCTGCTCGGTCATGTTTTCCCCAAGGGTATGTGGATGAAATAGGATAAAACAGGATTGATGCGGACCCGTCAAGCGATTAGAACAAAACCTAAACAATCGCACATGGGAAATCGGGGGTCCGGATGGAGATCGAGAAGTCGTATTTCACCCTGCCGGAGATCCTCGAGCGCTGGTCAATGTCCGAGGCCGACCTCGTCTACCTGGCCGAGAACGACCAGCTGCGGCTATCGATCCGGGTGTTCAACCTGGCCGTCGAGCTCGGCGACTACGAGGAGACGCCGGAGGGGGAGCGATTCTCCGTCCCCTTCGAGCGGGGCCCGTTCAACGGGCTGCTCGACCTCCACGCCCATGACGTCTTCCAGCTGTTCCGGCATGGCGAGGTGAAGCTCAGCCGCTTCCGCTCGCACAAGGCCGACTATGCCTGCCTGACAGGGGAGCGAGAGCTCATCACCGTGCGGCAGCGCGATCTTTTCCTCAGGCGGGACGAGCGTGACCGCTTCGAGGCCGAGACGCGATTTGCCGGAGCGGCTGCCGGACCACGACCCGGGGCGTTCCATGCCTCCGCCGACTACCAGGATGTCCGCTGCAACGGTCAGCACTTCCGGCTGGGTGCGATCCAGGCGCAGGTCGTGCGCGCGCTGCACGAGGCTGCCGGGCGCGGCGAGCCTTGGCAGAGCGGCAAGGCGATCCTCGCCGCCGCGGGCTCGCGCAGCCTCAAGATGTCCGACGTCTTCAAGTCGAAGAAGAACTGGCGCCTCCTGATCGAGTCGGATGGCCGCGGCGCCTATCGCCTGCTCGGGCTCTGAGCCCGCGCCATCCCTCCCGTCCGCGCGCCCTCCCGATCCCCGCGGTGGGATGCGCCGGGGGATGAGTGGGGGATAGCGATCCCCCACGGAGCCATTCTCCCTTGGATTGAAAGGCTCCTGACAATCCCCCTCCGCATCCCACTCCAATCCTGACGACATCCCCTCGCGGGATTTCGCATCGTGCTCCCAGCAAACGACACCGGGAGACGACGATGCAGCAGAAGACCTGCCTCACACAGAAGGAGCTCGCGCGGCGCTGGACGATCTCGCACCGCACGCTCGAGCGCTGGCGATGGGCCGGGGAAGGCCCCGCCTACATGAAACTCGGCGGCCGGGTGGTCTACCGGCTCGAGGACATCCTGGCCTTCGAGAAGGACCAGCTCACGCACACCGCCGACAGCGTTCGGGGGGCGGCATGATGGAGCGCCGTTCCGCCATCCACGGCAGCCGGGTCGTGTCGATCTTCGGCGCCGCCGGTCCCGCGCTCGACGAGGTCGGGCTCTCTGCCTGGATCGCGCAGGCCGCCCCGGGCGAGGCGCTGGTCTATCACCGCGGCTTCCTCGCCGTGGACGCCACCGGCGCCGTCTCAAACCTCACGCCCGAGCGCCAGCGCAGTCTGCGCGGTGTCGCGGCCGCCGCATTGCGCGCCGCCGACCAGCGGCTCGTCCACCTCGTGCAGGCCCGGCTCGGGCCCGACCACTTCGCCTACATCGCCGTCGCCCGCCCGAAGCCCGGACCCGCCGGCGCCGCCCTTTCGATGCGCCTCCTCGAGGCCGCATGACCCCATCCCCACCACGGAGACCCTCATGCCGTTCCCTGAGAACACCCCCTCCATCGACGAGCTGATCAACCTGCCGGCGGGCGAGATCGCCCAGCTTCCGGTCGAGCTTCTGGCCGCGATGCAGCGCGAAATCGACGCAGCCACCAAGCAGATGAAGGCCGTCACCGCGCGGTTTTCCACCGCGCTTGCAGTCCGCTACGCCGCCCGTGCCGCCGAGGTCCGCCGCGCCTGCGGCAGGGACACCGGCACCGTCCGCCTCGCCGACGGCGATTTCACCGTGGTCGCCGATCTGCCGAAGCGCGTCGAATGGGACCAGACCCAGCTCGCCGCCATGGTCGAGCGCATCCGCGCCGCGGGCGAGGATCCGTCCGAATACGTCGAGATCAGCTTCAAGGTGCCCGAGCGCGCCTATGCAGCCTGGCCCGAGGCGATCCGCCAGGGCTTCGAGCCCGCCCGCACGGTGAAGACCGGCGCGCTGAAGATCGCGATCCTGCCGCAGGAGGACCGCGCGTGAGCCTCCCCATCATCACCGCCGATCAGCGGCTGGCCGAGACGCGGGGCGTCAAGGGCGTGATCTTCGGTCCGTCCGGGATCGGCAAGACCAGCCTGCTCTGGACGCTCGAAGCCTCGACCACGCTGTTCTTCGATCTCGAGGCGGGTGACCTCGCGATCGAGGGGCTGCACATCGACGTGGTCCGGCCTCGCACCTGGAAGGAGTGTCGGGACTTCGCGGTCTTCATCGGCGGCCCGAACCCGGCGCTCCGGTCCGACCAGCCCTACAGCCAGGCGCATTTCGACGAGGTGTGCGGCCGGTTCGGAGATCCGCGCGTCCTCGCCAAATACGAAACCGTCTTCATCGACTCGATCACCGTGGCCGGGCGGCTCTGCTTCCAGTGGTGCCGCGGGCAACCGGAGGCGCACTCGGAAAAGACCGGGAAACCCGATGTCCGCGGCGCCTACGGGCTTCACGGGCGCGAGATGATCGGCTGGCTGACCCACCTCCAGCACACGCGCGGCAAGAATGTCTGGTTCGTCGGGATCCTCGACGAGAAGCTCGACGACTTCAATCGCAAGGTCTTCGTCCCGCAGATCGACGGCTCGAAGACCGGGCTCGAGCTGCCCGGCATCGTCGATCAGGTCATCACCATGGCCAGCCTTCCGGACGAGCTGAACCGGCCTCAGCGGGCTTTCGTCTGCCAGACGCTGAACCCGTGGGGCTACCCGGCCAAGGACCGCTCCGGCCGCCTCGACCTGGTCGAAGAGCCCCATCTTGGCCGGCTGATGGAGAAGATCCGCGGCCCGCTGATCCCTGCGGAACGGCGGCTGACCTATTCGCCGCCGCAGCTGCCCCCGCCGCCCGGTCCGAAGGCAACCGACACCCATTCCTATCCCACCAACTGAAAGGACCCGAGCCATGTCCGGTCTCTGGAACGACTTCAACGATGCGCAGTCCAACACGAACCTCATCCCCAAGGGCACGCTCGCCAAGGTGCGGCTGACCATCCGCCCCGGCGGCTTCGACGACCCGTCGCAGGGCTGGACCGGGGGCTATGCCACCCGCGGCTCGACCGGCGCGGTGTACCTGAACGGCGAGTTCACGGTGACCGAGGGCCAGTATGCCCGGCGCAAGATCTTCACGCTGATCGGTCTCTACAGCCCCAAGGGTCCGGACTGGGCCAACATGGGCCGCAGCCTCGTGCGCGGCATGCTGAACTCGGCGCGCGGGATTTCGGACAAGGATCAGTCCCCGCAGGCGCAGGCGGCGCGGCGGATCGGCGGCTTCGCCGATCTCGACGGAATCGAGTTCGTCGCCCGCATCGACGTCGGCACCGACGCCATGGGCGAGGAGAAGAACGAGATCCGCGCCGCGGTCACGCCCGACCACCGCGACTATGCGCAGGTCATGGGGCTGGCGGCGCAGCACGGCCACCAGCCGCCCGCGCAGACAGCGCCCCAGCAGGCGCCGGTCCAGCAGCCCGCAGCATCGCCGGTGCCGGGCCGTCCCGCATGGGCGCAGTGAGGGCGCGATGCTTCTCCGTCCCCGTCAGAAACTCTTCGTGGAGCGCAGCCTCGCTGCGCTCTCGAAGCACGGCAACACGCTCGGCGTCGCGTCCACGGGCGCCGGCAAGACGATCATGCTGTCCGCGGTCACCGGCAAGCTGGTGGAGGAGACGGAGGCCAAGGCCTGCGTTCTCGCCCATCGCGACGAGCTGACCGGCCAGAACCGCGCGAAGTTCGCCCGGGTCAATCCGGAGGTGACCACGTCCCAGGTAGATGCCGGCTCCAAGTCTTGGAACGGCCAGGTCACCTTCGCCATGGCGCCGACGCTGTCCCGGTCAGCGAGCCTGAAGGCGATGCCGAGGCTCGATCTGCTGGTGATCGACGAGGCGCATCACGCGGTGGCCGACAGCTATCGTCGGATCATCGACCGCGTCCGCGACGCAAATCCGGATGCGCGCATCTTCGGCGTCACGGCGACGCCCAATCGCGGCGACCGGAAAGGGCTGCGCGAGGTCTTCGACAATGTCGGCGACCAGGTCACGCTGGCCGAGCTGATCGCCTCGGGCCATCTCGTGCCCCCGCGCACCTTCGTGATCGATGTGGGCGTGCAGGAGAAACTGCGCGCCGTCCGAAAGACCGCGTCCGACTACGACATGGGCGCCGTCGCTGAGATCATGAACCGCGCGCCGATCACGGACGAGGTAATCCGACACTGGCGCGAGAAAGCCGGCGACCGGCAGACCGTGGTCTTCTGCTCGACGGTCGCCCACGCCGAGAATGTTGCCGAAGCCTTCAATGGCCACGGGAGTCCAGCTGGCGTCATCCACGGCGATCTCGGCTCCGAGACGCGCCGACGGATCCTTACCGCCTACGCTGCCGGCGAAATCCAGGTGATCGTCAACGTGGCGGTGCTGACCGAGGGCTGGGACCACCCGCCGACCTCCTGCGTCGTGCTGCTGCGCCCTAGTTCCTGCAAGTCGACCATGATCCAGATGGTCGGGCGCGGCTTGCGCACCGTCGATCCGGCCGAGCACCCCGGCATCGTCAAGACCGACTGCATTGTGCTGGATTTCGGGATCTCGAGCCTGACCCACGGCACGCTGGAGCAGGACGTCGATCTCGACGGCCGCGATCCCACACCGTGCGACGCGCCGACGAAGACCTGCCCGGAATGCGAGGCGACGGTCCCGCTCGCAGCTCGCCAATGCCCGATCTGTGGATACGAGTTCCTCCGCGACGGGGCACCGCCGCTCGAAAGCGTGGTCATGTCCGAGATCGACCTCCTGAAGCGCTCCAGCTTCGCCTGGGAGGATCTGTTCGACGACGACTCCGCGCTCATGGCGAGCGGCTTCAATGCCTGGGGCGGCGTGTTCTTCCTCGAGGGGCGCTGGCATGCCGTGGGGGGTGCAAAGAACGATCGGACGCGTCTTCTCGGTGTTGGCGAGCGCACGGTCTGCCTCGCGCAGGCCGACGACTGGTTGAACGAACACGAGACCGACGAGAGCGCCTTCAAGTCCCGGCGCTGGCTAAGCCAGGCACCTACCGAAAAGCAGCTGCAATACCTCTCGCCCGAGCAGCGGCAGGATTACGGGATCACCCGCTACCGCGCCTCGGCGCTGATCACCTTCCTGTTCAACCGGCGCGACATTCGCCGCCTCGTCATGACGGCCGCACCCGAGCGGAGGGCGGCGTGAACCATGTCGCGCAAGTCCCATCCCCGCCCGCAGCGGCTCCGGATCGACCGGGCCGTGATCGCCTCTGGCATCCGCGCCCGGTGCTCTGCGCCGTCTGCACCGCGCGCACCCGCGGCTTCGGCTGGTTCGATCCCTACCGGCCGCGGCCAACCCGGACCCGCCGCTGGTTCTGCTCCATGGGCTGCCAGGCGGCCTTCACCCGCAAAGCGAAAAGAGGACTGAGCATGGTCGATTTCACCGAAGAGGAAACCCAGGCGCTGCCCGCCGTCATGCGCGCGCTCGCCCCCGAGATGGAACGGATTGGCTGGAACCGGCCGCTGGGCCAGCTGACGCAGAACGACATGCATCGGCTGATCGTCACCGCCATCGAAGCCTTCCGCGCCGAGATGGCCGAGATCGCCAGCCAGTCGGAGATCCCGTTCTGATGCTGGACTTCAACAAGCGCCCCTCCATGGCCGAGCGGATGAATGCAGCCATCGACGCTGCGCTCGAGGCTGAACGCGCGGCAACCCCGCCGCGCGACTATCTCGGGGCTTCCCGGCTCGGGCACGCCTGCGAGCGCGCGCTGCAGTTCGAGTTCGCGCGCGCGCCGAAGGATGATGGCGCGGATCTCCGCGGGCAGACGCTGCGGATCTTCGCGATTGGGCATGAGCTCGAGGATCTCGCCATCCGCTGGCTGCGGGCAGCGGGGCTCGATCTGGTCACCCAGAAGCGGGACGGCGGCCAGTTCGGCTTCTCCGTCGCGGGCGGACGCATCCGCGGTCATGTCGACGGGATCGTTGCCGAGGCCCCGGCGGCGCTGGGGCTGCGCATCCCGGCGCTCTGGGAATGCAAGACGATGAACGCGAAGAACTGGCGCGAGACGGTGGCCAAGGGCGTGACCGTCGCGAAGCCCGTCTATGCAGCGCAGATCGCGCTCTACCAGGCCTATATGGAAGCGACGGTGCCGGGCATCAGCGCGAACCCCGCGCTCTTCACCGCGATCAACAAGGACACGGCCGAGCTGCACCATGAACTGGTGCCCTTCGACGCCAATCTCGCACAGCGCATGTCGGATCGCGGCGTGCGGATCCTGCGGGCGACCGATGCGGGCGAACTGCTGCCGCGTATCGCTGCCAATCGCGACTTCTTCGAATGCCGGTTCTGCCCGTGGGCCGAGCGGTGCTGGAGCCAGCCGGCATGAGCGACGACAACATCATCCACTTCAACCCCTGGCGGGATTTCAACGACGCGGCGCCCCTGGACGATCCCTTCGCGGTCGAACCGGACGCGGACCAGATCGCCCGTTTCGTCGACGTGGTTTTCGGCTATTCCGAGGGCCTGATCCCGGTCCGCGGTTTCGTGGACAAGGGTCAGGGCAAGGATGGCCGCCCGCACAACATCTGGATCGACGCGGATGCCACCGCGCCGGAGAAGCTCGCCACCTTCGCGGGCTGGGCCGCGCGCGAGGGCGCGGCGGTCTATGTCATCCCCGGCACGGTCGCGGAAACCGGCCAGGCCCGCGCCGCGGATGTCCTGCAGATGCAGAGCCTCGTGGTCGATCTCGACTCGGGGGACATCCCGGCCAAGCTCGATCATCTCGTCCACCATCTCGGCCGGCCGACGCTGATCGTCGAGAGCGGCGGGCGCACGCCCGAGGGGGCGACCAAGCTCCACGTCTGGTGGAAACTGACCGAGCCCGCCGAGGGCGCCGATCTCGCCCGGCTTTGTCAGCTGCGGGGCGAGATCGCCCTGAAGGTCGGCGGCGACACACATTTCCGCTCGGCCCATCAGCCGATCCGCGTGCCCGGCACCGTCTATCACAAGGGCGGGCTCACCAGGCTGGTGCAGGTCCGCGAGGCGACCGCGCTCGAGGTCGATCTCGCCGAGATGGCCGAGCGCGTCGCCGACATGCCGCCCATGCCCGGCGTCGGCATGGCCACGGCCGAGCCCCGCGAGAAACCCGCCATCGACGACGTGCTGGTGACGCCGGTCCACGAGGGCGGCGCGGACGACTGGTCCCGCTTCGAGGGCGCCTCGGCCGCCATCGGCTATTTCCTGCGGCTGGTCCACGAGGGCCGGATGTCGATGGACGAGGGCTGGACGGCGATCTGCGGCTACAATGCAGCGATGCTGCGCCCCGCCTGGCCGCTCGGCCGGCTGAAGCGCGAGACGAACCGCCTGTGGGAGCTGCACATCAAGCGGCACGGACCGCCGCTGATCCGCCTCGACGGCGCAGCACCGGCGCAGACCGACCTGCCCACCTTCACGCTGGGTGCGCTGCTCGACGACACGAGCCCGATGCCCGACGACATCATCGGCCCGCGCGTTCTGACGCCGGGCGGGCTTCTGGTGCTCGGCGGCGCGCCCAAGGTGGGCAAGAGCGACCTGCTGATCGCACTGCTCGTGCACATGGCGGCGGGCGTGCCCTTCCTCGGCTTCACTCCGCCACGGCCGCTGCGGATCTTCTACCTGCAGGCCGAGATCCAGTATCACTACCTGCGCGAACGAATGCAGCAGATCGGCCTGCCGCCCGAGCTGATCGCCGCCGCGCGCGACAACCTGATCGTCACGCCGAAGCTGCGCATGCTGCTCGATGCCGAGGGCAGCGCCCGCGTGGCCGAGGCCATCAGGACCGCATTCCCAGACGAACCGCTCGACATCCTCTGCATCGATCCGATCCGGAACCTCTTCGACGGCGGGCCCGACGGCGGCGGCGAGAACGACAACGCCGCGATGATGTTCTTCCTCAAGGATCGGGTCGAGGTGCTGCGCGACCACGTCAACCCGGACTGCGGCGTGATCCTCGTCCACCACACCAAGAAGCTCTCGAAGCACCAGGTGAAGGAGGATCCGTTCCTCGCGCTCTCCGGCGCCAGCGCGCTCAGGGGCTTCTACACCACCGGCCTGATCCTGCACCGGCCAGAGGAGGACTCGACCCAGCGACGCCTCGAGATCGAGCTACGCAATGGCCCGGCGCTGCCTGCGAAGCTGGTGGACAAGGTCAAGGGCACATGGGTCGAGATCAACCCGATGAACGAGCGGCTTGTGCGCCCCGAAGTCGGCGCGAAGCATGACGCCGAGCGCGATCGCAAGCGGGACGTGATCCTCTCGATCCTGCTCGAGGAGGCGGCCGAGGGGCGGCTCTACACCATCAACCAGTTCGCCGAGGCCTTCGAGAACAAGGGCGGTCTGGGCGGCAAGGACACGATCCGCGACCGGATCGCCGTTCAAGCCACCAAGGGGGCGATCAAGTTCATCCGCGACGGCGCCCCCTACGGGCTTGGGCCGTCGCGGTCGCGCTTCGGGTACCTCTGCGTCGAGGGGATGGTCATGCCCACGGGCGGCGAGGATGTCGATCCGGCGACCGGCGAGGTCACCCTCGCCAGCATCGCAGTGCTGCCCACCCATTACAAATCGCCGCAGACCGGGGCGCTGCTCGAGGTCGAAAACCCTCAGGTCTGGGTCTACCCAGAGGGGGAACGGCCATGATCGCCCCCGCAGATCGCTTCGCGCAGAATTGCGCGCGGGCCAGTTTGAACCAGATGCGGGGCCTTGCCAAAACTGCCCCGCCACCCTCACGCAGAAGCGCGCATGCGTCCGACTTGGCCAGTTTCGGCCCGCATCCGAAACTGCCCCCGCAGGATTGCGCGGATGCCGCAACCGCTACGCTGCACCCAGTTTCGGGCGAGTTAGTCGAAAGCACCCTCCCGAAACTGGAATTCCCATTTCTTGTCAGCGTGTTGATGCGGTTTTCCAGTTTCGGGGGTGAAACCACCCCCTACGGGGGTGGGGGAGAACGCCGCACGCGGGTTCTCCCACGCCCACCCCCAGGAGGTTTCGCGCGCGTGGTCTGTCCTCGCCCGAACCACCTGATCCGACGACGGCGGCCCCGTACCGCCAAGCACCAGACCGCCGTCGTCTTCCACCCGAGCAGCCAACCAGAAGAGGAGACCACCCATGGCTGACCTGACTCTCGCCACACACCGCCGCGAGGCAATCCCCGATCTGCCACCCGCCGTCCAGGCCAACCGCGCGATGCTGGCGCTCGACCTCGGCACGACGACGGGATGGGCGCTGCACGGCATCGACGGGCTGATCACCTCCGGCACGGTATCCTTCCGCCCCGGCCGCTTCGACGGTGGCGGTATGCGGTATCTCCGCTTCACCAACTGGCTGACCGAGATCGATCGGCTGTCCGGACCCGTCGCCGCCATCTGGTTCGAAGAGGTCCGCCGCCACGCGGCCACCGACGCGGCCCATGTCTATGGCGGGCTGATGGCCACGCTGACCGCATGGGCCGAACTGCGCGGCATCCCCTATGAGGGCGTCCCGGTCGGCACCATCAAGCGCCACGCCACGGGCAAGGGCAACGCACCGAAGGAGGCGATGATGGCCGCGGCCCGGGCGCGCGGCTTCAGCCCCGCCGACGACAACGAGGCCGACGCCATCGCGATCCTGCTCTGGGCGCTGGAGACCAAGGGGGGCCTGCAATGAGGCGGTTTCCCCGTGGCTATGGCGGCGAGCGCCGCAACCCCGAACAGGTCAAGCGCGACGGCTGGAAGGAGCAACGCGTGTTCGCAGTTTCCCTTGACGACCAGAGACTTACTTGGCCTGAGCGGGAGCTGGTGCGGCAACTCGGCGAGCGTCTCTACGGCGCGCGCCCAACACAACGAGAGGTGAGGAAATGACCCATTGGACACCAGCCGACGTGGAAGCGCGGCTCTCCGAGGCGGGTATGATCCTGCGCCGTCTGCCGGAGCCCCGGCGCAACGGATACTTCAGCACATGGCCGGAGATCGTCCACGGTTTCGCCGACAAGGTGGGCCAGGAGCCGAAGCCCATGCGCGTCTCGCCCTCGCCGCGGGACATCGCGCGGATGGAGGAAACTCTGACCTGGACGAACTGCCTCGAGCCCATCGACGGCAAGATCGTCTGGATGAAGGCGCATGACGAGCGCTGGAAGAACATCTGCTGGCACGTCGGTCTCTGCCACGCCGCTGCGCATCAGCACTGGCGCTACGGGCTGTCGCTGATCGCTCTCAACCTCAACAGGCGGCCCTTCAACCGGAAACTGCCGATCCTCGAGATCATCAAGCTGGCGCGCAGCCAGTAGGAAAGTCTCGTGTAGAGGGTTTTCGCGCAGACAAAAACGCCTCTCCCGGGGTAGAAAGTGGATATACTCGGGAGAGGCGCGCGCGGCGCGGCCCCGAGCGAAACCATCCTTTCGTTGGCGGGTCCGTTGGAAAAGGAAAGGCGCTGATCCTTTCCTTGCGGGCCGCTGTCCGCCCCCGCCAGGCCCCCTGAGCCGACTTCGCGGTTCCTTCTGCGCGACATTCGTATGCTGGCGGGCGAAGCGCGACGCATCGCCAGCGACAGGGCCGATTTTTTGGGAAGCCACCCGGAAGCCAGCGCCGCCTGAACCCGCCTGAAACACCGCAAAATCAAGCCTTTGAAGCTGGACACCCTTGGTGGCCGCTGGACCCCGCGTGGAGTCCAGTCTGGACCCCGGAGACCGGAAGCCAAGGGAATCCACCCTGATCCGAAGGACCGACCTGCCGATGACGCTGAGCTTTGCCCCCGAGCGGATTGAGCAATGGCCGCTTGCGCGCCTGCAGCCTTACGCGAAGAACGCGAAGCTGCACGGTGCCGACCAGGTTGCGAAGCTCGCCGCCAGCATGGCCGAATTTGGCTGGACCGTGCCCTGCCTCGTCGGCGAGGACGGCGAGCTAATCGCGGGCCATGGGCGCGTGCTGGCCGCGACACAGCTTGGCCTGACCGAAGCGCCCGTCATCGTGCTCGGGCATCTGACCGAGGCGCAGCGCTGGGCCTATCGTCTGGCCGACAATAAATTGACTGAACTCGGGACATGGGACGAAGCGCTGCTGTCGGCCGAGTTGAACGAGTTGCTGGCCGAAGACTTCGACCTGTCGCTGGTGGGGTTCTCCGATGGCGAGCTCGACAAGCTGCTGGCCTACGTCGCGGAAGACGACGGTGAAGAAGGTGGCGCCGGGGGCTCCGTGCCGCCGGTGACCATCCCCGAGCCGCCGCGCAACCCGGCGTCGCGGACGGGCGACCTGTGGATCCTCGGCGACAATCGCCTCCTGTGCGGCGACAGCACCAGCGCTGCCGACGTGCGCCGCCTGATGAACGGCGAGCGCGCGATCCTGTTCGCCACCGACCCGCCGTATCTCGTCGATTACGACGGCTCGAACCATCCGACCCGCAACAAGGACTGGTCGGCGTCCTACGGCACGACCTGGGACGACAGCTCGCAGGGCGCCGAGCTCTACGACGGCTTCATCGCGGCGGCCGTGGCCGAGGCGATCACCGAGGACGCCGCCTGGTACTGCTGGCACGCCTCGCGGCGCCAGGCGATGCTGGAGGCCTGCTGGGAAAAGGCGGGAGCCTTCGTGCACCAGCAGATCATCTGGGTAAAGGACCGCGGCGTTCTGACCCGGTCGCATTACCTCTGGAAGCACGAGCCCTGCTTCATGGGCTGGCGCCGCCCGAACCGGCCGCCGAAGGTGGCCGAGGAAACGCTCCCATCGACATGGGCGCTGCCCAGCTTCGCCAAGGACGAGCGGCCCGACCACCCGACGCCGAAGCCACTCGACGCGTTCGGGATCCCGATGCGCCAGCATGTGGCGCGGGGCCGGCTCTGCTACGAGCCCTTCTCGGGGTCCGGTTCGCAGATCATGGCAGGCGAGGCCAACGGTCGGCGGGTCTTTGCGATGGAGATCAGCCCGGCCTATGTCGATGTCACCGTGGCGCGCTGGCAGGCCGAGACCGGCAAGGACGCGATCCTCGACGGCGAGGGCCGGAGCTTCGCTCAGGTGAAGGCCGAGCGGCTGGGCGACAAGGCCGACGCCGCCGCGTGATGTCCGTCTACTACAACGATGCCGATCCCGCCGCCTGCGCCTGGTTGCGGGAACTGATCGCCGCTGGGCTCCTGCCCAGGGGCGAGGTGGACGGGCGCTCCATCATGGACGTGGAGCCGGCCGATCTGCGCGGCTTCATGCAATGCCATTTCTTCGCCGGGATCGGCGGCTGGCCCTACGCGCTGCGCCTCGCCGGCGTGGCCGAGGATCTGTCCGTCTGGACCGGCTCGCCGCCGTGCCAGCCGTTCAGCGTCGCCGGACAGCGCAAGGGACAGGACGATGACCGCCATCTCGCCCCCGCTTTCCTGCAACTCGTCGCAGCCTGCCGGCCGAACATCGTCTTCGGCGAGCAGGTCGCGAGCGCGGCAGTGCTCGGACCGGTTTGCGGCGCGGCTCGCGCAGCGGCTGAGGGTCCGGCCGGCTGGGCGTGGTTCGACGCTCTGGCGGATGCGCTGGAAGCAGCATCTTACGCCGTCGCGGCGGCCGATCTGCCGGCTGCGGGTATCGGCGCCCCGCATATCCGCCAGCGACTGTTCTTCGGCGCCGTCGCCATGGAGGGAGGCGGGCTGGGCCACGGCTTCTGCGCGGGATCACAAGGACGGATCGGAATGCCCGGCGGTGCCGATCAACGCGCTGCTCGGCCGACAGGTCTGGCTGGCGGGCTGGTCGACCACGACGCCGACCTGGCCGGCGCCAGCGCGACGGACGGCGTCTGGCGAGATCCGGATTGGCTCCTCTGCCGCGACGACCGCTGGCGGCCCGTTGAGCCCGGAACATTCCCGCTGGCTGATGGGATACCCCGCCGCATGGGGCTGCTGCGGGGCTACGGCAATGCGATCGTGCCGCCGCTCGCGGCGGAGTTCGTGAGGGCGTTTCTGGAAAGCCTGCCGGAGAGGCTGAGATGAAGCAGAGCCGGATCATGTCTATGGTCGAGGCCGTGACGAATGTCGTGGTCGGCTATGTGCTGGCCATCGCCACGCAGATCATCGTGTTCCCGTGGTTCGGCATCGAGACCGGGCTCGCGGAGCATCTGACCATCGGCCTCGCCTTCGTCGGTGTCTCGCTGGCGCGCGGCTACCTGCTGCGGCGACTGTTCGAGGCGATCCGGATCCGGAGTGCAGAATGAGACACCGCCGCCCGAGGGTGGACGGCGGCCTTCAGTCCGTTTCGGTGCGGAGCGTCAGTCGCGGATGGTGTAGACGCGGCCCCTTCCGTCAACCTTCTCGGAGGTGATGGTCAGGCCGAGCTTTTGCTTGAGCGCGCCGGCAAGCGCACCCCTCACCGTGTGCGGCCGCCAGTCCAAGGCGGTGACGATCTCGTCGATGGTGGCGCCGCCCTCGGCGCGGAGCATCTCGATCAGCTTGGCCTGCTTCGTGCCCGTGCGCGGTTTGCGCGCCTCGGGCCCGGCGTCGGCCTCGCCGGGAGCGTCCTGCGCGGCTACGGCGCTCGGCGCCGCGTCGGCGCCCGCGGGCGCGCTGTCGCCGCCCTCCGGCTCGACGCCGATGGCGGCGAGCCCTGCGTCGTTGATGTGCAGGAGGATGGCACGGCCGTCCTCGTCGTTGCGCCAGATCCGATTGAGCGCGGCGTCGGCCTTGCTCTGGCTGTCGGTCGTCGTCTCGGCGATCAGCCCGCGCGAGAGCAGCGCGCCCACCACCTTGGTTGCGGCGCCACCGCGGAGCGAGCCGGGGAGCGGCAGGACGTTGCGGTCCTCGCGCTCCGCGGCGGCGCTGAGGATCACGAGCTGGGTATCGGAAAGTTTGGTCATCGTCGTCTCCGTCG
This sequence comes from Paracoccus sp. S3-43, assembly GCF_029027965.1. NCBI lineage: Bacteria > Pseudomonadati > Pseudomonadota > Alphaproteobacteria > Rhodobacterales > Paracoccaceae > Paracoccus > Paracoccus qomolangmaensis. The sequence continues at coordinate 1,599,439 of NZ_CP119082.1, read as the reverse complement.
CATCGGGGCGCGCGGAATGCGGGCCCTTCTACGAGGTCGAGCCCGCCAGTTGGCGGGCGGGACCGGGAGTTGGTCATGTCATTCGGCGTGTTCGCCTTCCCTGAAGGCCATGTCGGTGATCTCGCGTAGCTTGGCGCGGTAGTGGTTCACGGTGCCGACATCGCCCCAGTTGATCTCGTCCGGGCTGGTCTCGAAATGGTCCGCGCTGAGGACGGCCAGGCGTTCCAGCATCGCGTCGATCTCGGTCTTCGCGGCGAGGAAGGCGTCGAGGGCTTTCGTGTTGTCGGTCGCGCGGCGGGTCATTGTGGTGGCTCCGGGTGAGTTTCATCGTCCTTTCAGGATGGACGTTCGCTCCGCCGCCGAGGCTTATCAACTCGATAACCACCTGTTTGTGAATGATAATCGGAGCTGTCGATGCAGGGCATGAGCGAGCGCCAGTACGCCGCGCATGTCGGGCTGTCGCGGGGCGCGATCCAGAAGGCGAAGACGGCCGAGCGGCTGGTCCTCTATCCCGACGGCAGCATCAACGCGGCCGCCAGCGACGCCCGGCGGGCGGAAACGACGGACCCGTCGAAGACGAGGAAACCGCCCGCGCCGAGGCTGAAGCCCGTCCCCGAGGCGGCGGTTGCCGCTGTCGGCGACACGCTGCGCGAACAGGGACTGGCGGTCCCGGCCGTCGGGGGCGGCACGACCTTCCTGCAGGCCAAGACGGCGAACGAGGTGCTGAAGGCGCAGGAGCGGCGCATCCGGCTGCAGAAGCTGAAGGGGGAGCTGATCGAGCGCGCCCGCGCGCTGGCGCTGGTCTTCCGCCTGGCGCGGGAGGAACGGGACGCCTGGGTCAACTGGCCCGCGCGCGCCGCGGCGCTGATGGCGGCCGAGCTCTCTGCCTCGTGCAGCGACGCGACGGGCCAGCAGATCACCGTGGAGCCCGCCGCGATGCAGAAGGTCCTGGAGAGACATGTACGCGCCCACCTCGACGAACTCGCCGAGGTCCGGCCCGATTTCCGGTGACGATGACGCACTGACGGACTTCGACGGCGCGGGCGAGATCCTGCGCGCCTGGGGCAACGGGCTGCGGCCCGACCCCGACCTGACCGTTTCGGAATGGGCGGACCGGCACCGGATGCTGTCGGGCCGCGCCTCGGCCGAGCCAGGGCGGTATCGCACGGTACGCACGCCCTACATGCGCGAGATCATGGACCGGCTGAGCCCTGGCGATCCCACGCAGCGGATCGTGTTCATGAAGGCCGCGCAGGTCGGCGCGACCGAGGCGGGCAACAACTGGATCGGCTTCGCGATCCATCAGGCGCCGGGGCCGATGCTGGCGGTCCAGCCGACCGTGGAACTGGCCAAGCGCAATTCGCGGCAGCGGATCGATCCGCTGATCGACGAGAGCCCCGAGCTGCGGGAGCGGGTGAAGCCCGCCCGGTCCCGCGACGCGGGCAACACCATGCTGTCGAAGGAGTTCGCGGGCGGCATCCTGATCATGACCGGGGCGAACTCGGCGGTCGGGCTCCGCTCGACCCCGGCGCGCTACATCTTCCTCGATGAGGTCGACGCCTATCCGGCTTCGGCCGACGAGGAAGGCGATCCGGTCACGCTGGCAGAAGCGCGGTCGCTGACCTTCGCCCACCGGCGCAAGGTGCTGCTGGTCTCGACGCCAACGATCCGGGGGCTGAGCCGGATCGAGCGCGAGTATGAGGCCAGCGACCAACGGCGGTTCTTCGTGCCGTGCCCGCATTGCGGTGCGATGCAGTGGCTGAAGTTCGACCGGTTGCGCTGGCAGAAGGGCCGCCCGGAGACGGCGGAGTATCACTGCGAGGGCTGCGACGCGGCAATCGCGGAGCACCACAAGACGGCGATGCTCGAGTGCGGCGAGTGGCGCGCGACGGCGAGACCAAGCGATCCGGCCACGGTCGGCTACCACCTCTCGGCGCTCTATTCGCCGGTGGGCTGGCTCAGCTGGCAGCGGGTCGCGCGGGCGCATGAGGCGGCACGGGGCAGCGACGAGGCGATGCGGGCGTTCCGGAACACCATTCTCGGCGAGACCTGGATGGAGACCGGCGAGGCGCCCGACTGGCAGCGGCTGGCGGACCGGCGCGAGCCATGGCCCGCGGGCACCGTGCCCGAACGCGGGTTGTTCCTGACCGCGGGCGCCGACGTGCAGAAGGACCGGATCGAGGTCGATGTCTGGGCTTGGGGCCGCGGTCTCGAAAGCTGGCTCGTCGACCACCTCGTGCTCGAGGGTGGCCCCGGCGATCCGGGCTGCTGGCAGCAGCTGACCGAGTTGCTCGGGCGCACATGGGAACACGCCTCCGGCCAGCCGATGACGCTGGCGCGGCTCGCGATCGACTCCGGGTTCGAGACCAGCGCCGTCTATGCATGGTCGCGGCAGGTGGGCTTCGCGCAGGTGGCGCCCGTGAAAGGCGTCGAGGGCTTCACCCGGACGAGCCCGGTAACGGGGCCGACCTATGTCGATGCGACCGTTGCCGGCAAGCGGCTCCGGCGCGGGGCGCGGCTCTGGACCGTCGCCACCTCGACCTTCAAGGCCGAGACCTACCGCTTCCTTCGGCAGGAGCGGCCAGCGGCAGAGGAACGGGCCGAGGGCGCGGTCTTTCCGGCCGGCACGATCCACCTGCCGGACTGGGCGGCCAGCGAATGGCTGAAGCAGCTGACCGCCGAGCAGCTGGTGACGGTCCGCACGAGGCGCGGCTTCTCCAGGCTCGAATGGCAGAAGCTGCGCGAGCGCAACGAGGCGCTCGACACCCGCGTCTACGCCCGTGCCGCCGCATGGATCCTCGGGGCGGATCGCTGGCCGGAGGCACGCTGGGCCGATCTGGAAGCGCAGCTGGGCGTGTCGGCCGCGGATGCGACAATTGCGGACAGCCCGCTGGCGAGGCCGGCCGCGCCTCGACGAAGCCCGCAACGCCGGACCGTGCACTCCAGTTACATGAGGTGATCCATGGCCACGGCCGCAGAACTCCGTGCCCGCCGCGAGGCACTGGCCGTGCAGCGCGCCTCGGGCGTGGCGCGGGTCAGCTACGACGGCAAGACGGTGGACTATCGCAGCGTCGCCGAGATCGACCGGGCCATCGAGGCGCTGGACCGCGAGATCGCGGCGGCCGAGGGGCGCCGCATCGTGCGGCAGGTGCGCGTGACGACGGTGAAGGGGCTCTGACTCCATGGGCCTCTTCGACCGCTTTCGCCGCCCATCGCCGGGCAGCGCTGGACCAGCGGCGGTGCGCGCCCGCCTCGAGGGCGCCATGGCGAAGCGCCGCCTGCGCGGCTGGAACCCGCCGCTCGAGAACATCAACGCGCTGGTCGCCTCCGGCGGCCCGCGGCTGCTGGCGCGTTCGCGCGAACTGGTGGTCACCAACGGTTACGCGGCGAATGCCTGCGAGGCGTTTGCGTCAAACCTCGTCGGAGACGGCATCAAGCCATCCTCGCTGATCGAGGATGCGGCGGTTCGCGACTACGTTCAGCGGCTCTGGCTCGCCTGGACCGACGAGGCCGATGCCGACGGGCTGACCGACTTCTACGGCCTGCAGGCCATGGTGGCGCGCGAGATGTTCGTGGCGGGCGAATGCTTCGTCCGCCTGCGCCCGCGCCGGGCCGAGGACGGGCTCATGGTCCCGCTGCAACTGCAGCTGCTGCAGTCGGAGATGCTGCCCTTCGAGAAGACGGAGGTGCTGCCATCGGGCAGCCGTATCCGCTGCGGGATCGAGTTCGACAGCATCGGCCGCCGCGTGGCCTATCACTTCCGCCGCCGTCACCCGGGCGACAGCACCGATCAGGGCGGCCGGGTCATCGGCGACGTGATCCCGGAGACGGTGCGCGTACCCGCCGCGGATGTGCTGCACATCTATCGGCCCATCGACGCCGGCCAGATCCGGGGGCTGCCGCATGTCGCACCGGCGATGGTGCGGCTGTTCCTGCTCGACCAGTATGACGACGCCGAGCTGGACCGGAAGAAGACCGCGGCGATGTTCGCGGGCTTCATCACCAAGACCGCCCCGGAAGAGCCGATGCTGGGCGAGGTCGAAGCGGACCTCAATGGCGCGGCCATCGCCAGCCTCGAGCCCGGGACGATGCAGGTGCTGCTGCCAGGCGAGGACGTGAAGTTCTCCGCGCCCGCCGACGTGGGCGGCGGCTACGAGGCGTTCCAGTACCGGACGCTGCTCGCGGTCTCCGCCTCGCTGGGGCTGCCGTATCACCTGGTCACCGGGGATGTCCGGCAGGCGAACTATTCGAGCCTCAGGGCGGAGCTGGTCGAGTTCCGGCGCCGCATCGGCCAGCTGCAGCATGGCGTGATCGTGCACCAGCTCTGCCGGGCGGTCTGGCGGCGATGGCTGGAGGCGGCCGCGCTCTCCGGCGCGCTCGGTCTCGACGATCCCGCGGCGGCGCGGCCGGTGCAGTGGATCCCGCCGCGCTGGGACTGGGTCGATCCGCTGAAGGACATCCAGGCACAGGTGCTGGCGATGGGGGCGGGCATCACCTCGCGCCGCAAGGTGGTCGAGGCCACCGGCTACGACATCGAGGAAGTGGACCGCGAGAACGCGGCCGATGCGGCACGCGCCGCGGCGCTCGGTCTCAGCTACCGCACCGGCTCCGGCGAGACGCAGGGGGCACGGGCGACGCCCGCGACGCAGCCGGATCCCGGTGATGGGGCCCGCGAGCATGAGCACGGCGACGCCGCTGCGACCGAGTCCGCCACCGAACAGGAGTGAGAGCATGGCAAGCTGGTATGCGATCCGCGCCCGGGCCACCGGCGCGGAAGTGGCGATCTATGACGAGATCGGGGCCTGCGGGGTCTCGGCCAAGGGGTTCCTTGCGGAACTCGGCGCGCTGCCCGAGGGCACGCCCATCGATCTGCGGCTCAACAGCCCCGGCGGCTCGGTCTTCGACGCCGTGGCGATCCACAACGCGCTGAAGCGGCATGCGGGCACGGTCACCGTCTGGATCGACGGCGTCGCCGCCTCGGCGGCCTCCTATGTCGCCATGGCGGGCGACGAGATCGTCATGCCGGAAAACGCCTTCCTGATGATCCACGATCCCGCGGGGCTCGTGATGGGCACCGCCGCCGACATGCGGGCCATGGCCGAGGCGCTGGACAAGGTGGGTGGCAGCCTTGCTGCCGGCTATGCCGCCAAATCCGGCCAGTCGATCGACGAGATCGCGACGCTGATGGCCGCCGAGACCTGGCTGGATGCGCGCGAGGCGCTGGCGCTCGGCTTTGCCGACCGGCTTGCCGAACCGGTGCGGATCGCTGCGCGCTTCGATGTCGCGCGCTTCCGCAACGCGCCGCCGGCGCTGGCCGAAGCGGTCGCGGCTGCAACCGACAGCGGCGACGACAACGATGGTGACGACAACGACGGCGCCGGCACCGGCACCGATGCCGCCGAGACCACCGGCGCTGCCGCGGAGAGCGATGAGGCCTCTGGCGCCGGGGAAGAAGAGATCGGCGACACCGACGCCGAGCAGCCGCCGGTCGGGACGCCACCACCCGGCGGCGCACCGCCCGATCCCGCGGCGATCCGCGCCGAGGCCATCTCGCACGCCCGCGCCGTCGTCGACCTCTGCCGCCTTGCCGGACAGCCGCGGATGGCCGGCCGCTTCCTCGATGAGGACGCCGGCCTCGACCACGTCCGCGCGGCGCTCCTGGCCGCGAAAGCCGAGGCTGAGCCCGAGATCGCCGGCCATCACGCGCAACCGGGCCGCCCATCGGGCACCCGCCCCTGGAGCGAGATCGTCGCCCGCACCTTCAGGCTGAAAGGATGACTCATGACCACGCTCACCGAAACCCCGCACGCGGGCGGCTTCCTCGTCTGGGAGGCGTTCCGCGACTACACCCGCGAGACCATCACCATTGCAACCGGCACGCTCGATCCCGGCACCGTGCTGGGCAGGATCACCGCCTCCGGCAAATACGCCGCCCACGATCCCGCGGCCGTCGACGGCACCGAGACCGCCGTCGCGGTGCTCTGGGGCAAGGCGGATGCGAGCGCGGGCGATGCGCCTGCCGTCGCCGTGGTCCGCGGCCCCGCGATCGTCAACCGCCATGACCTCGTCTTCGCGGGCACCCTCAGCGCAGCCGAGATCGCGGCCGCCCATGTGGCGCTCCTCGCCGCGGGCATCCTCGTCCGCTGATCTCCGCCAGCGGTCCCACAAAATCCATGCACCGGAGGCATTCCCATGGCCACCATGGACATCTTCGAAGGCGATGCCTTCACCATCATCGAACTCACCCGCGCGCTGGAAAACATCCCCTTCCGGCCCGCGATCCTGTCGGGCGCTGGCCTGTTCTCGCCGCGTGGGGTGCGGTCCCGCACCGTCGTGATCGAGAGCCGCGACGGCACCCTCTCGCTGATCCCGTTCTCCGAACGCGGCTCGGCGTATGAACAGCAGGTACCCGAGCGGCGCGAGATGCGCGCTTTCGTCTGCCGCCAGTTCAAGAAGCAGGACGTGCTCTGGGCCTCCGAGATCCAGGGCATCCGCGACTTCGGCTCGGAAACTGCGGCCCAGCAGGTGCAGAGCGAGGTCGCGCGCAAGCTCGGCCGCCTGCGCCAGGATGCCGAGGCCACCTTCGAGTACCACCTGCTGAACGGCATTCAGGGCATCGTGAGGGATCCGAAGGACGGTGCGACGGTGATCAGCTACTTCACCGAGTTCGGCATCACGCCCAGCCCCGAGATCGACTTCGACCTCGACAATGCGAGCCCGACCTCGGGTGCGCTCCGGAAGCGCTGCCAGGCGCTGATCGAGGACGTCGAGGCGTCGATGGGCGGGCTTGCGGCAGGTGCGGTGCAGGTGCGCGCGGAATGCGGCTCGGCCTTCTTCGCCGATCTGGTGGCCCACAAGGAGGTGCGCGAGACCTATCTCAACACCGCTGCCGCAGCCGATCTGCGCGGCCGGGTGGCCGACGAGGTCAGCTTCGGCGGCATCACCTTCCGGCGCTACCGCGGTGGCGCGGGCTTCGGCGTGCCGACCGACAAGGCATTCTTCTATCCCGAAGGCGTCGAGGGGCTGTTCGAGATCTACCACGCCCCTGCGGACACCTTCGAGACGGTGAACACGCTGGGTCTGCCGCTCTACGCCCGCACCATCCCCGATCGGGATCGTGACGAATGGGTGCGGCTGGAGATCGAGAGCAATCCACTGCCGATCTGCACCCGGCCGCAGGTGCTGCGCTCGGCCCGGCGCACGTGATGTCCGCCTTTGCCGCTGCTGTCGACACGTTCTTCGCCGACCCGAACATCGGCCGGGATGCGGTCTATATCGCCGACGGCGGCGCGCCCCTGCTGGTGCGCGTCGTCGCCCGGCGGGCCGATGCCGTCACCGACCTCGGCGATGCGAGGCTCTGGTCCGAGACCACCCGGATCGACCTGCGCGTCGTCGAGGTGGCGGACCCACGCCCCGGTGACCGCGTCGAGATTTGCCACGAGGCCTTCCTCATCGAGGGCGAGCCGGTCCGCGACCGCGAACGGCTCGTCTGGACCGTCGATCTGAGGCCTGCATGAAGCTCGGCGTCAACATCATCGGCGACATCGCCCGGATCATGGAGACTGAGACCCGTGCCGGCGAGAAAGCCGTCACCACGGCGATGCGCGACGCCGGGAGCGGCCTCAAGACCGCCTGGCGCGCGCAGATCACCGGCGCGGGTCTCGGGGCGCGGCTCGCCCGCACCATCCGCTCGGAGCAGTTCCCGAAAGGCCGGGACAGCCTGAACGCCGCCGCGCTGGTCTGGTCGAAGGCTCCGGTCATCGTCGGCGCTCACGACACCGGCCCGCTGATCCGCTCCAAGGACGGGTTTTGGCTGGCGATCCCCACAGCCGCAGCCGGCAAGTCCCTCCGGGGTGGCCGGATCACCCCCGGCGAATGGGAGCGTCGCACCGGCCTGCGCCTGCGCTTCGTCTATCGGCGCACCGGACCGAGCCTGCTCGTGGCCGAGGGGCGGCTGAACACGAAAGGGCGCGCAGTGGCGTCGCGCTCGAAGACCGGCCGGGGGCTCACCACCGTGCCGATCTTCCTGCTGGTCCCGCAGGTCAGGCTGAAGAAGCGGCTGGACCTCGCGCGGGATGCGGAGCGGGCGCGAGATGCCGTGCCGGGGCTGATCGTGACGAATTGGGCTGGGGGCGGGTTTCCGGAATGAACTTGGCTGGCCAAGTCCCCATCACCCTTACAGACTGATGGGGGTGCTCCTGGCAAGCTTGATGTCCATCCGCTCAGCGTGCGCCAAGTTGATAACGACCGTATGGCCGAATGGATCGACACTGCTCGGCGCGACCAAGACATCCGACTGACCACGCCTAATCCAGTCGTCTCCTACTTGTCTTGAAGCCTCATAAGAATCATCAATCAGGATTTTCGAACGATCCCTCGGAAGGATCTCTGCAAGCGCTGAGACCCTAATTTCATGAAGAACAAAGTTTTTAAGAGAGTTGAGTGGTAAATGCGGACGAAGCTCTTCGATGGCCGTGAGAATGCTGTCCGATGTGTAGAGAAGGCGTGGACCGGGAGAGTTCCATCTACCACCGAAGCGAGAAGGCCCAAGACCATCTAAAGGATCGTATCGGGGGTGCGCAAGACGATAGACCCTGACGTCAATGTTCGTGATGCCTGCTGCGACAGTAATCATCTGTCCAACGGCTGGGGCTAGAATCGCATGTGGGTAGATTGGGTCAAGCCTTTCGGGACCTCGCTCTGGAAGAAATACAACCATCCTCTGGCCGAGCGCAATGGCAGTGTTCTCAATCACACCAATGTACGGCCGTGCATATTCAATACCGGCTCTAATTGGTGGTGACCAAAAATCAATGAGCCCGCTTATGCCCGGAGGCACAACAATGATTGCGATCAGAAGGCCGCGACGCGATTTCCACATCCACTTTTCGAGCCCCACTGTGCCAGCAATCCTCTCAAGCCACGACTCTCTTTCGACTACCTCTTCGGCACTCGGGATACGGTTAATAATCGGAACGTTCGCGCCAAATCGGCGCCGCAGCTCATCGACCTCTTGGTTGCTCGGTGCCAAGCAGCGCTTCCCTAAATCGAGTTGAGCACGCCTAAGACCTCGCTGTCCGAGCGTTTCGTCAGTCAAATTAGCCGATGATTTATCCCATGTCCCCCCGCGAAACCATCGTTGCCGCGCTGCACGCGCGGCTCTCGGCGCTGTCCGCCACCGCCCTGCGCGGCGAGGTGCTGCCCGAACGCGTGCCGGCCGCAGGTCTCCTGATCCTGCGCGACGGGGAGCCGGGGGAGCCGGAGGTCACGCTGTCGCCGCTCCGCTATCACTACCAGCACCGCGCCGAGATCGAGGCGGTCGTGCAGGGCGCGGCCCGGGACACGGCCTTCGACACGCTCTGCGCCGGCATCGGCGCGGCGCTTGCCGCCGACCGCACGCTGGGCGGGCTTTGCGACTGGGTCGAGGCTGAGGCACCGCAGCCGGTCGATCTGCCCGTCGCCGGGGCGGCCAGCCTGAAGGCGGCCGTGATCCCGGTCGTCCTGCATTATTCCACAGCCGACCCGCTCGGCTGATCCACTTCGACAAGGAGACCGACATGGCACGTGCCCAAGGGGCGCGGGCGCGGATGGCGCTCGCGTTCGAGACGACCTATGGAACGCGGCCAGCCGGCGGTTTCACTCGGATGCCGTTCGCCAGCACCTCGCTTGGAGCAGAACAGCCGCTGCTGAACTCGGAGCTTCTGGGCTACGGCCGCGATCCGCTGGCGCCGGTCAAGGATGCGGTGACAGCCGATGGCGACGTCGTGGTGCCGCTCGACGCAGAAGCGTTCGGCTTCTGGCTGAAGGCGGCGTTCGGCGCGCCGACCACGACGGGAAGCGCGCCGGGCCCGTTCACCCATACCTTCCAGTCCGGCGCCTGGACGCTGCCGAGCCTCTCCATCGAGACTGGAATGCCCGAGGTGCCGCGCTACGCCATGTATTCCGGTGTGGTGCTGGACCAGCTCAGCTGGCAGATGCAGCGCTCGGGCCTGCTGACCGCGACCGCGCTACTGGTGGCGCAGGGCGAGACGGTTGCCACGACCAGCAGCGCCGGCACACCGGCCGAACTGGACCTGATCCGTTTCGGGCATTTCAACGGCGCGATCAAACGCAACGGCACCGCCTTGGGCAACGTGATCTCGACCGAGATCACCTATGCCAACAATCTCGACCGGATCGAGACCATCCGCGCCGACGGCATGATCGACGGCGCCGATCCCTCGATTGCCGCGCTGACCGGCCGGACAGAGGTGCGCTTCGCCGACAGCACGCTGGTGACGCAGGCGATCAGCGGCACGCCCTGTGAACTGGAATTTTCCTACACGCTCGTCTCCGGCGAAAGCCTGACCCTCGCCGTCCACGCCGTATATCTGCCCCGCCCGCGCATCGAGATCGGCGGGCCGCAGGGCATTCAGGCCAGCTTCGACTGGCAGGCCGCCCGCGACGCCACGCTCGGGCGGATGTGCACCGTCACTCTCGTCAACGACATCGAGGAATACTGACCATGATCCGTCTCGAGCTTTCCGGCGACCCAAAATGGCTCGATCTTGGGGCCGGCCTGCGTCTGCACGTCCTGCCCGTCACCACCGCGATCATGGTCGCCGCGCGCAACGACCCGGCCATCGAGGCGCTACCCGAAGGGGCCCGGCAGGAGGACATGGCGCTGGCAATGGCCAAGGCCGTCGCCCGCCGCGTGGTCACCGGCTGGGAGGGCGTCGGCGATGCCGACGGCAGGCCCGTTCCCATCACGCCGGAAGGCATCGACGCCCTTCTGGACATCTGGCCGGTGTTCGAAGCCTTCCAGGCCCACTGCCTCGCGCCGCATCTGATGCTGGAAGCGGAAAAAAACGCCTCCACGCTCTCGCCGACTGGCACTTTGGCGGGGGCGACGCCTACTGCAAAGCCTGCGAGCCCTGCGAGGGCCGCGAACAAGCGTGCCCGGACTGCCCGGCGCGGCTGAACCGGCCCCTGACGTTTGAGGGCTGGCAGGTCTGGGATCTGGCGCAGCGCCTGACCGGACAGCTTCGCCTCGCGAGCGGCATGGGCGGCGCCACGGTGCTTGGCTGGGACATGACGGCGGCGATCGCCATGGCGCGGGCGCTCGGGATGGATCCGCTGATCGCTGCCGAATGCCTGCCCGAGATCGAGGCCGTGATGGTCCGCAAGCTCAACGAACAGATGGCGTCAGGCGACCGGTCCTCGCCGGGGCCGGAGCGATGAACCGGGCCCACAAGCCTCGATCCCTTCGTCAGGAACACTGATCCATGCCCCAGAAGAAGGTCTCCGTCCGCCTCGTCGCCGAGGGCGGGCGCCAGGTGAAGGCCGAGTTCCAGGGGATCGGCGACGCCGGCGAGGCAAGCTTCAGGCGCATCGAGCGGCAGGCTGATGTCACCGGCGCGGTGCTGCGCCGCCTTGCCGGCATCGTCGCCGGGGCACTGTCGGTTCGGCAGATCGTGGCCTATGCCGACAGCTGGACCGATCTGCGCTCGCGTGTCGATCTCGCCACCGGGTCGCAGGAGCGTGGTGCGGCGGTGATGGAGCGCCTCGCCGCCATGGCGCGGCGGACCTATTCCGGGATCGAGCAGACGACCGAGTCCTGGCTGGCCAACGCCACCGCACTGCGCGAACTCGGCCTTTCCACCCGCGAGAGCCTCGATTTCACCGAGGCGCTGAACAACGCCATGGTGGTCTCGGGCGCCAAGGGCGAGCGTGCCGTCTCGGTGCAGACCGCGCTGGCCCGCGCCATGGCACTGGGAAAGCTCTCGGGCGACAACCTCAACACCGTGATCGCGCAGGGCGGGCGCGTCGCGCAGCTCCTCGCAGCGGACCTCGGCACCACCGTCACTGGGTTGCGGCAGGCGGGCGCCGAGGGCCGCATCACCGGCGCGGTGATCCAGACGGCGCTGATCGGCAATCTCGAGCGGCTGCGCGAGGAAGCCGACGGCATGCCCGCCACCATCGGCGACGCCTTCACGCTGATCGGCAATGCCGCGATGCAGCTTGTCGGGACGTGGGATCAGGTGTTCGGGGCCTCGTCGCTGGTGGCCACGGCGCTGATCGCGGTGGCCGACAACATGGAACGCCTCGCCGCCATCGGCATCGCCTTCGCCGGCTTCATGGCCGGGCGCTGGGTCGCGGCGTTCCTCGCCGCCCGTGTCGCCACGCTGACGCTTTCCGGCGCATTGACCGTGCTGCGGGGCGCCATCGTGCGCACCGGCATCGGCGCCCTGATCGTGCTGGCGGGCGAACTGATCTACCAGCTGATGAATGTCGTGCAGAAGGTGGGCGGTTTGGCCGAGGCCTTCCGCCTCGTTGCCGAGTTCGCGGCCGAGGCATGGAACCGCATGGGACTGCGCCTCGACGCGGTGATGGCCCGCATCGGCGCCGCCTGGGAGGGGCTGAAGGCGACCATCTTCACCCTGCTCGACGAAACCGTCAGCGGCGTGGTGAGCTTCGGCGACCGCAGCATCGCAGTGTTTCAGGGTGCCTATGACGGTGCCGTGGCGATCTGGGGCAGCCTGCCCGGCGCCATCGGCGACTTCGCCTTCCAGGCCGCGAACGGCCTGATCTCGGGCGTCGAGGCAATGCTGAACGGCGTTGTCAGCCGGATCAACAGCTTCATCCGCGGGCTCAATGCCGCGCTGGAGCTGCTGCCTGACTGGGCGGTCGGCGACGGCGGGGTGCGGATCGGCACGCTCGATCCGGTGGCGCTGGGGCGGGTCGCGAACCCGTTCGAAGGGGCGGCGACAGCGGCCGGCACTGCGGCGGCCGATGCTTTCACCGCCGCCATGGGCCAAACCTATGTCACCGCGCCCGACACCGGACTGGGCGCGATGGCCGAGGCCGCGCGCGGACGTGCCGATGCTTATCGCGAGGCGGCGGGCATACTCTCTGACGCGGCCTCGCGGCCGATGGCCAGCTGGCAGGCGCTGAAGGATGCGGTGACCGGCACCGGTGACGAAGCCGGGGATGCGCTCGAGGATGCGACGGGCAGCGCCCTTGAGTTGGGCGATGCGCTGGACGGCGCGACCGGTGCCGCGGGTCGCGCCGGCGCCGCCGGTCGGCAGGCCGGGGCGGAGGCGGCTGCGGGGGCGGAAACGGCCGTCACCGGCTGGGCCGCCGTCAGCGCCACGCTCGCCGATTATGCCGCCAAGGCGCGCGAGATCGGCGGCGATATCGGCAATGCGCTGGTCGGCGCATTTCAGGGTGCCGAGAACGCCGTCGGCGAGTTCGTGAAGACCGGCAAGCTGAGCTTCCGCGACCTCGTGACCTCGCTCATCGCCGATCTGGCGAAGCTCGCGGCGCGGCGATTTATCCTCGGTCCCATCGCCAATGCGCTCTCCGGTGCGCTGAGCGGTGCGGGCGGGATCTTCGCCGACGTCCTGCATGCGGGCGGTGTGGTGGGCGCACCGGGTTCCGGCCGCATGGTCCCGGCACTCGCCTTTGCCGGAGCGCCCCGCATGCATTCCGGCGGCTGGGCGGGCCTCAGACCCGACGAGGTGCCCGCGATCCTGCAGCGCGGCGAGCGCGTGCTCTCGCGCCGCGAAGCCGCGGGCTACGGCGGGGCAAGCGCGCCTACGGTCCACGTCACGATCAACGCGCGGGATGCCGAGAGCTTCCGCCAATCCCGCACACAGATCGCGGCCGATATCGCCCGGGCAGTTTCGCTCGGGCGAAGGGGGATGTGAGGAGCAGTCATGGCGTTTCACGAGGTCCGGTTTCCGGACGATATCAGCCGCGGTGCGCGCGGCGGACCGGAGCGGCGCACCCAGATCGTCGAGCTCGCCTCTGGCGACGAGGAGCGCAACGCCAGCTGGGCCAACTCGCGCCGCCGCTACGATGTGGCCTATGGCATCCGCCGCGCCGACGATCTCGCCGCCGTCGTGGCCTTCTTCGAGGCGCGGAACGGGCGGCTGCACGGCTTCCGCTTCAAGGACTGGGGCGACCACAAGTCCTGCCTGCCCTCGCAGACGCCTACGCCGACCGACCAGCCAATCGGCACCGGCGACGGCACGACGACCGCCTTCCAGCTGCTGAAGCGCTACGCCTCCGGCGCGCAATCCTGGACGCGTGCGATCACCAAGCCGGTGGCAGGCAGCGTGCGCATCGCGCTCGCCGGTGTCGAGCAGCCCTCGGGCTGGTCGGCCGATACCACGACCGGTCTCGTCACCTTCGCTGCGCCCCCAGCCGCGGGCGTCGCCATCACCGCCAGCTTCGCGTTCGACGTGCCCGTTCGTTTCGACACCGATGCGCTCGACGTGACGCTCGACCTCGAGCGGTTCGGCTCGATCACCTCCATCCCGCTTCTGGAACTGCGCCGATGAAGATACTCGACCCCTCACTGCAGGCCCATCTCGACGACGGCACGACGACGCTCGCTTGGTGCTGGCGCATCAGCCGCGCCGACGCCGTCACCTTCGGCTTCACCGACCACGACCGGACGCTCGCCTTCGATGGGACCGACTTCGAGCCCGAGAGCGGATTGACGGCCTCCGAGGTGCGGTCGGGCTCGGACCTGTCGGTCGATGCGCAGGACGCCGAGGGCGTGCTGACCTCCGACCGCATCACAGAGACCGACATCCTCGACGGCCGCTGGGACAACGCCGAGGTCGAGGTCTGGCGGGCGAACTGGGCCGACCCCAGCCAGCGCGTGCTGATGCGCCGCGGGGCCATCGGCCAGATCCGGCGCGGCCGGCTGGCCTTCGTCGCGGAGGTCCGATCGCTCGCCCATGTGCTGGGCCAGACGGTCGGGCGGACATTCCAGGCGAGCTGCGACGCCGCGCTCGGAGATGCGCGCTGCGAGGTCAATCTGGAGGATCCCGCCTTCAAGGGCACTGGCAGCGTCATCGATCTCCTGCGCGATCGGGCCTTCACCGCCTCGGGCCTCGGTGGGTTCACCTCCGGCTGGTTCACCTTCGGCACGCTGGAATGGACGAGCGGCGCGAATGCGGGCCGGCGCACCGAGGTGCTGGGCCATGACGTCACGGACGGCGTGGCGATCCTGACCCTGCTCGAGGCGCCGGTGCGCGCGATCGCCGAGGATGATGCCTTCACCATCCGTGCGGGCTGCGACAAACGGATGGAGACCTGTGGCGCGAAGTTCGCCAACACCGCCAACTTCCGAGGCTTCCCACACATCCCCGGCCAGGATGCCGTGCTGCGCTACGCCACGAAGGATGGCGGCCACGAAGGGTCCGTGCTGTGACCTCCGCTGATCCCACCCGCGTCATCATCATCGGGCGGTCTTGGCTCGGCACGCCGTATCACGACCAGGCCAGCCTGCGCGGTGTTGGCTGCGACTGCCTTGGTCTCGCGCGCGGCGTCTGGCGCGAGGTCGTGGGTCCAGAGCCGTTCCCGATCCCGCCCTACAGCCGGGATTGGGGCGAGACCGGGCCGCGCGAGGTTCTGGCCGAGGGCGCACGGCGCATGATGATCGAAGTGGAACCCGCGGCGGCCGGTCCCGGCGGGCTGGTGCTCTTCCGCATGAAGCCGCGCGCCATCGCCAAGCATGTCGGGATCCTCACAGGGCCCGGCACCTTCCTCCACGCCTATGAGCGGCTCGGCGTGATCGAGGAACCGCTCACGCAACCCTGGCGGCGGCGCATCGCCTTCGCCTTCCTGTTTCCGCAAACCTGAGACCCACCCATGGCCACCCTCGTTCTCGGTGCCGCTGGCGCCGCCATTGGCGGCAGCATCGGCGGTGCGATCCTCGGCGTCAGCGCCGCGACCATCGGCGGCTTCATCGGCTCGACCATCGGCTCGGTCGTCGACAGCTGGATCATCTCGTCGCTGGCGCCCACCCAGCGCATCGAGGGCGCGCGGCTCGACACGCTGCGCATCACCTCGGCCACCGAGGGCGCGGTGATCCCTCGGCTCTACGGCCGGATGCGGATGGGCGGCAACATCATCTGGGCGACCGATTTCCGCGAGGAGACGAAGACCACCACCCAAGGCGGCGGCAAGGGCGGCGGGGGCGGCAAGGTCAAGACGACCGAGTATCTCTACTACGCGAGCTTCGCTGTCGCCTTGTGCGAAGGCCCGATCACCGGCATCGGCCGCATCTGGGCCGACGGCAAGCCGATGGACCTCTCCGGCGTCACGTGGCGCTGGCATCCCGGCGACGAAGCGCAGACCGCCGATCCGTTCATCGCCGCGAAGATGGGGGCGGTCAACACGCCCGCCTATCGCGGCACCGCGTATGTCGTCTTCGAGGAACTGGCGCTCTCGACCTACGGCAACCGCCTGCCGCAGCTCTCCTTCGAGGTGTTCCGGCCGCTCGCCGATCCCGACACCGCCGAGGGGCTGACCCGCGCCGTCACCATGATCCCGGCCTCGGGAGAGTTCACCTACGCCACGCAGGCGATCCGCAAGACCGATGGCGGCGCGACGCAGGCGGAGAACCTGAACGCGCTGGCCGATTCCACAGACATGGTGGAGGCGCTGGACCGGCTGAAGGCGATGGCGCCCGCGGTCGAGAGCGTTAGTCTCGTCGTGGCCTGGTTCGGCGACGATCTGCGCGCGGGATCGTGCAAGGTGCGGCCGGGCGTCGAGGTCTCGGCCAAGTCGACCACGCCCGCCAGTTGGTCGGCGAACGGCGTCAGCCGCGCCGATGCCTTCTTCGTCAGCCGCGACGACGAGGACCGCCCCGTCTATGGCGGTACGCCGGCCGACTTCGCCGTGGTGCAGGCGATCCAGGAGATGAAGGCGCGCGGGTTGCGCGTGACATTCTACCCCTTCATCCTGATGGACGTGCCGCCTAGCAACACGCTGCCGAACCCTTACAGCGACAACGCCGCAGAGACCGGCCAGCCGGTCTTCCCCTGGCGCGGGCGGATCACCTGTTCGCCTGCCGCAGGTTTCGCCGGGACCGTGGACAAGACCGCCACGGCCGCCACGCAGGTGGCGTCACTGTTCGGCACGGCCACGCCCGCGAGCTTCAGCGTCTCGGGTCAGTCGGTTTCGTGGACCGGCCGGGCCGGCGACTGGGGCCTGCGCCGGATGATCCTGCACTATGCCCATCTTTGCAAAGCTGCCGGCGGCGTCGATGCCTTTCTGATCGGGTCGGAGATGCGCGGTCTGACCACCATCCGCAGCGGCGCCGCGAGTTATCCCGCGGTGCAGGCCTGTCGCGAACTGGTGGCGGATGTCCGGACGATCCTCGGGACAGGCACGAAGATCGGCTATGCCGCCGACTGGTCCGAGTACTTCGGCCACCAGCCGGGGGACGGCAGCGGCGACGTGTTCTTCCACCTCGATCCGCTCTGGGCGGACCCGGAGATCGATTTCGTCGGCATCGACAACTACATGCCGCTCTCCGACTGGCGCGACGGGTTCGAGCATGCTGACGCCGCCGATGGCTGGCCCGCGATCTACGATCGGGCATATCTGCAGGCGAACATCGCGGGTGGCGAAGGCTTCGACTGGTTCTACGCCAGCGCCGCCGACCGCACCGCGCAGCTGCGGACCCCGATCACCGACGGTGCCGCCGGCAAGCCGTGGGTCTTCCGCTACAAGGATCTGCGCGCCTGGTGGTCGAACCAGCATTACAACCGCCCGGGCGGGGTGCAGAGCGCGACGCCGACGGAATGGGTGCCGCAGTCGAAGCCGATCCGGTTCACCGAACTCGGCTGCCCGGCCATCGACCGCGGCACCAACCAGCCGAACGTGTTCTTCGATCCGAAGTCCTCCGAGAGCTTCACGCCGTATTTCTCGCGGGGCTGGCGCGACGATGCGATCCAGCGCGCCTATCTCGAGGCGACCTATCTCTGGTGGGGCGTTCCGGCGAACAACCCGGTGTCCTCGGTCTACGGCGGCCGGATGGTGCATGTGCCCGAATGCGCCGCCTGGACCTGGGACGCGCGACCGTATCCGTTCTTCCCGGCGCTGACCGACGTCTGGACGGACGGTGCGAACTGGCGGCTCGGCCACTGGCTGACGGGGCGGCTCGGCGCGGTGTCACTGGCGGCGCTCGTGCGGCACCTCTGCCTGCGGGCCGGGATGCCCGGGTCGAGGATCGACGTCACCGGCCTCTGGGGCGCGGTCGAGGGCTACGCCATCACCGCGCTCGAAAGCCCGCGCGCCTCCATCACCACGCTGTCGCGGCATTTCGGCTTCGACGCCGTCGAGTCCGAGGGCGTGATCCGCTTCGTCATGCGCGGCCGGGCCGCGGTGGCGAGCGTGACGCCCGACGATCTGGTAGCGGCCCGCGAGGGCGACGTCCTCGAGCTGACGCGCGGCCAGGAGACCGAACTGCCGCAGGCGCTGAAATGGCAGGTCGCGCGCGCCGACGAGGATTACGGCGCGGCCCTCGTCGAGGCGCGGCGCATCACCGTGGACACGACGCGGATCGCGTCCGAGTCCTTCCCGATGGCCGTGCCGCCCGAGGAAGCTGAGCGCCGCTGCCGCCGCGCGCTGATGGAGGCGTGGGTGGGCCGGGAGACGGCGGCGTTCCGTCTGCCGCCCTCGCGTCTCGCGCTCGATCCGGCCGACGCGATCCGGCTGGAGCATGACGGACGGCTGGTCGATCTGCGGCTCGTCTCCATCGCCGACGCCGAGGCGCGCGGCATCGAGGCGGTCCGCCAGGACCGCGCGACCTACGATCTGCCGCCCGGCGATCCCTGCGCGGCATCGCTGACGCGGGCGGTGGTGTTCGGCGCACCGGATGCGGTGCTGATGGACCTGCCGCAGCTGACCGAGGACCAGCTCGCGCATCGGCCGCTGGTCGCGGCACACGCCGTGCCGTGGCCGGGCGAGATTGCAGTGTTCCGCAGCCCCGCGACCGATGGCTTCGAGCTGCTGACCACGTTCGGCAGCCGCGCCCGGATCGGGGCACTGGTCTCGGACTTCTACACGGGGCCGACGTCGCGCTTCGACCTCGGTAATGCGCTAGTGGTCGATCTGCTGACCGGAACGCTGGAGAGCGTGACCGACTTGACGCTGTTCGGCGGGGCCAACGCGCTCGCCATCGAGAGCGCGCCCGGCGTCTGGGAGATTGTGCAGGCGGGTGCGGCCAAATTGCTGGCGCCGGGCAGGTATCGGCTGACACGTCTCCTGCGCGGCCAGCGCGGCACGGAAGGCGCCATGGGCAACCCGGCGCCTGCGGGCGCGCGGGTCGTGGTCCTGGACACGGCGCTGGCGTCCCTACCAATCGCCGAGGCCGATCTCGGCATCCCGTGGAACTGGCGCATTGGTCCGGCGAGCCGCCCAATCAGCGACGAGACCTATGTGGCGCAGGCGTTCACGCCCACGGGCGTCGGGCTTCGGCCGTTCTCGGTCGCCCACGTCGAGCAGCCGTGGCGCAAGGCGCGCAGTCCCGGCGATCTGACGATCCGCTGGACCCGCCGGTCCCGGGCACTCGCGGCCGACAGCTGGGGCGGGTTGGAGGTGCCGCTGGTCGAGGAACTGGAAGCCTACGAGGTCGAGATCCTCGACGGCCCCATAGTGAAGCGGGTGCTGAGCACGGCCACGGCCAACGTGGTCTACAACGCTGCCGCCCAGACCGCCGACTGGGGCGCGCCGCTCGGCCTCGGCGACACGCTCGACATCCGCATCTACCAGCTCTCCGCCCTCGTGGGGCGGGGGGCGCCCAAGACCGTCACGCTGATACTTTGAAGGCCATCCCATGTCCGACGCCACGACCCATCTCCTGCTGCCCTACATCATGGCGGCGCAGGCCCAGAAGCACGTCACCCACAACGAGGCGCTGCGGCTCCTCGACGGGCTCGTCCAGCTTTCCGTCCTCGACCGGGATCTGACGGCCCCGCCCGGCAGCCCTGCGGATGGCGACCGCTACATCGTCGGCTCGGGCGCAACCGGCGACTGGGCGGGCTGGGACCTGAACGTCGCGCTCTGGACGGACGGCGCCTGGCTGCGCCTGCCGCCACGGACCGGGTGGCGTGCATGGGTCGAGGATGAGGGCCTGCTGCTGGTCTATGACGGCGCGGGCTGGGTCGGCACAACACCCACGGCGCTGCAGAACATGGCGCTGCTCGGGGTCGGCACGACGGCGGATGCGTCGAACCCGTTCTCGGCCAAGCTCAACGCCGCGCTCTGGTCCGCGAAGACCGTGGCCGAGGGCGGCACCGGCGATCTGTTCTACACCATGAACAAGGAGGCGGCCGGCGACGATCTCGGGCTGACCCTGCAGACCGGCTTCGTGACCAAGGCGCTGGTCGGCCTCTTCGGCTCGGATAGGTTCCGCCTCGCGGTCTCGGCCGACGGCAGCACCTTCTTCGACGGGCTGAGCGTCGACAACGCCAACGGCATCGTCGACCAGCCCCGTCTGCCCCGGTTCAAGGCTTACACCAACTACGACAATTACGTCGGCGTCGGGACCTGGACGAAGATCGGCCTGAACAACACCGACACCAACGATCAGGGCGCGTTCGACGCCGCGAACAACCATTTCGTGGCCCCGGTTGACGGCACCTACCTCTTCGGCGCGACGCTGCTCTACAAGATCAACGCCAGCGCCACGGCCCGCATGCGCGGGCGGCTCGTCCTGAACGGCACGACGGAAATCCGCGGCTCCCTCGGTGAAATCTCCGCCACCCATGTCTCGCTCGCCACCGCGATCTGGCTGCAGACCATGGTCCCGCTGACCGCGGGCGATACCGTCGAGCTGCAGGGGTATTTCCGGGTCGCGGACGGCTACTTCGCGGCCGATCACACGTCCTTCTGGGGCTGCAAAATCGGCTGAGCGGCGGAAGGAGGATCCGATGAACCCACCCCGATCCGAGGGCTTCGTGCGTATGCCCGACGCCGAGTTCGAGGCGATCCTGACGCGGGCCGCCGAGGAAGGCGCCAAGCGCGCGCTCGCCGATGTCGGTCTCGACGGCGACGAGGCCGCGCTCGACATCCGCGATCTGCGCTCCCTGGTGGACTGCATCCGGCTGGTGCGCCGCACGGCGATGCAGACCGCCGTCCGCATGATCACCACCGGCGTCATGCTGGCGCTGCTGGCGGGCATCGCCATCAAGCTCAGGATCTTCGGCGGCAGCCCGTAGCTGCACAACACCCCGAACCATCAGCTCAGCCACACCCGCCCTCGAGGCGGGTTCTTCATTTCTGGAGGCCCCCCATGACCACGACCTTCCACCGCCACTGGCGCGACGTGCCGAAGAATGCCTGGCGCTGGCCGAACTTCTCGCCCGCCGAGATCGCCTGCCGCGGCACCGGCAAGCTGCTGATCAACGAACCCGCGCTCGACAGGCTGCAGGCGCTGCGCGACCGGCTGGAAAAACCGCTGATCGTGCGCTCGGCCTATCGCAGCCCCGAGCACAACCGCGCCGTTGGCGGTGCACAGCGGTCGAAACATCTCGGCGGCGCCGCCTTCGACATCGCCATGGCGAACCACGACCCGGTGGCCTTCGAGGCCGCGGCGCGGGCGGTCGGATTCCTCGGCTTTGGCTTCTACCCGCGCTCGGGCTTCATCCATGTCGATCTCGGCCCGGCACGGCAGTGGGGCGAGCGCTTCCCGGTCCGGCCGACTCCCTTCGCTGCCGAAACCCCGCCGGCGCGCGAAGTGCTGGCGCAGAGCCGCACCATGAAGGGTGGCGGAGCGGCCGGTGTGGCGACGCTGGGCGCGGCGGGCGTCGAGGTGGCACAGAACGTTCTGGCCGAGACCCAATCCGCTATCCTGCCGCTCGTACCCTATCTCGGAACGCTGCGCTGGGTGTTCATCGCCGTGGCGCTCGGGGGCATCGCGGTCACGATCTACGCGCGGCTCGATGACTGGAAGCGGGGGCGTCGATGATCGCCGCGCTGCTAGGCGGCATTGCCGCCAGCCCATGGATGCGGGCCGCGCTGCGCTACGGCGCCGTTGGCTTCAGCGTGCTTTTCTTCCTGCTCGCGCTCCGGCGGTCCGGCGAGCGAGCCGGCCGCCTCGCCGAACGCTATGAGACCACGGAGAAGACCAATGACGTGCATCGCCGGATGCTGGAGGCTGCCGCTCGTCGTCCTCGGTCTCGTGACGAGCTTACTGAGCGGCTGCGCAACGGTCGGTTCTGAAAACGGCGGCCTCGCGATGTGCCCGCCGGCTGTGGAGTACAGCCGTGAGCTTCAGGGGCGGGCCGCCGACGAACTGGCGTGGTTGCCGGAAGGCTCGATCATCGCGGAAATGCTGAGCGACTACGCAGTGATGAGAGAGCAGGCTCGGGCCTGCTCTCTTGAGACAAGCTAGCAAGAGCCTGAGCGCCTGCGGTCTGCAATCCGCACCAATATGGCGGCAGGCAGCATGCCGATCGATCGCTGGACGCAGCGGCCAGGTGGTGTCCCTCACCGAACGAACCAGGACGATGCACCCGCCTCCAGGCAGGTCCGGCACCGTGATCGACCGCATCGCGCCATTCTGCTGGACCGCTGGCGGGCTCCGCCGCCCCGAGCTGCGCGGCCGAGCCCTTGTAATCGCCGGCGCTCCTCTGGCTTCTCGCCTTCTTGCTGATCCCGTTCCTTGTCGCCAGGATCAGCGTCGTGATCCCGAGGATCGCCGGGTCAGTACGTCCTCAATCTCGCGCGCCACGTCGTCGATGCCCTGCATTCCATCAACCGTAATGAGCTCATTCCTTCGGCGATAGTAGTCCAGTAGCGGCTCCGTCTTGTTCCGGTATGCGTCGAGACGTCTGACAAAGGTATCCCGATTGTCGTCGCTGCGAGCGGTGCCGCCAGCGGCCACCGTATCGGCGACGCGCTTTTCCATTCGCTCGACCAGCGAGGTCTCATCGACCTTCAGTTCGATGACTGCGTCAAGCCTGACACCCCTTTGCTCCAGCATGGCTGTCAGGGACTCCGCCTGCGCGACTGTCCGGGGAAAGCCGTCGAGAACGAACCCCTTGCGGCAATCCTCTTGATCGATCCGGTCGGATACCATCTGGTTGACCACATCGTCGGGTACGAGTTCGCCGCCATCCATGATCGTCTTGACCCGCCGCCCGGTTTCGGTGCCTTTGGTCACAGCAGCGCGCAGCATATCTCCTGTAGAAAGCTGCGGGATCGAGTGGCGTTCCGCCAGACGCTGCGCCTGCGTTCCCTTCCCTGCTCCCGGTGGTCCGAACACTATCAGTCTCATTGTCTCTTCTCACCTCTTGGATCGCCACGAGGGCGATGGCGGCGGCAATTCCGATGCACCCAGTACCGTTCGGAGAAGCCCTGCACTTGCGCGCAGACCGCCGCTGGCCGTGTAGGCGAACATGATATCCCTGCCTTCAGGTCTGACGCCGGAGCGGGACCGCTCCGGCGCCGAACTCCTTAGCGGCTCGATCCTCCGTAGACGATGCCATTGGGCCGATCGCCGACCGGCACCGTCCTGACCACGTTCTGGCTCTCGACGTCGATGATCGACACTGTGTCGTCCGCGATGTTGGTCACGAACACGTTAGCCCCGTCCGCCGACGCCGACACGCCATGGGCGCCCCCTCCGGTGGTGATCGTTTTCACGACCGCTCCGGTCGCCGTGTCGATCACGGACACCGTGTCGTTCGGCTCCGCGTCAGTGCCCTGGTTGGCCACGTAGACGTAGGCTCCATCGGGGGTCGCGAACATCTGAATCGGGTTCGGCCCGACGTCGATCCCGTTCGTCACCTCGCGGGAGGCGGTGTCGATGACGTCCACCCGGTTCTCGTCCCGCAGCGAGACGTAGACCTGATCGCCAGACGGCGTGAACCCGACCTGAACGGGGGCTGCGCCCACCGGAATGCGCGCAACTTCCGTCAGCGCCTGCGTATCGATAACGGAAACCGAGCCGTCCTCGACATTGGCCACGTAGAGCTCGCTCTCATCCGGGCTGAGGCGAAGGCCGTGCGGATAATCCCCCGTCGCGATGCGCCCGATGACCTCGGCTTGTTCGAGGTCAACCACGGCGATCTCGTCTCCGCCAGCCAGCGAGACATAGGCGCGGCCAAGCCGGTCAGCGACAACGTGGGCCGGGTGGGAGCCCACCGCCACGGTCGCCTTCGGCGTGGAGATGTTCTGCGGATCGAGAATGACCAGCAGACCTTCGGCCGCGTCTTCCGCGCCGTGCCCGTGGCCGTCCGATCCGTGATCCCCTTCCGTGGCAGGATCTCCGACTGCCAGCAGCAGCTTGCCGTCGGGCGTCAGATCGACGTTGTGGGGCGCGACTGGGATCGAAACCGTGTCGATCGCTCCGGTGCCGAGATCGATGGCGCTGATCGAATTGCCGCCTTCATTGGCGGAATAGACGATCCAGCCGGTCTGACCCAGCACTGCCGGCGCCTCGCCGGCGTTCGTCTCCAGCCATGCCTGCATTTCGGCGATCTCGCCTTCCTGCGCCGCGATGATCTGGTCCGCCCATGCCTTGGTCTGCGGATCGTCGCCGTATTGCTGGACGATCTTCGCCATGTCGATCGCACCCTGATGATGCGGGATCATGCCCCGCACGAAGGCGACGTCCGGATCGTCGGCCATGACGCCTTCCATCATCGGTCCGTGCATTTCATTCATCGAGGCGACGTAGGCCTGCGTGAAGTCGGGAGCGCCGGAAAGGCTCGTTGCGGCGCCGTCAGTGCCGGGTGCGGCCATTCCGCCGTGCATGCCCCCCTGCATCATCTGCTGCATCGCCTGCATCATGGCTTGGCCATGCTCGGGCATCCCCTGCATGCCCGGCATCTGAGGTCTGGGCACGGGAGCCGGTTCCGCCTGGGCGGGCGGGGTTCCCGGGTGGTGGGTGTCATGTTCGGCCTGGGCGAGAGCAGCGCCTGGCAGGCCCGCCAGCAGGCTGACGGAAAGAACAATTGCAGTTCGGTTCATGGGTTTTCATCCTTTGGCACCGGAGCGCCGGCGTCCCATTCGCGGACGCGGCCTCCGAAAGTTCGTCTGAGATCGAGATGCGCACTTTCCGGCGATTGCGCCGGAGCGGCCGTCACGCAGCGATCAGACGAGGCGGCCTCAGGATTCCTTCGGGGGATCGTTCCCAGGGGGCACGGTGCATGACCCTGAACGGTTCGCCATTCACGGACGGCCCGAACGTCGGCGGTTGGGCGGGAACGGCAGCGATCAGACAGGTCTGACAGCAGTCCGCCAGCATCTCGCCGCCGTCATCACTCTCGCAGCCTGCAGATGTCTCTGCCCCGTGATCGCCGGGCAGGTGATGTTGAGCGCATTGGCTCGCCGTAGCAGCGCTCTGGTGGAGAGCGTGTCCGGTCGGGCTGGCATGCGCCATGCCCTGCAGAACGAGGGAGCTGATGGCAAGCAACAGGAGGCCGACCGCGAACTGCCGCAATCGGCCGCACCTCTTCGCGAACGCAACTCTCGAGCGCCCGCTCATGAGCCACCTGCCTTCTCGGTATCGAGCCGGGGCAATGCGCCGCTGACGCGGGTCGGTTCGGTGGCAAGGTGGCCGGTCATCTGGAGGCGCCTGGCTCAGATTTCCTGCGCGCCGAGGTAGCGCCCGAAGGTCTGAGTGGTCGGGCCGAACAGGAGCACTTCATAGGCTCCGGGGTCGGCGCCGGAAAAATCCATGCCCGGCGAGCCGGCAGGCATTCCGGGAACGGCAAGTCCCGTCCCGGAGGGCCGCTCGGCCAGCAGGCGGCGGATCGCGGCAGCTGGCACATGACCCTCCACCACATAGCCCTCCACCTCGGCCGTATGGCAGGAGCTCAGCTCGGCCGGCACGCCGAGCCGCTCCTTGAGACTGAACACGTCGTCCGAGTCCACCACCCGGACCGGGAAGCCCGCGGCTTCGATATGCTCGATCCAGCCACCGCAGCAGCCGCAGGACGGATCCTTGGTGACGGTCACGAGCGGCAGGGCCTCGGGCCGCGCCCAGGCCGGCATCGACAGCAGGACCGGTAGTGCGGCAGCCGCCGCGAGAACGGCGCGCCGGCCGATGGTGTGATCGTTCCGCATCGTCAAACCTTTCTTCGTGGGCTCCATGATCTCACCGGCCCGTTCGGAACGCGACCCACGAACGGTTGAGAATGCGCCTGCGTGCCGCGGCATGATGTCGCCTGTCCGATGCGCTCGCGGGATCGGCCGGCGATGCCACCCGGTCATCACAGCTTCACCCCTCGCAGCCGTGACGCGTTCGCGATCACGCTGACCGAGGACAGCGCCATAGCAGCCGCGGCAATGATCGGCGACAGCAGGATGCCGAAGAACGGATACAGCAGGCCGGCCGCGATCGGGATTCCCAAAGCGTTATAGATGAAGGCGAAGAACAGGTTCTGGCGGATGTTGCGCATCACCGCCTGCGACAGTCGTCGCGCCCGGACGATGCCGGTGAGATCGCCCTTCAGCAGCGTGACGCCCGCGCTCTCCATCGCGACGTCGGTGCCGGTGCCCATGGCGATGCCGACATCCGCCGCGGCCAGCGCCGGCGCGTCGTTGACGCCGTCGCCCGCCATCGCCACCACCTCGCCCGCCGCCTTGTGCCGCTGCACGACCTCGCTCTTCTGGTCAGGCAGGACCTCGGCCTCGACCTCGTCGATGCCGAGCTGGCGGGCGACCGCCTTCGCTGTGGTCCAGTTGTCACCGGTGAGCATGACGACACGGATCCCTTGCGCCTTCAGCGCGGCCAGCGCCTCGGGCGTCGAGGGCTTGACCGGATCGGCGATCGCGAAGATCGCGGCGACCTCTCCGTCCACACCCATGAAGATCGCGGTCGCCCCGTCCTCGCGCAGCCGGTCGGCCTGCGCGGCCAGCGGCGCGACATCGACCCCCTGTTCGGCCAGGAACTTCGCATTGCCGAGGGGAATGCGCTTGCCCTCGACGGTGCCGTAAGCAC
Source organism: Paracoccus sp. S3-43 (assembly GCF_029027965.1). Lineage (NCBI taxonomy): Bacteria > Pseudomonadati > Pseudomonadota > Alphaproteobacteria > Rhodobacterales > Paracoccaceae > Paracoccus > Paracoccus qomolangmaensis. The sequence goes on along the minus strand of NZ_CP119082.1, from coordinate 1,572,702 downwards.
CCTTGCCGGTCGGCGAGTCGAAGTCCTCGACTGGCGCCATCGCGATCCCGCGTTCCTCGGCTGCCCGCACGATGGCGAGCGCCAGCGGATGCTCGCTCGCCCGCTCGACACTCGCGGCAAGGCGCAGGACGTCCGCCTCGGCCCAGCCGGATGCCGGAACGATGGCGGTGACGGCGGGCCGGCCCTCGGTCAGCGTGCCGGTCTTGTCGACGATGATCGTGTCGACCTTCTCCATGTGCTCCAGCGCCTCGGCGTTCTTGATCAGGACGCCGTTCTGCGCGCCGCGCCCCACGCCGACCATGATGGACATCGGCGTTGCCAGCCCCAGCGCACAGGGACAAGCGATGATGAGAACGGAAACCGCGGCAATGAGACCGAAGGAGAAGCGCGGCTCCGGGCCCCAGATCGACCAGGCGATGAAGGCGACCACCGCGACCACGATCACGGCCGGCACGAACCACCCCGAGACCTGGTCGGCCAGCCGCTGGATCGGGGCACGGCTCCGCTGCGCCTCGGCGACGAGCTGGACGATCTGCGACAGCATGGTGTCGCGTCCGACCTTGCGGGCCTCGATCACCAGCGCGCCGGACTGGTTCATGGTGCCGCCGATCGCCTTGGCGCCGACCTCCTTGGTCACCGGCATCGACTCGCCCGTCACCATCGATTCATCGACGGCGCTGCGGCCTTCCAGCACCTCGCCATCGACCGGCACCTTCTCGCCGGGCCGCACCCGCAGCCTGTTGCCGACATGGACGGTGTCGAGTTGCACCTCTTCTTCGGTGCCGTCATCACGGATGACCCGTGCGGTTTTCGGGGCGAGATCGAGCAGCGCCCGGATTGCGCCGCTGGTGCTCTCGCGCGCCCGGAGTTCCAGCACCTGTCCGAGCAGCACGAGCACGGTGATCACCGCCGCCGCCTCGAAATAGACTGCGACCGACCCGTCCGCCTGCCGGAACGCATCCGGGAAGATGCCGGGCGCGAGCGTCGCCACAGTGCTGTAGATCCAGGCTGTCCCTGTACCCATGGCGATCAGAGTGAACATGTTCAGGTTGCGCGTGACGAGGGACTGCCAGCCGCGCTGGAAAAACGGCCATCCGGCCCAGAGGACAGCCGGCGTGGCGAAGACAAGCTGCCACCAGTTGGAGGTCCGCAGACTGATATAGTGGTGCAGACCGAAAAAATGGACGCCCATCTCGAGGATCACCACCGGGATCGTCAGCGCCAGCCCCACCCAGAAACGGCGCCGCATGTCGATCAGCTCAAGGTTGGGCTCAGCTTCGAGACTGACGAGGACAGGCTCCAGTCCCATGCCGCAGATCGGGCATGATCCGGGGCCGACCTGCCGGATCTCCGGGTGCATCGGGCAGGTGTAGATCGTCCCCTCGGGAACCGGCTCTGCCTTGGCCGCCGCGGCGGCCGGATCGAGATAGCGTTCCGGCTCTGCAAGGAACTTCGCGCGGCACCCGCCCGAGCAGAAGTAATAGGGATGGCCGGCATGTTCGGCCCTGTGCGCGGCCGTGTGAGGATCGACCATCATTCCGCAGACCGGGTCCTTGACCTTGTGCGTGTCGTCCTGGGCGACGGCCGCGTGATCATGCGCATGACCGTGGGCGAAATGAGCGGGAGTCTGGTTCTGGTGATCGTGTTCGGTCTTGCTGGTCATGTTCACGCCTCCTCGGCGCTTCCTGAGTTCGTGTTTTATCCGTTCTGCACTTTCCAATCGCTGGAAGGTCAGGGGGTGATCGGAAACCGGAGTTCCGGCCCGTCAGGGATTGCCATGGACCTTTCCGACGCTGGCCTGTCCTGGCTCGGCATGTGACCGCATGATGTCGATGTCGACGGCGGCCTCCTCACCGTCGAGACAGTATTCCTCGATCTGGATCGTCGAGAAGTAGATGTTGAATCGCTCGCGCAGGAGATTGTTCGCCTGCCGCAGCACCCGCTCGCCGTCCTGCCAGTTTCGAACGCAGATGTGGCTCGAGAAGACATTGCGCCCGGATGTCAGGCTCCAGGCATGGACGTGATGCACATCCGTAACTCCCTCGAGCTGTCGGATGGCCTCGATGGCGGCTTCCAGGTCGAGGTCTTCCGGCGTGCCTTGCAACAGGATGTGCAATGCCTCGCGCAGAATGCCCCAGGAGGCCCAGAGCAGCACCAGCCCGAAGGCCATGCCAAGCAGCGGGTCGATGGCCAGAAAGCCCGTAAACCGGATCACTAGTGCCGAAATGATGATGAGGAAGCTGCCGACGAAGGTCTGCAGGATGTGCCAGTAGGCCCCCCGCATGTTCAGGTTGCCCTTCTGGCGCTCGTAGAGCAGCCAGAGCGCGACAAGCTCGGTGGCGATCCCGCCCGCAGCGGCAAACAGCATCGGCGTCGTGGCCAGCTCGATCGGCTCCACGAGACGCATCGCACCCATCCACAGCACGAAAAGGGCCATCGCGACAAGAAACAGGCCGTTGAAAAGGGCGCCGAGGATCTCGGCCCGGACATAACCGAAGGTGCGCGCCGGGCTGGATTTCCGCTCGGTCAAGCGGAGCGCGACCAGCGCGATGAGCACGCCGCCCACGGCCGAGAAGGTGTGGAAGGCATCGGAGATGACGGCGACCGAGCCCGTCCAGATGCCGATCCCGAGTTCCACGATGAAGTAGAGACCGGTGAGCCAGCCCGAGATGACGAGCGCCTTGCGATCACCGCTCGCGGGCATGTGGCCCGTATGGCCGCCGTGAGACATCGACATGGGTTCAGTCTCCTGCTGACCGCGCACCATGCATCGTTGCGGTCGTTGAGGGCCGCCGCAGCTTCAAGCTCCGGCGGCCCGAGTCCTTACTGCTGGCCCGCGTTCTCCTCGACCCAGGCGGTCATCTCCTCGATTTCCGGGCCTTGGGCGTCGATGATCTTCTGAGCCATCGCCTTCGACTGCTCGTCATCGCCGTACTGGAGTTCGACCTCTGCCATGGCGATGGCGCCCGCATGATGCGCGATCATCCCGCAGTGGAAGGCGAGATCGGGGTCTTTGATGGTGTGGGTGGCCATCATCGGGCCGTTCATCTCCATCATGGCCCGCATGGAGGCCTGCTGGGCCTCATCCATGCCCTCCATGCCGCCCATCATGGCGGACATGTCCATGCCCTGCGTCATCCCCGGCATCCCGGACTGCTGGATCGCGTCCTGGCAGCCCTGCGGCAGGATCGACAGGTCGGTCATGGGACCTCCCTGTCCCGCCATGTGGCCTGCCTGCCCGCCTGTCGCGCTCTCCTGGGCGAAAGCCGCGGGCGCGGCGAGAAGGGCAGCAACGACGGCGGCGAGTTCAAACTTGCGCATAAGGGTTCTCCTTTGATGTAACTGGTTTCGGTCGCGGTCACGCGGCCATCTTCCGGCAGCTCTCGGCGCACCGGCGGCAAGCATCCACGCATTCCTGCATGTCGCCGATCTGCTCGCAGCTCCGGGCGCATTCCTCACAGATCTCGGCACACTCACGGCAGAGATGCTTGTGATGACTGGTGCCGATCAGCATGAAATTTGCCGCGGTCTGGCAAATTTCGGCGCAGGCGATCATGAGCCGGAAGTGCTCCGGCTCGACATGCCGGCCACCTGCCTCAAGACAATGGTTCATGGCCATGCTGAGGCAAGTGCTGTGGCAGCGCAGGCATTCGTCGATGCAGCCCTGCATTTCAGGGGACATCTGGTGCATCTGGATTCTCCATCTTCGGAAAGGCGCCGGGAAGAGAAGCAGCGAGCATGGCGCTCGGCACTCGCAGCCAGCGATGACACGAGACGACTTTCCTCGCGTCCACAGACCGTCTTCCCATCCCTCGGCGCGAGCGACGCCAGGCAGCAAGGCGCGACACGCGCTCTCGATGGGTAACGATCAGATCAGATGGACGTCCCGCGGGGGACGGCGCGGCCCATCCGGGGCAAGCCCGCTGAGCAGCGAGACCGGCATCACAAACTTCTGATCGTTCCTGCGCGGCTCTTTCAGATCAGGCGTTCGGCCGGGGATCAGCGCTGCCAGGCACGCATCTCCGCAACAGGCGAGCGTGTCATGGTTGTCATTGCTGGGCTCCTCCCCCACAGCCATCGAAGGAGCGTGATGCGGGACGGGGTCCGCCACGTTCGTCGCGGTCGGCGAAGATTCGGCGTGGACGGAGATGTGGGCATGACTGTGGGGCACCAGACTTCCGGCCGCCGCTCCATGGGCGATGAGCATGGCAGTTGCGAGAAGCGCCAGTGCACTCGCAAGCTTCTGCCAGACGAATCCGGCTTTCGTCCGGGGAGTCCACCGTTGCATCCTGTGGGAACGGCCGAGAGGGCGAAGTGTTCCGCTGATCATGGTGCTGCCGACATGCGTTCAGACCGTTTCTGCCTCCAGTTTGCCAAAGTCACCGGCGACGAACTGCGCGCGCGGATCGTGTTCCTGCAGGACTGGCTCGCCCAGCATGCCAAATGATGCTCCGGATACCAACCATCATCGGCCTCACCGCCTCCGCGCTCATCGCCACCTGGATCCTTGTCGAGTTGCGGGCGCACGCCGAGAATGCCGAGACGATGGCGCTGGGCCGCAGTATTTACGAGGCCCAGTGCGCCGCATGTCATGGCGCGGAGCTCGAAGGGCAGCCGGACTGGCAAATGCCTCTGCCCTCCGGGCGCCTGCCGGCTCCCCCGCACGACGCCACCGGCCACACATGGCATCATCCGGACGACATGCTGTTCCGGATCGTCAAGGAAGGCACCGCCGCCATCGTGGGAGGCGGATACGAGAGCGACATGCCCGGGTTTGCCGATGTCCTCAGCGACGCCGAGGTCCGGGCCGTGCTCGCCTACATCAAGAGCACGTGGCCGGAACGCGAGCGGAGCTATCAGGAGAAGATCACAGCAACGCGCTGAGAGGGAGGCGCCCTCGGGCGCAGGCAACTGGCATTCGTATCCGCACGGGGGAACCGCCGATAAGGTCGGCAGCTGGTTCATGTAGCCGTCCAGGCCGAGGAACTGCCCGCCCATCTCCAGATCGTTCCTTCGGGCGCCGGCTCGGCCGATGCCACCGTCACCGCCGGATCGAGATGACGCTCCGGCTCGGCCAGGAACTTCGCGCGGCACCCCGCCGAACAGGAGTGTCGGCCATCGCCGAGATGCTTGCCGACCACAGCGTCATGCGGGATCAGGCACGGGCTCGCGGGTGAGAAGCCTTCAACAGCACCGAAGGAGGATTGCGTCGTGTCCTTTATTTCTGATATCCACGAAATATGGAAGAAATGATTCCCTCCCGCCTGTCGACCTTGGGCCACCCGCAGCGTCTCGCCCTCTTCCGGCTGCTCATGCGGCGCTATCCGGACAGGGTGCCAGCGGGTGAGATCGCCGATGCGCTGGACCTCAAGGCGTCGACACTGTCGGCCTATCTCTCCGCGCTGATGCAGGCGGGGCTGGTGACGCAGGAGCGGGTGGGAACCTCGCTCCGCTATTCCATCGCCATGGCCGAGGTGCGCCGCACCTTCGACTATCTCATCCTCGACTGCTGCCGCGGTCGACCCGATCTCTGCGCGCCCGTCTCCCTGCCAACGATATCAGGAACCACCGGCATGTCCGACCGCAAGTACAAGGTGCTGTTCATCTGCACCGGAAACTCCGCCCGCTCGATCTTCGCCGAAGCCATCCTCCGCAAGGAGGCAGGCGATCGGTTCGAGGCATATTCCGCCGGTACCCGGCCCCACTCGGAGCTGAACCCGTTTGCCCTCGAGGTGCTGGAGCAGAAGGGGCACGATGTCTCGGTCCTGCGATCGAAGAATGTGGGTGAGTTTCAAGGGCCGGCCGCAGCGAGGTTCGATTTTGTCTTTACGGTCTGCAATCAGGCCGCGAACGAGGAGTGTCCGGCATGGAGCGGCCAGCCCGTCAGCGCGCATTGGGGCATGCCCGATCCGGTGAAGGCCGAAGGTACTCACGCAGAAAAGAGCCTCGCGTTCCAACAGACCTATGGGGCGCTGCACAACCGCATCAAGGCATTTTCGGCGCTGCCCGTCGCCTCGCTGGACCGCATCTCGCTGCAAAAGGCCGTGGACGACCTCGGCCGTAAGGATGCCGGAGCGCCCGCATGACCGTCTATGCTCTGAACGGCCTCGGCCGCATGGGAAAGCTTGCCCTCAAGCCGCTTCTTGAACGCGAAGCGGAGATCGCCTGGATCAATGACGCGGTGGGCGACCCAGCCATGCATGCGCATCTATTCGAGTTCGACACCGTGCATGGGCGGTGGGATGCGGCGTTCTCGCACGACGCGGAGAGCGTCACCATCGACGGCACGCGGCTGCCTTTCATCGGAAGGAAAGACCTGTCCGAGTTGCCGCTCGCGGGAGTTGATGTGGTCATCGACTGCACCGGCGTCTTCAAATCCGAAGCGAAATTGGCTCCGTATTTCGAGGCGGGGGTGAAGAAGGTGGTTGTCTCGGCCCCGGTCAAGGACGGTGGCGCGGCAAACATCGTCTATGGCGTCAATCACGACATCTACGATCCGGCCGAACACCGGATCATCACGGCGGCAAGCTGCACGACCAACTGCCTCGCCCCGGTCGTGAAGGTGATCCACGAAGCCATCGGCATCCGGCATGGATCGATCACCACGATCCATGACGTGACCAATACGCAGACCATCGTGGACCGCCCCGCCAAGGATCTGCGACGAGCGCGTTCGGCGCTCAATTCGCTGATCCCGACCACCACGGGGAGCGCCACCGCGATCACGCTGATCTATCCGGAACTGAAGGGCAGACTGAACGGCCATGCCATCCGCGTGCCCCTGCTGAACGCCTCGATCACCGATTGCGTGTTCGAGGTGGAGCGACCGACGACGCCGGAGGAGGTCAACGAACTGTTCAAGGCCGCCGCGAGAGGTCCGCTCAAGGGCATCCTCGGCTATGAAGAGCGCCCGCTTGTCTCCGCCGATTACACCAACGACACACGATCGGGCATCATTGACGCGCCCTCGACCATGGTCGTGAATGGCACCCAGGTGAAGATCTACGCCTGGTACGACAACGAGATGGGCTACGCGCACCGTCTGGTGGACGTGGCGCTGATGGTCGGGGCCTCGCTGTGACCGTTGCCCGACCGCGCCCGGAGGGCCTGTCAGCCTATATTGCAGTCACTGCCGCATATTGGGCCTTCATGCTGACCGACGGCGCCCTGCGGATGCTGGTCCTGCTGCATTTCCACAGGCTGGGGTTCAGCCCGGTGCAGCTGGCCTATCTGTTCATCCTTTACGAAATCGCGGGCATGGTCACGAACCTGTCGGCTGGATGGATCGCGGCTCGGTTCGGGCTGACCTCGACCCTTTATGCTGGACTGGGCTTGCAGGTCATCGCGCTGGTGGCGCTGGCGCAACTGGATCCCGGCTGGGCCATCGGGTTCTCGGTCGCCTATGTCATGATCGTGCAGGGCGGGAGCGGCGTAGCAAAGGATCTGGCCAAGATGTCCTCAAAATCTGCCGTGAAGCTGCTGGCGCCACGGGAAAATGGCGGGCTCTTCCGCTGGGTCGCGCTGCTGACCGGATCGAAGAACGCGGTGAAGGGGCTGGGCTTCCTGCTGGGTGCGGTGCTGCTCGCCACGCTGGGCTTTGTCCCGGCGGTCCTTGCGATGGCAGCGGAGCTTGCGGTCATTCTGCTAGCCGTCCTGATCGCCATGCCGCAAGGACTGCCCAAGGGACGCAAAGGAACGAAGTTCTCCGAGGTCTTTTCGAAGTCCGCGAACGTGAACTGGCTGTCGGTAGCGCGGGTATTTCTGTTCGGTGCACGCGACGTTTGGTTCGTCGTCGGCATTCCGATCTATTTCTACGCTGTGCTGTCGGACGGCACCGTCGAGGGCAACCGGGCCGCCTTCTTCATGATCGGTAGCTTCATGGCGGTCTGGACCGTCCTTTATGGAGCGGTGCAGGCGGCAGCACCCCGGCTCCTGCGTGCGGCGCAAAGATCCGACGGCGATTTGATCGACGCGGCGCGTGGCTGGGCGTGGTCGCTGGCCGCCATTCCGGCCGGGTTGACCGCCGCCGCCCTGATCTCGCCCGGGCCGCAGCCATGGCTGACGGCAACGCTGGTCCTGGGGCTGCTGGTCTTCGGCGCGGTCTTCGCGGTGAACTCATCCCTGCATTCCTATCTGATCCTCGCCTTTACCAAGGCCGAACGGGTGACGATGGATGTGGGTTTCTACTACATGGCCAATGCGGGCGGGCGCCTCCTCGGCACGCTGCTTTCGGGCCTGACCTATCAGATCGGCGGGCTGGTGCTGATGCTGGGAACGGCGGCGGCGATGGTGGCGGCGTCTGCGCTCGCTGTCGGCCGCCTCAGCCCGGACCGCCCGCAGGAGAGCCTGGCATGAGTGTCTTCGAACGTTATCTCACCCTCTGGATTGCACTTGCGATCGCCTTGGGTATCGGAATCGGGGCCACGGCGCCCGGGCTCGTCGAGGCCGTGGCAGCAGCAGAAGTGGCCAGCGTCAATCTGGTGGTGGCGGTGCTGATCTGGGCCATGGTCTATCCGATGATGGTCGGCGTCGACCTTCAGGCTGTTGCTGGCGTCGCCCGCCAGCCGAAGGGCCTTTTGATCACGCTGGCGGTGAACTGGCTGATCAAGCCGTTCACTATGGCGTTTCTGGCGGTTCTGTTCTTCGATTACGTGTTCGCGCCCTGGATCGAGCCGGAGGATGCCGCTCAGTATACCGCCGGGCTGATCCTGCTTGGTGCTGCGCCCTGCACGGCGATGGTCTTCGTATGGTCTCAGCTGACCCGCGGCGACGCGACCTACACGCTGGTGCAGGTCTCGGTCAACGATCTCGTCATGGTGGTCGCCTACGCGCCGCTCGTGGCCTTTCTTCTCGGCGTGACCGATATCGCCGTGCCTTGGGAAACGCTGGTGCTGGCGACGGTGCTCTACATCGTCCTGCCGTTGATCGCGGGCCTGCTGACCCGGCGCCGGCTTGGCTCGCCCGAGGCGATCGACGCGTTCTCGGCCCGGATCAAGCCGTGGTCGATGATGGGCCTGATCACGACCGTGGTGATCCTCTTCGGCCTGCAGGGAGAGAAGATCCTCGCGAACCCCGTGGTGATCGCCATGATCGCGGTGCCGATCCTGATCCAGAGCTATGGCATCTTCGCGCTGGCCTATGCCGCCGCCTGGACGATGAAGGTCCCACACCGGATCGCCGCACCCTGCGCCATGATCGGCACCTCCAACTTCTTCGAACTCGCGGTCGCGGTGGCGATCAGCCTCTTCGGCCTGGGCTCGGGCGCGGCGCTTGCCACGGTGGTGGGGGTGCTGGTCGAGGTGCCGGTGATGCTGACGCTGGTCGCGTTTGCGAACCGCACCCGCAAGCGCTTCCCGCAGTCCGAAGAAGACGTCGTGCATTCCAGTTCGAGAATTGTGGAATTAGATTGACAGGAAGGCTGTTCGGCGTCAATCTATTTCCATGGAACTCGAAACAGCAGCTCATCAGCTCGAGGCGCTCGGCAATCCGAACCGCCTGCAGATCTACCGGACGCTGGTGCGTGCCGGGCGAGCCGGTCTGGCGGTCGGTCAGGTTCAGGAACAGGTCGGACTGCCCGCCTCGACGCTGTCGCACCATCTGAAGCGATTGATCGACCGTGGACTTGTGCGACAGGATAGGGCGGGCAACAGCCTCATCTGCCACGCCGAGTATCCGGCCATGAGCGCGCTGCTGGGGTTTCTGGCCGACGAATGCTGCGCCGATGAAACGTGTGGACCGTCTTCGGATCGCGCGCCCGAGAAGGTGGCGGGGTGATCTCTCTTTTTGCCTTGCCCTCCCACGAATCTAGAACAATGGAATGAGGTGGCGATATGCTGATTTCCGAACTTCCAGTGGCCGTGATCGGCGCAGGTCCTGTGGGGCTCGCGGCAGCCGCCCATCTGCTTCGGCGCGGGCTCCAGCCTCTGATCTTCGAACGAGGCACCTCGGCTGGCGCGACGGTGGCCCAGTGGGCGCATGTCCGCGTGTTTTCGCCTTGGGAATACAACGTCGACGCAGAGGCGCGCGTGTTGCTCGAAGAGAACGACTGGATCGCGCCAGTACCCGATTACATGCCGACTGGCGCGGAGCTGATCCGCGACTATCTCGCTCCACTCGCCGCACATCCGGCGATCGCCCCGAACCTGCGGCTTGACGCCGAGGTTCTGGCGGTCACCCGGAAAGGGCATTCGAAGCTTTCGGGCGAGGGCCGCGACGCGGCGCCCTTCGTCGTTCTCTGGCGGGATGCTGCGGGAGAGCGGCGCCGTGCGCTGGCAAGGGCGGTCATCGACGCCTCCGGCACGTGGGTGAAGCCGAATCCGATCGGACTTGACGGGCTGCCCGTCGAGGGGGAGATCGAGAACCGCGACCGCATCCACTACGGCATTCCCGACGTACTCGGCGCAACGCGCGAGGACTATGCCGGCAGGCATACGCTCGTGATCGGCGCGGGCCATTCGGCGATCAACGCCGCCCTCGACCTGATGGATCTGCAGGAGCAGGAGCCGGGCACGCGGATCACCTGGGCCACGCGCTCGGGCGGCATCGAGCGCGTGCTAGGCGGCGGCCTCAACGACCAGCTTCCCGGCCGCGGCAGGCTCGGACTGCGGGCGGCCGAGGCAGTGCAGTCGCGACGGGTCAGCTTCCATTCGCCTTTCTCCGTCGAGCGGATTGCGGCCGAAGGCGAGGCCCTGCGGGTCCTCGGCACAGAGGACGGGCGTCCGGCAGAACTGACGGTGGACCGCATCGTTGTCGCCACTGGCTTCCGCCCCGATCTGACGCCGCTGTCCGAGTTGCGCCTGTCGCTCGACCCGTCGGTCGAAGCTACGCCGGCGCTGGCGCCGCTGATCGACCCTAACCTCCACTCCTGCGGAACCGTCCGGCCTCACGGGGTGGTCGAACTCGCACATCCCGAGCGCGACTTCTACATCGTCGGGATGAAGAGCTACGGCCGCGCCCCGACCTTCCTGATGACCACAGGGTATGAGCAGGTTCGCTCGGTCGTCGCCGAACTGGCCGGCGACGCCGTCGCTGCTCGGCAGGTGCACCTGAAGCTTCCCGAGACGGGCGTTTGCAGGACCAGGTCCACAATCGACGCAACGGCGGATGCTTGCTGCGCACCTCCGAAAGCGCCGGCGAAGGAGGCGACCTGCTGCGGCGGCCCGCCCAAGGCGAATGCCGCCGCGTGCTGCGTCGCCGACGAGCTCGCCAAGGCCGAGGGGGAAAGTGGCTGTGGCTGCAATACGGCTGCGCGGGCCAGCCTCCCGGCATGACCCTTCCTGCAAGGACCCGTACCGTCTCTGCCCTCGGTGTGATTGAGATCTTCGCTTGGGGCAGCACTTATTACCTGATGGCGGTTCTGGCGGGTCCGATTGCCGCTGACACGGGTTGGAGCGTCGGCATGCTATCCGCCGGCGTATCCGGCGGTCTCTTGGTGGCGGGCTTCGCCGCGCCGACCGTGGGCCGGCTGATCCAAATTACCGGCGGCCGGCGAGTGCTGGCGACCGGGATGGCGCTGATTGCAACGGGCCTGGTTTTGCTTGGCAGCGCCCGAAGCCTGCCGGTGTATTTCGCCGCCTGGGCCATTCTCGGTCTCGGCATGTCGGCGGGCCTGTATGATGCGGCTTTCTCGACGCTCGGGCGGCTCTTCGGGCGAGACGCGCGGGCGGCGATCACCCAGCTCACCCTGTGGGGCGGTTTCGCCAGCACGGTTTGTTGGCCGATCTCGGCATGGCTGGTCGAGATCGTCGGCTGGCGAGGGACATGTTTCGCCTATGCGGCGCTACATCTGACGGTGACGCTGCCGATCAGCCTCTGTCTCCTGCCGCGGAGACCGCCCGCGGAAGAGAAGGCGCAGTCGACCGGAGCAATGCTGCCCGACCTGCCGGGTCTTCTCGATTTGCGCTTCCTGTGCATCGTTGCGGCTGGCGTGAGCCTGTCGATGCTGGCGACCATCTGGTCGATCCATCTGATCAGGATCCTGACCGCCGAGGGATACGCATTGGCCACTGCGATTGCGCTCGGCACCTTGATCGGGCCGGCACAGGTCGGCGCCCGCGTCCTCGAGATGCTGGGCCGCGGGCGCCATCATCCGATCTGGACAATGGGTTCGGCGGTCGGTCTGGTGCTTCTCGGTTTTCTGGGTCTGCAGCTCGGAGCTCCTGCCTCCGCGGCGCTGGTCGCCTATGGGGCGGGAAATGGTCTTTGGTCGATCGCTCGCGGCGCTTTGCCGCTCACTCTCTTCGGGTCTGACCGCTACGCGCAGACGATGGGGCGCCTCGCCATGCCGATGCTTTTCGCCGCCGCCGCCGCGCCGATGATCGGTGCGTTTCTGATCGAGGCATTCGGAGCGGATGGCACCCTCGCGATACTTTCCGCCATGGCGGCCGTACCCTGCGTTGCCGCTCTGGTCCTCGCGGCCTCGGTTCATCGGCAACGAAGAATACCCGCTGTCTAGAAGATCAGACGGAGCATTCAAAGAATAATGCCCGGAGATGGGGGTGGATGCTGGCCCCCGTTTCGATCGGACACTGGGCATAGCCATGGAAGCTTGGGCATATGCCTGAGCACCTCGCCGACGAAGAGCGCGCCGAGCGTTGCCGCCAGCGTGATCAAGAACGCGACCGTGAGGGGCAGATCGTCGCGGGACAGGGCCTGTGCGTCAGTGTCGGTCAAGAACAGGCTCCTTTCGGCGGCGTGAGGAAAGAGAGGTTGCGAGGATGCACACCGCGCCCAGAGTGATCGCGATATCCGCGACATTGAACGTGGGCCAGTGCCAGTTGCGCCAGTAGAGGTCGAGGAAGTCGGTCACGGCGCCCTGCCGCAGCCGGTCGATGATGTTGCCAAGCGCACCGCCTACCACCAGGACGAAGCCTGCGCGCTCCAGCGGATGGCGCGCCCGAACTGCCATGACGGCGAAGATCAGGGTCAGTGCCCCGGTCAAGGCGGCCATCAGCAGCGGCTTACCTGCCATAACGCCGGACAGCATGCCGAAGCTCGACCCTTCGTTGAAGCCAAGCGCAAGCCCGAAGCCGGGAAGAACTGGAACCGCGTCACCCAGCGAAAGCAGCGAGAGGGCGGCCGCCTTGGTCAGCTGGTCGGCCAGCACCGTGGCGGCGACCAAGAGAAGCATCATGGGATTGGTCATGGCGCGGCCTTCCTCGGGATGCCGATCCAGCGCGGAACCGATGCGACATAGCGGTCATAGTCTGGCCCCAGGGCTTCGCGCAGCACAGCTTCCTCCGACCGGACCTGCGTGGCTGCCGACCAGAGGAACAGGATCGGCGCAAGGATCGTCGGGACGGCAGGCACCGCCAGGGCGACACCGGCCAGCAGCGCGAATTGCCCGACGAAGGTCGGGTTCCGGCTGAACTGATATAGCCCACCTGAGACGAGGCTTCCCGTTGCACCGCTCACCACACCGACGCGCCAGGATGAGCCCATCGACATCTGAGCTGCAAAGGCCACCATCGCGCCAAGGCCCGCGATGAAGATACCGATGATGCCAAGCGCAACGGCTCTTCCTTCGGTCCAGAAGGGATCGACCTTGTGCAACATCGGCCAAACTATCCAGAGGAGGGGTCCGAAAAAAGCGAGGATGAACGCGGCGCGGAACCCGAAAGCGGCCGCGCGGTCGCGTCCTGAGGCGCGGGCAAACAGCCAGACCGGTTTCCCTGCCGCCTGTGCCGCGACGGCGCTGCCCCAGAAAAAAAGCGCGAGATAGCCGAAAAGGACGGCGAGCGCCGACCAGCCGAACGGAGACAGCATCTCAGGTCTCCTCCGGATCGAAAGCGAGAAGCCGCAGTGCGTTAAGCGTGACGAGTACAGTCGCGCCCGTGTCGGCGAGAATGGCAATCCAGAGCCCGGTGATGCCAAGGATGGTGGTAACAAGAAACACCGCTTTGAGGCCGAGCGCGATCGCCACGTTCTGCCGAATGTTCGCCATGGTCGCCCGGGAAAGTCGTATTTTGCTGGCGACATCAGTTACCCGATTGCGCAGAATTGCGGCGTCGGCGGTCTCGAGCGCAACGTCGGTTCCGGAGCCCATCGCGACGCCCACATGGGCGGAGGCGAGCGCGGGGGCGTCGTTGATGCCGTCACCCACCATCATCACGTGACCCCTCGAGGTCATCTCGCGGATCGCTGCAACCTTGTCTTCGGGCATCAGCTCGGCGCGATAGTCAATGCCGAGACCGTCGGAAATGGCTGCCGCCGTGCGTCCGTTGTCTCCGGTCAGCATTACCGAACTGACGCCGAGCGCCTTCAGCTGCTTCACTGCGCGGGCGGCATCCTCTCGGGGCTCATCCCGGAGCGCGATGAGCCCGACAAGCTTGCTCAGACCGAAGACCGCTACGACCGTCTTACCCTCTTTCTCGAGGCTGGCCGCCCTCTGCCGCGCGCCATCGTCAAACACGCCGCGCTCCTCCGCGAACCGAGGAGAGCCCACCCAGGCGGGCTCGCCCTCGATGACCCCTTCGACCCCCCGGCCGGGGAGCGCCTTGGCGGCCGATGCGGCCAAGGACGTGATTCCCGCAGCTTCTGCGCGCGACAGGATCGCCTCCGCCAGTGGATGGCTCGATCCCGCTTCAACGGCCGCAGCTAGCGCCAGCACCTCCGTCTCCGATCCTGAGACCGACACCACATCCGTGATGCGCGGCCTCCCATGGGTCAGGGTCCCCGTCTTGTCGAATGCAACATGCGTGGTCGCCGCTGCGGCCTCGATCACGGCGCCTCCCTTCATCAGGAGGCCACGTCGCGAACCGGAGGAAAGCGCGGAAGCGATGGAAGCCGGTACGGATATCACCAGCGCGCAGGGGCATCCGATCAAGAGCAGCGCGAGCGCGCGGTAGATCCACGTGTCCCAGGCTTGACCGAATGCGAGGGGCGGGATGATCGCCACCAGCACCGCAACTCCGACCACGGCGGGCATGTAGATGCGGCTGAACCGGTCGATGAAGCGCTCCGTCGGCGCGCGGGCGCTCTCCGCTTCCTCGACCAGACGAATGATGCGGGCGATGGTGTTGTCCTTGGCCGACTTGGTGACCCGGACTCGCAGCGCCGCTTCAGAATTGATTGAGCCAGCAAAGACTGGCGCTTCGGGCACCTTCAGCTTCGGCATGCTCTCGCCCGTGACCGCGCTCTCATCGACGCCGGAGGTGCCCTCGATGACCTCGCCGTCTGCCGGGACCCGGTCTCCGGGGCGCACCAGAACGATCTGGCCCACCTGCAGCCGGTCGGCCGGGATCACTCGCGTCCTGCCATCCACTTCCAGTAGAGCCGTCTTCGGCACGAGGCGCGCGAGCGCACGGATCCCGTCGCGGGCCTTGTTCGCCGCGACGCCCTCGAGAACCTCCCCGACTGCGAAGAGGAAGACCACCAGCGCCGCTTCTTCCGCGGCATTGATGACAAGCGCGCCGGTGGCGGCGATAGTCATCAGCATCTCAATCGTGAATGGCATGCCCGATCGGGCGGACGCCACGGCGCGCCGCGCGATTGGCGCAACACCGATAATCGTGGCGAGGATGAAGGCCCAGTTCGCTACGTCCTCGGAGGCGAACAGATTCACGGCCCATGCCGCCGCGAGGAGGAGCCCGGTGCCGATCACCAGACTGCCCTTCGCGGTCCGATACCAACGCGAACCGGGCGCTGGGCCGCTGTCAGGCCTTGTCGATCCAGTGTCGGGCGCGACTCCTGCGGCATCCCGCGAGCCGTCCGTACGGGATTCTTGCTGGCCGTCCGGCAGCACGAAGGGTTTCCAATCCGGGCTCAATCCTTTCGCCGCGATCCCGTAGCCGAGCCGTTTGACGATCGCCTCAACCTGGTCGCGCTGGGTCTGCCCTTCGTCGAGGGTCAGCCGAAGCCGCTCGGTCATCAGCGCCACGTCGACGTCGCTCACGCCCGGCAGGTGTTGGACGGCGCCTCGCACCTTGCCGGCGCACGACGCACAGTCCATCCCGGAAACCGTCCACTCGTAGGTTGCACTGCCGTTCGCCGTCATCACGCCCTTCCACCCCGCTCAGCGGGCAACGTTGTATTCGCTCAGCCGGGAACGTAGTGTCTCTAGTAACTATAGCTTCAAGAGGGAATCTGATGCTCACCATCGGAAAATTGGGTGAAGCGGCCGGCGTGAAGGTTCCGACGATCCGCTATTACGAGCAGATCGGCCTCCTGCCGGAGCCAGAGCGCAGCGCCGGGAACCAGCGGCTCTACGGGGGCTCGGCGCTGGATCGGCTGGCGTTCATCCGCCACGCGCGCGAGCTTGGGTTTCCGCTGGACGCCATACGCGACCTTCTGAGCCTCTCCGATAAGCCGGATCAATCCTGCGCAGCCGCCGACGTCATCGCGAAGAAGCAGCTCACCGCGGTCAAGGCCCGGATCGCGCGTCTCACGGCGCTGAAGGCAGAGCTCGAGCGCATGATCACGCAGTGCGCACAGGGTACCGTGGCCGACTGCCGCGTGATCGAGGTGCTGAGCGACCATTCCCATTGCGCGCAGAACCACGGGGCGTCCGAGGCCGCCGGATGACAGCGCTGCCGACCCTGGCAGTCTATGCCGCCGCGGCTCTGGCCGAAATCGCGGGCTGTTTCGCCATCTGGGCGTGGTGGCGCCTCGGCGCCTCAGCGGTTTGGCTCGTTCCAGGCGTTGCGAGCCTGATCGCCTTTGGCTGGCTCCTGGCGCAGATCGACTCGGCCTTCGCCGGGCGCGCCTACGCAGCCTACGGGGGCGTCTACATCGTGGCGTCCGTCCTCTGGATGTGGCTGGCCGAAGGCGAGCGACCCGATCGCTGGGATCTCATAGGCGGCGTCGTTTGCCTTGCGGGGGCGGCCCTGATCCTGCTCGCCCCGCGCAGCGTCTAGACGTTAATCAGCGCGCAGCCCTTGAACCTCTAGCGACTACAGCGACTAAGATTATGTCTCGGCCGATTCTTGAGGCAGCAGGCTGCTTCTTTTCTGGCGAGGATCGAGTGCCTTTCGCATGCAGGGCAGATGAGGCCGCCTTGATCCGACGGGCAGCACAAATGGAGGCGAACCTGATGACCAAAGAACTGCCAAAGAATCCGGATGAACGTCAGCGCCGTACGCTCTGGACGGTTCTGCTGCTGAATGCGGCGATCGCCATCGGCTTTTTTGCGACAGGCGCATTGGGCGACTCCAGCGCGTTGATTGCCAACGGTCTGGACAACACCTCCGACAGCTTCGTCTACGCCATCAGCCTTTTTGCCCTGTCTCGTTCGGACAAATGGAAGCGCGGAGCCGCCAACGTGTCAGGAGGGCTGCTGCTGCTCTTCGCGGCTGGCATCCTGATCGACGCTGTTCGCCGCTACTACACAGGCTCCGAGCCGCTCGGCCCACTCATGATTTCCATGGCCCTCATTGCCGCGGTTGTGAACGGCATCTGCATCTGGCTCCTTGGTCGGCTCGAGGACCCGGACGTGAACGTCAGAGCGGCCAACACCTTCAGTCTGAACGACTTCATTTCGAACGGCGGTATTCTCGTCGCGGGCGGTCTCGTCTGGTGGCTGGGCAGCAATTGGCCCGATCTCGTGGTCGGTGTCGCGGTCGCCGGCGTCGCCGCTTGGGGCGGCATCGGAATCCTGCGCGACGCGCATGGCGAAGGCAGGAGGGCTCAAACAAATCAGTAGCTTGAGGTGGAGAAGGTTGTCTTTCAGGCCCTTCCCCTCCGCCATTTTTCCCTAATGGGTTGGATGGAATAGCGATCTGCATCAAAGGGTTAGGTGGAAGGCGGGGCCGCGGTAGGCGGAAAATCGCTCGGTTTTTGCTCGGTTTTTGCTCGGGCCGCTAAAAAATCAGATCGCCCTCTGCATCGGCTGAGTCGCAATCGATATCCCGCAAGAGCTCCTCCATTCGCGCCCACCGATCGGCGTCAAAGCCCACCAGGCTGACGCAAGGCCGCCCACCCTGGGCTGGGGGCTGCGGCGGGAGGGTTTTGCTCGTGGGCGTGCTCATGCCGCACCCCCTTCCAGCACCTCTTCCCGATGCAGAACAGTGTGCGCGACGTGGTTTATAGCCAGATCCACAAACCAATCGGTAGCGTCGCCCCAGGCCCGAGTGCCGACCTGGCGCCCATCGGCCAGGGTGCAAGACACCAGAACGCCCTCTCGCCCATCTTCATCCTTGATGGGGGATTGGTTGATGCGCGCGCGGATTTCCGCAATGCGCTGCTCTTTGGTTTTGTCGTCGATGTCTTCCTCCCTGCGGCCCATCGGCCATTGTTTTTCCTTCGCAGAGGGAAATAGGTCCAAAAACAGCCATGCAAAAATCGGGTGTCAATTAGGCGCCACGCCATAAAAAAAAGGGGCGCCCGAAGGCGCCCCATACTCGTTAAACACCCTGCGCCGCCTGCCATTGCTCCAATGCAACCCGCAGACAGACGATCATCTGCCGTTCATGCGACTTGGCGTCCTTGAACGCCGCTACGGTGCGCGGATCCTCGATGCCCAAAACGGTAGGCAAGCGGCTTGGGGGTAGACCGGGCACTGCCGCATCATCTGCGATTTTTCGGCGTAAGTGGCCCCGCGGTCGAACGCCAGCACCCGGTCGTGCATGTCCTGCCGACACGCCGCCGTCAAAGCCCCGCCTGTGTGCTCCCACGTCCGCCAAAGCAGCATCAAATCAGCCATCCGAAAATTCCTTTGCAATATCTACTATTTTTGGCACCTCCCTGTCGAATAGGGCAAGCGCCTCTGCGCTAGGCATACGCATGACCGGGGGCGTTTCTTCCACCGCCGCGCGCGAAACACGCCGGAGGGCGAAACGCACATCCAGCCGGCACTCCAGAGCGGCACCCAGGCGGCGCCACGGTGCGAGGCTACTCATCGTCCAGGACCCCTCGTCATTGTGCCGGCGGCGGCGGGGCGCGTGTCCCTGGACCTGGACATCGTAGATGAGCGCACGACCGGTGATCGCGGTGTAGAGCAGATTCACGATTTTCAGGGCGATGCGCAGCAGAATCACCAGAATCCAAACCAGCGCCAGAAGCTCCCAGGTTTGAGAAATGATGGCGATAAACGAACCGCCAAACGCGAAAATTGCCAGCAACGCGTTGATACGACCCCACCAAAACATGGCGGCCCTCCTATGATATGGGTGAAATAAGAAGTGCGACTCCATCGGAACCGCCCTCTCGCGCGACACTTCACTCATGCGTTCGCGCCAGCATGTCCGCCGCAAACCCGACGGTTGGTATGACACCCGGCGGGAACCGGGCTACTCGTCTCGTGAGCTACTCGCGCTTTCATCACTTGCCGCTAACATGGTGCGCTTGGGGCGCGGACTTCAGTGATGCTGGTTGAGCCAGGCGCTGTTTCCCGGCCAGAAAGGTGCCCCATGCATTGGTTAGAACGGGATTTCGTCCCGGTCGTATGGATCGGTGACCGCCGCCCCGTTGAAACCGGCCTGACGGCCTGTGTTTTGTGTGGGCCCGGGCTCGGTGGCGCGGCGGTCATCGGCCGTCGCTGCGCCACGAGGCCCGAGGTCGAGGCGATCGACGCGGATTTCGAGATCCTGCCGCTTTTCGCCCTGGTATTCGTATTCGCGTGTGCTGAACTCGCCGGTGAAGAAGATCAGGCCTCCCTTTTGCAGCAGGCCCTCCATCGTCCGGGCTTGCTTGCCCCATATGCCGAGGTTGAAAAAGTCGGTCTTCTTACGGTCGCCCCAGCCGTTATCGACGGCCACGCGGACATTCAGCACTTCGGTGTTGCCGGCGGCGCGGACTTCTCCCATGCGGGCGACACGGCCCATGGCGGTGATGGTTGCAGACATGCTCTCTCTCCTTGCTTGATAGGGAAATAGGTTCGTTCTGGCCGATCCAAAAAATTAAGCGGCCAGATCGACCTTTTCCTCGACGGCTTGGGAGGCCAGCAGGAAATCCGCCGCTTTTGTCGCTGCCGAAGCGGCAGTGAATATCGCGCGGGAGTCCGATTTCAGGACCTGCAGCCAATTCGCCACATATTCGGCATGGTCCATGCGGGGCTGGTTCGACACCCCCAGGTCAGCACAGAGGAACGCGGCGGTCAGTTCAGCGACGAGTTCTTCCACGGCGTATGCGGCGTCCCCGAACCTTTTGCCGAACTCCCTTTCCAAGCGGCTGGCATGGCCTGTCCAATGGGCGGCTTCGTGCAGCAGCACGCTCTGGAACGCGGGCACGCTCACGAAGTCGGCCAGCGGCGGCCTCTGCACATAGTCGAGCCGGGGATGGTAGAACGCCCGATCGCCACCAAAGCGGACATCCACGCCGGCAGCGGCCACCAGGCGCTCGGCCGCGCTTGGCTCGTGCGGCGGGGCATCCACGGCGCCGGGGGCCTCGTAGCCCTCTGTTTGGGCCAGGTTGAAAGCGTAACTGGTCTTCAAGACGAACCGCTTGCCAGCCTCTTCCTCATCGCCTTCCGCCCGGTCTTTCGCGGGAAGGTCTTTCCAGAAGACGATGAGGCTCGCTTTTTCCCCTTTGCGCACCTTGGCGCCGGCGGCTTGCCATTGCTTGAAGGTCCCCCACAGCGGGCTGGAAAAGCCCTTATCCTGGGCCTCCCCCCACAGCATTAAAACATTGATGCCACGATACGCCCGGCCCGAAGCCACATTGACGGGCCACCCGCCTTGGGAATGCCACGGCATCCCATACCCTTTGCCGGTTGACCTGCCACTGGTCTTTCATCCAGTTGCGACCGGAGCCCAGTGATCATTTGTGGGTGTCTTCGATGTAAAAGCAATGGCTCGGCTTGCATGGGCCTCCATTCGCGCAACGGGGCGGTCGATTGCGGTGATCAGAGCCCGGGCAAAGTCTGCCGGCGTCTGATAGCCGAGCGCCGAGTGGGGCCGCTCTGTGTTGTAGTCCCGGACCCAGGACGCGATCAGATGGCGAGCATGGGCCAAGCTATGGAACAGCGTTTCGTTGAGGAATTCGTCGCGCATCCGGCCGTTGAAGCTTTCGACGAAGCCGTTCTGCATGGGCTTTCCCGGCGCGATGTAGTGCCACTCGATCCGATGCTCGCCGCACCATTTCAGGATGGCATTCGAGGTCAGTTCCGTGCTGTTGTCGGAGACGATCATGCCCGGGCGCCCCCGCCGTTCGATCAGTGCCGTCAGCTCCCGCGCGACACGGCGGCCCGAGATCGACGTGTCGGGGATGGCGGCAAGGCATTCCCGGGTCACGTCATCGACCACATTCAGGATCCGGAACCGGCGCCCGCAGGCGAACTGGTCGTGAACGAAGTCGAGGGACCAGCGTGCATTGGCCCGCGGCTCGACCAGGATCGGCGCGCGGGTGCCAAGCGCCTTGCGGCGGGCGCTGCGTTTACGGACGGTTAACCCCTCTTCGCGGTAGAGCCGATAGATCCGGTTGATGCCAGACGGCTCTCCTTCCCGCCGCAGCAGCACGAACAGCCGCCGGTATCCGAACCTGCGCCGCTCGTTGGCAAGCTCGCGCAATCGTCCGCGCAGCGCCCCATCTGCCGGGCGCCGCGACCGATAGCGGACCATCCTGCGATCGGCGCCCGCGATCCGGCACGCCCGCCGCTCCGAGACCCCGAACCGGGCCTGCAGATGCGCGACCGCCTCGCGCTTCACGACGGGCGTCACCATTTTTTTGCCAGCAGATCCTTCATCGCGGCCATGTCGAGCATCTGCTCGGCCAAGAGCCTCTTCAGCTTGGCATTCTCATCCTCGAGCGCCTTCAGCCGCTTCGCCTCAGGCACCGTCATGCCGCCGAGCTTGGCTTTCCAGTTGTAGAAGGTGCCTTCCGACATCCCGTGCTTCCGACACAGATCGGCGCACTTCGCGCCCGCGTCGTGCTCGGCCAGAATGCCGATGATCTGCTCGTCCGTGAATCTCGTTCGCTTCATTGTCCGTCCTCAGGTTGGGCCGGACTCTAATCGACGGTGGAGGAAAAATCCCGTGGCAGGTCACGGTCGCCAAGCCGGACTCGATTGCGGCAACGATTTTCGCGGTGATGTCGTCGTAGGTGCTCATGTCGGCCTCCTGTTCCTCATCAGGGGGAACAGGGGCGACTGGGGGCCTATAGACTTACGGACTCCAACCTGGATACGATCCGGCACGCACTGCTGGAGAGAAGAATGCCGTTGCCTGATTTAAGCAAATTGACAGAATCCCAAATCAAATGGATTGAAGCGATGTGCGGACAGTTTGAACTCGAATCCACCAACCATCGCGAGGACGACTCCGACATCATTGACGAAACGGTCCTCGAAAGCATCAGCGATCTTATCAAGGTCCATCACGCATTCAGCCGGCAAGCGCTCTCGAAAGACCGATTTGAATATGCCTTGGAAGGGGCGGTCAAGGTCAGCAACAGGCGGGCAGAACTCGCGCCGCGCGGCAACGCCGGGCACGACATCACCATCGACAATGCACGGTTCTCGCTGAAGACAGAGGCGGCCGCGGCGTCGAAAGAGGACGTGATCCACATCTCTAAAATCATGGAGCTGGGCAAGGGCGACTGGACCCTGGAAGACCTGCGGGACAAGATGTTGGCCCATATGGAGAAGTACGAGCGCATCCTGGTCTTCCGATACCTGCCGAAGAAGGAAGGCAAGAAGGACAATCAGGTGGTGGTCGCCCACCGCTATGAACTGGTGGAAATCCCAAAAGAGCTGCTGATGCGCGCAAAGACCGCACAGCTCATTGTCTGCACGGACAGCAAACAGAACCCACAGCCTGGCTACGGTATTGTCTACGGCGATGACTGGACTGCCCCCACGGAGTGGTCCGGGTTGATTGTTAGTGCATCGTCGGCCGCTGGTCTATTGGGATGAGGGCTTCCGGTGCGGGCGGGCGGTATCCCAGGGAGCTGTGCGGCCTGACAGTGTTGTAGTGGCGGCGCCATCGCTCGATGAGGATCTGGGCCTCCCTAAGCGAATAGAAGACTTCTGCGTCCAGGAGTTCGTCGCGGAATCGAGCGTTGAAGCTCTCGCAATACCCGTTCTCCCAGGGTGAACCCGGCTCGATGAACGCGGTCTTGGCACCAACTGCGCCGATCCAGCCCTGCACCTTCTTGGCAATGAATTCCGCGCCATTGTCGGACCTTATGAACGCAGGCGGGCCACGCAAGATGAACAGCTCCGTCAGGGCGTCGATTACGTCGGTGGAATTGAGCTTGCGGTTTGCACGGATCACCAGCGCCTCCTTCGTGAATTCGTCGATGATATTGAGCGTCCGAAACAGCCGTCCGTCATGTGTCCGGTCCTGAACGAAATCATAGGACCAGACGTGGTTCGGGTGCTCCGGTCGGAGACGGACGCAGGACCCGTCGTTCAACCAGAGCCGACCCTTCTTTGCCTGCTTTTGTGGGATCTTCAGCCCTTCACGCCGCCATATCCGTTCCACGCGTTTATGATTTACATGCCAACCGGCGTTGTTCAGCAGTCCGGTGATCATCCGATAGCCATATCGCCCGTAGGTGCGAGCGAGCGCGATGATGTCCTCCGTCAGCCGTTCTTCGTCCGGGGCGCCGCAAGGAACCTTGCGTTGCGTTGAGCGGTGCTGCCCGAGGGTGCGGCAGGCGCGGCGCTCGGATATGCCAAGCGCCTGCCGCACATGATCGATGCACTTGCGACGGCGCGAAGGGCTTAGAAGTTTCCCCGTGCAGCCTCGCTCAGGATCATCTTGTCCAAGGTCAGATCTGACACCGCGCGCCGCAACCGCTGGTTCTCCGCCTCAAGCTCCTTGAGACGCTTCAGCTGATCCCGGTTCATGCCGCCATACTGCTTGCGCCAGCGATAATACGTCGGCTCGGTCACGCCGATCTGCCGCACCGCGTCGGAAATCGCCATTCCCTGTCCATGAAGCACTTCGATCTGTCGAAGCTTCAGAACGATGTCTTCCGGTTTGTCTCGCTTGCCTGCCATCTGATGGTCCTCCTGAACAGGATATTTGTATCCCAGTTGGCGGACCACTTCAGTGGGGGCACTCCATCACCGCCAGCGACACTCCCAGCAGAGATGGGGGGCTAGGCTGCGCGAGCGGCGACTAGCCCTGCGAAAGGCCCCACCTTACGGGTGGGGCTTTTTTTACTCGGCGGCGATCTGGGCGTTCAGATCGCCCAGCACAGCGTCGTCGCTCGTTGCGTGTGCGGCGGCGGCTTTTTCCAGTTCGATGAGCTGCTTGTAGAACGCGTCCCCGCCGAGCTCTTTCCGGATCTCGGGCTTGACCTGCGCCCAAGCCCAGTCGACGGTCTTCTCGGGGTCCTGGGTGACAGCAAGCAACCGTTCGCGCCACGCGTCGGCAGGGCCTTTACGCTCCACCACCAGCGGTTGGATCCGGTGCTCCTTCTTTTTCCCGCGCGAAACGGTGAGGTTCAGGCTGCGCGGGCCAGCGATGCCCTCGACGTGGGACACACGGATGCCGCCAACCGCCTTGCCGCCATACACCACCGTTTCGTCGCAGAAGACGGTGCAGGAAAGGCCGAGCCACTTCGACGGGTCATCGCCCCAGCAGGCCGCCAAAATGCGCAGCGCGGTCTTGGAAAGCACCCGCGGCCGTCCTTGGTCGCCGTCGTAGTTGAGCCGGATCCGGCCGTCCGCCTCGGTGCCGCCGGAAATGCGGATGGTGCGCGGGCCGGCGACAAGATCTTCAGCGTTGAGCTGGTCGCTCTTTGCTTGCATCGCGCGGCGGATGCTGTCGATGTTCATGTTCGTCATGGCCCTCACCTTCGCGCCCCAGAAGGACGTGTGATCGGCGGCGAAATAACCGTCTGCTGCGCGAAATGTACCCTGCAGCTCGACCGTGTCGCCCTGGACGAGCGGGACCATTGTCTGCAGCCAGAGTGCCGTGGCCTCGGAAGCATGCGCTCCGGAGACCTCGCCCCGCGATCCCCGGATTTCGGTTGACCCGTTTAACACCAGCCGCCCGCGCATGCGGGCATTGGTGCTGGAATTGAACTTGAAGAGCAGCGTCGCGCCGAAGTGGTAGGTGCCGACGACCGGCGCAACGAACCGGTTGTTGCCGGCATCGAACGCCCCTTGGTCGTTATAGTCGGTGTTGTTGATGCCGATCTTCGTCCAAGTGTCGACGGCGGCGTAGTTGTCGTAATTGGTGTAGCCCTTGAAGCGCGGCAGCCGGGGCTGGTCGACAATGCCGGTGGCGTTGTCGACGATCAGCCCGTCGAAGAAGGTGCTGCCGTCGGCCGAGACCGCCAGCCGGAACCTGTCCGAACCAAATAAGCCCATCAGTGCCTTGGTGACATAGCCGGTCTGGAGGGTGAGCCCGAGGTCGCGGCCGGCGGCCTCCTTGTTCATGGTATAGAAGAGATCGCCGCTGCCCCCTTCAGCGACGGTCCTGGCGGTCCAGAGCGCGGCATTGAGCTTGGCCGAGAACGGATTTGCCGGTGGTCTCGGACCGGGCGGCGGCGAAGCCTCCGCGCATGGCGTCGGGCCAGGCCCCGAAGCGGCGTTCCGGCACACGGTAGGCAATCTCGAGATACTGGGTCGGATCGTCGCCCGCCTCGCGGATCCGGGTCGCCATCGCGGCCAGCCGGTCCTGATCCCACGTGACCTTCTTCGGCAGATCGGCGATCACCACCACGCCCGCATCCTCGATCCGGACGGTGCCGGAGGTCTTGCCTTGGGCGGAACGCTCGGCCTCGGTCGCCGCGCCATAGCGCTGCGCCAGTGCCGCCTCGAAACGGTCCTTCAGGCGCTTGACCCCGGCGGTCTCGGCCGCTGCTTCGTCCTGCAGCGCGAGCAGCAGCGCAGGCGGCATGTCGGCGATCTCGCTGATCGACAACCGGTCGAGGTCATCGAACGTCGGCATGTTGCCGGCGCGCCCCTCGGTCGGCGCATCGGTGCTTGGGAACGGCATGGCCATCAGCGCCCCTCCCGCTTCAGGGCCGCATTGACGGCGCGGTCCGTGCCGAGTGCCCCGGCCTCGCGGGCCAGGCGGTGGAGCCGTTCGAGCGCCGAGGAGCGGCGGATCGCGGCCGACACGTCGGCATTCGCCGCCACGACGGCGAAGGCGATGTCGTCGATGGTCGCCATCTCGATCAGCAGCGGCTCGGTCTCGTTTCCCTCGCGCCAGGGCGCGGGGATCGCATCCGGCAAGTCGTCAAGGCTGTGGAAGGCACGGCGCAACCGCGTCATCAGGTTCGGCAGCCGGGCGGGGTGCGGCTCCGTTATGGCGGTCTCGGCCGGTTTTCCGGCGATGGCGAAGTAGAGGGACGGCGGGAGCCGATCCCCGATCCAGGCAAGCACGGCGCGCATCAGGCGGCCTCCTCTGTAGCGATGATTTGGGAAAGCGGGATCGGCGCATGGCGCGGTTTGGTCCGCGCGATGGCCAGATAGGCGAAGCGGTCGGGGCCGACCCGGACCTGCACCAGATGCACCAGCGCAGCCTCGAAGGCGCGGTGAGCGGCACTGGCCAGTGCCCCCAGCCTGCGGCGATCCGGTTCCGGAAGGGTCGAGATCACCGCCGTGGCATCAATGCCGAGGAACCCGCGATGATACTCGAGGCGGTCGCCCGACATGGCCTGACCGATCCACGCGCAGAACTCGATGTCGGTGAGCGGCCGGGGCTTGGCCGGGATGAAGGCGGTGGGGTGCATGACGAACATCTCCATGTCGGTCCTCTACTCACGCCGCCTCGGAACCGTCCCACCCGGCCCCGAACCCGCGCATCGCGAGGTCGAGCCGAAGGCGGGCGATGTGGCGGTAGAGGGCGGAACGGGAGATGCCGGTGCGGCTGACGATCTCGGGAACGGCACAGGCGCCAAGTGCTGCGCAGAGGCCACGCATGTCGTCAGGCAGATCGCCCAGCGCCCGGGCGAGATCGTGATGGGTCTCGGCATCATCCACGGCGGAGCGGTCCTGACCATGCCAAGCGGCCAGACCGTCGGCCTCTGCCAGCATGCAACCCAGCGGCTCGGTGCTGCCGGAGATAGATGCATCCAGCGAAAGCACGGCGCCACCCTGCGCGCGGCGCTGGCGGTGATGACGGATGGCGATGCGCGAGGACTGGTTGCGAAGGACGATGTTGGCGAAGGCACCGATGCTGCCACGGCGGGCGTCGAAACCGGGCAGCCGGCAGATCAGGTCGACCAGCAGGTCCTGGCGGAGATCGTCGAGATCGGCGGCAGGCAGCATCAGCTTGCGATGCAGGCGGCGCGCGGCAACGGCCGCCTCGTCGATCAGCGTGGCAAGGTCGTCGGGGGAAATTGGCGGAAACATTCGGGAGCACCTCGGAACATGTTGCTGTTGTTCCGAATGTGCCGCTCAGCGCGCCGCTGCCGGTGTGATTGCCGGAACTGGGGAAGGCCGATCAGCGGGCCGCTGACAAAGCGGGGCGGGGGTAGCCGGTTCAGGCCCGAGAATATCGCTCAGATCAGTGTTGATAATTGAACAGTCGTTCATTTACTCGGCCTCGTGAATTGAAAATTTTTGTGCAGACAAAAGCGTCGGGGTTCCGTGTCCCCGCGGCCCGGCCCCATAGGGAAGAACCTAGACCCCGCATCGCAGAAACCGATGATCGGCTGCGCTGCATCCCCGCGACCAGGGCCACGAAGCCCGGATGCCCATGATCCATCTGCCGCCCGCTTCCGCCCACCGGGAAATAGGTCGGGGAAATGGACCGGGGGAATGGACCGGGGAAATAGGTCGGGGAAATAGACCGGGGAAATGCGGCAGAAGCGATGATACGGCAGAAGCGAACGAGTCCCGGAGTCCCATGCTTTCCGTATGAAGCCCTTACGCGCATACGCGCGCCCGCGTGAGCGAGAGAACCGGAAGGGATGGGACCAGATGGGACTCGTTCAGCCAATCCTTTGCATTTCAATGGGTTGTCTTGGGTCAAGCGCCGTGCTGATGGGACTGGCGTTTTTCCGTGAAGATGGACAGCGATCAACGATGCGATAGACGCTATGATAGGCTGCGGCCTATGATGGACCGCAGCGCATTTGCTCAGTGGGTAAGACATTGCGTCACCTCATCACCTCGGGCGGGCAGATCGTCGAACGGATCACGAAGCGGCATGAGTTTCAGCCCGCGCCACCCACGCCCGCGCATCCCAGCCGTGTTCTGGATCGGATCAAAGCCGCGATCCTTCATCCGCTGCGGGAAGTCGCCGCGCTTATTGCCGGGTTCGTCACCATTCGACCGGGCATAAGATGACCAGGAGTCGAACAGGCTTTCGGTCGTCGCAGCGAAACCTTGACCAATGATGCAGCGATCAGCGATCCAATTTGCGAAGGTATCCTGTTCCTCAAAATAGGCTTCTGTCGTTTCCACCATGACAGCAGGGCGGATCAGCCCATGCCTTTGCCAATCGAGGCAACCTTGCACCGCCCAGGACAGGATGCCCGGAAACTCGGCTTCCAGTGCCCCTTTCAAGCCGAAGTCAGGCGCGGCAGGCTTCCGGTCGAACGGCATCACGTTGAACCGCCACTTGATCGCGCCGTCGACGTCGCTGAATGCCGGTTTGTTGTTCCCGACGATGACCAGCTTCAACTGTGGCTTGAACGAAAAGTCATCCTGCCGCATGAAGCGCGCGGTCATCACGTCGCCGCCTGTCAATTGCTTGATCCGGTTTTCCGCCCAGGCGCGGCCCGCTTCGGTTTCGTTGGCATAGGCCATTCGCGCGCCGTGCAGCCGGGCTATCTCGGTTGAATGGCGGGCGTGTTTCTGGGCGGTGATCGTCTCGGTATCGACAGCAACTGCATAATCAGCCATCAGCGCGCCAAGGGTGTTCATCGCAGTCGATTTGCCCGATCCGCCCGGCCCATGAACGAACAGCAGGGCTTCTTCGCGGGTGTCGCCGGTCAGGCCGTAGCCCGCCCATTGCTGAATGAAGCGGATCGCATCGGCATCGCCGCCCGTGGCATGGTCGAGGAAGGCCAGCCAGCGCGGGCAGTCGCGGGCCGGATCGAACGAATCCAGCGGCACGGGCGCGGCAGCCGTGACCTTGGTTATCATGTCGGTTTGCTGCGCAGGCCGCAGTTCCCCGGTGCGCAGGTCCACGGTGCCGCCTGGCGTCCCCAGAAGCCAGTGATCGCGGTCCCAAGCCTCGGCAGTCACGGCAAAAGCCCGGTCGGCTTGTGCGAAGCGTTCGACCGCAGAGGCCGTGGCAGCCTTCGCCAGCGCCTTGGCAGCCGACGAACGCGGATCGGACGCAGCGCGGGCGCGGCAGATTTCCCGTGCCCAGGTGAAGGCCAGCTTGGTTTCTTCCTTGCGCCAATGGGTGCCGGTCCAGACATGCCAGCGGCCCGACGAATGGCAGAACCGCAGCCGGTCGGCATGGGCCGCAGCGAAAGCGCGGGCGACTCCGTCCTCGGTCATCGGGAAGCCGTTGATGTCTTCGGGCACATCGTCAAAATCGGACAGGTCAACTTCCAACCCGCCTGCGTTGGCCCAGGCCCGCTGCACCTGCCGGGCATCCTTCGCCCAAGCGGCAAGGTCCGGGTCTTTCGCCAGTTCCGCCCGGAATCCGTCCAGGTCCATGCCCGCACGGCGGCATTCGCCCGCGATGCGGAAGGCCCGGCCCGAACGGGATTCGTCCTTCGGCGCTGCCTTGGGCGCGTCACTCTTGAAGCGTGGCCCGGCGTCTTCAATCAGCCAAGTCAGCGCGGCGCGGTCGACTGGCTGAATGGTGGCGGGCGCTTGGTCCAGGCGATCACCGGTCACGGTGAAGTAGCGGTTGCCCAGATGCAGGGCGATTTCATGGTGGCTGCCCCGCGAGAAAGACTTGCCCCATAGGGTGCCCATGATCGCCCGAACCGCGTCCAGATCGGCGGCGGCATAGCAGAAAAACACCTTCACGCCGGTTCCGCTGGGGCTGACCTCGGCATAGGATGCAAAGCGCGCCGCGATCTCCGCCGCCCACGGTTCAAGCTGTCCGGTCAGCAGGTCTATGCAGGAGTCCAGATCGACGCCGCCCAGCCGTTCAGCAGCATCGCCGCCCAGCATAAGCCCGACGCCGCCCTTCCGCCCGCCCGCCAGCAGGTCACGGGCCACAGCCTCTGCTTGCGGGCGTGTCAGCCACGTTGCCGGATCATTAGCCCGCGCCATGTGCTGCGGCGTGACATAGGGAACCTTTGTCGGGGTGCCCTTGCGATCATCTTCGCGCCACGCGACCCATTTTCGCGCCGCGTTCAGCGCAGCCCATACTTGATTCGGGTTGCTCGATTCGCTATATTCAGTGCAGGCGCTTTCGTGAGCCGCCGAAGTTTCAACGCCGTTCCGGGGACCAGCCGGGGCGGCGTTCTCCGTTTCAGCGCGCGGGGTCCAGCCCAGCAAGTCGCCCAAGTCCGTTGTCATATCGTTCATTGCAGTTCCTCGGTGTGAGGCCCCGCAAACGGTTTGACCTTAGCGGAAAATTTTCAAGGATTTCAGCGGAGGCATTTCGGGCTGTTTGACAGAGCAAGCAACTGATTTTGCTTGACTCCGACAGACCCTCACTGTCCGCCACTTGCCGTCGCGAAAGCGTTCTCCCCATCCGGCTGCGGCCGGATTTTTCCGTTGTTTTCGAGGGTTATCCGGGAGCGGCTGAGCACCGGCGCCAGCGTCAGGAGGCGCAAAGGCGGTCTGTCTGGGCCGATATTCTCCGGACCTCATGACTGCTCCTATTTGGTGAATTTCCACCAAGCTGTTGAGAATGCGTTGGATAATCACGTGTCAGCTGAACACTTCGATTTCAGGGGCACGTTTCGAGAAGGAACAGAAACCCAACTTCCACCAGTTCTGGATCGAAGTCTATGAAGTTGGATGCTGTGACGCCAGGGCGATTTCGGAACGGCCCCTGAGCGTGGCGTAGAGGTCCTGCAACTCGCCCAGATCGTCTTCGGAAAGGCCCCGCTCGAACAGCTGATGGAATCGGCTCCGAACAGGAACCTCTTTGAACTGGGATCTCTCAAGGCGATAGCCAGTCTTCAGGCGCTCTTCGCCGCCAAGCCAGGCGTTGACCTCTTCCAGTAGCTTGCCCGAGGGGTCCGTGTAGAGCAAATCCCACGCGGCAAGGCCCTGTGCCCAGCGAGATTCATCCGGAGACAGGCGCGCGCGATACTTTCGGCTGGGAATTTCGCGCAGCGGGCCGACATATGTCATCGCGGCGAGATAGTCGCGAACCAGTCGGAGATGGCCCCGACACCAATCGCCAGTGCCGCCAGGGCAAGGCCGATGTTGTCGCGCGCGTCGTGGGGATCGCGGCCGAGGCCATGACGGACGCGCAGGCCCGCCCATGTGTCGGGCATCACCTGCATCAATCCCATCGCCCCGGCCGATGATATGGCGCGCACATCGCCCGTGCTTTCGGCGCGCAGCACGGCGCGAATCCAGTGCTCGGGGATGCCGAAACGCTGCGAAGCCTCCGCGATGTGAGCCGCATAAGGATTGCGGCGACCGGGCGCTCGACCGACGCGGATTGCGCGACAGCGACGCCTGATCCGGCGCAGACGGAAGCCGCGCCCAGGATGCGCGTTCACGTGCCTCGTTCAGGCTCGTGGCAGGAAAATCTCCGACGGACACCCAGACCCGGCGCGGCATGCCGGCCTCCGCAAGAAGAAGAACCTGGAAGATCTTGCTCCCCGGGGATAGAGCCTGAGAAACAGGCCCGATCCATCGCCGAGGCGTTCCTTGCTCCTGCCGAATGTCGCGGCTTCGATCTGCTTTACTGTCAGTGGCATGGCTTTCCTTTCAGGAGCTACCCTGGTCAGGAAAAGGTAACAGGCGGCGGTGGGCTGGGCTAACGAGCCATGAGAGCCTGCGAGGGCCCATGGCCCATGATGAGGTCGGATGATACCCGGTTGGGGGCGATTGCTGACTTCTCACTGTCCGCTACTTGCCCCAGTCACGATTGCCGTTCTCAACGGCGTGGTCCTTGACCTGTTTGACAAGCCGTGGGGCGTGGAACCCTTTCGCGGGTTGGCGGTTGAGGGCGACGGTCTCTTTATGCGTCTTCCTGCAAAGAATATCGGCAAAGTTTTCAGAGCATTTTCCGCAAGGAATTTGCCTCACCAAGTGCAGAATTATTGCCAAATCGTTGATGGGGGTTTCTAATCCATGAACCAGTTCCGGGAGGAGTGCGCTCATGCCCTACGATTTTGCCTATAGGCAGCTGTTGACCCTGATTGCCGCGCGCAGCCAGCAATGGCTGCGTCATCGGATCGACCTGATGCCTCGGACCGCGATCCCCGAAGATCAGATCGACGATCTGGCGGACATGGTGGCCGCGGCCCATATCTGCTCTGGCTTGAGGGGAACGCCGGCGCCGTTGCAGGCTTTTGTCCAAAGCCGATTTACCCCGGAGTTTACAGATTCGTTTATCGCCAGATTTCAAAGCGATATGACAGAAGGCACCTATCGCGGCGGCGCCTTGCTGCGCTGTCTGCCGGCCGATCAGCGCGGCGGGATCGCGCTGCCCGAGACCCGGTCCCTGGCGGATCGCCTTGCGGCAAGCGACGCGCCCGACCCGGCGCTGTGGGCCGAGGTCGAAGCCGAACTGCGCCGCCCCATCCCCGAGGAGCGGCTGGACGACAGCGCCGTCGAATCCTATGCCGGGGTGCTGACGCTTGCCTATCGTTTCGGGGCCGAGCGGCCGCACTTTGCCAGTACGCAGACCTATGGCGACGCCTTCGCGAACTGCCTGCGCTTTGCCGACTGGGCGCAGCGGAAGGGCAGGCTGGTGCCGCTGGCGCAGATGATCTTCTGCCTGTGCCTGATCGACCCCGACCATGACGTGACGCCGATGCTGGCCGAGGCCATATCAAGCCAGCGGCCCGACGGATCATTTCCCGCGCGGATCGGTTTTGGAACCGCCGACCAGGACGGCGCGGCGCTGCGGCCGACGCTGGCGGTCCTTGTCGCGCTGCACATGGCGATCCATCGCCGTTGGCGCGCGCCGCGACCGACCATACCGATGGCGGCCTAGAACAGCCCCTCGATCTGGCCCAGGTCGTTCAGGCCGATGGTTTCGGCGGCAGGATGGCGGGGCAGGCCGGGCATGGTCATGATCTGCCCGCAGATCGCCACGACAAAGCCCGCGCCCGCGTTCAGGCGAACCTCGCGGACCGGGATGACATGGTCCTCCGGGGCGCCGCGCAGGTCAGGATCGGTGGAAAAGGAATATTGCGTCTTGGCGATGCAGACGGGGAGGGCGCCATGACCCTCGGCCTCCCAGGCCTCAAGTTGCGGGCGAACGCCGGGCAGGGCCTCGACATGGGCGGCGCGGTGGATGCGGGTGCAGATCGTTTCGATCTTCTGCCAGAGGGGCATCGAATCGGGATACAGGGTGTGGAAATCGGCCGTCCCGCTTTCGACCAGCTCCACGACGCGGCGCGCCAGATCCTCGGCCCCCGCGCCGCCCTGCGACCAGTGTCGGCACAGGATCGCGTCGACGCCATGGCGCGCGCAGTAATCCTGTAGGGCCGCGATCTCGGCGGGGGTGTCGCCGTCGAAATGGTTCAGGGCCACGACCAGCGGGACGCCGAAGCCGCGCAGGTTCTCGATATGGCGGCCCAGATTCGCGCAGCCGCGCGTGACGGCGCCCGCATCCTCGGACCCCAGCCGGTCCTTGGCCACGCCGCCGTTCATCTTGAGCGCGCGGATGGTGGCGACCAGAACCACGGCGGCGGGGGACAATCCGGCCAGGCGGCACTTGATGTCCAGGAACTTCTCGGCCCCCAGATCGGCGCCGAAGCCTGCCTCGGTCACGACGTAATCGGACAGCCGCAGCGCGGTGTCGGTGGCGATGACGCTGTTGCAGCCATGGGCGATGTTGGCGAAGGGTCCGCCATGGACCAGGGCGGGGTTGTTTTCCAGCGTCTGCACCAGGTTCGGCTGCAAGGCATCGCGCAGAAGGACGGTCATCGCCCCGTCGGCTTTCAGGTCGCGGGCGGTGACGGGGCGGCGGTCGTGGGTATAGGCCACGACGATCCGGCCCAGCCGGGCGTGCAGGTCGTCCAGGTCGCGCGCCAGACACAGGATCGCCATCACCTCGGACGCGACGGTGATGTCGAAGCCGGTCTGGCGCGCGAAGCCGTTCGACACTCCGCCCAGCCCCACCACGATGTCACGCAGCGCGCGGTCGTTCATGTCCATCACCCGCCGCCAGGTGATCCGGCGGGTGTCGATCTGCAAGGCATTGCCCCAATAGATATGGTTGTCAATCATCGCCGCCAGCAGGTTATGGGCTGCCGTGATGGCGTGGAAATCGCCGGTGAAGTGAAGGTTCATCTCCTCCATCGGGACGATCTGGGCGTGGCCGCCCCCCGCCGCGCCGCCCTTCATGCCGAAATTCGGCCCCAGGCTCGCCTCGCGGATGCAGATCGTGGCGCGCTTGCCGATGCGGTTCAGCCCGTCGCCCAGGCCCACGGTGGTGGTGGTCTTGCCCTCGCCCGCCGGGGTGGGGTTGATGGCCGTCACCAGCACCAGATGGCCGCGCGGGCGATCTGCCAGCCGGGCCAGAGTGTCATGCGAAATCTTGGCCTTGTCAGGGCCATGGCGCAGGATGTCGTCCTCGCCCAGGCCCAGCCGGCCGGCGATCTGGGCGATGGGCAGCTTGCGCGCGGCGCGGGCGATCTGGATGTCGGTCGTCATGCCGCCCCGGATGGCCCGGCCCGCAGCCCCTGTCAACAGGCAGGATGGCGGCGTCAGTCGTTGCGGGTCAGTTCGGCCCGGACGGCGGCGCGCAGGGCCGGCAGCAGATCGGCCTCGAACCAGGGATTGCGGCGCAGCCAGCCGGTGTTGCGCCAGGACGGATGGGGCAGGGGAAAGACCCCCGGCGCGTGATCCCGCCAGGACGCCACGGCGGCCGTCACCTCGCGCAGTCCAAGATGCCAGCGGATCGCGTGGCCGCCGACCAGCAGCGTCAGGCCCGGGCGCAGGGCCGCCAGCACGCTGGCCCGCCAGGTCCGCGCGCAGATCGGCGGCGGCGGCAGGTCGGACCCGCGTTGGTCATAGCCTGGAAAGCAGAAGGCCATCGGCACGATGGCGATCCGGTCGCGGTCGTAGAAGACGGAGTCCCCCACCCCCATCCAGTCGCGCAGCCGGTCGCCCGACCGGTCGGTGAAGGGCCGCCCGCTGAGGTGGACGCGCATTCCGGGCGCCTGTCCCACCACCAGGACGCGCGCCTGGGGCCGGAACCAGGTGACGGGCCGGGGTTCATGCGCCGTGGCGGTCGCGGCAAAGCGGGGCGCGCACAGGCGGCAGTCCTGAATGGATCGTTCCAAGGGCGACATGACGAACAGATAGTGAAAATACGCCGCGAATGAAGAGCGACAAATCTTTGTTGAACAAGCATCGCCAGAGGGGAAAACCGGACATGACGCGGCGCAAGCTGATCCTCGACCGGGCATCCTTTCGGGTCGAACCGGGCAATTCCCTGGGCATCCTTGCGCCGAACAAGCCGGTCCGCTATCTGTCGCTGTCGGCCGCCCCCGTCGCCCCGCATGAGGCGACCTATCCCAAGACGCTCCGGAATACCCTGCTGGCCTTTCCGATCTTTTCGGGTATCTATCTGATGCTGTCGCTGACGGCGTCCTTCCTTCGCGAACAGGTATCCACATGACCGAAGCCAAGCATATCCGCATCCGCGACCTGTCCTGCGGCAACGATCTGCCGCTGATGGTGATCGCCGGTCCCTGCCAGCTGGAAGCGCTGGACCATGCGCTGATGATCGGCGAACGGATGGCCGAGGCATGCGCGCGCGCCGGGGCGGGCTATGTCTTCAAGGCCAGCTACGACAAGGCCAACCGCACCTCTTTGTCCGGGCGCCGGGGCGTCGGCATCGACGAAGGGTTGAGGATTCTGGCCACCGTCCGCGAACGGCTGGGCTGCCCGGTGCTGACCGATGTGCATGATGCCGAACAGGTGGTGCGGGCGGCGAAGGTCGTGGACGTGATCCAGATCCCGGCCTTCCTGTCGCGCCAGACCGACCTGCTGCTGGCGGCGGGCCGGACCGGGGCGGTCGTCAATATCAAGAAGGGCCAGTTCCTGGCGCCCTGGGACATGGCGAATGTCGCGGGCAAGGTGGCCTCGACCGGGAACGGCAATATCCTGCTGACCGAACGCGGGGTCAGCTTCGGCTACAACACCCTGGTGGCTGACATGCGGTCGCTGCCGATCATGGCGCGCACCGGCTATCCGGTGATCATGGACGCCACCCATTCGGTGCAGCAGCCGGGCGGGCAGGGCGGATCGTCGGGCGGTCAGCGCGAATTCGCGCCGGTGATGGCGCGGGCGGCGGTGGCCCTGGGCGTGGCGGGGGTGTTCATCGAAACGCACGAGGATCCCGATTGCGCGCCGTCGGACGGGCCGAACATGGTCCCGCTGGACCGGATGCCCGCCTTGGTGGAATCGCTGATGGGTTTCGACCGGCTGGCCAAGGCCGACCCGGTGATGGGCTAATCCGCGCGGCCCGCGGCATCGGCCGAGGCCCAAGCCCACTGGAAATTGTATCCCCCCAGCCAGCCCGTCACATCGACGCATTCGCCGATGAAGAACAGCCCCGGCACCTGGCGCGCCTGCATCGTGCGCGCGTCCAGGTCGCGCGTGTCGATCCCGCCCAGCGTCACCTCGGCCGTGCGATAGCCCTCGGTTCCCACCGGGCGGACCTGCCAGCGGTTCACCCGCGCCCCCAGGGCATCCAGCCGCGCGTTCGGCTGATCGGCCAGCCGCGCCTGCGCCAGGCCCATCTCCTCGCAGATCGCGGCCGCCAGGCGGGCGGGCAAGGCATTGCCAAGGACGGACGCAACACCGGCCCGCCCCGCCCGCGTCCGCTGGGCCTTCAGAAGGGCGGCGATGTCGCGTCCCGGCGCAAGGTCGACCTGCAAGGTCTCTCCGGCTTGCCAGAAGCTGGAGATTTGCAGGATCACCGGCCCGCTGAGACCGCGATGCGTGAACAGCAGCGCATCGCGGAACCGCCCGCCATCGTGGCGGATCTCGGCCTCGACCGAGACGCCGGCCAGCGGGCGGCACAGCGCCAGTTCCTGTTCGGCGAAGGTCAGCGGAACCAGGCCCGCGCGCCTGTCCACCAGCCGCAGCCCGAACTGCGCCGCGATGTCATAGGCGATGCCCGTCGCGCCGATCTTGGGGATCGACTTGCCCCCCGTCGCCACGACCAGCCGCGCCGCGCGGATCGTTCCGCCCCCGGTATCCACCACGAACCCGGTCCCGTCATGGCGGACCGACTGCGGCGCGGATAGCATCCGCAAATCGGCGCCCCGCATCCGGTCCAGCAGCATCCGGGTGATCTGCGTGGCCTTGCCGTCGCAGAAAAGCTGCCCCTGGGTCTTTTCGTGCCAGGCGATCCCGGCCCGATCCACCAGCCGCACGAAATCCGGCGCCGTGAAGCGCGCGAGGGCACTGGCCGCAAAGCGCGGGTTCTGCGACAGGAACCGGTCCGGGGCGGTGGCGAGGTTGGTGAAATTGCACCGACCGCCGCCCGATATGCGGATTTTCTCGCCCGGATGGACGGCATGATCCAGAACCATCACGCGCCGTCCGGGCCGCAAGGCGGAGCCCGCGCAGAACAATCCCGCCGCCCCCGCGCCCACTATCAGAAGATCCACCTGTTCCATCCGGGCGGCATAAATCGGCCTGGCGCGGGGCACAAGTTTTGCGATTTTCGACTTGCACCCCCCCACGGCCTTGGCTATTCACCCCCTCACAGTTGGGGCGTGGCCAAGTGGTAAGGCATCGGTTTTTGGTACCGTGTACCGTAGGTTCGAATCCTACCGCCCCAGCCAAATCCGCAGACATCCTTGTTTTTTCGTAACTTTCGTTGCTTTCGGGCAGTTGAGGGGACTGATGTCCTCCATGACTGTCCATCAGATGCGCCGCGCCCCAACCTTAAGGGGCTTTCGAATGGGCATCGTCAACTTCGTCTTTCGTCGCGGCGCGATTTATACTTGGCGCCGCCGCGTCCCCGCTCGTGTTCAGTGCGAGGCGGTTCACCTGCAGGTCAGCCTGGGCACAGCGTGCCCGTGGACGGCGCGTCGTTTGGCGGGCATTGTGACCCAGGAAAGCGAAGAGGTTTTTGAAGCGATGGCTCTGGACGGTCTTCCGCGAGACGCGGCGAGAAAATGGCTTGAGCGCGTCGTGCGGGAGGAACTGCAGCGTATCGAACGCCGCAACCGCGCCCAATCGGACAGTTCCGAGCGTGGCTACGCCCGTGCCAATGCCGGTGAAGATCGCGCCATGGCTCATGCCTTGCGTCTTCTGGCGCGAGACGGCATCGGTGCCGATCTAAGCGAGGCAGAGTGCGCTGAACTCGCGTCGGAAGGTGTGCCCGACCGGGATTTGCCCAAAGTCGAAGCTTACATGCAGCAGGCCGCTGGCGAGGTCCTCAGCGAAACTGTCGAGCGCAAAATTCGCGAGGGCGCGTCAGAGGCCGCCAATCTCACTCATCTGGACGCACATCAGTTCCTCGATGCACGCCGCATCTATCTGCGGGGGCGTGCCGCTAGGCCGTGTTGACAAAAGGGATTCACAGGACGTGCTGAACGTGATTCAAGCTGGTATCTGCGATGGAGACCAGCTTGGCACGAGACCTGATGTCTGACGAGGAATGGGCGTTTCACGAACGCTTCATTCTGGCCGTCCGCGCACCGAACGGGCGCAAACCCATGAACCATCGTCTTGTTCTGGATGGGATTTTCTGGATAGCCCGCACAGGTTCGCCGTGGCGTGACCTGCCGGAAGAGTTCGGCAAGTGGTCGTCGGTCTACCGCCAGTTCCGGCGCTGGACCCTGGCCGGGCTGTGGGAAGGGATACTGGAGGCCCTGAACGAGAGCGGGGTGGTTCCAGCGGCCTTGCAGATGATCGACAGCACCGTGGTCCGCGCCCATCATCAGGCAGCGGGCGCTAAAGGGGGACTCCGCGACAGGGTTTTGGCCGTTCGCGAGGTGGCTTCACGACAAAGATCCACCTCCGCGTCAATGGCGCAGGCCTGCCCATGAGGTCGGACATCACGCCGGGCCAGACATCGGACTATCTGGGCTTTGACCTCATCATGGACGACAACCTGCCAGAGCCCTCCGTCCTGCTGGCGGATCGCGGCTATGACTCTGACAGGGTTCGAGAAACCATGGAGGCGCGCAACGTCGTGCCGGTGATCCCGATGCGAAAGTCCCGCAAGCTGCGCGTGGCCGTGGACCGAACCCTTTACCGGCTGCGCAACCTCGTCGAGCGCTGCTTCAACAAGCTCAAGAATGCCCGCCGCGTCGCCACCCGCTACGACAAAACCGCAGAGAGCTTCCTGGGCTTCATCGACATCACCTCGATCCGCATCTGGCTCCGCCATTTGTCAACATGACCTAGGTTCGTTACCAGCATACACCCCGCCGCAGAAGCCGTCGACGACGACCAGTTTTAGTTGACCTGAGAGAGGGCTCTTACACCGTTCATAAATGTAGCGCCTAAAATATTCTTCGAGGATTTTGTGCTTACGTTTCGAGTGCGTCCCGAGAGCCGCGCCCTCCTGCCATCGATAACCATCCGTTCTCGCCACGCCGTAATCTCCGCCATACTCACATCAGATAGGAGCCGGCATTTCATTCCAGACTTGCCCACGATAAGTTCGGCCATTCAATTTCTTGGAGCGGCGCTTGTTATCCTTGCCCCACGTTCCCCATTGCTTGAAGAAGAACGCCGTTCCAGATCGTCGGCAGGCATCATGAACTTCGTCGATCCAGCCTTCCAAAATCGGTCGAGCCTTGGGGCCACTTTCTCCGCCAACAATGGCCCAGTCAATCCCCGAGAGATCGACATCGCCCACCGGGCCAATCAGAGGTTCGAAGGAGATAAAGCGGATCGCTGCACTTACTTCACGGAGCGATTCAATTCGATGTAACACGGCGGCATTTTCAACGCTCGTCCCCAACCAGACATTCGGCAGTGTTCTGAATCCATCCAACGCTGCGAACTCTGCCATCCTGTCCGGGCGCTTTGTCAGGATCTGATAACTGTGATGGGGGGTTTGCGCCATCACATCCCAAACCTTGGAGACGAAGGAAGGTGAGACATCGCTATGGAAGAGATCGCTCATAGAGTTTACGAAGACCTTGCGTGGCTTTTTCCACCGGAGCGGGATATCCAGCGCGCGCTCGTCTTCGATGATCTTGCCGTTCCAGATCGTCCGGCTTCCGGATTGCCGCGTCAAGCCTGTGTATTTGTCGACGCCCATCGCTTCGAGGCGACGTGCCATCTGCATGGCATAACAATTGGTGCATCCGGCCGACATGATGGTGCAGCCAGCGACAGGGTTCCAGGTGGAATCCGTCCATTCTATTGCGGTTTCACTCATCACTCGGCCTCAGGCTTTTCGACCAGCTTACCTTGCCGCTGGCCCGGTCGCAATCGGCTCGTGTCTGCCGGATTTTCTTATGGGTCTGCACCTTTCGGACGAATTCTAAGCGGAGCGCCGCCTTCGCGTGATAGGCAATCGAGCGGACCTCTCGCGCGGTCAGTTTCCGGCTTCATCAGTCGGGACAGGATGGGGATAACCGCCTCAAAAAGCAGGTGCCCCTTGCTCGATCTCGTCCGCGAACGCCTGCGCCATGCCGTGCATCTTCAGGCTCCGCAGCATAATGTCGATGGCGCCGCTAGCGGGGTCATGACGCATGATGGCCTCCTGAGTCTTCCACGCCCCCTATTTTACCCACATGCTGGTGACCTGCGGTGTGCCTCAAGCAATTCGCATCTATCACCATCGTCTCGGGTGCGGCCGCTTCAGCAGCAAGTCCTTCCATGATCCGCGCAAAGACCCCCAGATAGCTCCTTCGTTTCCAGTGAGTGTGGAGCATCCTGGCAGGCCATACGCCCGCGGCGCTGCAAGCAATTGAGATTGATAAAGATTATGCCGCTCAGCACACGGCGGTCATCTACCTGCGGACCGCCGTTTGATTTCGGAAAATAGGGGCGCAGCCGCGTCATCTGCTCGTCGGTGGTTAGGAAGATCGTTCATCTAGACGAAACTCCTGATCATCGTTTGTTGTTGCGACTGAAATTATCTGCAATGATACAGTCATCCAAAGCGCGGCAATCTTTGTCTTCTGCGCCGGAAGTTACTGAAGTGCCAAGATGTTACGGATTTCGCTGGGGATCCTACCGCCCCAGCCAAGTCAATCTTCTCAAGGACTTACGCGGCTCTTTTCGGAGCCAGGGACAGATTGTCCAGAACCTGACGCGTCCCCGATCTGCCGGGAGCACGACATCTTGGGACTTTCTCCATTCCTCATCCGCCGCGGCCGCCGCTACTCTTGGCGGCGCGAGGTCCGCGGAATCACCATCCAAATCCCTCTCAACACGGACCAGCCCACCGGAGCCCGGGCCATAGCGGCGGCGGCCACTGCGACGTCCGTGTCCGCTTTCGAGGCCATCGCCGAAGCGCGGCTGGATCCGAAAGCCGCACGCGCTATGATTGAGCAGGCCGCCCGGTATGAGGCGGCCAGGCAGACAATGAGAAAGGGGCCGAGCCCATTGTTCTTTTTCTGGCATCCGCTGAAATCGCCTCGCGAGATGCGAGAAGAGGGCCTCACCACGGCATCGCCATCCACCGCGTCTCGGTCTGGCGATTCCTGCGCGGTCTCAGGCTGACACATAAAAAAAGACCTGCAAGCTCTCGAACAAAAGCGGCCTGAGGTCCGGCGGGCGCGCCATATCTGGATCACACGACGTCAGCCCTTCATGCGCAACCTGTCGCCACGCATCGGTTTCATCGACGAGACCTCGCTGAAGACGAACATGGCCAAGACCACGGGATGGTCCCCCAGAGATGCGCGTCTGATCGGCCCTGCGCCCTTCGGCCACTGGACTACCCAGACCTTCATCGCCGCCCTACGCCAAGACCGGCTCGACGCGCCCTGGGAGATCGAGGGCGCGTCGAGCCGCGCGTTGTTCGAGCTTTATGTCGAGACCCAACTGACCCCGACCTTGCTGCCCGGCGACGTGATCATCCTCGACAATCTGTCATCCCACAAAAGCCCCAAGGCGGCCGGGGCCATGAAGGCCGTTGGCGCGTGGTTTCTCTTCCTGCCGCCCGGCAGCCCCATCTGAACCCGATCGAAAGGGCCTTCGCCAAACTGAAGGCCCTGATTCGCAGGGCAGCGGCACGGACCTACGAAGACCTCTGGCGTGCTGTCGGCCATGTCTGCGGCCTCTTCACCGAGGACGAAGGCTACAACTTCTTCATCGCCGCAGGACATGAAACCGATTAGACGCAACACGCTCTATATTACCAACCGCGAATTCATCATTGCGGAAGAGGACTTTCCGTCGCATCGGACTTTTGCCAGGGGGCTGGACTTTCTCGCGCACAATCATGCCGCCGACCACTGACTGCTGCAGATTGAGACGTTCGATCCGCATGAACCCTTCCAGGCGCCGGATCGGTTCAAGGACGCCTTCCGCACCGGCTGGAACGGACCGATCCGGGACTGGCCGAGCTATGGCGGGGCAATGACGATCCGGGCCAAGCCGAAGAACTGCACGCCAACTATCGCGCCACGCTGGCGCATTGCGACCATCTTTGGGCCAGTTTCTCCCACTGGCCTGGTTTTACGCCGCCGCCTTGGCCGGATCTTGCTCCGCCTTTGACAGAATCGGCCGTGAACGACAGGATCAGGCGCCGCGTTGTTCCAGATAGTCGATGATCGCGTCGGACAGCCGGCCTTCGGCCGTGCGGTCGAAGGCCGCGAACATCGGCTGCGAGTTCAGTTCCAGAAACAGCGGCTCTCCCGAATCACCGGTCATGAAATCGGCCGCCGCGAAATCGAGGTTCAGCCGGTCGCACAATTGCACCAGCAGGTCGGCCAGATCGGCGGGGACCGGCGCCGTGGTCAGCGTGGCCGTCTGCGCCAGGCGATAATCGAGATCGGGCGAGGTCAGCCGGAACCCCATGACGGCGTCGCCGATGCGATAGACCCGCATTTCTGGCCGGTTCAGGCGAGGCTGGACGAATCGAGGGCAGCGGGAATCCGCCGGCAGGTCGCGCAACAGCGCGGTGTATTCGCCACCCGCGACCGGCTTCTGGATCAGCGAATCGTCATGGCGCAGGTCGGAAAAATCATTGGTCACAAGGGTATGGGGCACCGCAAGGCCGATCTGCCGGGCCGCCAGCAGGTTCTCGATCTTGTTGTTTTCGCGCATGATGGACTGGCGGTTGAACAGGCGGATGCCGGGCTGCGCCGCGCACCAGCCGCGAATCGCCTGATACCAGTTCAGCGCGCGGGAATGGGCCGCCGCCGGATCCGGCGTATCGTACAGGAACACGTCATGGCGGATGAAGCACCCGCCGGGCCGGATCACCCGTCCGTCGATCGACAGGCTGTTCGATTGCAGGTCGATCCGCAGGTCGAAATCCCGGTCCGACCCCAGCAGCAGGTTGAGATGTCCGGTCCCTCGCCGCGCCATCCTGTCCACAAGGACCGCCATGCTGGGATCCCCCTGTCCGCCCGCCACCAAGATCATCCGGGATTCCTTTTCTTTGGGACGCCGGGCCGGGGGCCTGCCCCGGCCCGGTGGGTTCACGCGCCCTGGCGCAGATGGAATCCTGCGTCCAGCAGCAGGCGCCGGTCACCGCCGTCTTCTTCGCCGACGGCCAAGGTGGTCGCCCAGCCTCCGTCCTCCTCGCCAAGGGCGAGCGTGGTGGCCGCCGGGGGGCGGCGGAGGGTGCCGCCGGCGACGCTATCGACCTCGGCGGTTTCCAGCGGGCGGATATCGTTGGTGTCGGTCGTCATGGGATCCTCGTTGGATTCAAAACACGCGGGATTGCGTGTGAAAAAAAGATCGCAACCGGTTCCCGCTGCGGCAATTCGGTCAGATGTGCTAGACGCAGGCCGGATCGAAAAAGCGGCGGGCGCCCCATCGGACGCCCGCCCCCTGCGATCGCGGAGCCCCAATGCCGGGGCAGAAGATGACGGTGCTACAGCGTGACGGACTGCTGCCGTTGCTGCGCGATGGTCCCGGCCGCCAGGGCGGCGGCCGCGGTCCGGGAACTCACGCTCAGTACGCGCAGCACGGCCGATACATGCACCCGCACGGTCGAGGGCGAGATATCGAGGCTGCGGGCGATGTCCTTGTTCGACCGACCCTCGACGAGAAGGGCGAGGACGGCGCGCTGACGCGGCGACAGCCGGTCGAAGCGGTCGTCGTCGGGCGCGGGCGCGAGGGCATCCCCGCCGCCGCCGGACGCAGGGGCCGCCATGACGATGACATCCGCGTCCGGCTTCAGCTGGCGGATGATCTCTCTTATGTCGTCCTGATAGGCTGGATTGGCGTTGGCGACGATGATGGTGGTTTTAGAGGCGCCGGTTTTAACAGGCGTTATCAAATCCTTCACCGGAAACTCCTTGAGGTTCTGCGGCTCTTGAATGTCAAGTTCCAGAGTGACACGAATCCGCAGGGCTGCAATCAGCGAATAGCCCGTGGGGACGCCTCTTGCGTGTTTCGGCGAATCCCTGCGCGAGCCGCCCCGCAGCGGACGCGGGTTCCCGCCGCACCCAAACAATTCCGTGCGTGTTTAGTGCACCTGTTCGAGGCGCTTAGATCATCCGTCCAGATTTTCCGGGGCCGGTTTCGGTGGCTTGATGCTGATGTTCGCAAGAACGAAATCCCGATCCGGGAAAATCCACAGCAATCCGAGGAGAAAACCATGTTTGCTGAAAAAACCGAACTGAAGCTGGTCGATGACCTGAACGAAACCGCCCTGGTCGAACTGAACGCCGCCGAGGTCGACGACGTTTCGGGTGGCT
This sequence comes from Paracoccus sp. S3-43, assembly GCF_029027965.1. Taxonomy (NCBI): domain Bacteria; kingdom Pseudomonadati; phylum Pseudomonadota; class Alphaproteobacteria; order Rhodobacterales; family Paracoccaceae; genus Paracoccus; species Paracoccus qomolangmaensis. The sequence continues at coordinate 1,528,005 of NZ_CP119082.1, read as the reverse complement.
TCCTGCCGCTCGTCTTCGCTGCGGGTTTCGTGGCCGGCTACGTCGTCGCCAAGAACACCTGATACCGTGAAGGAAAGTCTCATGTTCGCTGAGAAGTTCGAACTGAAACTGGTCGATGATGCCAGTGAGAACGCGCTGGTGGAGCTGAATCCGGCCGATGTCGAGGACGTCTCGGGTGCCGCCATCCCGCTGATCGTCTGGGGCGCCATCGCGATCGCCTCGGGCGGCGCGGCCGGTGTCGGTCTCGGCTACCTGGTCAACCGCTGACGTAACCGAAAGGCAGGAAAAATGTTCAATCTCTCGTCCGAAACCATCATCTGGCTCGCTGTTCTGGCGGTGCTTTCGATGGTCTTGGGCTACGGGATCGGATCGGATCTGGCCGCTCGCTGAAACCAATCTCTGAAAGGATCAAGAAATGAACGCTCTTGAAAACGAACTGCAGTCCTTCGAACTGAACGACCAGGACATCGACGCCATCGCCGGTGGCGCCTTCCCGCTGATCCCGCTGCTGGCTCTGGGTGTGGCTTCCGCTGCCTTGGGCTATCAGGTCGGTCGTGACCTGGCCCAAAAATAAGAGGTCGGCCCGGTAAAGGGCCGACCCGCATCGCAGGCGTCAGAGGGTGCAACCTCTGACGCCACCTCTATCACAGGAGCAATGGTCAGGCAATGAGCGATAAGGACGCCCCGCTGTCTCCCGATCCCGTTCCGCTGTTTCGCAAGCAGGCCGTCGCCTATCAGTCCCGCTCCCTCGACGGAGAGGTTCTTGTGTCGCTCTCCATGCGGATGCGGGTGCTGATCGTGCTGGCGACCGTTGTCGTCTGCGGCGCGGTCATCTTTGCCGCCACGGCAAGCTATGCCCGCATCGAGACCGTCGTCGGATGGGTCGTGCCCGAAGGCGGGCTGATCCGCGTGACCGCGCCTCAGGGCGGGGTGATCCAGACGCTGTCGGTATCCGAGGGCGACGAGGTGCGGGTCGGGCAGTCGCTGGCGCAGTTGCGTCTGTCCGCCGATCTTGAGGACGGCAGCGCCGGGCAGGCGCTTCAGCTTCAGCTGTCGGCCCAGATCGAGGCCGTCCGCGCCCAGGCTGAAGCCGAGCGCGAAAAGCTGCTGGCCGAGGAAGCCAGCCTGGAAACGCAACGCGCCGCTCTGCTGCGCGAACTGGAGCAGGGCCGCAGCCGTATCGAGACGATGACTCGCCATCTTCAACTGGTGCAGTCAAACGCCGAACGGGTCCGCACCGTCGCCGGTCGCGGCTTTGCCAGCACCAAGAGCGTCGAGGAAAGCGAGATGAGCGTGCTGTCCGCCCAGCAGGAACTGTCGAACGTCCGCAGCAGCGTGATGTCGATAGAACGCCAGATCAGCGACATTGACGCCCAGTTGCGCAGCCTGCCGATCTCGATCCGCGCGGCCGAGGCCGCCGCCAGCGCCAGCCAGGCGCAGCTTGCCCAGCAAGGCACCGAAATGGCGACCCAGAACGTCTATCACGCGGGCGCCACCGTGGCGGGGCGCGTCGTCGCCGTGCCGGTATCGCGCGGCCAGACCGTCGCCCCGCAATCCGTCGTGGCCGTCGTCACGCCCGAGGGATCCACGTTGCAGGCCGAGCTTTACGTCCCTTCGCGCTCCGCCGGGTTCATCCAGAAGGGGCAGGAGGTGCAACTGATGTACCAGGCCTTTCCCTATCAGAAATTCGGCACGGCCCCCGGCGTGGTGCACAGCGTGTCGCGCACTGTCCTTGCCCCGGCCGAGGTCGCCATTCCCGGCCTGGACATTTCCGAGCCGGTGTTCCGCGTCAAGGTCCAGATGGAAAGCGACCAGATCCGGGCTTACGGCCAAGGCATCCAGATCCAGCCCGGCATGCTTCTGACCGCCGGGATCGTCATCGACCGGCGGACGCTGGTCGAATGGCTTCTCGATCCGATCTATGCCGTGGGGCGCCTGGGATGAGCATCACTGAGCTGAACTTTTCCGGGCATCGCCGCCTGCCCGAGATCCGGGCCGCCGAAGCCGCCGAATGCGGCCTGGCCTGCATGACGATGATCGGCCGCTATCACGGCCATGACATCGACCTGAACGGGTTGCGGCAGCGATTTTCCCTGTCGCTCACCGGGGCCACGCTGCGCAACCTGATGCAGCTGGCGGAACAGCTGTCGCTGGCGCCCCGCGCGCTGAGGGTCGGGATACAGTCGCTGGGGCAGGTCAAGCTGCCGGCGATCCTGCACTGGGATCTGAACCATTTCGTGGTGCTGAAGTCGATCAGCCGCCACAAGGCGGTGATTCACGATCCGGCGCGCGGCGCCCGCACCCTGTCGATGGAGGATCTGTCCAACCATTTCACCGGGGTGGTTCTGGAACTGTCGCCGATGGGCAACTTTCAGAAGGCGCAGGCCCGGATGCCGGTCAGACTGTCCAGCCTCTGGTCAAAGACCCAGGGGATGGGCGCCGCGATCTTTCAGGTGCTGGCCCTGTCGCTGGTGTTCCAGGTCGTGACCTTCGCCATCCCCTTCCACATCCAGCTTGTCGTGGACGAGGCGATCAGCCGGTCCGACCGCGACCTGCTGACCGTGCTGGCCCTGGGGTTCGGCGCGCTGAGCGTGCTTCATGCGGCGCTTGAGGCGCTGCGGAACTGGGTGCTGAGGCTGCTGGGGTCGATGATGTCCTTCCAGATCGTCGGCAACATCGTCCGCCACCTGCTGCGCCTGCCCGTTTCCTTCTTTGAAAAGCGGCATGTGGGGGACATCATGTCGCGCATCGAATCCACCTCGGCCATTCAGGACGCGCTGACGCGGGGCATGATCTCGGCCATCGTGGACGGGTTGATGGCGGTGGTCGCGGCCTTCATCCTGTTTCTTTACTCGCCACTTCTGGGGGCGGTCGTCGTCGGCTCGCTGCTGATCGTGCTGGGTCTGGGCTTTGCCTTTTACCCCTTCACCCGGTCCTCGACCGAGGAAAACATCGTCGCCATGGCGTCCGAGCAATCCCATCTGATCGAGACCGTGCGCGCCATGCCCACGATCCGACTGATGGGGGGCGAAACCGACCGCGAGGGGAAATGGCGCAACCGCTATGCCTCGGTCATCAACAGTTCGGTCAGGGTGGGGAAGTACGAAATCAGCCTCGGCTTCCTGCAAACCGCCGTCATCGGGATCCAGACCGTGCTGGTGATCTATCTGGGCGCCAGGATGATCCTGAACGCGGACGGGCTCTCGGTCGGGATGCTGATGGCGTTCCTGTCGTTCCGGCAGACCTTCAGCGACCGCGCCCTGTCGCTGGTGGGCGAGGTGATGCAGTTCCGGTTGCTGAAGCTGCATCTGGAACGCCTGTCCGACATCGTGACCGCCGAGGCCGACATCAGCGAAACCAACGACGCGCCCCCGCGCATGATCGACGTGCAGGGCGGCATTTCGGTGCGCGGCGTCAGCTTCCGCTATGGCAATGCCAGCCCGCTGGTGCTGGACGACGTGTCGCTGGAGATCGCGCCGGGCGACTTCCTGGCGGTCACCGGCCCCTCGGGCGGGGGCAAGACCACGCTGGCCAAGCTGCTTCTGGGGTTGAACGCGCCGGAAAACGGCCAGATCCTGCTGGACGGCCAGCCGGCCTCGCCCGAGCTGTGGCGCGCATGGCGCGGGCAGGTCGGTGTGGTCGCGCAGGACGACCAGCTTCTGTCGGGCTCGATCGCGGACAACATCGCCTTCTTCGACCCGGACATGGAGATGGAGCGCGTGGTCGCCGCAGCCGCGGCCGCGCAGATCCACAACGACATCACCCGGATGCCGATGCAATACCTGTCGCTGGTGGGCGACATGGGATCGGCGCTGTCGGGCGGCCAGCGCCAGCGGGTGTTGCTGGCCCGCGCGCTGTACCGCCAGCCGCGCCTGTTGTTTCTGGACGAGGGGACGGCGAATCTGGACGAACAGACAGAACGCGCCATCGCCGATCTGATCGCCGAACTGCCGATCACCCGCATCGTGATTGCCCATCGCCCGGCCCTGATCGAACGCGCAACGCGCCGCCTGCTGGTGCATGGCGGCGGGATCGAGGAACTTCCCACCGGTCCGCGCAGGACGGTGTATTCAGCCAGCTAGAGCTTATCGTGGGCATTGAGATTCCGATTCCCAGATTCGATCTGCGGTGATTCCCTTCTGTTAGAGCGGTTTGCCATTGATGTGAATCGGGATTCACAGGACCGGGGAGGCCTGCTTCACTCCCTGTAGGAGGTGGATCATGGGCGAGCCCTACTCGTTGGACCTTCGGGAGCGGACCGTGGCCTATGTCGATGCGGGTCATTCGGCGCGGGCGGCGGGCCGCGTGTTGGGTGTGAGCGCCAGTACTGCGGTGCGCCTGGTTTAAGACACTTAAGTGATTGTTTGAAAGCGATAATTTGTTGCATTGTCTGGTCTCTGCAACCGTCAGAAACAACCAGCAGGAGGCAGCACGACCATGCGCCAGCCAGACCGTATCGCCCGCCTGAAGACGTTCTCGCCCGCACTGGCATGTCCCGGTCCACCATCTACCGCAAGATCAACGAGGACACCTTCCCGCCCCAGATCAGGATCAGCACCAACGGCGCGGGATGGAAGGAATTCGACATCAATCGCTGGGTCACCAACCCCGCCGGATGGCGGCAGCGTTCGTTAAACGAATTGGACTTCCTCGATGGCTTCTGACCGTAGCGACGACCATAAGTTGCTGACGGCATCCCGTTCCCGGCGCACAAAACGACCGCCTACGACGTCGGAACAGCCCGGTTCATGGAGGGGTGAGGTCGTGATCGGTCCCCGGAGGCTCGGCCTGGCTCGTCCCCTGCCGGTTTCGTTCTTTCGCCATCGGCAGGTGCATCCATCGTCTGAGAGTCCCTTGCCCGAGGGAAAACCGTCGCTGCCGCCGTCACCGACATCTTCGACGCCCTCGTCGCGACGCTCTGCGACACCCGCCTAGGGCCCGATCTCGAAGAGCTGCTCTGGGGGACCGTCATCTCTTCCACCGTGCCACCGGCCGGGTAGAGCGCGACTTCGACGACAACGAGCAGGCGCAGCGCCGGATGCAGCGGGAACAGGACGGCAGCGAGGTGAAGTCGGTCGAACTCAAACGCCTCACGGCCGAGGGGCAAACCCTTATCGAACGGCGCGCCAGCATGGAACGCTTCCGCGACCTCGTCGCCGAAGCGTTCGAGCACCACACCGGCAGCGCCTGGCGGGGCTCGATCCTCGACGCCTTGAGGGCGGGACGGGCCGAAATGGCGGCACGGGTGCTCGCTCGGCACGTTCAGATGAGCGGGCAGAAAAAGCCGAAATAGTGCGGCAACAGCTTGTTCAACCCGGACCGGAAGCAGCGTCACGAGCGAGGCTATTGCCATGATCATGGTTCTGTGGATTCATTTAGCGATAGATTCGAAAAATTATCTATAATATGGCGCTAAGGAGAAACAACATGAATGATGCCGCCACGAGACCCGTCGAGACCGGATTTGCACAATCGGCCCGCACGGCGCTGACCATCATCGCCGGTACGGCGCTGATGACCATTGCCGCCAAGGTGCAGATTCCGTTCTGGCCGGTTCCGATGACCCTGCACACGATGGCCGTCATGGCTTTCGCCGTGGGGTTCGGGCCGCGCATCGCTGTCTCGATCTTCCTCGCCTATCTCGCGGCCGGTGCTGTCGGCCTTCCAGTATTCTCGGGTTCGCCCGAGCGCGGCGTAGCCTTTGCCTATATGGCCGGACCGACTGGCGGCTATCTGCTCGGCTATCTCGTCGCCTCATGGCTGGTCGGCATGCTGGCGGCCGGCAAAGGCACGCTCGGACGGATCGGTGCGATGCTCGCCGGAATGGTGCCGATCTATGCCATCGGCATGGCATGGCTGGCGGTCTATGTCCCGGTCGGCCAACTTCTCGCTGCCGGCGTCGTGCCCTTCCTTCTCGGTGATCTGGTCAAGATCGGTTTCGTGGCGGCGGGCAGCATGGCTCTTCCGGCATCTTTCACTCGGCTGCGGGGCAAAGTCGAATGATTGCCGCCGAGGGGGGAATCCGGCACGATTGGACGATCGACCAGATCGTCGCGATCCACGAACTGCCGTTGCTTGAGCTGGTGGGACGGGCCAATGCCGTCCACTGCCAGCACCACGACCCGAATAAGGTGCAGAAGGCGAGCCTGCTTTCCATCAAGACCGGGGGGTGCCCGGAGAATTGTGCCTATTGCCCGCAGTCGGCGCATCATCGCGAGGTCGATCTGACCCGCGACAGGCTGATGGACCCGGCAAAGGTTATCGCAATGGCGGCGACCGCCAAGGCGGCGGGGGCCGAACGCTTCTGCATGGGTGCGGCATGGCGTCAGGTGCGCGACGGCGGGGAGTTCGATGCGGTGATCGAGATGGTCGAGGGCGTTCGCGCCCTCGACATGGAAGCCTGCGTCACGCTCGGCATGCTGAAACCGCATCAGGCCGAACGCCTCGCAGCCGCCGGCCTAACTGCCTATAACCATAACCTCGATACCAGCCCGGAGTTCTACGGGCGGATCATCACCACCCGCACCTATGAGGACCGACTGGACACGCTCGCAACGGTGCGATCGTTCGGCATTGACCTGTGCTGTGGCGGCATCATCGGCATGGGCGAGACCGTCCGGGATCGGGCTTCCATGCTGCAGGTTCTGGCCGGAATGGACCCGCATCCCGAAAGCGTGCCGATCAATGCGCTGGTCCCTGTCGAAGGCACGCCGCTCGCCAATCGGCCACGCATTGATTCGCTGGACCTGGTGCGGATGGTGGCGACGGCTCGTCTCGTGATGCCGGCCTCGACCCTGCGCCTATCGGCAGGACGCTCCGCTCTCAACCGCGAGGCGCAGGTTCTTTGTCTCGTGGCTGGCGCTAATTCGGTCTTCTACGGCGACACGCTGCTGACCACATCCAACGCCGGCATCGGCGAGGATGCCGAACTGTTCGCGGCGATCGGCGAACCGGAGCGTATCTGCATGTCTGAGTCTGCTTCCTGAGCACGAGAGCAACCAGCATGGCACTCGACATGGCGAGTCCGTATTCTCGCGCTGAACTGGCAGGTCGTTCTCCCGCTTCCAAGGCGAAAACTCGATAGCTTGCGCCGGCTGCTCGCGCCCGGTTTGTCCGATACCCAAAGCGTGCGCTGCCCGATGGCGTCGAAAACGGATTGGGCAACCTCGCGCTTGTCCTCGGGGCCGGCGGCGAGAATGACCAGCTTGCCTTGCTCGGCCGGTTGGCGTGTTCCCTGAACGGGAGCATCGTAGAAAACGATGCCATTTTCTTCGGCGAACGCGGCGAGCTTGTCTGTCGCCTCATCGCCCACGGTCGAGAGCTGCAACCAGATAACCCCTTTCCGAAGACCGGGCAGCGCAGCGGCAACTGCTTCGGTGACGGCGGGGCCATCCTTGAGCATGGTCACGATGATGTCGGCGTCGCGGGCCGCATCGGCCGGTGTATCGAAAGCCTGGATGCCATCGGTTTCGAGGGCCTGCGCCTTTTCCGCTGTGCGGTTCCACGCGCGAACCGAGAAGCCCTTGCGGGCGAGATCAGCCGATGAAAAGGTCTTCGCAGCACCGCCCCAGCCAAACAATGGGGGAAGCAGCCGCCGCTTACACATGGTTTTCCTTTCAGGGATTCGATCCGGCCGAGACTGGATCGCCCTTTTTGGATGGGAGGCCAGGCACGTGGTCAGCGCGTTGACCTATCCAGATGCTCCCGATCTCGAGCACGACGCCGTGGACATGATACACCTTCATGCCGCTCTCATCGGCGCGCTCGATCAGCCGCTTGGCGTTTGCCAGCGCCTTCTCGCCATCCGGGATCGGCATCCTGCCGGTGAAATATTCGTTCTGGAAATCGATCGCGAGAACGGCGGTTCTGCACGGATCAAGGCTCTGCGGTGCACTCGCGCCGGAAAGTGCGCGGATCGTTGGATGCTGTGTCATTCGATGCTCCTTTCGCATTGTTTGGCAACGGCGCCAAAAAACGAAAAGCGCCGCATGGCGAAAGTGGCCTGAATGACAATATATGACAGGTTCTGGCCAATCTTGTCTGACCAGGAGCGCCAGCCCGATGCACACCATCGCCGTCATCGCCTTCGAGGGGCTCAGCCCCTTCCATCTGTCCGTACCCTGCATCGTGTTCGGGGATGACCTGCTGAAGCTTGGAGCGCCGCGCTACCCACTGCTTATCTGCGGCGAGCGGACGGGGCCGGTGCGCACGATGTCGGGCTTCAACATCGATGTGGAACACGATCTCAGCCTTCTCGATGAAGCCGACACCGTGATCCTGCCTGCCTGGCGCGATCCGCACGAACGGCCGTCAAAGGCGCTGACGGAGGCGCTGACAGCAGCTCATGCGCGGGGCGCACGGATCCCGGTTCATGCAAAACGCCCCCAGCGGCCTCGGAGGTCGGGCGTCAGGCTGGCAAGATCATGCTCCTATGCTTCCGGGAACGGATCGATCTGGTCTCCAATCGGGGCCTATCGTAGACCTTAGGCAGAGCGTTTTCAGGGGATTACGGCAGGCCTGCCCACAGGCGGGCCCTCTGCGGGGCTGGCACAGCATTGCCATCGTCGCCGGGGCGGCGCATCTCATCGCCGCAGCGTCACCACGTTGCTGCCACTCGTGATCTCGACCGCCACGATCCGCGACAGTTGCACCGACGAAATCGCCATCGCCGCCGTGATGTCATCGACGCCGGGGCGGGCGGGCAGGGCGGCGGCGCTGCCGGGCGCGGGTGGGACGCCCACCAGCCGCAGGCGCAGCACCCCGTCCGCATCGGGCGCAAGCCGGTCGCCCGGTTGCGGGCGCGCCGTCACAAGCGCGACCGAGGAATAGCCGCGCATCGGCGCGAAACCGGTCACGACCAGCAAGCGGCCTTCGTTCAGCGGCTCCCAGCGGGCGGCGGTGATCTGGGGAATGGCGGGGCGGGTGTCCGAGATCCGGGCATAGCCGCCCTCGGGCTCCAGCGTCCGGGTGGGGGCGGATCCCCAGGACAGCGGGTTCCAGCGGCTGTCGCCAAGCCGTCCGCAGCCGACAAGGACCATCGTGGCGATCAACAACGGCGCGGTCAGTTTGCTCATGTCACCATCCCTTGGGCGTTTCGGCCCGTGTTAGGCGAAATCCGCGCGCGGATAAAGGCACTTTGACCTTGCCGCCCCGGCGCGCTAACCACAGGCAAAAGGACCGCGCCATGGCAACCCAAGCCTTCGAAGACATCGCCGACACCTTCGACTTCCTCGACGACTGGGAGGAACGCTATCGCCATGTGATCGAGCTTGGCCGCGCGATGCCGCCCATGGACCCGGCGCTGCAAGTGCCGGCCACCAAGGTCGAGGGTTGCGCCAGCCAGGTCTGGATCATGCCGATGATCGAGAACGGCCGCTTCGACTTCCAGGGCGACAGCGACGCGATGATCGTGCGCGGGCTGATCGCGGTGCTGCACGCGCTGTATTCCGGCGTGCCGGTGGCCGAGGTCGGCAAGATCGACGCCCAGGCCGAACTGGCGCGGCTGGGCCTGGACGAACACCTGTCCTCGCAACGCTCGAACGGGCTGCGGGCGATGGTGCAGCGGATCAGGCAGCTTTCCGACGCCGCAGCGTGATCCAGCCGCCGCCCAGCACGCGGGTGCTGTCGGGGGCGTAGAAGACGCAGGCCTGGCCGGGGCTGACGCCTTCCTCGGGGTCCAGAAGCTCGACCTCGGCGCGGGTGGCGTCGATGGGGCGAAGGATCGCGGGGCGCGGCGGCCGGGTGGAGCGGATGCGGACCATCACCGGGATCTCGCCGGCGAAGGGCTGATCGCCCAGCCAGTTGACCTCGCTGATCGGGACGACCGTGGTGGCAAGCGCCGATTTCGGGCCGACGACGACGCGGCGCGCCTCCGGGTCCAGCCGCACGACATACAGCGGATCGCCCAAGCCGCCGATTCCCAGCCCGCGCCGTTGGCCGATGGTGTAATGAATCACACCCCGGTGCTGGCCCAGGATGTTGCCCTCCATGTCCGCGATCTCGCCCGGTTCGGCGGCGTTCGGGCGCAGCTTTTCGATCACGGCGGCATAGTTGCCGTTCGGCACGAAGCAGATGTCCTGGCTGTCCGGCTTGTCCGCCACCGCCAGCCCGTATTCCGCGGCCAGGGCGCGGGTTTCCGCCTTGCTGGCCAGATGGCCCAAGGGAAAGCGCAGGAAATCAAGCTGTTCCTGCGTGGTCGAGAACAGGAAATAGCTTTGATCGCGATTCGGATCGGCCGCCATATGCAACTCGGCCCGCGCAACGCCGTCCTTGCGCTGGATATAGTGGCCGGTCGCCATGCAGTCGGCGTCCAGGTCGCGCGCGGTCTCCAGCAGGTCGCGGAACTTGACCCGTTCGTTGCAGCGGATGCAGGGCACCGGAGTCGCGCCCGCCAGATAAGCATCGGCGAATTCGTCGATCACCGATTCGCGGAACTTGTTTTCGTAATCAAGGACGTAATGCGGAAAGCCCATGCGCTCGGCGACCCGCCGGGCGTCATGGATGTCCTGTCCGGCGCAACAGGCACCCTTCTTGGCAAGCGCGGCGCCGTGGTCGTAAAGCTGCAAGGTGACGCCGATCACGTCATAGCCCTCGGATTTCAGCTTGGCGGCGACGACCGAACTGTCCACGCCGCCCGACATCGCCACCACCACGCGGGTCTGCGCGGGCGGCTTGGCAAAGCCCAGGCTGTTCAACGAAGGCGCGCCCGCCGTGGCGCGGTGATGAAGGGTCATGGCAGGTCCAAGGATAAAGATTGCATCGAAATATAGGCAAATGCCGCCTATTCTCAAGCGGCCAGCCCCGGAAAAACCTGTCACGCTAGGCCGTGTTGACAAAAGGGATTCACAGGACGTGCTGAACGTGATTCAAGCTGGTATCTGCGATGGAGACCAGCTTGGCACGAGACCTGATGTCTGACGAGGAATGGGCGTTTCACGAACGCTTCATTCTGGCCGTCCGCGCACCGAACGGGCGCAAACCCATGAACCATCGTCTTGTTCTGGATGGGATTTTCTGGATAGCCCGCACAGGTTCGCCGTGGCGTGACCTGCCGGAAGAGTTCGGCAAGTGGTCGTCGGTCTACCGCCAGTTCCGGCGCTGGACCCTGGCCGGGCTGTGGGAAGGGATACTGGAGGCCCTGAACGAGAGCGGGGTGGTTCCAGCGGCCTTGCAGATGATCGACAGCACCGTGGTCCGCGCCCATCATCAGGCAGCGGGCGCTAAAGGGGGACTCCGCGACAGGGTTTTGGCCGTTCGCGAGGTGGCTTCACGACAAAGATCCACCTCCGCGTCAATGGCGCAGGCCTGCCCATGAGGTCGGACATCACGCCGGGCCAGACATCGGACTATCTGGGCTTTGACCTCATCATGGACGACAACCTGCCAGAGCCCTCCGTCCTGCTGGCGGATCGCGGCTATGACTCTGACAGGGTTCGAGAAACCATGGAGGCGCGCAACGTCGTGCCGGTGATCCCGATGCGAAAGTCCCGCAAGCTGCGCGTGGCCGTGGACCGAACCCTTTACCGGCTGCGCAACCTCGTCGAGCGCTGCTTCAACAAGCTCAAGAATGCCCGCCGCGTCGCCACCCGCTACGACAAAACCGCAGAGAGCTTCCTGGGCTTCATCGACATCACCTCGATCCGCATCTGGCTCCGCCATTTGTCAACATGACCTAAACCTGGCCTTAGGGGATTTGGGCCAAGTTGCCTGGAACGCGACATAGGACAGGTGGGATGTTCTTGAAAAAAACCGACGCACCTCGCACCGTAATCCTGCCCGACGGCAGGATCCTGACCCTGGCCGACCTGCCGCCCGACACGACGCGATGGGTGGCCAGCCGCAAGGAAACCGTGGTCAACGCCGTGATCCACGGCCTGATCACCAAGGACGAAGCCCTGCGCCGCTATGGCCTGTCCGAGGAGGAGTTCGACGGCTGGATCAAGGCGGTGCAGGATCATGGCCCGGCCGCCCTGAAAGTCACCTCGATTCAGAGATTCCGGCAACCATAAGTTGCGCAGGATCAATCAATAGATCATGGTAACACCATATTAACCTTATGGGTCGATGGTTGATCGCAGCGAATACACGAATCGGGGCTTACATAGATGAGAATTCTGTTGGTTGAGGATGATCCCAGCACCGCTCGGGCCATCGAATTGATGCTGACCGCCGCCAGCTACAATGTTTTTCGGACGGATATGGGCGAGGAGGGGATCGACCTTGCCAAGCTCTACGACTATGACCTGATCCTGCTGGATCTGGACCTGCCCGACATGCACGGGATGGAGGTTCTGCGTCATCTGCGCCTGGCGCGCGTCGATACGCCGATCCTGATCCTGACCGGTTCGGACGACACCGAAAGCAAGCTGCGCGGCTTCGGATTCGGCGCCGACGACTACATGACCAAGCCCTTCAACCGCGAGGAATTGCAGGCCCGCATCCAGGCGATCATCCGCCGGTCCAAGGGCCACAGCCAGGCGATCATCAAGACCGGCGAGATCGTGGTGAACCTGGATGCCCGTTCGGTCCAGGTCAAGGGCAAGGCCGTCAACCTGACCGGCAAGGAATACCAGATCCTGGAACTGCTCAGCCTGCGCAAGGGCACGACCCTGACCAAGGAGATGTTCCTGAACCATCTCTATGGCGGCATGGACGAGCCGGAGCTGAAGATCATCGATGTCTTCATCTGCAAGCTGCGCAAGAAGCTTTCCGAAGCCATCGGCGGCGACAGCCATATCGAGACCGTCTGGGGCCGGGGCTATGTCCTTCGCGAACCGACGCCCAATGCCGAACGCCTGGCGGTCGGCGCCTGACCGGGCGGCTGCCGCGCGATCCTTGCGGCAGCCCCTGTAAAACCCTTCGCCGAACGTCGTATAGAAAGGACAGACGGAAGGCGGAGGCGGCGATGACGGATGCAAGGCAGGATGACGGCGTGACGGCGCGGCCCGACCCGGCCGTGCTTGACGAACGGCGCGCGGGCGATGAAATCGCCGATCTTTCGGCCCGCATCGCCCAAGCGAACGAGGATTATCACCTCAAGGACGCTCCGGTCCTGTCGGATGCGGACTATGATGCGCTGAAGCATCGGCTGCTGGCGCTGGAACGCGCCTTTCCCCAGCTTGCCCGTCCCGACAGCCCGACCCAGGCGGTCGGCGCCGCCCCGGCCGAAGGCTTTGGCAAGGTCACCCATGCCCGGCGGATGATGTCGCTGGAAAACGGCTTCGGCGACGCGGACGTGACGGATTTCGTCGCCCGTGTCCGCAGCTTCCTTGGCCTGCGCGACGGCGATCTGGCCTTCACCGCCGAACCCAAGATCGACGGGCTGTCGCTGTCGCTGCGATACGAGGACGGCGTGCTGGTCCAGGCCGCGACACGCGGCGACGGCACCGTGGGCGAGAATGTGACCGCCAATGCCCGCACCATTGCCGACATTCCCCATCGGCTGACGGGGGCGCCCGCCGTCCTCGAGGTGCGCGGCGAGGTCTATATGAGCCATGCCGACTTCGAACGGCTGAACGCCGCGGAAGGCGGCCGGGTCTTTGCCAACCCCCGCAATGCCGCCGCCGGATCGCTGCGCCAGATCGACCCGGCCGTGACCGCCTCGCGCCCGCTGCGGTTCTTCGCCTATGGCTGGGGGCAGATCAGCGAACCGCTGGCCGATACGCAGATGGGCGCGGTGGACCGGCTGGCCGCGCTTGGCTTTCAGACCAACCCGCTGACGCGGCTGTGCCACGACGCCGATCAGATGCTGGCGGTCTGGGCCGAGATCGAACAGCAGCGCGCGACGCTGGGCTATGACATCGACGGGGTGGTCTACAAGGTCAACGACCTGTCCTATCAGGCCCGGCTGGGATACCGCTCGACCACGCCGCGATGGGCGCTGGCCCACAAGTTCCCGGCCGAGACCGCCTGGACCCGGCTGGACCGGATCGAGATCCAGGTCGGCCGCACCGGCGCGCTGTCGCCCGTCGCCCGGCTGGAGCCGGTCACGGTGGGCGGCGTCGTCGTCTCGAACGCGACCCTGCATAACGAGGATTACATCGCCGGGCGCGACAGCAGCGGCGCCCCGATCCGCGACGGCCGCGACATCCGCGAGGGCGATTGGGTCAAGGTCTATCGCGCGGGTGACGTGATCCCCAAGATCGCCGATGTCGACCTGTCGCGCAGGCCCCAGGGCAGCCAGCCCTATCGTTTCCCGGAAACCTGCCCGGAATGCGGATCCGCCGCGATCCGGGAACCCGGCGATTCGGTGCGCCGCTGCACGGGCGGCCTGATCTGCCCCGCCCAGGCCATCGAGAAGCTGAAGCATTTCGTCAGCCGGGGTGCCTTCGACATCGAGGGGCTGGGCGCCAAGCAGATCGAGATGTTCTTTGCCGACCCGACCCTGCCGATCCGCGAACCGGCCGATATCTTCACCCTGGCCGAACGCGACGCCCGCAACATCGCCAAGCTGAAGAACCGCGACGGTTTCGGCCCCAGATCCGCCGAAAAGCTGTTCGCCGCTATCGAGGACAAGCGCCGCATCCCCTTGGAACGGCTGATCTTCGCCCTGGGCATCCGCCATGTGGGCGAGGTCGCGGCGGGGATCCTGGCGCGGCATTTCGGCACCTGGGACGCGCTGATCGCCGCCGTCGATGCCGCGGCTACCGAACCCGCCTTCGCCGCCGAGGACAAGGCCCGCCGCGCCGCCCTGGCCGACAGCCCCAACTGGGCGGAGCTGACCGCGATCAACGGCATCGGCGGCGTGCTGGTCCAGTCGCTCGTCACCACCCTGGCCCAAGAGGCCGAGCGCGCCGGCATCGACCGCCTGATCGCCCAGGTCGAGGTGCTTCCGGCCGCCGCGCGTCAGATCCGGCAGACCGAGATCAGCGGCAAGACCCTGGTCTTCACCGGCACCCTGGAACGCATGACGCGCGCCGAGGCCAAGGCTCGGGCCGAGGCGATGGGCGCCAAGGTGGCGGGATCGGTCAGCGCCAAGACCGACCTGCTGGTCGCCGGACCGGGTGCCGGATCGAAAGCCGCAAAGGCCACCGAACTGGGCGTCACCGTCATCGACGAGGACGAATGGCTGCGCATCGCGGGCGGATCATGACGCAGCCAAGGGGGCGGCCGCCCGCGCTTTTTCCGCTGTTCGCGGCCATCGACACCTTGCCCGGCATCGGGCCGAAAAGCCGCGACGCCCTGGCGCAGATGGGGATCGAACGGCCGCGCGACCTGATCCTGACCCTGCCCGCAAGCGGCGTCATCCGCCGCCGCATCGACCGCATCGCCGACGCCCGCGCGCCCGAGATCGTGACGATTCCCGTCACCGTTGGCCGCCATCATCCGCCCGCCGCGAAGGGCCGCCCCTGGCGCGTCCATTGCGGCGAC
Source organism: Paracoccus sp. S3-43 (assembly GCF_029027965.1). Taxonomy (NCBI): domain Bacteria; kingdom Pseudomonadati; phylum Pseudomonadota; class Alphaproteobacteria; order Rhodobacterales; family Paracoccaceae; genus Paracoccus; species Paracoccus qomolangmaensis. The sequence goes on along the minus strand of NZ_CP119082.1, from coordinate 1,512,636 downwards.
GGGGTGGGCGACCTGACGCTGGTGTTCTTTCATCCGCGCAAGGACTGGATCGAAAGCCAGCTTCCGACCGGCGCCCGCCGCATCGTCAGCGGCAAGGTCGAGCTGTTCGACGGCATGGCGCAGATGGTCCATCCCGACCATATCCAGCGCGAGGACGAACCGCCCCTGCCGGACTTCGAGGCCGTCTATCCCCTGACCGAGGGCCTGACGCGCAAGGTCATGGCCAAGGCCGTCGCCGCCGCGCTGACGCGCCTGCCGCCGATGCAGGAATGGATCGACCCGCAGCTTGTCGCGCAACGCGGCTGGCCGGATTTCGTGGACGCGCTGCGGCAGGCGCATGATCCGGGGTCGATGCGCGACCTGTCGCCCGATGCCCCGGCGCGGGCGCGGCTGGCCTATGACGAATTTCTGGCCCATCAGATGACGCTGGCCCTGGTGCGGCGCGAAAAGCGGCGGCTGAAGGGCCGGCCCAGCCAGGGCGACGGCCGTTTGCGCCGCGCGGTTCTGGACCATCTGCCCTGGCGGCCGACCGGCGCGCAGACCCGCGCGATCCGGGAAATCGCCGCCGACATGGCGGGCGAAGGCCGCATGAACCGGCTGCTGCAAGGCGATGTCGGGTCGGGCAAGACCCTGGTCGCGATGCTGGCCGCCTTGGTCGCGGTCGAGGCCGGGGGCCAGGCGGTCCTGATGGCCCCGACCGAAATCCTCGCCCGCCAGCACGCCCGCGCCCTGGAGCCTCTGGCCCGCGCGGCGGGCGTCCGGCTGGCCGCGCTGACCGGCCGGGACAAAGGTGATTTGCGCGCGCAATTGCTGGAGGATCTGGCCCAGGGGCGCATCGACATCCTGGTCGGCACCCATGCGGTGTTCCAGCGCGGCGTCGAATTCCACGATCTGCGCCTGGCGATCATCGACGAACAGCACCGTTTCGGCGTGGCCCAGCGGCTGGAGCTGTCGGCCAAGGGACAGGTGCCGCCCGACATGCTGATCATGACCGCGACGCCGATCCCGCGGTCCCTGGCGCTGACGCAATATGGCGACCTGGACATCTCGATCCTGGATGAAAAGCCGCCGGGGCGGCAGCCGATCACGACGGTGATGATCGGCGATCAGCGCCTGGATGAGGTGACCGCCCGGCTGCGGCGGGTGCTGGACCAAGGCGCGCGCGCCTATTGGGTCTGCCCGCTGGTCGAGGAAAGCGAGGTCAGCGACCTGACGGCGGCCGAGGCGCGGTTCCAGTCCCTGCGGGCGCAGTTCGGCGACATCGTGCGGCTGGTCCATGGCCAGATGCCGCCCGATCAGCGCGACGCCGCCATGGCCGATTTCGCCAGCGGCCGCGCGCGGCTTCTGGTCGCGACCACGGTGATCGAAGTCGGCGTGGACGTGCCCGAGGCCACGATCATGGTGATCGAGCGCGCCGAAAGTTTCGGGCTGGCGCAGTTGCACCAGTTGCGGGGACGGGTCGGGCGGGGCACGGGCGCCTCGACCTGCGTGCTGATGTATCATCCGCCGCTGAACGAAACCGGCGCGCGGCGCCTGACCACCCTGCGCGATACCGAGGACGGGTTTCGCATTGCCGAGGTCGATCTGGACATGCGCGGGGCGGGCGACGTGATCGGCACGGCCCAGTCGGGCCTGCCCCGGTTCCGCATCGGCGATCTGGAACATCAGGCGGCGCTGATGGCCGTGGCGCGCCAGGATGCCCGCGCTCTGCTGGACCGCGACCCTACGCTCGAAAGCCCGCGCGGGCAGGCGATTCGGATGCTGATGTGGCTGATGAGCCAGGAGGAGGCGATCCGGCTGATCTCGGTCGGATAAAAGTTCTTAAAATGTTCTTTACGAATCGCCGTGGAAATGAGAACAAAGGAGCAACTGATAGGAGTTGCTTATGTCCCGCGAATTCATCTGCGATCTTCTTGGCGTCACCGCCCTGACCGTGACCACCGTCATCGTGCTGTGGCTGCCCGCGATCCTGCAAGCTTGATCTCTGCCCCGCGTTGCGAGGACGGCGCCTGCCTGTGCGACCGTCACCTTTCCAGCACGCGCAACTGCCGGTCCTGTCACAGGACCGGCTTTTTCATGCCTGGGCCTGGTCGATCGCTGCCAGAACCGCGTCCCAGGCCAGCAGGATCGAGGCATGGCGGTTGGGATAGTCTCGGGCGGGCAGCAGGGCTTCCAAATCGGCGAAGGGCGCGGCCGGGGGATCGCCCGCCGCCGTCAGCATCGCGCGCAACGCGTCGCGGGTGGCGGCCAGTTCCGTTCTGCTGCGGCCGATGACCGCCTGTCCCAGGACCGAGGCCGAGGCCTGGCCCAAGGCGCAGGCCCGCACCTCTTGCCGGAAATCGGCGATCCGGTCGCCCTCCATCGCGACATAGGCGGTGACCGAGGATCCGCATTGCGGCGACCGGCGCATGGCCTTGCCGTCGAAGTCGGGCAGGGTGCCCAGATGCGGAATGGCCGTGGTCAGCGCCAGGATCCGGCGGGAATAAAGCTGCATCAGGTCGCTGTCGGCCATCGGTCTTTCCCATGGGCTGCCTTGCGCCTAGATAGGAACGACGAGTGCGAAAGGAAACCCGATGTTCGATCCCGCCGGCCTGAAATACGACTCGCACGGGCTGATTCCCGCCATCGCCCAGGATCCCGACAGCGGCGAGATCCTGATGATGGCTTGGATGAATGCCGAAAGCGTGGCGCGGACGTTGCAGACCGGGCGCGTCACCTATTGGTCGCGGTCGCGGCGGGCGTTCTGGGTCAAGGGCCAAAGCTCGGGCCATGTGCAGGAACTGGTGGAACTGCGCGTCGATTGCGACCGGGATTGCCTGCTGGTGCTGGTGCGCCAGACCGGCCCGGCCTGCCACACCAACCGGCGAAGCTGCTTCTATACCGCGATCCGCGACGGGGCCGAGGTCGAGATCATGGCGCCGATGGCCTAGAAACCGACAAGCCGGCGAATGTCCTGCGGCGTGGCGCCTTCGTCGCGGAAATGGCGGATCGCGCGGGCGTCGTCGCGTTTGGCCAGCCGCTTGCCTGCGTCGTCCCGGATCAGGCGGTGGTGGTGATAGAGCGGCGTCGGCAGGTCCAGAAGTTTCTGAAGAAGAACGTGGATATGGGTTGAATCGAAAAGATCTTTTCCGCGCGTGACCAGCGTGATTCCCTGCGCCGCATCGTCGACGACCACCGCCAGATGATAGGACGTTCCCATGCCGCGCCGCGACAGGATCACGTCGCCGATCCCGTCCTGGAACTGATCGCGGGTCAGCACATGGTCCTGGCCCGGCATGATCGCCTGATCACGAAAGGACACCCGGTCGATGCCCAGGGCGTCGAAGGCCCGCGCCACATCCAGCCGGATCACGTCATCCGGCCCGGCATCGGCCATGCTGCGGCCCCGGCAAGTGCCGGGATAGACCATCCCGTCCGGCCCGGCGGGCAGGGCGCCTTCCTGAGGGGCCAACAGCGCGGCGCGGATGTCGCCCCGGCGGCAGCGGCAGGGATAGGTCAGCGGCGACAGCCGCGCCAGCGCCTCGTGATAGGCCGCCATGCGGTCGGACTGACGCATCACCGGTTGCGGCCATGTCAACCCCAGCCAGGCCAGATCCTCGTAAATCGCCGCCTCGTATTCATGACGGCAGCGGTCGCGGTCGATATCCTCGATCCGCAACAAGAAGCGGCCGGGATCGGCCAGGCTTGCGGCCACAAGCGCGGCATAGGCATGGCCCAGATGCAGCAGCCCGGTGGGCGAGGGCGCGAAGCGGGTTACTGCGCCGCCAGCCATGCGCTGAAATCGTCCTTGGCGCGCTGCGTATAGGCGGGATAGCGGTCCTTGCGGCCCTTCCTGCCGACCCGCGCCTGATCCAGCGGCGGGAACAGGCCGAAATTCACGTTCATCGGCTGGAAGGTCTTGGCCTCGGCCCCGCCGGTGATGTGATTGACCAGGGCGCCCATGGCGGTGGTCGGCGCCGGGGGCGGCAGGTCGCGCCCAAGCGCCTGCGCCGCCGCCATCCGCCCGGCCAAGAGGCCCATCGCGGCGCTTTCGACATAGCCCTCGACCCCGGTGACCTGCCCGGCGAAGCGCAGGTTGGAACGCTGGCGCAGCCGCATCCGGTCGTCCAGCAGCGTGGGCGAATTGAGAAAGGAATTGCGGTGAATGCCCCCCAGACGGGCGAAGCTGGCGTTTTCCAGGCCGGGAATCATGCGGAACACCTGGGTCTGCGCGCCGTATTTCATCTTGGTTTGGAAGCCGACGATATTATAGAGTGTTCCCAGAGCGTTATCGCGGCGAAGTTGAACCACTGCATAAGATTTTTCGTGGGGCTTGTGGGCATTGGTCAGCCCCACAGGTTTCATCGGACCGTGGCGCAATGTCTCTCGTCCGCGTTCCGCCATCACCTCGATCGGCAGGCAGCCGTCGAAATAGCCCGCGGTCTCGCCCTCGTGGAACTCGGTCTTTTCGGCGGCCAGCAGGGCGTCGATGAAAGCCTCGTATTGGTCGCGGGTCATCGGACAGTTGATATAGGCGCGTCGCTCGGCCTCGGTCCCGCCCTTGTCATAGCGGCTTTGTTCCCAGGCCACCGTCATGTCGATGGTCTCGGCATGGACGATGGGGGCGATGGCGTCGAAGAAGGCCAGCGAGTCGGTGCCCGTCACGGACCGGATCGCCTGCGCCAGCCTGTCCGAGGTCAGCGGCCCGGTCGCCACGATCCAGTTGCCGTCCGAGGGCAGGTCCGTCACCTCGCCCGGCACGACCCGGATCAGCGGTTCGGCCCGCAACGCCTGGGTCACGGCGGCGGAAAAGGCGTCGCGGTCCACGGCCAGGGCGCCGCCCGCGGGCAGGCGGTGGCGGTCGGCCATCGCCATGATCAGGCCGCCCGCCGCGCGCATTTCCCAATGCAGCTGTCCGACCGCGTTCATCACGTCGTCGTCGGACCGGAAACTGTTGGAACAGACCATTTCCGCGCAATCGCCGGTCTTGTGGGCGAAGGTGCCCTTGGCGGGGCGCATCTCGTGCAGGATCACCGGGACGCCCGCGCGGGCGACCTGCCAGGCGGCCTCGGATCCGGCGAGGCCCGCGCCGATGATGTGGACTGGTTCCATGTGACCCCCTGCAAACGACTAGCAAAATGGAAAGGGCGGCGCCAGCGGCACCGCCCCAGGATCGCGCGAGGCGGCCGGGTTCACTCCTCGGCTGCGACCTCGGCTTCTTCGTCGTCACCGCCCGAACGCAGCGCGGAGGGCGCGGCGATGTTGGCGATCACGAAGTTGCGGTCGATGGTCGGCTTCACGCCATCGGGCAGCTTCACGTCGGCGATGTGGATGGTGTCGCCGACGTTCAGGCCATCCAGATCGACGGTGATGTGATCGGGGATGTCGCCCGCCGTCACGACCAGCTCGACCTCGGGGCGCACCGTGACCAGCGTGCCGCCGCGCTTCAGGCCGGGGCATTTGTCGTGGTTGATGAAGTCCACATGGATGAACAGGTTCACCTTCGACGTGCGGCGCAGGCGCATGAAGTCGATATGGATCGGCAGATCCTTCACCACGTCCTTCTGGACGCCGCGGCAGATGACGCGCACGTCTTCCTGGCCTTCGACCTTCAGGTTGAACAGGGTGGACATGAAGCGGCCGGCGCGCAGTTGCGTCAGCAGCTTGTTGAAGTCGAACTGCACGTTGACCGGGTCTTTGTGGTCGCCGTAAACGACTCCGGGAACCTTACCGTCGCGGCGAGCTTGGCGGGCGGCCCCCTTGCCTGACCCCGCGCGCGGCTCGGCCACCAGATCAGGGATCTCTTTGGCCATGATATCTATCCTAAACAGGTTGTGAGCGCCGCCATCCTCCAAGGGTGCATGGCGGAAGATGGGGCTATAGCGCGGGTCACGGACGATGTGAAGTCATAAATGCCCGGTCGCGGTGGGGTGCTTGTGCCGAATCACCTGCTCTGCCAGACTGAAACCGTGCCTGGTGCGGGGTTTGCATGGTCTCGGTGCGTTTGCGCAAGCTTGCGGTTGCAACAACCCTTGCCATGCTGCTGGCCGGCTGCCGGTTCGAGGCCGAGCGTGATATCTTGGCAGGCCGGCCCCCGTTGTCGTTGGATGCGACATTGGCTGTGTTGCCCGCCACCCGCTACGAGGAAGTCGGCGGCACGCGCTCAGCCAGCCTTGAGATGACCCCCGACGGCCTGCTGGAGGTGACGCTGTTCGATAACGGCATTGAAAAACAGCAGGTCAGATTCGTTGCGCTTTATACCGTTCCCGGTCCCATGAATGCCAAGCTGGGGGCGGAAATGCAGGATTCGGGCCGGGTCCACTATTACCTGTTCCGCACCCACGCCGACGGGCGCATTGATTTTGTCGATGTGGATACAGTCACCCATGACGATCCACGGGTTCTGCTGAACCGCGCCAATCTCTGGGCGGTGGGTATCCCGCAGCTTTTCAAGATAATCAACCTTTACGACGAATCCGGGACGTTCCGCCCCTCTCGCCAATCGGAAGCGGATTTTGATGCCGCCGTCGCAGCCCGCCGGCAGCAGAAGGCCGGGGACGACGCGCGACGCAACCGGCAGGAATGTCTGGCGATGATGGCCGACTGCCCCCTGGCCAATGCGGTCTGCGTGGCCGAAGACGACCAGTTGATCGTTAACAGCGTGGACGGCAGGTTCTGGTATTCCTTTGAAACCGGCGCCTTTGTGGCTGGATCAGAAGAGGGGCTTCTGGGAACGGGGCGGCCGAACTGTGGCATGGAAAAGCTGGTGGATTGACATGAGGGGACTGCAATTGTTTTCCGCTGCCGTTCTTGCTGCGGCAGGTCTGTCGCCAGCCCAGAGTGATGCCGCGCAGCTTGCGGTCTGCGCCAGCGACATCGGTTTGCGCATCGCCTATGGCCAACTGGCCGATCACGGTTGGGTGACGCAGGGCTGGGTCAGCATCGGCGCAGGCGACTGCCAAGTTCTGTCCGTCACCATGGGCAAGCCCATCGACCTGCGCCTTCTGGCCTTGCGCCAGGACGAGTCGGGACCAGTCATGACATCCCGCCTTCCGGGCACGCAGGACGAAACAGAACCGACCTACATGCGGGACGAAGAGGTGGTTTGCGGTGCACAGACTGATTTCGAATCCGTCGGCACGATCATTTTCACCATGCAATCCTGCCCCCAGGGACAGGAGCGCATGGTTCTTCCCATGCGTATCCTTGTTCCGGCAAATGCACGGTATCGCCTGTCACTCTGACAGGGCGGCAACCTGATATTCGTCCAGGAAGCCGTGCGGGATCATCACGTTCTGCGGACCGATATTCCTGACATCGCGTTCGCCGCACAGCGCCATGCTGATGTCCAGTTCCTTGCGGATGATCTGAAGCGCGGCGGTCACGCCCGCCTCGCCTATGGCGCCAAGCCCGTGCAACCAGGCGCGGCCGATCCAGGTGGAATGCGCGCCAAGCGCAAGTGCCTTCAGCACGTCCTGGCCCGACCGGATGCCGCCGTCCATATGGATTTCGACACGGTCGCCCACCGCCTTGACGATATGCGGCAACATGCGGATGGACGACAGCGCCCCGTCCAGCTGCCGCCCGCCGTGGTTGCTGACGATGATCGCGTCGGCCCCGAAATCGGCGGCGATGCGGGCGTCGTCGGGATCCAGCACGCCCTTCAGGATCAGCTTGCCGCCCCACAGGTCGCGGATCCGGGCGATCTTGTCCCAGTCCAGCTTTTCGTCGAACTGCTCGGCCGTCCAGCTCATCAGGCTGGAGGGGTCGGCGACGCCTTTCGCATGACCCACGATATTGCCGAAGAAACGCCGCCTGGTTTGCAGCATCCCCATGCCCCACCGCCAGCGCGTCGCCAGATCCAGCAGCGTCGGCAGGGTCAGCTTGGGCGGCGCGGACAGGCCGTTCTTCAGATCCTTGTGCCGCTGGCCCAGGATTTGCAGATCCAGCGTCAGCACAAGCGCGCTGCACCCGGCTTTCTTCGCGCGTTCGATGATGGCCGCCAGGAAGTCCTGGTCCTTCATCACGTAGAGCTGGAACATGAAGGGCTTGGTCGTGTGTTCCGCCACATCCTCGATGGAACAGATCGACATGGTGGACAGGCAGAAGGGCACGCCGAATTGCTCCGCCGCGCGGGCCGCGTGGATTTCGCCGTCCGCGTGCTGCATTCCGGTCAGGCCCACCGGGGCCAGGGCCACCGGCATCGCCACGGGCAGGCCCACGATGTCGGACGCGGTGCTGCGGTTCGACATGTCCACGGCGACCTTCTGGCGCAGCTTCAGCCGGGCGAAATCGGTCGCGTTCTCGCGGAAGGTCTGTTCGGTATAGCTGCCCGATTCCGCATAGTCATAGAACATTTTCGGCGTGCGGGCGCGGTGCATCCGCTTCAGATCTTCGATCGAGGTGACGACGGGCATGGCGCTCTCCGGCAGTTTGGTCAAAAATCTTTACCAGAGAGGCGGGCCTTCGGCAATCAGTCCTGCGGACGCATCCGCGACAGGGTGTCCGGCTCGATCACCGGGCCGCGCAGGGCCTCGGCCCGCTGCCGCAAGGCATCGGCCCGCGCCTTCGCCTGGGCATCCACGGCGGCGGAGGAGGCGGCGCGCGGCGCATGATCGGGCAGCGCGGGTTCGGCCAGGATCCGGTCGGTGGGCAGCAGGCTGGGATAGGTGTCGGCATCGCCGGTGCAGGCGGCAAGGGCCGCGGCGCAGGTCAGGATCAGGGCATGTCTCATGGGTTCCATGATTACGGCGGGTCCGGCCACGGGGCAACGGACTTTCCCGCCCGCGCGCCCCGCGTTACAAGGCCCCATGGCCCGCACCCAAGGTTCCCGCGCCGAGATCACCGGCCCCCTGATCCGCACCCATGCCCGCCGCCTGTTCGCGCGGCAGGGCTATGCCGCCGTGTCGATGCGCCAGATCGCATCCGCCGTGGGGGTGCAGGCGGGGGCGCTCTATGCCTATACGCCCGACAAGCAGGCGCTGCTGTTCGATCTGTTGCAGGATCATATGGAGCACCTGCTGGCGTCCTGGGCGGATATTCCGGGCGATCCCCTGGCCCGGCTGGAACATTTCGTGCGCTTCCATATCGACACCAGCCTGGACCAGGCGGACGCGGTGTTCCTGGCCTATATGGAACTGCGCAACCTCACGCCGGAAAACTTCGCCCGCATCGCCGCGTTGCGGGGGCAATACGAATCCGCGCTGGAAACGATCCTGCGCGACGGGGTGGCGGCGGGCGTGATGCGCATCGACGACCTGAAGCTGGCGACCATGGCGCTGATCGCGATGCTGACCGGCGTGACCAACTGGTATCGCGAGGGCGGGCGCCTGGACCGCCGCCGCATCGGCGACATCTATTGGGGTCTGGCGCGCGGTGCGGTCGGCGCGGATTGACCGCCGCGTCTTCCTTGCCCAAATACCCCTTTCCTTGACGCCTGCCACAGCGCGATAATCCCCCCATGAGTCTGCCCCCCGGCTTCCTTGACGAGATCCGCAACCGCGTTCCGATCAGCCGCGTGATCGGCAGGAAGGTGGCGTGGGATCTGCGCAAGTCGAACCAGGCGCGCGGCGACTGGTGGGCGCCATGCCCGTTCCACCAGGAAAAATCGGCCAGTTTCCACTGCGACGACCAGAAGGGCTATTATTACTGCTTCGGCTGCCACGCCAAGGGCGACGCCATCAGCTTCCTGCGCGAGACCGACGGGCTGGACTTCATCGAGGCCGTCAAGCTGCTGGCCGCCGAGGCGGGCTTGCAGATGCCCGAACCCGATCCCCGCGCCCGCGAAAGGACCGACCGCCGCACCCGCCTGCTGGATGTGACCGAGGCCGCCTGCCGCTGGTTCCGCCTGCAACTGCAAACCGCCGCCGCCGCCCAGGCGCGCGATTACCTGGCCCGGCGCGGGCTGGACGCGGCGGCGCTCGACCGCTTCGAGATCGGCTTTGCACCCGACAGCCGCACCGCCCTGACCGCCGCCCTGCGCGACAAGGGCTTCGACGACGCGCTGATCGTCGAATCGGGCATGTCGGCCCTGCCCGACAAGGGCGGCGCGCCCTATGACCGCTTCCGCGGCCGGATCATCTTTCCGATCCGGGACGGGCAGGGGCGCTGCATCGGCTTTGGCGGCCGGGCGATGGATCCGAACGCGCGGGCCAAATACCTCAACAGCCCGCAAACGCCGCTGTTCGACAAGGGCCGCAACCTCTACAATCTCGGCCCCGCGCGCGCCGCCGCCGCCAAGGGCCAGCGGCTGGTGGTGGCCGAGGGCTATATGGACGTGATCGCCCTGGCCCGCGCCGGGTTCGAGGGCGCCGTGGCCCCCCTGGGCACCGCCATCACCGAGGATCAGCTGCACCTAATGTGGCGCCTCTCGCCGGAACCGGTGATCGCGCTTGACGGCGACGCGGCGGGGCAGCGCGCGGCGCAGCGGCTGATCGACCTGGCCCTGCCGATGACCGGGCCGGGCCAGGCGCTGCGCTTCGTCATCCTGCCCGCGGGTCAGGATCCCGACGACCTGATCCGCGCGGCGGGACCGGGCGCGATGGGCGCGCTTCTGGACCAGGCGCGCCCGCTGGTCGATCTGCTGTGGGCGCGCGAAACCGAAGACCAGGTTTTTGACAGCCCCGAACGCAAGGCCGCCCTGGACAAGCGGCTGGCCGAGGCCATCGCGCGGATCCCCGACGAACGGACCCGCGCCCATTATTCCGAGGAACTGCGCCGCAAACGATGGGAGCTTTTCGGCGGAGCCCGGCGGGGCGACTGGAAGCCCGGCAAGCGCGGCGGGGCGGCCAGGGCGGCGCGCCCCATCGTGCCGGTTCCGGCCACGGCGACCGATCCCCAGGCCGCCGGCGCCCTGCTGGAAGGGGCCAGCCTGCTGATCTGCGCGCTGCGTCCCGAACTGATCGGGCCAGAGGAAACGCGCCTGGAACGCCTGACGCCCGCCGATCCCGACCGCGCGGCCCTGCTGTTCGACCTGCTGGGCCAGACCCAAAGCCTCGCCGGGGCGCGCGGGCTTGAAACGCTGCGCCGCGACGCCCATCTGGGCCTGACCCCGGCCGTCATCGACGCGCAGGATACCGAAACCGTCGCCGCGATTCTGACCAATCTTCTGGACCGGCTGGAAGCGCAGCGCGCCATCGGCGCCGAACTGGCCCGCGCCGAGGCCGAAATCCAGGGAGAGGCGGATGAGGGCCTGACCTGGCGGATGCAGCAGATCGCCCGCGCCCGCCACCGCGCCGAACGCCCCGAACTGGAAGGCGGCACGGATCTGAACGAGGATCGCGAGGCCCTGTCGGCCCAGCTGTCCCAGTTCCTCGACGGTCAGATCTGGCGCAAGCCGCCGCGCCGCTGACCATCCGCAGGTGATTCGCCGGCGACGCGAATCGGTCGCATCGCGCGCCCTTTGATTCGGGGGTGCGCCACGCTAAATGTAGAGCAGATTTCAGTGATTCGCCCCGCCCGCGAATCACCGCCTGAGCAAGGGAGCCGTTCATGGCCGCCAAGGACGACGATCACGACAAGACCGACAAGGACGACAACGCCCATTCGCTGGACATGAGCCAGGCCGCCGTCAAGCGCATGATCGCCGAGGCGCGCGAGCGCGGCTATATCACCTATGACCAGCTGAACGCCGCGCTGCCGCCCGAACATGCCTCGTCCGAGCAGATCGAGGATGTGATGTCGATGCTGTCCGAAATGGGCATCAACGTGATCGAGGACGAGGACGGCGCCGAGGAACCCGAAGGCGGCGCGGTCGCCATTGTCGGATCGACCTCGCGGGAGGTGGCCGTCGCCACCTCCGAGACGGAAAAGCTGGACCGCACCGACGATCCCGTGCGCATGTATCTGCGCGAGATGGGATCGGTCGAACTTCTCAGCCGCGAGGGCGAGATCGCCATCGCCAAGCGGATCGAGGCGGGCCGCAACACCATGATCGCGGGCCTGTGCGAAAGCCCGCTGACCTTCAAGGCCATCACCATGTGGCGCGAGGAGCTTCTGGACGAAGAGATCCTGCTGCGCGACGTGATCGACCTGGAAACCACCTTCGGTCAGTCGCTGGAAGACGAGGACGGCGCCGACGAGGAACTGTCCGAGGAAGCCGCCCCGGCCGAGCCCACGCAGAAGCACGAGGAACTGGATGCCGACGGCAATCCCATCCTGACCGAGGAGGACGAGGACGAGGACGAAGGCGCCAACCTGTCCCTGGCGGCGATGGAGGCCAGCCTCAAGCCCAAGGTTCTGGAAACGCTGGAACTGATCGCGCATGACTATGAAGCCCTGGCCGCGATGCAGGACCAGCGGATGTCGGCCACGCTGAACGAGGACAACAGCTTCTCGGCCACCGCCGAGAGCGACTATCAGGTGCTGCGCTCGCGCATCGTCGGGCTGGTGAACGAGCTGCACCTGAACAGCAGCCGGATCGAGGCCCTGGTCGATCAGCTTTACGGCATCAACCGCCGGATCGTGACCATCGACAGCGGCATGGTGAAACTGGCCGATGCCGCCCGCATCAACCGCCGCGAGTTCATCGACGCTTATCGCGGGACCGAGCTTGACCCCACCTGGATCGACCGCATGTCCCAGCAGTCGGGCCGCGGCTGGCAGGCGCTGTTCGAACGCTCGCGCGACAAGGTCGAGGATCTGCGCAACGAAATGGCGCAGGTCGGCCAGTATGTCGGTGTCGATATCGAGGAATTCCGCCGCATCGTGTCCCAGGTCCAGCGCGGCGAGAAAGAGGCGCGTCAGGCCAAGAAGGAAATGGTCGAGGCGAACCTGCGGCTGGTCATCTCGATCGCCAAGAAATACACGAACCGGGGCCTGCAATTCCTTGATCTCATTCAGGAAGGCAATATCGGCCTGATGAAGGCCGTGGACAAGTTCGAATACCGGCGCGGCTACAAGTTCAGCACCTATGCGACCTGGTGGATCCGTCAGGCGATCACGCGCAGCATCGCCGATCAGGCCCGCACGATCCGCATCCCGGTCCACATGATCGAGACGATCAACAAGCTGGTGCGTACCGGCCGCCAGATGCTGCACGAGATCGGCCGCGAACCCACGCCCGAGGAACTGGCCGAAAAGCTGCAAATGCCGCTGGAAAAGGTCCGCAAGGTGATGAAGATCGCCAAGGAGCCGATCTCGCTCGAAACCCCGATCGGGGATGAGGAGGACAGCCAGCTTGGCGATTTCATCGAGGACAAGAACGCCGTCCTGCCGCTGGATTCCGCGATTCAGGAAAACCTGAAGGAAACCACGACCCGCGTCCTGGCCAGCCTGACCCCGCGCGAGGAGCGGGTTCTGCGGATGCGCTTCGGCATCGGCATGAACACCGACCACACGCTGGAGGAGGTCGGTCAGCAGTTCAGCGTCACCCGCGAACGCATCCGCCAGATCGAGGCCAAGGCGCTGCGCAAGCTGAAGCACCCGTCGCGGTCGCGCAAGTTGCGGTCCTTCCTGGACCAGTGACCGGCACCGACAGCCTTTCCCCAATCGGGCAGGTGCCGAACCGGCTTGCAAGTTCGGCACAAACCATGAACACTATCCCCAGTTGTTCGTGGAGAGCCGATGCCCAGCCTGATTGAAGACCCCGACGCCCTTCGCATCCTGCTGATCGGTGCGGTTGCGATGCTGGCGGTCCTGACGGTGCTTGCGGCGGGTTGGGCCAAGGCGCGCCGACTGGCGGAAAGCCGCGCCGCCGACCTGGAAGCGCGGCTTGCCGCCTTGGGCGAGGAATCGCGCGCCCTGGCGCTGCGCGCGGGTCAGCACGAGGCGCGGCTGGACGGTCAGTCCGCGCGCCTGTCCGAACTGTCCGAGGAACGCGACGGACTTGCCGATGCGCTGCACCAGGCGCGGCAGTTGCTGTCCGCATCCCGCACCGAACTGGCCGAGGCGCGGATGGGAGCCGAAAAGGACGCCGAATCCGCCGCCCGCGAAATCCAGACGCTGCGCGAGTTGCGCGCGGACATGACCGCGCAGTTCAAGCTGCTGGCCACGGAAACCCTGCGCGTCCAGCAAGGCGACATGCAGAAGGCCCAGGGCGAGCAACTGTCGGCGCTGCTGAACCCGTTCCGCGAACAGGTCCATCGCTTCCAGACGGAATTGCAGGCCAGAAACAAGGTCTTGGACGAAGAAGGTGCGAGACTGCGCGAACAGATCGCCTTTCTGCACCAGCGGTCCGAGGATATCTCTCGCGAGGCGGTGAACCTGACCCGCGCCTTGAAGGGCGACAAGCAGCGGCAGGGCGCCTGGGGCGAGATGGTGCTGGAACGCCTGCTGGAGGATTCGGGCCTGATCGCGGGCACCCATTACGACACCCAGTCAAGCTGGACGGACGAGGACGGCAAGCGCTGGCGTCCCGACGTGGTGGTCAGGATGCCGCGCGCCAAGGTCATGGTGATCGACAGCAAGGTGTCGCTGAACGACTATGAAGCCTCGGTCAATGCCGAGGATCCGGCCGAGGCGCAGGCCGCGCTGCGCCGCCATGTCGCGGCCCTTCGCGCCCATGTCGTGACGCTGGGCGACAAGGGCTATCACCGGATGGATGACGGTTCGGTCGATTACGTCTTGATGTTCATCCCCATCGAGGGCGCGTTCTCCGAGGCGCTGCGGGCCGATCCGACGCTGGCCAGCTTCGCGATGGAGCGGCGGGTGGGGCTGACGACGCCCACGACCCTGATGCTGACCCTGCGCACCGTCGAACATATCTGGGCCGTCGAACGGCGCGAGGCCAACGCGACCGAGATCGCCAAGCGCGCCGGCCAGCTTTACGACAAGGTGGCGGGCTTCGTCGAATCGATGGAGGGCGTGGGCCGCGCCCTGGACCAGGCGGGGCGGGCGCATGGGCAGGCCATGGACCGGCTGTGCCGCGGATCCGGCAACGTGATCCGCCAGGTCGAGATCCTGCGCGAACTGGGCGCGCGCGCCCAGAAGCGCATCGAGACCAGCCACGACGGCGACGACGGCTTTCGCCTGGAACCGCCCGAGGCCGCCGAATGAACCGGATCTTCACGATCGCCACGCGCGGTCCCGCCTGTCACGACTTTACCCGCGACGTGGCGCGATGGCTGACCGATCTGGACGCGCGGGACGGGCTGTTGACCCTGATGGCGCGCCACACCTCTTGTTCGCTGCTGATCCAGGAAAACGCCGATCCCGATGTGCAGACCGATCTGCTGGGCTGGCTGGATCGCATCGCCCCGCCCGCCGATCACCCCTCGATGTCCTGGCTGCGCCACCGCGACGAAGGCCCCGACGACATGCCCGCCCATCTGAAGGCGGCGGTCCTGCCGGTCAGCCTGCAAATCCCCGTGGCGGGCGGCCGGATGATGCTGGGCACTTGGCAGGGCCTCTATCTGGTCGAACACCGCCGCGCGCCGCACCGGCGAGAGATCGCGGCCCTGTTCCAGCCCGCCTGACCGCGCGGCATTCCGGTCACAGGCCGGCCCATGAACATCTTGTGGCTTGTGGATAAGGCTACCCAATTCCTGCCGGTCTTTTATAGTGATGGGGATTTTCGGGGCAAAGGGGACAACTGGATGCGCTGCCCGTTTTGCGGAAACGTCGATACGCAGGTCAAGGACTCGCGCCCGGCCGAGGATAACGTCGCCATCCGCCGCCGCCGGTTCTGCCCCGCCTGCGGGGGGCGCTTCACCACCTATGAACGGGTGCAGCTGCGCGATCTGGTGGTGGTGAAAAACAGCGGCAGGCGCGAGGATTTCGACCGCGACAAGCTGGCCCGCTCGATCCGTATCGCCATGCAGAAGCGCCCGGTCGAGCCCGAGCGGATCGAACAGATGATCAGCGGCATCGTCCGGCGGCTGGAAAGCACCGGCGAAACCGACATCCAGTCCAAGATGATCGGCGAGATCGTGATGGAGGCGCTGTCGCGCATCGACAACGTCGCCTATGTGCGGTTCGCCAGCGTCTACAAGAACTTCCAGGACGCCGACGATTTCGACAAGTTCGTGTCGGAACTGCGTCCCATGCCCGGCGGCGCATGAACGTGCCGCGACCCGACGATCTGCGCCATATGGCCCATGCGCTGCGGCTGGCGCGGCGGGGGCTGGGGAATGTCTGGCCCAATCCGGCGGTGGGCTGCGTGATCCTGCGCGACGGCCGCGTGGTGGGACGCGGCTGGACCCAGCCCGGCGGCCGTCCTCATGCCGAACGGATGGCCCTGGATCAGGCCGGTCCGCTGGCGCGGGGCGCGACGGCCTATGTCACGCTGGAACCCTGCGCCCATCATGGCCGGACCCCCCCTTGCGCCGAGGCGCTGGCGGCGGCGGGGATCGCGCGCGTCGTGTCGGCCATGACCGATCCCGACCCGCGCGTGGCCGGGGGCGGGCATCGGATCCTGCAAGACGCCGGGATCGCCGTCACCGAAGGCGTGCGGCAGGCCGAGGCGGAGGAATTGCAGGCCGGTTTCCTGTCGCGCCTCTTGGCGGGGCGGCCCTTCGTGACGCTGAAGCTGGCGACCAGCTTTGACGGCCGCATCGCCACGGCCAGCGGCGAAAGCCGGTGGATCACCGGCCCGCAGGCGCGGCTGCATGTCCACGCGATGCGGATGATCCACGATGCGGTGATGGTGGGCGGCAACACCGCGCGCGCCGACCGGCCGTCGCTGAACGTGCGGGGGCTGACCACCCCGTGCCAGCCGGTGCGGGTGGTCCTGACCTCTGGCCCCGTGCCCGGCCTGCCGCCCGAGGGGCCGATGCACGGCCCCCTGATCCAGATCGACGCCCCGCCGTGGGACGCGCTGACCCGGCTTGCGCAGCAGGGCATCACGCGGGTGTTCTGCGAAGGCGGAGGCGTGCTGGCCGCGTCGCTGCTGCGCGCGGGGCTGGTCGATCAGGTCATCGGCTATACCGCCGGGGTGATGCTGGGCGGCGACGGACGGGCTGCGGTCGGGACGCTGGGCCTGGACCGGCTGGCCGACGCCCCCCGGTTCCGCCTGGCCGAAACCCGGCGGCTGGGGGACGACCTGTTCCACCGCTGGCTTGCCGAGAACCCGCGACCTGGGGGCGGCCGGCACCCGTGACGCGGCCGAACCGGGTCTGGCCGCCCGGATCCGCGCGGAAACCGGCGGCGGCGTGGATCATGCGCTGGACCGGGCGGGCGCCACCCCCGCCCCCGCCTTCGAGCGCCGGCTCGTTCTATTCGACTGACGGTCCGCCCGAGGGTTGCAGGCGGGTGATGCCGGTGGCGGCTGCGCGGGCCAGTCCCGGATCCAGCGACATGCCGATATATTCCCCCCGCCGCCACAGCCCCGCCAGATCGTCGTAATGGCGCGACAGCGGATGGCCCGACTGCCCGGTCGAGATGATGAAGACCGAACTGTCGGGATCGGCCAGGTCATAGACGCCGCGATAGCCCGGACCCGTCGCGGCCTCGAACGGATCGGGACCGGCGCCCAGCATCCCGGTATGGGACAGGGTGAAGGCCCCGCCGGACGTCGACTGCGACAGGTTCACGATCCAGCCAAGCGCAGGGATCCGCCCCAGCCCCGGATGGACATGGCGCGCCTGATGCGCGTCGCCCCACCGCCAGCTTGTCACGTCGGGGCCGAACCGCTGTGTCAGATCCAGGATCGCGCGGTCCAGGGCCTGGCGGGCGATGGCCGTGCAATCCTCGACCGGGGCGCTTTGCACGATGTCGCACCAGGCGCCCGCGCCGTCGCGGTTGCGAAAGACCGAATCGACGAAGCCCGGATGCAGGCCGCGGATGTCGTCGGCCAGGGGACCAAGCTCGTCCCGGATCAGGCGGTCTTGCAGCGCGGCCATCCAGGCGGCATAGATCAGCGGTTCGGGCAGATGCTCGCTCATCGCGCCGTCCCATTCGGCCAGCAGGTTCAGCGCGTCCTGGCGCTGCCGGTCGGGCGTGCCGGGGGCGGCGGCTTCGCCGGTGAACCACAGATCGGCCCCGACCAGCGGCAGGAGGGCGCGCGCGGCAGGGCTGACGATGTCCAGCTGGGCAGCGATGAAGCTGTCGCGGGAATGGACCTCTCGGTCGTTCAGCAGATGCGACAGCCGCGCGCGGCGCAGGGCCAGGGGACCGCGTTCCTCGGTCGCAAGCGCCAGGTTGCCGGGGGTCGGGCTGTCCTGGGTGACGGGCACCAGCCCGGACCATTCGCCTTCCGAAAGCCAGCCCGGAACCGGCATCGCGCCGCCGGTCGGATGGCTGGCCGACCGCTGAGGCATGGCGCCGACCGTCACCTGCCGGATGGAGTCCGCGTCGGCCAGCGTCACCGCCATCGCGGGCGCCACCACGCGGCCAAGCGCGGTGGCGGCGCTGTCGGCATCGGTGGCGCGCATCAGCCCGATCAGCGCCGACATGGTGGTGTCCGTGGCCGACAACCCGGTCCATCGCAGCGCCGGCACATGGCCCAGGGGGGTGACATCGGCCAGCCCCGGATCCAGCAGCGGCACCAGGGGACCGTTGCGGGTGCCGCGCAGGACGACGGCGCGGGCCGGTTCGTCCAGCACGCGGATCACCTCGCGCCGGGTGGCGAATTCGGTCCAGCCCTCGGCGCCGCGATAGCGGTCGGCCTGTCCGGGCTGGACCTCCTCGATGGCGATGTCGGCGTCGTCCACGGCGGCCGGGGCGATGCCCCAGGCCAGTTGCGGGTTGCGCCCGGAAAAGATCACCGGCAGCCCCGGTATCGTGGCCCCGATCACCCCGCCCGGCGTCAGGTGCAGCCGCGCCAGATAATACAGCGACGGCGCGACCAGCGGGCTTTGCGGATCGTTGGCCAGCAGCGCGCCGCCAGCCGCCGTGCGGTCCGCGCCCGCCGCGAAGGCATTGGCGCCGAGCCCCTGGTTGGGGCGCAGGAACCCGGCGGCGTCGCGGGCCAGCGGATCGCCCAGCCGCGCCTCGGGCGCGGCAAGGCGCGCGCCGGGAAACAGGTCGGCATAGCGGGGCAGGGCGGCGTTGCCTTCGCCCGTCAGCAGGTCCGTACCCCGGTCGGGCCAGGTCAGCGACAGGCGGGCGCGCAGGATCTCCTCGGCCGCCGAATTGCTGGTGGCGGCGGCCAGAAGCTTCAGGATCGCCAGCGAATCGGCAGGCTGCCAATAGGCGATGTCTTGGGGCAGGACGAAGAATTCGGGCGCCCCCCGGCCCAACGCCCCCTTGTTGATCTGCGCGATCCACTGGTTCACGCCGTCGGAATAGGCGCGCAGCGCCGCCTGGGTGGCCTGGTCCTGCGATTCCACCGACGCGGCGGCGTTGCGATACAGTTCCAGCCGCCGCGCCAGGTCGTCGGCGGGAAAGGCGCCCGCGCCATAGACCTCGGACAGGCGGCCCTGGGCCGCGCGGCGCAGCAGCGTCATCTGGAACAGCCGGTCCTGGGCATGGGCCAGGCCCAAGGCGAAGAACACGTCCTCGTCCGTCTGGCCGAAGATATGGGGCACGTTCTCGGTGGTCCGCACGATCTCGACCGGGGCGGAGATGCCCTGCACGCGCAGCGTGGCGTTATAGTCGGGCAGCGACCGCACCGCGAAATACCAGGCCAGGATCGCCGCCACGACCAGCAGCACGATCAGCCCGATGGTCAGCCGCAGAAGCCAGCGGAAAAGGGTCAGCATGTCGGAAGATGATCCATGGGCCGGTCCGCTGCCTGTCTTTCGGGGGCCTGCGCGCTTGACCATGGCGCGCGGGAATGTTGGGGTGCTGCATAATTCAGGCGCGGCGTCAGTTCAACGGACCCGCGCAGCGGCATCGAGGGGACGAATGGCAAAGCTGGCATTTCTGGGACTGGGCGTCATGGGCGCGCCGATGGCGGGGCATCTGAAGGGCGCGGGCCACGAGGTGACGGTGTTCAACCGCACCCATTCCAAGGCCGGGGACTGGGTGGCCCGGCATGGCGGCGCCTGGGCGGAAACCCCGCGCCAGGCGGCCGAGGGCGCGGAGTTCGTGCTGTGCTGCGTGGGCAACGACGACGACCTGCGCCAGGTCTGCCTTGGTTCCGACGGGGCCTTCGCCGGGATGGGACCGGGCGCGATCTTCGTCGATCACACCACGGTATCGGCCGCCGTGACCCGCGAACTGGCCCAAGCCGCGCGGGATCTGGGGCTGGGCTATGTCGATGCGCCGGTATCCGGCGGGCAGGCGGGCGCCGAGAACGGCCAGCTTTCCGTGATGTGCGGCGGGTCCGAGGCCGATTTCGACGCGGCCGCCCCGGTGATCGGCGCCTATGCCCGGATCTGCCGCCGGATGGGCGATGTGGGCGCGGGCCAGATCACCAAGATGTGCAACCAGATCGCCATCGCCGGTCTGGTCCAGGCGCTGTCGGAATCGCTGGCCTTCGCCAAGCGGTCGGGGCTGGAGGTCGAGAAGGTGGTCGAGGTGATCAGCCAGGGCGCCGCCGGAAGCTGGCAGATGGTCAACCGCCACAAGACCATGGATGCGGGCCAGTTCGACCACGGCTTCGCGGTGGACTGGATGCGCAAGGATCTGGCGATCTGCCTGGCCGCCGCGGACGAGGTCGGGGCCTCGCTGCCCGTGACCGCCCTGGTCGATCAGTTCTACCAGGATGTGCAGCGGATGGGCGGGGGCCGCTGGGACACCTCGTCCCTGATCGCGCGGCTGGGCTAGTCGCGCTTCGCCTCGGACCGTTTCAGGACAGGTTCCGCGCGGGCCAGGGCGCGGCGGATATGGCCGGGAAAGCTGCCCGGCGCGATCGCCAGCGTCGCCGAATGGGCCGCGCAGATGGTGCGGGCGTCGCGCCAGTCCTGGGCTGTCCGCAAGGCCCAGGCGCGGAAATCCCGCGCCGCGCCGGGCCGATCCTGCAAGGCCTGGCCCAGGGTCGGGTGAAAGGCAAGGCGCGGCAGCCGCAAAAGCCGCCGCAGCAGGCCGGGGATCGGCAGGACGTTCAGCGTGTCGTCGACATGCAGGCTGCCGCTGGCGGGGTGATAGGCCAGCAGCGACCCGGCATGGACCCGCTCGTTCCGGCAGATATAGTCGATCCCGTCGGGCAGCGAAAAGCGCAGGTCGGGAAACCGCGCCGCGACCGGGGCGGATTCGACCGCATCCGGCTGCCAGGGCAGGGCGGGCCATGTCCGGCGGTGGCGATCCGACCCGAACAGCAGCGCCTGGGGAAACATCCGGTGCATCCTTTCGCAATGGATCGTGTGGAATGGATGCAGATTCAGGATCGCCCGGACCGACCCGCCGCCCTCGGTCAGCGCCATGACCTGCCCGGCCACCCGGTCGCCGAAGCCATAGGAATCGAGGAACAGGAAATCCCCCGAAGACAGCCGCACCAGCGACGACTGCGTGCCGACATTCACCACGCCGCCGATCCGCAGGGTGCCGCGAATGTTCCAGAAGCCGTTGCCCAGGTCGATCACCCGATCCGCCATCACGCCCCCGGAGGATTGCCGCTGTCGCGGGCGGCGGACAGTTCCAGGCCGGCGGCCTTGCAGATCTCGCGCAGGGCGGGCTTCAACCCTTCCTCGAGCGTGGGGTGATAGAAAGGCACGTCCAGCAGGTCGCGCGCGGTGCTGCCGTTCATGATCGCCGCCACCAGCAGATGCGCCAGATGGTCGGCGCCCGGCACCGCAAGATCCGCGCCGATCAGCCTGCCCTGCGCGTCGGCGCCCAGGCGCAGCCTTCCGTGGTTGCGCGCCTCGATCCGCGCGCGGCCCTGGTCGGCGTAACCGGCAAAGCCGTTCAGCGGGCAGTCCTCCGGCCCGGCGCCGATGGCCGCGACCGGCGGATCGGTGAAGGTGATCGTGAACAGGGGCGGGCGGTCGGCGGGCGTCACCTCGGGATGGCGGGCGGCGTTCGCCCCGGCGATGGCGCCTTCCAGCGACGCCTCGTGCAGGACCGGGGCGTCGGCATCGGCGTCGCCCGCGATGAAGATCGCCCGGTCGTCGCATTGCAGGGTCTTGCGGTCGACATCCGGCACGCCCCTGTCGTCCAGCACCAGCCCGGCCGCCTTCAGATCCAGCCCCTCCAGCGCAGGCGCGCGCCCCGTCGCCACCAGCACGCAATCGAAGTCCCGATGCTGGCCGTCCCAGGAAAGCCGGATCCCCTGGTCCCGCGCCTGCGGTTCCGGCGCGCAGCCCAGATGCAGCGCGACATCCCGGCCGTAAAGTTCGCGGAACCCATCGTGGATCCGGTCGCAGCGGATCTTGGCCAGCCGGTCGCCCTGGTCGAACAGCGCCACCCGCACCCCCAGCCGCGCGAAGGCCTGGGCCAGTTCCGCGCCCAGGGGACCGGCGCCGATCACCGCCATGCTGGCGGGCAGGGCCTTCATCTCGAAGATCGTCTCGTTGGTCATGACCCTGGGGCCGAGATCGCGATAGGGGCCGGGGATCACCGGCCGGGATCCCGTGGCGATCACCACCGCTTGCGCCGCGACCTGCCTGCCATCGCCCAGTTCCAGCCGGTCGGGCGCCACGAAACGCGCCCGCGCGTCGATGCGGATGCCGTCGGGAATGTCGTCGAAGCCCTTGCGCGTCGCCGCCGCGAAGCGGTCGCGTTCGGCGCGCAGCCGCTGCATCACCCGCCCTCCGTCCACCTGCGCCGCCGGGATGTCGATGCCCATCAGCCGGGCCTTGTCCAGATCGGCACGGGCGCGGGCCGCGGCGATCAGCAGCTTCGACGGCATGCAGCCGGTCGTTGCGCAAAGCGTGCCCCCGAACCCGTCGTCGATCAGCAGGGTGCGCGCACCCGCCCGCCGCGCGGCGCGTTCCGCCGCAAGCCCCGCCGTGCCCGCGCCGATGATCGCGACCTCGCAGGTCAGGTCGGCGCTGGTCAGGTCGGCCCCGGTGTCGGTCATCGTCGTCCCCCGCTGGTTTCCGCAACAGAACAACGGGCCGGGTCCGGGGTTCCGTCGCGCCTAGATCGCCTGCCGCGCCGTCGTCATTCCGGCCAGCCAGGCTTGCGCGGGATCGGCCCGTTCCGCGACCACCCCCTGCGCCGCCAGGGCGGCGGCATAGCAGTCGGCCAGCCAGCCCTGGCCCAGGATCACGACGTTCTGGCCCAGCCACCAGGGCCGTGCGGCGGCCAGTTCCGCGCCGATCAGCAGGCCCGCGATCCGTGTCCTGGCGGCGGCCCGGCCGATCCGGTTCAGCGCGAGGTCGGCGCGGACCGACGACAGCTCGGCCGCCAGGGCCGCCGGGCGCGACATGGCCTGTGCGACGGCATCGGCAAAGCCCGCATCGGCGGTCGCGTCGTCCTGCGCGGCCAGGGCCGACAGGATCTCGGCCGTCAGGAAGGTGCGGAAGCTGACCACCTCGGACGCGCTGATCTGCACCCAGGCCGAGGGGCTGCCCGGCAGGCACAGCACACCGTCGAAATCCGGCCGGGCGGCCAGATGGCCCGCGATCCGGGGCACGGGGCCGACGATCAGATCGGTGGGGCGGTCCTGGGCCAGGCCGGGCAGGGGATGCAGGCGGATCCGCGGATCCAGGTCAAGCGCCGGGGCAGGCCGGCCGGGGCTGCAGGGAACGCGGACCGGATCGACCCCCGGCCAGCCCGAGGCGATCACCGTCAGCACCCGGCCCGGCGCCGGCATCGGCAGCAGCAGCCCGCGCAGCGCGGCGCCCGGATCCTCGGTGCAGGGCGCGGCACGCGTCCGGCCGTCGTGCCACAGCCGCAATTCCCCCTCCGCCCGTTCGACCGCCACCCAATCCATCCGCGCCCCCATTCCTGCGACGCGCAAGATGATCGTCCCGCCGCGTCCTGTCCAGAGACGGCGCTTGAACCGCCGCGGGCATGGGCGTAACGACCCGTCATGCGGATACTCTTTCTTGGCGATGTGATGGGGCGGGCCGGGCGGCGCGCGATCGTAGAGCGGCTGGCCCCGCTGCGGACGCGGCTGAAGGCCGACCTGGTGGTGGTGAACGCCGAAAACGCCAGCGGCGGGCGAGGCTGCACGGCGGGCCATGCCCAGCTTCTGCTGGATTCGGGCGCCGATTGCCTGACGCTGGGCGACCACGCCTTCGATCAAAAGGACATGCTGGCCTTCATCGACCGCGAACCCCGCATCGTCCGCCCGCTGAACTTCGCGAAAGAGGCCCCCGGCCGGGGCAGCGCCATCGTCAGCGACACGCGCGGGCGCAAGCTGCTGGTGACGCAGGCCCTGGGGCAGGTGTTCATGTCGCGGCCCTATGACGACCCGTTCTCGGCCCTGGACGCGGTGCTGCGCGCGCATCCGCCGGGCGGGATGGTGCAGGCCCTGCTGGTCGACATCCATGCCGAGGCGACCAGCGAGAAGATGGCGGCGGGCCATTTCTGCGACGGCCGGGCCAGTGCCGTGCTGGGCACCCATACCCATGTGCCGACCGCCGACGCCCAGATCCTGCCGCGCGGCACGGCCTTTCAGTCGGATGCAGGGATGTGCGGCGACTATGACAGCGTGATCGGCATGGACAAGACCGAACCGCTGCGCCGCTTCATCACCGGCATGACCCGCGACCGCTTCACCCCGGCCGAGGGCGAGGCGACGCTGTGCGGCGCCCTGATCGTCACCGACGACCGCACCGGCCGCGCCACCGCCATCGAGGCGGTGCGCGACGGCGGACGGCTGGCCCCGGCCCCCGTTCCCGCCGCATAGAAGATCTTCGCTTGTGCTTGCGGTCGCGGGGAAAACAATTCTATCTCGCCCCTGGTGCCGGCGTTGACCGGCGCCCAGCGACAGGGGCTTCATGCTTGGATTTGACCTGACCGGAACGAACGCCTCGATCGCCATGCTGGTCATCGTGACGATCACCTTCATCCAGTTCATCCGCGAAAAGCAGCCGCCCGAGGTCGTCGCCATCGGCTCCGCCGCCGCGATGCTGGTCCTGGGCCTGCTGCCCGCCGACGACGCGGCGGGCGTGCTGTCGAATTCCGCCCCCTGGACCATCGCCTTCATGTTCCTGATCATGGGCGGGCTGCTGCGCACCGGCGCGTTGGAGATGATGTCGCGCATCGTCACCGCGCGCGCGGCGACCAACCCGGCGCTGACCGTCTGCGCGCTGTTCGGCTTCGTGATCGTCGCCTCGGCCGTGATGAACAACACTCCGGTCGTGGCGGTGATGATCCCGATCTGCATCCAGCTTTCCCGGCGGCTGAACGTCTCTCCGTCCAAGCTGCTGATGCCGCTCAGCTATTTCACGCTGATGGGGGGCATGATCACGCTGATCGGCACTTCGACCAACCTGCTGGTCGACGGCGTGGCGCGCGAACAGGGGATGGAGCCGTTCACGATCTTCGAAATCGCCCCGGTCGGCATCGCCATCACCCTGGCCGGAATCGCCTATTTCGCGCTGCTCGGGCGCAAGCTGCTGCCCGACCGGACCTCTCTGGCGGGGTTTCTGGGGGCGCGGCGGGAAATGAAGTATTTCACGGAACTGGCGATTCCGCAGGATTCGTCCCTGGTGGGCCAGAAGGCGGTCGAGGTCGCGCTGTTCAAGCGCGACGCGGTGCGGCTGATCGACGTGCTGCGCGGCGACGCGTCCTTGCGCCGCGACCTGGCCAGCGTCGTGCTGGAACCCGGCGACCGCGTGGTTCTGCGGTCGGAAATGGTGGACCTGCTGGAGCTTCTGGGGAACAAGAACCTGCAAGTCGCGGACAAGCTCAGCTCGGTCGCTACCGATACGGTCGAGGTTCTGATTTCGCCCGGCGCGCATCTGATCGGGCGGCGGCTGGGCGACATGCGCCTGCGCCGCCGCTATGGCATCTATGTCCTGGCGGCGCATCGGCGCGACCAGAACCTGGGACGCCAGCTGGACGATCTGGTGGTGCGGGTGGGCGACACGCTGCTGCTGGAAGGCGCGCCCGAGGATATCGCGCGGCTGGCCGCCGACATGGGGCTGGTCGACGTGACCCGCCCCGCCGCCCGCGCCTATCGTCGGGACCGCGCGCCCATCGCCGTCCTGTGCCTGCTGTCGGTGGTGACGCTGGCCGCCCTGGACGTGGCGCCGATCATGGTGCTGTCCTTCCTGGCGGCGGCGGCGATCCTGCTGACCCGCTGCATCGACGCCGAGGAGGCCTTTGCCTTTATCGACGCACGGCTGATGGCGATGATCTTTGCCATGCTGGCGGTGGGCGAGGCCCTGGAACATACCGGCACGGTCGCGCTGATCGTGGATGTCGTCACCCCCTGGCTGCGCGACCTGCCGCCTTTCGCCACGCTGATCGCGATCTATTTCCTGGGGCTGGTGATGACCGAGATCCTGTCGAACAACGCGGTCGCCGTGCTGCTGACGCCCATCGCCATCGCGCTGGCGCAGTCGCTGGGCCATGATCCGCGCGCCTATGTCGTGGCGGTGATGTTCTCGGCCACCGTCGCCTTCGCGACGCCCATCGGATACCAGACGCATATGATGGTCTATGGTCCCGGCGGCTATCGCTTCAGCGATTTCTTGCGCGTCGGCGTGCCGCTGGACATCATCTGCGGCATCGTCGTCTGCCTGGTGATCCCGCTGTTCTGGCCGCTTTGAGGCCGGGTCAACCCTTCCTGCCCGTCCCGCAATGCTGCCATGCAGCATTGGCCGTTGTGAAACGCCGGTCCCGCGGCAATATGGGTGGGCGGGGAGGAAACGTTTTGTGTTGCACGAAAGGGTTTCCACATGGCCAACACGACCATCGGCACGCCGCGGGGCCTTTCCTGGGCCTTCCTGACCGCTCCTCTGGCCGCCATCGGCCGGTTCTTGGTGCTGGTCGCCGAATCCAGTTCCCGATACCGGGAGCTTGAGCGTCTGCGTCAGGTGAGCGACGCCCAGCTTTCCGCGCGCGGCCTGACCCGCGACGGCGAAATCCGCCGTATCATGGGGGTTTCGGCCCTTCTCTAAGATCCGCCGCCGGATCCGCTGCGCAGCGCCCGCCCCCTGGGGGATCGGGCGCTTTTGCATGTGCCGCGTGATGACTTGCGAGGGATGGGCGGGCTGGACTAAAAGCGCGCCTATCCGGAATTTTCTGAACTGCGAAGGACGACCGATCATGGCAGGCCATTCCAAATGGGCCAATATCCAGCATCGCAAGGGGCGCCAGGACGCCGCGCGATCCAAGCTGTTTTCCAAGCTGGCCAAGGAAATCACCGTTGCCGCCAAGATGGGCGATCCCGATCCCGACAAGAACCCCCGCCTGCGCCTGGCCGTGAAAGAGGCCAAGTCGAATTCCTGTCCCAAGGACGTGATCGACCGCGCCATCAAGAAGGCCGTGGGCGGCGACGCCGAGAATTACGAAGAAATCCGCTATGAGGGCTATGGTCCCAACGGCATCGCCCTGGTCGTCGAGGCGATGACCGACAACCGCAACCGCACCGCCTCGAACGTGCGCAGCTATTTCACCAAGGCGGGCGGCGATCTGGGCCAGACGGGTTCGGTCAGCTTCATGTTCGACCGGGTGGGGGAAATCATGTATCCCCTGTCGGCGGGCGATACCGACAGGGTGATGGAAGCCGCCATCGAGGCGGGCGCCGACGACGTGGAAACCGACGAGGAAGGCCACTGGATCTATTGCGCCGACACCGCCCTGAACGAGGTGTCGACCGCGCTGGAGGCGTCCTTGGGCGAATCCGAGACCGCGAAGCTGATCTGGAAGCCCCAGTCCCCGTCCGAGATCGCCGATCTGGAAACGGCGCAGAAGCTGATGAAGCTGATCGACGCGCTGGAAGACGACGACGACGTGCAGAACGTCACCGGCAATTTCGACCTGACCGAAGCGGTCGCGGCGCGACTGTAGCGCCGCCCTGCCGGGGGCGGTGGCGGGGGGCCAGCCCCCCGGTCCCTACGGGACTCCCCCCGGGATATTTGGACCAAGGCAAAGGGCACGGGGCGGTCCGGCGCGGCCTGGGTCAGACCAGCTTCGAGCAGCCGCACCTGATCCAGATGCGCGGCAAGGCGCGACCCTGGGGCGGTCGCCCGGATGGGCGGACCCCGGTCGATCTGGACGGTTCCCATCCGGTCCTCGAGCGTGCGGATGCGTTGAGAGACGGCCGAGGGCGTGACGCGCAAGGCCAAGGCGGCGGCGTCGAACGATCCGCGGCGGATCACCTCGGCCAGGACGGCGAGGGCGGGATAGTCCAGCATCAGCGGCGCTTCATCGGGGTAAGGCAAATTCAGTGCGACTGATCTTCCGCCTGTGCGACAGGGCCGGCCGGAGGTGCCGTGATGATGTCCTATGCCGCCGGGCTTGGAACCGGGTTGTCGCTGATCGTCGCCATCGGCGCGCAGAACGCCTTTGTCCTGAAGCAGGGGCTGATGCGGCGGCATGTGTTCTGGGTCTGCCTGGTCCGCGCCCTGTCCGACGCGGCCCTGATCCTGCTGGGCGTGACCGGCATGGCGCGCATCGTCGCGGCCGCGAGCTTGCTGGCGGAGGTGATGCGGTGGGCCGGGGCGGCGTCCTCATGTGGTCCATCGCGCTGAGCCTGATCGCCGATTGAACCTTGCGCAGCCGCCGCAAAGCGGTCCAACTGCACATCATGCAAATGGACATGCAGACACGCCGCGATCTGGCGGGAATCGGCTGGATGCTGGCGACGGGGCTGTGCTTCGTCGCCGTGAACGGCATCGTGCGGTGGCTGGGCGGCGCGGTGCCCGCCCCCCAGGCCGCGTTTATCCGGTTCCTGTTCGGGCTGGTGTTCCTGGGACCGGTGCTGATCCCGGCGCTGCGGGCGGGGTTTCCGCCCCAGGTCTGGCGGATGCTGACGCTGCGGGGGGCGCTGCATGTCCTGGCGGTGATCGCGTGGTTCTATGCCATGTCGCGCATCACCGTGGCCGAGGCGACGGCCATCGGCTTTCTGAACCCCATCGTCGTCACCGTGGGCGCCGCCCTGATCATGGGCGAGCGGCTGGCCGCCCGGCGGATCGCGGCGGTCTGCGTCGCGCTGATCGGGGCGCTGATCGTGCTGCGGCCGGGGCTGCGGGAACTGGATCCGGGGCATCTGTCGCAGATCGTGGCTTCGCTGGCCTTCGGGGCCTCCTATCTGGTCGCCAAGCGGCTTACCGACCATGTTCCCGCCGCCATCGTCGTGGCGATGATGTCGCTGACCGTCGCGATCGGCCTGGCGCCGATCGCCTGGGCGGTCTGGGTGCCGCCGACCTGGGCGCAGATCGGCTGGCTGGGGCTGGTCGCGGTCTTTGCCACGGTGGGGCATTACACGATGACGCGCGCCTTTGCCGCGGCGCCGCTGACGGTGACGCAGCCGGTCGTCTTCCTGCAACTGATCTGGGCCAGCCTGCTGGGCGTCCTGGTCTTTCACGAACCCATGGACCAATGGGTGATCCTGGGCGGCGCGTTGATGATCGGCGCGATCAGCTATATCACATGGCGCGAGGCGCGGCTGCGGTCGGCCGCCATTCTGCCTGCCGCCGAACAGCCATGAAAAAACCCCGCCGCGAGGGACGCGGCGGGGCCATGTTCGGATCAGCCGATCACATCCCGGCGTAGAGCGGGAAGCGGGCGCAAAGCTGGGCCACCTCGGATTTCACCTTGGCCTCGACCTCGGCATTGCCTTCCTCGCCATTCGCCGCAAGACCGTCCACGACCTCGACGATCCAGCGGGCGATCTGGCGGAATTCCTCTTCGCCGAAGCCGCGGGTGGTGCCGGCCGGGGTGCCCAGGCGGACGCCGCTGGTCACGAAGGGTTTTTCCGGGTCGAAGGGCACGCCGTTCTTGTTGCAGGTGATATGCGCGCGGCCCAACGCGGCCTCGGTCGCCTTGCCGGTCACGCCTTTCGGGCGCAGGTCGGCCAGGCACAGGTGGTTGTCGGTGCCGCCCGAGACGATGTCGATGCCGCCCTTCATCAGCTCGTCCGCCATGGCCTGCGCGTTCTTCACGACCTGCGCGGCATAGGCCCTGAACGAGGGCTGCAACGCCTCGCCGAAGGCCACGGCCTTGGCGGCGATCACATGCATCAGCGGGCCGCCTTGCAGGCCGGGGAACACGGCGCTGTTGATCTTCTTGGCGATCTCGGCGTCGTTTGTCAGCACCATGCCGCCGCGCGGGCCGCGCAGGGACTTGTGCGTGGTGGTGGTCACGACATGCGCATGGGGCAGGGGCGAGGGGTGCTGACCGCCCGCGACCAGGCCCGCGATATGGGCCATGTCCACCATCAGCCAGGCGCCGACCTCGTCCGCGATCTTGCGGAAGGCGGCCCAGTCCCAGACGCGGCTGTATGCCGTGCCGCCCGCGACGATCAGTTTCGGCTTATTTTCCAGGGCCTTCTGGCGGACCTCATCCATGTCCAGCAATTGGTCCTGCTGGCGCACGCCATAGCTGACGACGTTGAACCACTTGCCCGACATGTTCACCGGCGATCCGTGGGTCAGGTGCCCGCCGGAATTCAGGTCCAGGCCCATGAAGGTGTCGCCCGGCTGCAACAGCGCCAGGAACACCGCCTGGTTCATCTGGCTGCCGCTGTTGGGCTGGACGTTGGCGAATTCGCAATCGAACAGCGTCTTGGCGCGTTCGATGGCCAGGGTCTCGACGATATCGACATACTGGCAGCCGCCGTAATAGCGCTTGCCCGGATAGCCCTCGGCGTATTTGTTCGTCAGGACCGAACCCTGCGCCTCCAGCACGGCCTTGGACACGATGTTCTCGGACGCGATCAGTTCGATCTCGTCCCGCTGGCGGCCCAGTTCCTGGGTGATGGCCTTTGCGACCTCGGGATCGCTGCTGGCCAGCGTTTCGGTGAAGAATCCGGTTTCGCGGGTGGGGGCGTTCATGGTCTCGCGTCCTTATCGTTGGGCCAAGGGGCGGTGGTTCGGCGCCTTCTAACCCACGGTTCACGGTGCGGAAAGGCACAAATGCGGCAGAATCCGGGATAGGGGCGACAGGGCTTGCATTGCCAGGGGCTGCGTCCGATGCTGCCCGCGCCAAGCAGGGACCGACATGACCGCCAAGATCCATTTTACCGCCAGCGAATCCGAGATCGCGCAAAAGGCCCTGGCGGTGCTGACCGACCGGTATGGCGCGGCGGATCTGGATCGGGCGCAGGTCGTGGTGGCGCTTGGCGGCGACGGGTTCATGCTGCAAACCCTGCACGCGCTGACCGACCGCGACCTGCCGGTCTATGGCATGAACCGGGGAACCGTGGGGTTCCTGATGAACGGCTATTCCGAAACCGGGCTGCTGGAACGGCTGGCGGCCGCCGAGGAAACCGTCATCAACCCCCTGCGGATGCGGGCGATCCGCGCCGACGGGTCGGTCCACGAGGCGCTGGCCATCAACGAGGTCAGCATGTTGCGCGAAGGGCCGCAGGCCGCCAAGCTGCGCATCCATGTGGACGGCAGGATGCGGATGGCCGAACTGGTCTGCGACGGCGCGCTGATCGCCACGCCCGCCGGGTCCACGGCCTATAACTATTCCGCGCATGGCCCGATCCTGCCGATCAATTCCGAGGTTCTGGCCCTGACCGCCATCGCCCCCTTCCGCCCCCGCCGCTGGCGCGGCGCGCTGCTGCCCAAGGGCGCCGAGGTCGAGATCGAGGTGCTGAACCCCGAGCGCCGCCCGGTCATGGCGGATGCGGATTCCCGGTCGGTCCGCCATGTCGTCCGCGTCCAGATCCGCAGCGCCCAGGACGTGCGCCACCGGCTGCTGTTCGACAACGGCCACGGGCTGGAAGAACGGCTGCTGCGCGAACAGTTCGTGTGAACGGGCTGGAAGCGCGGGGCGATTTCTGCTTGAAGAGGCGCGACCATCACGGGACCACGCCATGACCCTGCATATCGACCTGCAAGCCATCGTCGCCAACTGGCAGGCGCTTGCCGCCAAGGCCCCCGGCGCGCGGACCGCAGCCGTGGTCAAGGCCGATGCCTATGGCCTGGGCGCGGCGCGGGTGGCGCCCGCGCTGTATCAGGCCGGGGCGCGGGATTTCTTCGTGGCCCTGGCGTCCGAGGGCCGGGCGCTGCGCCCGCATCTGCCGGACGATGCCCGCATCAATGTCCTGTCGGGACATCTGCAGGGGGCCGACCTGACCGGCCTGGTCCCCGTTCTGAACAGCCCCGAACAGTTCTTCCGCGACCGCGCGATGCGGCCCGGCAAGCCCTTCGCGATCCAGCTTGACACCGGTATGAACCGCCTGGGGCTTGAACCGGGCGAATGGTCCGTGATCCGGGCCGAGGCGCTGGCGGCAGGCCCCGATTTCATCATGTCCCATCTGGCCTGCGCGGACGAACCGGACCACGCCGCCAATGCCGCGCAGCTGGCGGCGTTCCGCGCCATGACCGAGGGCTGCGGCGTGCCGCGTTCGCTGGCGGCGACGGGCGGGATCCTGCTGGGGCCGGATTATCATTTCGACCTGGTCCGCCCCGGCATCGGCCTTTACGGCGGGCTGCCCTTTGCGGATGCCCAGCCGGTGATCCGCCTGTCCCTGCCGGTGATCCAGACGCGAACCGTGCAGCCGGGCGAATTCGTGGGCTACGGCGCCACCTGGACGGCCGCCGCGCCGCGCCGCATCGCCACGGTCGCGGCGGGCTATGCCGACGGGATCCTGCGGTCGATCTCATCCAAGGGGGCCGACCTTTACGCGGGCGACACGGCCTGTCCCATCGTCGGCCGCGTGTCGATGGACCTGATCACCGCCGATGTGACCGGGCTTGAGGATATTCCGGCGGAACTGGACCTGATCTGTCCCGCGCAGCCGGTGGACAAGGTGGCCGATTACGCGGGCACCATCGGGTATGAGATCCTGACCTCGCTGGGTCATCGCTACAACCGGATCTATCGGTGAACCCAGTCCGGCTGATCGGCCGCGCCGCGCTGTCGGTGACGCGCGGGATCGGAGCCGTCGCGCTGTTCACCGCGCGCGGCCTGTTCCGGCTGCGGCCCTTTCACGGCCGCGCCTTCGCCGCGCAACTGGTCCAGATCGGCTGGCTGTCGCTGCCGGTCGTGGGGCTGACGGCGCTGTTCACCGGGGCGGCGCTTGCCTTGCAGATCCATTCCGGCGGCGCGCGCTTTCAGGCCAGCGACGTGGTGCCCGCCATCGTCGCCATCGGCATGGTGCGCGAACTTGGCCCGGTGCTGGGCGGGCTGATGGTCGCGGCCCGCGTGGCAAGCTCGATCGCGGCGGAAATCGGCACGATGAAGGTCACGGAACAGATCGACGCGCTGGTCACGCTGTCCACCGATCCGATGCGGTGGCTGGTCACGCCGCGCTTGTGGGCGGCGATGCTGACCGTGCCCGTGCTGGTGGGAGTGGGCGACATCATCGGCATCCTGGGCGGCTGGCTGGTCGGCACGCAGTCGCTGGGCTTCAATTCGACCCCCTATCTGGCGAACACCTCGGCCTATCTGGAACGCTGGGACGTGGTGTCGGGCCTGCTGAAGGGCGCGGTCTTCGGGCTGATCGTCGCGGTCTGCGGCTGCTGGTTCGGCATCCGGTCGGGGCGCGGCGCGGCGGGCGTCGGGCGGGCCACGACATCCGCCGTGGTCGCCGCCGCCGTGGGTATCCTGGCCGCGAATTTCGTGCTGACGGGGCTGTTCTTCGAATGATCCAGATCGCCGGTCTGCACAAATCCTTTGGCGGCAAGCCGGTGCTGGCGGGCGTCGATCTGGCCGTGGCGCAGGGCGAGAGCCTGTGCGTGATCGGCCAGTCGGGCACGGGAAAATCGGTGCTGCTGAAATGCGTCCTGGGCCTGACCGCGCCGGATGCCGGGCGGATCCTGTGGCAGGGCAGGCCCTTGGATCGCGCAACGCGGCCCGCCTTCCTGGCCCGCTTCGGGATGCTGTTCCAGGGGGCTGCGCTGTTCGACAGCCTGACCGTCTGGCAGAACGTCGCCTTTCGCCTGCGCCAGCGGATGCCGGACGCCCAGGCCCGCGCCATCGCCGTGGAAAAACTGGTCCGCGTCGGCCTCGGTCCCGAAACCGCCGACCTGATGCCCGCCGAACTGTCGGGCGGCATGGCCAAGCGCGCCGGTCTGGCCCGCGCCATCGCCGACGATCCGGCGGTGATCTTTTTCGACGAACCGACGACCGGGCTGGACCCGATCCGGGCGCGGCGGATCAACGCCCTGATCCGGGGGATCGTCACCGAAACCGGCGCCACCGCCATCACCATCACCCATGACATGGATTCGGTCCGCGCCATCGGCGACCGGGTGGCGCTGTTGCAGGACGGGCGCATCGCCTGGGACGGGCCGGTCTCGCAGATGGGTGACGCCGCGCCGCTGGCGGGGTTTCTTGGCAACACCCCGCCACTATGACCTTGTGCGAATCCCCCCGGATTGCCACCATGACGGCAAGACCTGAGCAGGAGAGAAATTTGGGCCTTACGCCTACGCCCCCCGTCGCGACCCCTTCGACCGAAACCCTGCTGGAATTTCCCGACAACCGGCTGCTGATCGACCTGTGCGGCGTGAACGACCGCCATCTCGCCCGGATCGAGGAGGCGCTTGGCGTCCATATCCTGCGGCGCGGCAACCAGGTGGCCGTGGTCGGCACCCCCGAGGCGCAGGCCGAGGCCGCCCTGCTGCTGCGCGGCCTGTACGCGCGGCTGGAACAGGGCCGCCCGGTGTCCCTGGCCGAGGTCGAGGCCGCCTTGCGTATGGGCGTTGATGACAGCGCGCCCGCGACGCCCGCCGAACAGATGGAGATGTTCGCGGCGGGCGACTATGAGCTGCGGACCCGCAAGAAATCGGTGGAACCGCGCACCGACGCGCAAAAGGCCTATGTCCGGTCGCTGTTCCAGAATGAACTGGCCTTCGGCATCGGCCCGGCGGGCACCGGCAAGACCTATCTGGCGGTCGCGGTGGGCGTCACCATGCTGATCGGCGGGCATGTCGACCGCATCATCCTGTCGCGCCCGGCGGTCGAGGCCGGGGAACGGCTTGGCTTTCTTCCCGGCGACATGAAGGAGAAGGTCGATCCCTATATGCAGCCGCTCTATGACGCGCTGAACGATTTCCTGCCCGCCAAGCAGATGCAGAAGCTGATGGAGGAAAAGCGCATCGAGATCGCGCCCCTGGCCTTCATGCGCGGCCGCACGCTGTCCAATGCCTTCGTGGTGCTGGACGAGGCGCAGAACGCCACCACCATGCAGATGAAGATGTTCCTGACCCGCCTGGGCGAGGGATCGCGCATGGTCGTGACCGGCGACCGAACCCAGATCGACCTGCCGCGCGGGATGCAGTCGGGCCTTGTCGATGCCGAACGCATCCTGGACGGGGTCAAGGGGATCGGCTTCAACTACTTCACCGCCAAGGACGTTGTGCGCCACCCGCTTGTCGCGCGCATCATCACCGCGTATGACGCGGACGATGCCGCCGCCCTGGCGCGCGGCGAATCAGAGGGACCGCGCGGACAATACGCACCCCGCCGGGCAATGCGAGGCGATGCCTGACGACATATCCACCGATTGCGTCATCGAGGATGACCGATGGGAGACACTGGGGCTTGAGGCCCTGGCCGAACGCGCGGTGACCGCCGCGCTGTCCTGGCATGGCATCGGCGGAGCGGTCGTGGTGATGGGCTGCGACGACGCCCGCATCGCCGCGCTCAACGCCGATTTCCGCGGCAAGCCCCGCGCCACCAACGTGCTGTCCTGGCCCTCGGTCGAGCATGTCCCGCACGAACCCGGCGCCGCCCCCGACCTGCCGGACGAGGATGAGCTGGGCGACATCGCCATCGCCTATGACACCTGCCTGGCCGAGGCGCAGGCGCAGGGCAAGCCGGTGGCCGATCACGTCACGCATCTGCTGGTCCACGCGACCCTGCACCTGCTGGGCTATGACCACCAGGACGACGCCGACGCGGAAACCATGGAAGCGGCCGAGCGTTCGATCCTGTCGCGCCTGAATATTCCCGACCCCTATCACGAGAAGGTCTGATGAACTCCGAGTCTCGATTACCCGGCCATCCCCTTGGTGCCGATGCCGCCTCCGAGGCGGATGGCGTCGGAGGAGAGGGACGGGATCTTCCCAGTTCGCGCGGTTTCCTGGGACGGTTCTTCGACGCCCTGAAAGGCG
This sequence comes from Paracoccus sp. S3-43, assembly GCF_029027965.1. Lineage (NCBI taxonomy): Bacteria > Pseudomonadati > Pseudomonadota > Alphaproteobacteria > Rhodobacterales > Paracoccaceae > Paracoccus > Paracoccus qomolangmaensis. The sequence continues at coordinate 1,476,763 of NZ_CP119082.1, read as the reverse complement.
CCGAGGATGAGGCCGACGACAACGACAGGCGCGCCCAGATCGTGCCCGGCATGGTCAACCTGCGGCGGATGCGGGTCGACGACGTGGCCGTCCCCAAGGCCGAGATCATCGCCGCCGCCGAAACCAGCAGCCTGGACGATCTGGTCGCGCTGTTTCGCGAACACGGCTTTTCCCGCCTGCCGGTCTATGCCGAGACATTGGACAGCCCCTTGGGGATGGTCCACCTGAAAGATCTGGCGCTGAAGCACGGGTTTGGCGCCAACGGCGAATTCCACCTGCGGCCGATGCTGCGGCCCCTGCTGTATGTTCCCCCGTCGATGTCCATCGGCGTGCTGTTGCAGCAGATGCAGCAGAAGCGCACCCACATGGCGCTCGTCATCGACGAATATGGCGGCGTGGACGGGCTTGTGACCATCGAGGATCTGATCGAACAGGTCATCGGAGAGATCGAGGACGAACATGACGACGCCGAGGGCAGCCTGTGGGTGCTGGAAAAGCCCGGCCAGTGGCTGATCCAGGCCCGCGCCCCCGTCAGCGATGTCGAGGCCGAGACCGGCCTGCCCCTGCTGGGCGAGAACGAGGGCGAGGATATCGACACCCTCGGCGGGCTGGTCTTTGCCCTGGCGGGCCATCTTCCCGCGCAGGGAGAGGTGATCCCCCATGCCTCGGGCGCGGAATTCGAGGTGGTCGATGCCGACCCCCGCCGCATCAAGCGGGTGCGGCTGCGCCTTCCGGCGGCGAGGGCGGCGGACGAGGTGCGCCCGCATCACATCCCCCAGCAGGATTTGGGCCAGGAAAGCTAACGGGCGGATCGAAACAGGTTCAGCGCCGCCGACAGGAAGGCGGCGCGGCGATCGGGGGTGCACATCATGACCTCGTGCCGCGCGCCTTCGACCGTCATCAGCGAAGCTGCGGGCCAACCGGAAACCCGGTCGCGGATCGCCGTCGACGAGACGATCCTTTCCCGGCTGCCCAGGCTGACCAAGGCGGGAAGATCGGGCGACGGCAGGCGCGACAGGCGCAGGCATTCGTTCAGCGCCTTGCCCACCCAGTCGAAGCTGGCGCCGCCCAGGGTCATGTCGGGCCAGTCCGCCGCCTGGCGCACCATGCGGCACCATGCGTCGGCATCCTCGGTCAGCAGGTTGGCGCTGAAGCTTTCGTCCAGCACATAGGTGCCAAGCGCGCCGCCCCCGCTGCCGGGGGCAAGGCGCGCGCCGCGCCCCAGCCGTCCCGCCAGATAGGCCATGCCCACGGCCAGCCCATGCGACATCGGCCGCAGGTTGATGCCCCACATGGGCGCCGAAAACGCGGCCGAGGCGACCGGCAGATCCTGGTGCAGCGCCGCCAGGCCGATGCAGCCGCCCATCGAATGGGCCAGCAGGTGCCAGGGCCGGGGCAGGGCCAGTTCGGTCGCGGCCACGATCATCTCGACCACGTCGCGCTGATAATCGGCGAACTGCCCGACATGGCCCAGCCGCACATCCGGCAGCAGCCGGTCGGACAGGCCCTGGCCGCGCCAGTCGATCGCCAGCACATCGTATCCCGCCGCCGTCAATTCGGCGGCGATGCCCGAGTATTTCTCGATATATTCGGTGCGGCCGGGAAACAGCAGCACGCTGCCCCGGCTGCCGGTCGCGGCGGGCCAATGGGCCAGCCGCAGGGTCACGCCGTCGTCGGCCTGGGTCCAGAAGGCCCGCGCCGGGGGCGAGGGATCGTCCGGCAATTGCCTGAACGGAGCGGGCCGGCCGGGCATCGGATCAGGACAGCGCCTGGCCCAGCTGCATGGCGACACCCATCGACCCGTCGATCCTCAGCTTGCCCATCATGAAGGCGGTGGCCGGGTTCACGCTGCCGTTCAGGATGCCTTCGAAGGTGTCGCGGCTGGCAAACAGCGTCACCTCGGCCTCTTCGTCGCCTTCGCGAACGCCGTTTTGGTCGATCATGATCGCGCCTTCATCCTCGATCACGAATTTGGCGGTCGATCCGAACGTGCCGATCTTTTCGTTCAGCTTCTCGACGGCCGCATGCACAACATTGCTCATCTTTTTTCCAGGTCTTTCGTTTCGGGTGGGCTGGCGCCCGGCAAGCGGGCTGGATAACATCCCTGATATGCGTCCGGTCCGCCACATTTTCCATGATGTCGTCGCGGCATTCCGCCACGGAATAATTACCTTTTTCTTCATTTCCGCAACCGCTTTGGTGGCCGCCGCTGCCGCCGGGGCGCAGGATCGCCCCGACATGGACGATCTTTTCCGCCGCCTGGCCGAGCCGCAGGGCGAATCCTGGCGCATCGCCGAATCGGATATCCTGCGCGAATGGTCGAAATCGGGATCCGCCGCGATGGACCTGCTGTTGCAGCGGGGCGAGGAGGCCCTGGACCAGGGCGACACCCAGGCCGCCATCGGCCATCTGACCGCGCTGACCGACCATGCCCCCGACTTTCCCACGGGTTTCTATACCCGCGCCGCCGCCTATGCCGCCGCCGGGCAGTTCGGCCCGGCCTTCCAGGATCTGTCCCGCACCCTGCGCCTGGAGCCGCGCCATTTTCCCGCGCTGACCCAACTGGCCATCATGCTGGAGGAGACCGGCGATACCGAACGCGCCCTTGCCGCCTTCCGCGAAAGTCTGGCCATCCATCCCCACCAGCAAGAGGCGATTGATGGCGTCGCGCGTCTGGAACGGCAGCGGGACGGCACCGATATCTAGGCCATGACACTTCATGAACGCGGCCGCGTCACGGCCATCCTTGGGCCGACCAATACCGGCAAGACGCATTACGCGATCGAACGGATGCTGGCGCATCGGACCGGCGTCATCGGCCTGCCCCTGCGCCTGCTGGCGCGAGAGGTCTATGACCGCATCGTGCGCGCGCGCGGCCCCTCGGTCGTGGCCCTGGTCACGGGAGAGGAGCGGATCGTCCCCGACCGCGTGCAATACTGGGTGGCGACGACCGAGGCGATGCCCGACATCGCCGCCGATTTCGTCGCCATCGACGAAATCCAACTTTGCGCCGATCCCGAACGCGGCCATGTCTTCACCGACCGGCTGCTGAAGATGCGCGGCCTGCACGAGACGCTGTTCCTGGGCAGCGACACGATGCGCCCGGCCATCGCCTCGCTGATCCCCGGCGTGCAGTTCCAGCGGCGCGACCGGCTGTCGCAACTGTCCTGGTCGGGGTCGAAGAAGCTGTCGCGGATGCCCGCGCGGTCGGCCATCGTCGGGTTCTCGGTCGATGACGTCTATGCCATGGCCGAACTGATCCGGCGGCAGAAAGGCGGCTGCGCGGTGGTGATGGGCGCGCTGTCGCCCCGCACGCGCAACGCCCAGGTCGCCATGTATCAGGCCGGAGAGGTCGATTACCTGGTCGCCACCGACGCTATCGGCATGGGCCTGAACCTGGACATCCGCCACGTCGCCTTCAGCGCCACCCACAAGTTCGACGGCCGCCGTGTCCGCCCGCTGTTCCCGCACGAGATGGGCCAGATCGCGGGACGCGCCGGGCGGCACATCGAATCGGGCACTTTCGGCGTGACCGGAGAGGCCGAGGTTCTGGACGAGGGGCTGATCGACGCCATCCAGAACCACCGCTTCGCGCCGATCCAGCGGCTGACCTGGCGCAATTCGGACCTGCAATTCGGCACCATGGACCGGCTGGTGGAAAGCCTGGAATCGCCGTCCGGCCACGCGCTGCTGGGCCGGGGCCGGGACGCGGACGATGTGCAGGCGCTGAAATCGCTGCGCGACATCCCCGACATCCGCGACCGCGTGCAGGGCGGGCAGGACGTGCGGCTTTTGTGGGACGTGTGCCGCGTGCCGGATTTTCGCGGCATCTCGCCCGTCGAACATACCAGCCTGCTGGCGCGAATCTTCGGCTTCCTGCAAGATGGGGCCATTCCGTCGGACTGGCTGGCCGCCGCGATCCGGCGGATCGACCGGACCCATGGCGATATCGACGCGCTGTCCAAGCGGCTGGCCTATATCCGCACCTGGACCTATGTCGCGCAGAGATCCGGCTGGGTGCAGGACGAAAGCCATTGGCGCGGAGAGACTCGCGCGGTAGAAGACCGCTTGTCGGACGCCTTGCACGCCGCGCTGACCCAACGATTTGTGGACCGGCGCACCTCGGTGCTGCTGCGCCGGCTCAAGCAGAAGGAGAGCCTTGTGGCCGAAGTGAACGACAAGGGCGAAGTGACGGTCGAGGGCGAATTCGCCGGCCGTCTGGAAGGCTTTCGCTTCCGCCCCGACCAGACCGCAACGGCGGACGAGGCCCGGATGCTGAACCGCGCCAGCTACGAGGCGCTGCGCCCGGAATTTCACCTGCGCGCCGACCGCTTCTACAACGCGCCGGATACCGAACTGGACTATACCGAACAGGGCGGGCTGATGTGGGGCACCGCCGCCATCGGCAAGCTGGTGCGCGGATCGGACGCGCTGCATCCCGGCGTCGAGGTCTTCGTGGACAAGGAAGCCGGTCCCGAGATCGCCGAGAAGGTCAAGCGCCGCTTGCAGCACTTCATCGACCGCAAGGTGGCCGCCCTGTTCGAGCCGCTGCTGACCCTGCAAAAGGACGAGGCGCTGACCGGGCTTGCGCGCGGCTTTGCCTTCCGCCTGGTGGAATCGCTGGGTGTCCTGCCGCGCGACGGCGTGGCCCACGAGGTCAAGGAGCTGGACCAGGAGGCGCGCGGCGCGCTGCGCAAGCATGGCGTCCGCTTCGGCCAGTTCACGATCTTCATGCCCGCGCTGCTGAAACCCGCGCCCACCCGGCTGCGGCTGGTGCTGTGGTCGCTGGCCGAGGGGCTGGACAGCTTCCCGGAAAGCCCGCCGCCCGGCCTGGTCACGATCCCGCATATCGCCGAGGTTCCCGAACAGCATTACACGCTGTCGGGATATCGTCCTGCGGGCGAACGCGCGATCCGCATCGACATGCTGGAACGGCTGGCCGACCTGCTGCGCACCCAGGACACGCGCGGCGGCTTCGAGGCCAATCCCGACATGCTGTCGATCACCGGCATGACGCTGGAACAGTTCTCGAAACTGATGGAAGGGCTTGGCTATGCCGCCGAGCGCGGCGAGCGGGCCAAGGTCAAGACGGCCGAGGTTCCGGTCGCGGCGCCCGCGCCGGAAGGCGAGGCGTCGGACGCCCCGCTGACCGAGGAGGAAAGCGTGCTGGCCGCCGAGACCCGCGCGAAATGGGAGGCCGAGCAGGCCGAGAAACGCCGCGCCGAGGCCGAGGCCGCGGGTGAGCCGGTCGAGGAAGCCGCCCCCGAGATGGAGGTGTTCTATACCTTCCGCTGGGCGCCGAAGCCGCGCCCGAACCGCCGTCCGCAGGGCGACGGCCAGGGCCGCCGGGGCGGCCCGCGCCGCGACGCCGCCGGTCAGGACGGCGCAGGCGAAGCTGGTGCCGACCGGCAGGAACGGGGCGACCGGCAGGAACGGGGCGACCGTTCCGCCCATCAGGGCGACCGCCCGGACCGTCCCGAAGGCGGGCGCCCGAACCGCGAACGCCGCGACAAGCGCGATCATGGCGAGGGCGGCGGCAAGCCGCGCGGCAAGGAGAACTTCAAGAAGGGCGGCAAGCCGCAGCAGAACAAGCCCGCCACCTTCTCCTCCCGGCCGGAAAAGAAGGCCGATCCCGACAGCCCCTTCGCGATCCTCGCGGCGCTGAAGGACAAGAAGTGACGGACGGTCCCGACGGGCTGCGACTGGACAAGTGGCTGTTCTTCGCGCGGGTCTTCAAGTCCCGCGCGATTGCCGTCGAACGGATCGAGGGCGGGGGCGTGCGCGTGAACGACCAGCCCTGCAACAAGCCCGGCAAGCTGGTCCGGCCGGGCGACCGGATCGTGGTGTCGGCCTTCGGCCATGTCCGGGTGCTGGAAATAGCCGCGCTTGGCCAGCGGCGCGGCCCCGCGCCCGAGGCTCAGGCCCTGTATCACGACCTGGACGAACCGGCCTGACGGATCCCGTTCGGATGCGCGCGGCCCGCCGGGAACGGCGTTTCCTGCTGGCGCGCTTTCGCGAAACGGCAGTCTTTTCCAAAGCTGCGGCCTTGAATGATCGAACACCGGGGCGTAACTAGCCCTCGGAAGGAATGGAGCCTCTGATGACCTATGTCGTGACCGATAATTGCATCATGTGCAAATACACCGACTGCGTCGAGGTCTGCCCCGTGGACTGCTTCTACGAGGGTGAAAACACCCTGGTGATCCATCCCGACGAATGCATCGACTGCGGCGTCTGCGAACCGGAATGCCCGGCCGACGCGATCCGCCCCGATACCGAACCGGCCATGGAGGAATGGGTCGAGTTCAACCGCAAATATTCGGAAATCTGGCCGGTCATCACCCAGAAGAAGGATCCGTTGCCCACCGCCGCCGAACTGGACGGCGTTCCGGGCAAGCTGGAGAAGTATTTTTCCGAAGCGCCGGGCGAGGGCGACTGATTGTCGCGATTCGCAGGCTGCCGTCGCGTCAATTTTTCGGCGTTCTTTTCTTAATCATTTGGATTAAAACGCTTTTCGCGCAGGGCGCGAGCCGGGGGACTTTCCCCACAGGATGCTTTTTTTGGCGTCTTATTTATGCTATATTCAGGAAACATTCGCATCTGATGGGAGTCAGAGGCCCCAAGGATGTGCGCCCCGAACTGCCGATTTCCTGCCTTCTGCCGGGCAGGGACACCATCACGATCAAAAAACGCACCGGAGGTGGCCTGGGCCGCTTTCGGTTCTTTGTGTCCTTCTCAAGGCACCACCAAGAGGAAGCCAGATGTCCAAGACCAAGAAAAACGAATTCCGCCCCGATGACTTCGTCGTCTACCCGGCCCATGGCGTCGGCCGCATTGTCTCGATCGACGAACAGGAGGTCGCGGGCCTGCGGCTGGAGATGTTCGTCATCTCTTTCGAGAAGGACAAGATGACCCTGCGCGTTCCCACCGCCCGTGCCTCGGAAATCGGGATGCGCAGCCTGTCGACCCCCGACCTGATCGACCGCGCCCTGGAAACCCTGAAGGGCAAGGCCCGCGTCAAGCGCGCGATGTGGTCGCGCCGGGCGCAGGAATACGACCAGAAGATCAATTCCGGCGACCTGATGTCCATTGCCGAGGTGGTGCGGGACCTGCACCGCAATGACGATCAGCGCGAACAGTCCTATTCCGAACGCCAGCTTTACGAAGCGGCCCTGGACCGGCTGACCCGCGAGGTCGCGGCTGTCAAAGGTTTGGACGAGGGTGCGGCCCAGAAAAGCGTCGAGGAAGTGCTGCTGTCCCGCGCCGCCTGATGTCGCACCCATCGCCAAGGGCGGCCCTGCGGCCGCCCTTTTGCTGTCCGCCTCTCAAGGGGCTGCCCGTGACGGAAACGCTTTCCTTTGCCGCCGAATCGCCGCTGGCCGATGACCTGGCTCTGCTGTTCCAGCGCCACACGGTGGAAATGCACGCCGATACGCCGCCCGCCTCCATCCACATGATGCCGCGCGAGACGCTGGTTTCGCCGCAGATCGACTTTTTCGTGCTGCGCCGCGCCGGTGCCCCGGTGGGCATGGCGGCGCTGAAGCGCCTCGATCCCACGCATGCAGAGATCAAGTCCATGCACATCCTGGCCGAGGCGCGCGGCGGGGGCCTGTCGCGGCTGATGCTGGCCCGGCTGATCGACCATGCGCGCCGGGCCGGGCTGACGCGGCTGTCGCTGGAAACCGGCGCGCAGCCCAGCTTTGCCGCCGCGCGGGGCCTCTATGCGCGCGGCGGCTTCGCCGAATGCCCGCCGTTCGGCGCCTATCGTGCCGATCCGAACAGCGTCTTCATGACCCGAACGCTGTGACTTGCGCATCGGCCTGCGATCCCGCAAAAGATCGGCCAGACGGTCCCGTAGCTCAACTGGATAGAGCAGCCGACTTCTAATCGGCAGGTTGAGGGTTCGATTCCTTCCGGGATCGCCAGTCTTTCCGCCCTAGTTGCGCGGTGAATCCCCGTGATGTTCGCGCATCGATTCGATGTCTCCCAGGCTGCCCGGATGGGGCTTGTGACGCGCCCGGTTCCAGATCCAGGTTGCGGCCCACAGCACGATCCCGATGGCCAGCAGCCAGCCCGCGATGCGGTATTGGTCCATCTGCGCCGCGCTGCGCGCCCATGGCCCGGCCAGGAAGGCGCAGGTCACGGCGCCGATCCAGGGCGTGATCGCGGGCGCCCGGAAATGGTCGTGCCCGGCAGGCTGTCGCCGCAGCACGATCAGCGAGATGTTGACCACCGTGAACACGCACAGCAGCAGCAGCGAGGTGGTGCCGCCCAGCAGGCTGACCGCCGGAAGTTCGGACCGGGTGACGACGAAATAGATCAGCCCGAAGGCCAAAGCGGTGGTGAACAGGATCGCCACCCAGGGCGTGCGCCGCCTGTGATGGACCAGGCCCAGCCCGTGCGGCAGCACCCCTTGGCGGGCCAGTCCGTAGAGCAGGCGGCTGGCCATCAGCATGTTGATCAGCGCGGAATTCGCCACCGCGAACATGCCGATGAAGGGGAAGATCGTGTCGAAGGGCAGGTTCGGCGCGCCCGCCCGGACCACCTGCGTCAGCGCCGATCCCTTGTCGGGGTTCGACAGGTCGCCCACCGGCACCAGGGCCACCGCGCAGATCGACACCAGGATATAGATCACCCCGGTAATGCCCAGGCCCGTCAGCATGATGCGTGGGAAGATGCGGACGGGATCCTTGACCTCTTCGGCCATGTTCACGGAATCCTCGAACCCGACCATGGCAAAGAAGGCCAGCGCGGTCGCGGCGGTCAGCGACAGGAAGGCGCCCTTTTCCTCGGAGGAATGAAAGACCATCACCTCGGAAAAGTCGGCTCGTCCCTGGGCCATCGCATAGAAGCCCACGAAGATGATCATCAGAAGGCCGGTCAGTTCCACGCAGGTCAGGATCACGTTCGCCTTGACGCTTTCGCCCACGCCGCGCAGGTTGATCGCCGCGACAAGCGCCATGAAGCCAAGCGCGATCAGCAGGATCCCCGCGCTGCTCTTGGCGAAGCCCAGCCGGAAGCCGTCATTCAGGAACCCCGCGAAGGCGTTCGACGCGGTCGAGGCCGAGGTGATCCCCGAACACATCACCGTAAAGGCCACCAGGAAGGTCAGGAAATGGACGCCGAAGGCCCGATGCGCATAGAGCGCCGCGCCCGCCGCCTGGGGATAGCGCGTCACCAGTTCCAGATAGGACATCGCGGTGATCGTGGCGACCAGGAAGGCCACCAGGAAGGGCGCCCAGGCCGCGCCGCCGACCTCGGCCGCGACGGTGCCGGTCAGGGCATAGACCCCGGTGCCCAGAATGTCGCCGACGATGAACAAGAGCAGCAGCTTCGGCCCCATGACGCGATGCAGTTCCGGCTGATGCGCGCCCGGCGCGGCCGCCCCCATATATGTGTCCGCCATGTCCCACCTCCTTGACATCACATGAATGTCAAGTCTGTGCCTCCGGTTGCATTGCGGCAAGCGGAATCGCTTGGGCTGGGCGCACCAGTTCCGATCCGCGCGCCCGCAGGCTGTCGGTCAGGAAGGCGATGACCGCCCGTTCGCGCCGCATCGCGCGCACATCGCGGTGGCAGGTCAGCCAATAGCTGCGGGTCAGCGTCACCTCGTCGGGCAGGACGATCCGCAGTTCGGGATATTTCGAGGCGATGTAATGGGGCAGGACCGCGATCCCAAGGTGATTGCGCGCCGCCGCCAGCTGGTTGAAGATGCTGCTGCTTTTGATCGAGGCGCGGATCCCCGGCAGGATCTCGTTCAGATAGTCCAGACCGGGGGCGAAGATCATCTCCTCGATATAGCCGATGATCCGGTGCGGGCGCAGGTCGTCGCGCGTGGCGATGGGCGGATTGGCGGCCAGATAAGCGGCGGTCGCATAGAGGTGCAGGGTGTAATTCGCCATCCGCTCGGACCGATAGGGACCGCTTGAGATCGGATCCAGCGTCACCGACATGTCGGCCTCTCGCCGCGACAGGGAGAGGATCTGCGGCATGGTGACCAGTTCCAGCGAGATCAGCGGGAATTGCGCGATGAAATCGGGCCACAGATGCTGGGAAAACAGGCTGGCGAAGCCTTCGGGCGCCGCCAGGCGCAGCGGCCCCGCCTGACGCGACGCGCTGCCCTGGTCGACGGGGATCTGGTCGGCGGCCTCCTCCATCCGCTCGGCCGTGTCGACCAGGCGCCGGCCTGCCGGGGTCAGTTCGTAGCCGCGCGGGTTGCGTTCGAACAGCCGGGTGTTCAGCGCCTGTTCCAGCCGGTCGATGCGGCGCGACACGGTGACATGCGAGGTGCCCAGCATCCGGGCCGCCCGCGACAACTGTCCTTCGCGGGCGACGGACAGGAAGAATTGAAGATCGTCCCAGGACAGCGCGGCCATTGTTCAGATATGTTCAGAACCTGAACGAAATTAGACCGTGTTGAACGCTTGTGTCAAAGTGACTTTGGGGTCATCCTTTGGCCGAACGACCGCTGGAGGAGAGGCTGTCGTCATCAGGAACAGGACATCATCCCGGCCTGCGGCATCGACCGCGGTGTCGCAGGGTTGTGCCTAAGGGAGGTTGAATGCGTAAACTTTTGTTGTCGGCCGCATCCGTCGGCCTGTTGGCCGCGCCCGCAGTGGCCGAAGTGTCGGACGGCAAGGTCAGGATCGGCATCCTGAACGACCAGTCGGGCGTCTATTCCGATTTCGGCGGCAAGAATTCCTATGAAGCCGCGCTGATGGCGGTCGAGGATTTCGGCGGCAAGGTGCTGGACGCGCCCATCGAGGTGGTGACCGCCGACCACCAGAACAAGCCCGACATCGCGTCGAACATCGCGCGGCAGTGGTATGACAACGAACAGGTCGATTCCATCATGGAGCTGACGACCTCCTCCGTCGGCCTTGCCGTGCAGGCGCTGAGCGTCGAGGAAAAGAAGATCACCATCAACACCGGCGCCGCGACGACCGAACTGACCGGCGCGCAATGTTCGCCATATGGCTTCCACTGGGCCTATGACACCCACGCGCTTGCGGTGGGCACCGGCGGCGCCCTGGTGAAAGAGGGCGGCGACAGCTGGTTTTTCCTGACCGCCGATTATGCCTTCGGCTATTCGCTCGAGGAAAACACCGGCAATTTCGTCAAGGAACATGGCGGCACCGTGGTCGGATCGGTCCGCCATCCGCTGGCCTCCACCGACTTCTCGTCCTTCCTGTTGCAGGCGCAATCCTCGGGCGCCAAGGTGATCGGCCTGGCCAATGCGGGCGCCGACACGCAGAACGCCATCAAGCAGGCGGCCGAGTTCGGCATCACCCAGGGCGGGCAGAAGCTGGCGGCGCTGCTGTTCACGCTGGCCGACGTTCACGGCCTGGGGATCGAGGCCGCGCAGGGCCTGAACCTGACCGAAAGCTTCTATTGGAAGCGCAACCCCGAATCCGAGGAGTTCGGCCGCCGCTTCTTCGAACGCACCGGGTCGATGCCGAACATGGTCCATGCGGGCACCTATTCGGCGGTCACGTCCTATCTGAAGGCGATCGTGGCCGCAGGCTCGGACGAAACCGAAGCCGTCGCCGCCAAGCTGCACGAACTGCCGGTCAACGACGTGTTCGCGCAGGACGGCAAGGTCGGCGCCAACGGTCGCCTGATCAAGGACGTCTACCTGATGGAGGTGAAGGCCCCCGCCGAGATCACCGAGGATTGGGATTACTACAACGTCCTGGCCACGATCCCCGGCGCCGAAGCCTTCATCGACCCGGCGCAAAGCGGCTGCCCGCTGGTCTCCCAGTAAGGCCTGCCGATGAGCATTGCGCCAGCCATGACGCAACCCGAACCGCGGGTGGTGCTTTCCGCCCGCGGTCTCGGCAAGGATTTCGCCGGGTTCACCGCTGTCAACAATGTCGATCTGGATGTGGAACATGCGCGCATCCACGCGCTGATCGGCCCCAATGGGGCGGGCAAGACCACGGTGTTCAACCTGCTGACCAAGTTTTTGCAACCGACGCGCGGCAAAATCACGCTGCTGGGCCAGGACATCACCCGGACCCGGCCCGACAGGGTGGCGCGGATGGGGCTGGTGCGGTCGTTCCAGATTTCCGCCGTGTTTCCGCATCTGACGGTGCGCGAGAACGTCAAGGTCGCCTTGCAGCGCCCGGCGGGGCTGGCGGTGCAGTTCTGGAAACCCTTGTCCTCGCTGGACCGGCTGAACGGGCGCGCCGATGAGCTGATCGACCACCTGGGCCTGACGCCTTACCGTGACCACCGCGCCGCCGACCTGTCCTATGGCCGCAAGCGCGTGCTGGAGATCGCCACGACACTGGCGCTCGACCCTGAGGTTCTGCTGCTGGACGAGCCGATGGCCGGGATGGGACAGGAAGACGTGCGGATGGTGGCCGAGATCATCCGCGACGTGGCCCGCACCCGCGCCGTGCTGATGGTCGAGCATAACCTGAACGTGGTCGCCGACATCTGCCACCACGTCACCGTCCTGCAACGCGGAGAGATCATCGCGACCGGCGACTATGCCACCGTGTCCGCCGATCCCCGCGTCCGCATCGCCTATATGGGAACCGAGGAATGACGGCCCCGCTTCTGGAAACCGCCGGGCTGCAAGCCTGGTATGGCGAAAGCCATGTGCTGCACGGCGTCGACCTGCATGTCGATGAAGGCGAGATGATCTGCATCCTGGGCCGCAACGGCATGGGCAAGACCACCACCCTGCGCGCGATCATGGGCATTCTGCGCAAACGCACCGGCCGCATCACCTTTGCCGGCCGGGACATGATGTCGGTGCCCCTGCACCAGACCGCCCGCGCGGGCCTGGGCTTCGTCCCCGAGGAACGCGGCATCTTCGCGACCCTCTCGGTCGAGGAAAACCTGATGCTGCCCCCGAAGGTCGCCGAGGGCGGCATGACGGTGGCCGAGATATACGACCTGTTCCCGAACCTCCAGGAACGCCGCAACAGCCCCGGCACCAAGCTGTCGGGGGGCGAGCAGCAGATGCTGGCGATGGCGCGGATCCTGCGCACCGGGGCGCGCTGCCTGTTGCTGGACGAGCCGACCGAGGGGCTGGCCCCGGTCATCATCAACGCCATCGGCGACGTGCTGCGCAAGCTGAAGCAACGCGGCATGACCGTGGTGCTGGTGGAACAGAACTTCCGCTTCGCGGCGCGGGTCGCCGACCGCTTCTATCTGATGGACCATGGCACCATGACCGCCGAATTCCCGGTATCCGACCTGCCGAACCGGATGGACCTGCTGCATCGGGAACTGGGGGTGTGACATGACGATGATCTTCGGCATTCCCGTCGCCGCGCTGATGGGCCAGCTGCTGGTGGGCCTGATCAACGGGTCGTTCTATGCCCTGCTGAGCCTCGGCCTGGCCGTCATCTTCGGCCTGCTGCGGGTAATCAACTTCGCCCATGGCGCGCAATACATGCTGGGCGCCTTCACCGCGCTGCTGCTGCTGACCGTGGGGGGCGTCAACTACTGGCTGGCGCTGATCCTGGCGCCGCTGATCGTCGGCCTGTTCGGCGCCATCGTCGAACGCACCATGCTGTCGCGGCTCTACAAGCTGGACCACCTGTATGGGCTGCTGTTCACCTTCGGCCTGGCGCTCGCCATCGAGGGCACGTTCCGGTATTTCTACGGCGCTTCGGGGATGCCCTATGCGCCGCCCGCGCAACTGACCGGGGCGGTCAACCTGGGCTTCATGTTCCTGCCGATCTATCGCGGCTGGGTGGTCGTCGCATCCTTGATGGTCTGCCTGGGGGTCTGGTTCCTGATCGAGAAGACCAAGCTCGGCGCCTATCTGCGCGCCGCGACCGAGAACCCGGTGCTGGTGCAAAGCTTCGGCGTGAACGTGCCGCTGCTGCTGACGCTGACCTATGCGCTTGGCGCGGGGCTTGCGGGTTTCGCGGGGGTGCTGGCGGCGCCGGTCTATCAGGTCAGCCCGCTGATGGGGTCGAACCTGATCATCATCGTCTTCGCGGTGGTCGTCGTCGGCGGCATGGGCTCGATCTTGGGCGCCATCGTCACCGGCTATCTGCTGGGCGTGGTCGAGGGGCTGACCAAGGTCTTCTACCCCGAGGCGTCGAACATCGTGATCTTCGTCATCATGGCGATCGTCCTGATCCTGCGGCCCGCGGGCCTTTTCGGAAAGGATGCCTGACATGGCCGGAAACCATATGGCTAACAAATCCGAATCCGTCGCCGCCGAACAGGTCGCGGTCCATCCCAGATCCGGGCAGATCCAGCTTGTGCTGCTGGCCGTGATCGGGGCCGGGCTGCTGCTGGCGCCGCAGTTCCTCTATCCGATCTTCCTGATGAAGCTCTTGGCCTTCGGGCTGTTCGCGGCGGCCTTCAACCTGCTGCTGGGCTATACCGGCCTGCTGTCCTTCGGCCATGCCGCCTTCTTCGGCGGCGCGGCCTATTTCACGGCGCACGCCGTCAAGGTCTGGGGCTGGCCGCCCGAGGCCGGGATCGCCCTGGGCGTGCTGGGCGCCGCCGGGTTGGGGCTGGTGATGGGCGCCATCGCCATCCGCCGCCAAGGCATCTATTTCGCGATGATCACGCTGGCCCTGTCGCAGATGTTCTTCTTCTTCTGCCTGCAGGCGGGCTTCACCCATGGCGAGGACGGCATCCAGTCCGTGCCGCGCGGCCGCCTGTTCGGCATGGTCAACCTGGCCGACACGATGACGATGTATTATTTCGTGCTGGCAGTCTTCGTCATCGGGCTGCTGGTCATCTGGCGCTTCGTCAACTCGCCCTTCGGCATGATCCTGAAATCCATCCGGGAAAACGAACAGCGGGCGATCTCGCTGGGCTATTCGGTCAGCCGCTACAAGCTGGGGGCCTTCGTGATGTCGGCGGCCCTAGCCGGGCTGGCCGGGGGCACCAAGGCGCTGATCTTCCAGTTCGCCACCCTGACCGACGTGACCTGGCAGATGTCGGGCGAGGTGATCCTGATGACCCTGCTGGGCGGCATCGGCACGCTTCTGGGTCCGGTCGTGGGCGCCGGACTGGTGGTGACGCTGCAAAACTACCTCGCCACCTCGGACTTTCCGGTGACGATCATCACGGGCGTCGTCTTCATGGTCTGCGTGCTGGTTTTCCGACGCGGGCTGATGGGCGAGTTCTTCGCCAGCAAACTGGGCCGAAAACTTGGGTTCAGGGCCGAAAACTGATGGAAAGCTATGACTACATCGTCATCGGCGCGGGCAGCGCCGGTTGCGTGCTGGCCAATCGCCTGTCCGCCGACCCCAAGGCGCGGGTGCTGCTGCTGGAGGCCGGGGGCCGCGACAATTACCACTGGATCCATATCCCGGTCGGGTATCTCTATTGCATCGGCAATCCCCGCACCGACTGGGGCTTCAAGACCCAGGCCGAGCCGGGGCTGAACGGGCGGCAATTGCTGTATCCGCGCGGGCGGGTGCTGGGCGGCTGTTCCTCGATCAACGGCATGATCTACATGCGCGGGCAGGCGGCGGACTACGACCACTGGCGCCAGCTTGGCTGCGCCGGCTGGGGCTGGGACGACATCCTGCCGCTGTTCCGCGCGCAGGAGGATTTCTATCGCGGCGCCGACGACGCCCACGGGACTGGCGGCGAATTGCGGGTGGAGACCGCCCGCGTCCGCTGGGCCGTGCTGGACGCCTTCATGGACGCGGCCGAGCAGGCGGGCATTCCCCGCACCGACGACTTCAACCGGGGCGACAACGAGGGCGGCGGCTATTTCGACGTGACCCAACGCGCCGGTTGGCGGTGGAGCGCGGCCAAGGCCTTCCTGCGCCCGGTCCTGTCGCGCCCGAACCTGCGGGTGCTGACCGGCGCCGAGGTCGAGCGGCTGGTGATCGAAGCGGGCGAGGTCAAGGGCGTCGTCTTCCACCATCAGGGCCAGCGCAAGGAAGTCCGGGCGGCGCGCGAGACCGTTCTGTCGGCGGGCGCCATCGGATCGGTGCAGGTGCTGGAACAGTCGGGCGTGGGCCGCGGCGAGGTGCTGCAAGCGGCAGGCATCGTCCCCCGGATCGAGGTGCCGGATCTGGGCGAGAACCTTCAGGACCATCTGCAATTGCGGCTGGTCTACAAGGTCAAGGGCGTGCCGACGCTGAACGAAAAGGCATCGCGCCTGCTGGGCCGCGCATCCATCGGGCTGGAATACCTGCTGAAGCGGTCCGGGCCGATGTCCATGGCCCCCAGCCAATTGGGCATCTTCGCCAAATCCGGCCCCGACAAGGCCACGGCGGATCTGGAGTTTCATGTCCAGCCGGTCAGCCTGGACAAGTTCGGCGATCCGGTCCACCCTTTTCCGGCGATGACCGCCAGCGTCTGCAACCTGCGCCCCGAAAGCCGGGGATCGGTGCATGTGACCGGCCCCGATTTCAGCGCCCATCCGGCGATCCGCCCGAATTACCTGTCCACGCCGGGCGACCGGGACGTGGCCGTCCGTGCGATCCGGCTGGCCCGCAGGATCGCGGCCCAACCCGCCTTCACCCGCTTCGATCCCAGCGAACATGTGCCGGGCATCGCCTTCCAGACCGACGACGACCTGGTCCGCGCGGCGGGCGCGGTGGGCACGACGATCTTCCACCCGGTCGGCACCTGCCGGATGGGCAGCGATGACGGCGCGGTGGTGGATCCGCGCCTGCGGATGCGGGCGGTGGGGCGGCTGCGGATCGCGGATGCCTCGATCATGCCGACGATCACCAGTGGCAATACCAACGCGCCGGTGATGATGATCGCCGAAAAGGCCGCCCGGATGATGCTGGAGGATGCGCGGGCTTGATCGCCCCCTGCGCCGCCGCCTAAGCTGCCCGCGAACAGCGGAAACGACCTGCATGGCCTTGCCCTTCACCTGCGAAAAGCGCCCCGCCAGCGGCGCCCTGGGCGTCGTCGTGACGAACGCGCCGATGGGATCGGTCGCGGGGTCCGAGATGCTGGCCATCGGCGGCAATGCCGTGGACGCCGCCGTCGCCGCGCTGCTGACGCTGACGGTGGTCGAGCCGATGATGGTCGGCATCGCGGGCGGCGGCATCGCGCATCTGCGGCTGGCGGACGGTCGGCATGGGGTGATCGACGCGCTGTCGGTCGCGGGGCAGGGGGCGCGGCCGGACATGTTCACGCCGGTCTCGGATCTGCCCGACGCCTATATGGAGGTCGAGGGGCGGCTGAACCGCATCGGCCCCTCGGCCGTGGCGGTGCCCGGCAATCTGCGCGGCTGGTTCGGGATGCAGCGGCGATACGGGCGGCTGCCCTGGGCCGATGTGGTCGAGCCCGCGATCCGCGCCGCCGCGCGCGGCTTTGCGGTCAGCCCCTATCTGCACGGCGCGATCCGCGAACACGAAGATGACCTGCGCGCCGATCCCGAGATCGCGCGCCTGCTGCTGCCGGACGGCGCGCCGCTGGCGCCGGGCGCGCGGCTGGTGATGGGCGATTACGCCGAAAGCCTGCGGCTGGTCCAGGTCCAGGGCGACGCGGCGCTGCATGGCGGCGACCTGGGCCGCGCCCTGGCGGACCGGCTGGCCCAGGGCGCGGCGCCGGGCCATGTCACCCTGACCGATCTGGACGGCGCGCGCGCCATCGAGCGCGAGGCGATCTTCGGCACCTATCGCGGCCATGCCATCGCTGGCCCGCCGCCGCCCGCCTCCTCGGGGGTTCACATTGTCCAGATGCTGAACATGCTGGAACCCTTCGACCTGCGCGGCATGGGCTTCGGCCATCCCGACACGATGGACCTGATGGCGCGGGCCATCGCGCTGGCTTTCGAGGATCGGCGCGCGGCCTCGGGCGATCCCGATTTCGTCGATGTGCCGGTGGGGCGGTTCACCGCCAAGGATTACGCCCGGCGGCGGATGGTCCCTGAAAGCCGCGACACGACCCATGTCACCGTGGCCGACCGCGACGGCACCATCGTCAGCGCCACGCATACGATCAACGGGCTGTGGGGCGCCTGCTTCATGGTGCCAGGGACGGGGATCATCCCCAACAACTATATGCTGAACTACGACCCCCGGCCCGGCCGGGCGTTGTCGGTGGCGCCGGGCAAGCGGGTGCCCACATCCATGGCGCCGATGATGGTGCTGCGGGACGGGCAGCCGCTCTATGCCCTTGGCCTGCCGGGGGCGGTGCGGATTTTCCCCTCCGCCATGCAGGCCATCGTCAACCTGATCGACCATGGCATGACCCTGCAACAGGCGGTCGAGGCGCCGCGCCTGTGGACCGAGGGGCATCACCTGGAACTGGAACCCGCCTATGCCGCGCAGGCCGAGGCGATGCGCGCGCGCGGCCATGACGTGCGGCTGGTCAAGACCATCGGCGGCGGCATGAACGCCATCGGCTTTGCGCCGGACGGGATGATGACCGGCGCGGCCTGCTGGCGCGCGGACGGCACCGTGATCGCGCAGGGCGGCGGATTGGCGCGGCCCGGCATCCGCTTCGTGATCTGAAAGGCCCGCATGACGACCGTCGTTCTTCTGGACCCCGCGACCCCCGACCGGCTGGACCGGATCCGGCCCTTCCTGCCCGAGGGCTGGGGGCTGACCACGGCACCCTCTCGCGCGCCCGACGATCAGCTTGCGGCGCTGCAAGGCGCCAACTTCGCCATTACCGGCGACATGCCGGTGACGGCGGCGATGATGGCCGTGCCGGGTCTGCGGGCGGTCCATAAATGGGGCGTGGGCTATGATTCCATCGACCTGGACGCGGCGCGCAGGCATGGGGTGCGGGTGTTTCGCACCACCGGGTCGAACGCCGTCGCGGTGGCGGAAACCACGCTGGGCCTGATCCTGGCCGTCAACCGCAACATCGCGCGCGGGCATCTGGGCATCGTGCAGGGCGGCTGGCCCAAGGGGCAGGTGGCCCCAAGCTCGGCCACGCTGTCGGGGCGCACGGTCGGGATCGTCGGCATGGGCTCTATCGGCAAGGCTCTGGCGCGGCTGCTGCAAGGCTTCGGCTGCCCGATCCTCTACACCAAGCGCACCCCCTTGCCCGCCGATGAGGAGGCCGCGCTTGGCCTGCGCTTCGCGCCGCTGGACGAGCTGCTGGCGGCCTCGGACGTGGTGACGCTGAACTGCGATCTGAACGACAGCACCCGCAACCTGATCGACCGCGACCGCCTGGCGCTGATGAAGCCCGACGCGATCCTGGTCAATGCCGCGCGCGGCGGCGTTCTGGTCGAGGCCGACCTGGCCCAGGCCATCCGCGAAGGCCGCCTGCGCGGCGCGGGCATCGACGTGTTCTCGGTCGAGCCGATCCTGCCCGACAACCCGCTGCTGGGCCTGGACCGCGTGGTTCTGACCCCGCATCTGGCAGCGCTGGATGCGGGCGGCTTTGCGCCCTCGGTCCGGCGGATGATGGGGAACCTGCTGGCCGTGCACGAGGGCAGGCCGCCCCCGCAGATCGACGTGCTGGTCTGAGCCACGCAAAGAAGCGCCGCATCGCCGCGGCGCCTTTCGGGATCCGAGGACGGCGGATCAGTCCGCGCTGCTTTCGCCCAATTGCAGGCCGGCAGGATGGACTGCGAGGCCGGTGACGGGGGCGGCATAGCCGTCGTCGATGGACCCGCCGATGGCGGCGTTGAACTGGTCGCGGTCGAAGGCGCCGTGCCAGCGGCTGACGACCACGGTGGCGACCGCGTTGCCGATGAAGTTGGTGATCGAGCGGCATTCGGACATGAAGCGGTCCACCCCCAGGATCAGCGCCATCCCGGCGACGGGAACGGTCGGCACCACCGACAGCGTGGCGGCCAGGGTGATGAAGCCCGCCCCGGTGACGCCCGCCGCGCCCTTGGACGACAGCATCGCGACGGCCAGCAGCAGGATTTGCTGCGACAGCGTCAGGTCGGTATTCGTCGCCTGGGCGATGAACAGCGCGGCCAGCGTCATGTAGATATTGGTGCCGTCCAGGTTGAAGCTGTAGCCGGTCGGCACGACCAGGCCCACCACCGAGCGCGCGCAGCCCGCCTTTTCCATCTTCTCCATCAGCGAGGGCAGGGCCGATTCCGACGACGAGGTGCCCAGCACCAGCAGGATTTCCGCCTTGAGATAGGAGACCAGCCGGAAGATCGAGAAGCCGTTCATCATGCAGACCGTGCCCAGGACCAGGATCACGAACAGGGCCGAGGTCAGATAGAACGTGCCCACCAGCATCGCCAGGTTCATGATCGACGCGATGCCGTATTTGCCGATGGTGAAGGCGAAGGCCCCGAAGGCGCCGATGGGCGCGGCCTTCATCAGGATATCCACGACGCGGAAGATCGCGAAGCTGGCCGATTCCAGGATGTTCAGCACGGGCTTGCCCTTGTCGCCGACCAGGATCAGGCCGATGCCGAACAGGATCGCCACGAACAGCACTTGCAGGATGTTGCCCTCGACGAAGGCCGAGATCAGCGTCGTCGGGATGATGTCCATGACGAAGCCGGTCAGCGAGGTCTCGTGCGCCTTTTCGGCATAGCCGCTGACGGTCGAGGCATCCAGCGAGGCCGGGTCGATGTTCATGCCCGATCCGGGCTGGATCACGTTCGCGACGATCAGCCCGACGATCAGCGCCAGGGTCGAGAAGGTCAGGAAATAGGCGAACGCCTTGCCCACCACCGACCCCACGCCGCGCAGCGATCCCATGCCCGCCAGCCCGGTCACGATGGTCAGGAAGATCACCGGCGCGATGATCATCTTGACCAGCTTGATGAAGCCGTCGCCCAGGGGTTTTAGCGCCTCTCCGGTCTGGGGATGGAAATGGCCCAGCAGGGCGCCCGCCACGATGGCGATGACGACCTGGAAATACAGGTGGCGATAGAACGGCCGATTTTCATGGGCCACGGGTTGGGCGGATGTGTCCGGCTGCATGGAAAGGCCTCCTCCTGCCTTGGTATGTCAATGCGATGACAGCCATCCTACGCCGGTGGCAGGGCCGCCCAAAAAACTTGCGGCATAGCGGCAATGCGCTGAAAACATGGCTGTTTTCCGCAGGTGGGGTGGAAAATCCGTGTGGTTTTCCGCACAGGTGGAACCTGCTAGTGTGGAAAAGGAAACAGCTTGACCCAAGGCCGGGAGGCGCGCGGATTTGCAGGATGCCTTGCTCATGACCGGCGATTCGCCGCCCTTGTCGCGCGCCGCGGGATGGCTGGCGCTGCTGGCCCTGGCGCTGCTGGTGCTGGTTCCCGCGGCGGTCTTCTGGGGGGTCCGGGCGGGCGCGCTCGACACCCTGCGCGACGAAGGCATGGCGGCCGCGCAGTCGCGGGCGCTGACGCTGGAAAGCATCCTGGACCGGCAGCGCGCCGTGGTGGCGATCCTGGCGGATGACGCGATGATCCGGGACACGCTTCGACAGGGGTCCGACGCGGGCCATGCCGCATCGGCCAAGCTGGAACGGTTGCGGGCCGAGACGCAAAGCACGGTGCTGTATCTGCTGGACAAGGGCGGGCGCACCGTCGCCGCGTCGAACTGGAACCAGCCGGTCAGCTTTCTGGGCCACGACTACAGCTTCCGCGACTACTTCCGACGCGCCGATCCGACCGCGATGGAATTCGCGCTCGGCACCGTCAGCGGGCAGCCGGGGCTGTATCTGTCCCACGACATCCGCGACGGCGCGGCGCTGCTGGGGGTGGTGGTTGTCAAGGTGCAATTCGACGCGCTGGAGGCCGCATGGGCGCGCAGCCCCAACGCCACCCACGTGACCGAGGCCGATGGCCGCATCATCATCACCACCGATCCGGGGCGGCGTTTCACCGCCGGGCCGACGGCCGAGGATGACAGCCTGCCCATCGCCCTGCCGGTGCGCGGGACCGGATGGATGCTGTCCATGAACCTGCCCATGCACGAGGCGCGGCAGACCGCCCTCTATGCCGCCGGTGCGGCCGGGCTGGGGGTGCTGCTGCTGGCGGCGCTTGTCGAACAGGTCCGCCGGTCGCGGCTGCGCGCCGCGCGCAAGGCGGATGCCGACCGCGCCTATCGCGCCGAACTGGAGCGCGCGGTCGCCGAACGCACCCGCGACCTGTCTCAGGAAATTCGCGAACGGCAACTGGCCCAGCAGCGGCTGTCGCAGATGCAGGCCGATCTGGTGCAGGCGAACAAGCTGGCGACCATGGGCCAGATCACCGCCGGCGTCGCGCACGAGATCAACCAGCCGCTGGCGACGATCCGGCTGCTGGCCGAAAACGGCCAGGCGATGCAGCCGGACGGTCCGGCGGGCGACAACCTTGCCCGCATCACCCGCATGGCCGACCGGATCGGCCAGATCACCGACCAGCTTCGCGGCTTTGCCCGCAAGGCCACCGGGCAGGTGGGCGCCGTGCCTGTGCGCGCGGTGATCGAGGCATCGCTGCTGCTGACCGCAAGCCGCCGCAAGGCCAGCGACATGCCGGTGCATCTGCCCGACATCCCCGAGGGGCTGGCGATCCTGGGCGAGCGGGTCCGGGTCGAGCAGATCCTGGTCAACCTGCTGACCAACGCCTTCGAGGCGCAGGAGGACCGGCCCGACCCCTGGGTCCGCCTTGCCGTCCGGGTCGACGGCGACCTGGTGACGCTGACCGTCGCGGATAACGGTCCGGGCCTGTCGCCGCGGGACAGGGACCAGCTTTTCGCGCCCTTCGCGACCAGCAAGGCGCAGGGGCTGGGGCTGGGGCTGGTCATCTCTCGCGACATTGCGCGCGATCTGGGCGGCGACCTGACCGCCGACGATCCGGTGGCCGGGCAGGGCGCCACCTTCCGCCTGACGCTGAGGAGAGCCGCATGACGGGACTGGTCCGGCTGGTCGAGGATGACGAGGATCTGCGCGCGGCCCAGGTCCAGACCTTGCGGATGGCGGGCTTGCAGGTTCAGGATTTCGGCCTTGCCGCCGATGGGCTGCGCGGGGTGACGCGCGATTTTCCCGGCGTGGTGCTGTCGGACGTGCGGATGCCCGGCATGGACGGGCTGCAACTGTTCCAGCACCTGCACGCCATCGACCGGGATCTGCCGGTGATCCTGCTGACCGGGCATGGCGACGTGCCGATGGCGGTGGCGGCGCTGAAGGCCGGGGCCTATGACTTCCTGACCAAGCCGGTGGCGCGCGACGTGCTGCTGGCGGCGCTGAACCGGGCGCTGTCGGCCCGCGCGCTTGTGCTGGAAAACCGGGACTTGCGGCAGGCCAGCCACGACGCCGCCGACAGCTTTCCCGAACTGGCGGGCGGCAGCGAGGTGATGGAGCATCTGCGCGCCGCGCTTGACCGGGTGGCCCAGGCTGGCGGCGATGCCCTGCTGACCGGCCCGGACGGCGCGGGCAGGCTGATCGCGGCCCGCGCCATCCACCGCCAAGGCCCGCGCCGCGCCCGCGCCTTCGTGCATCTGGCCTGCGACGCCCTGGACGATGCCCGCTTCGAGGCCGATCTTCTGGGCGGCGACGCCCTGGGCCCGCGCGGCGCCCGGCAGGCCGGGCAGCTGGAGCGGGCGCAGCGGGGCGTGCTGTTCCTGGACCGCGTCGACGCGCTGTCTCCCGCCATGCAGGCGCGGCTGTCGGCCATCGTCGAGGCGGGCGAGTTCTGGCCCGCCGGCGCCGCCGCGCCGCGTCCGATGGATGTGCAGCTTCTGGCCTCGACCCAGGCCGATCTGTCGCGGCGGGTGGCCGAGGGGCGATTCGATGCTCGGCTGTTCTATCGCCTGTCCGGGACCGTCCTGCCGGTGCCGTCCCTGGCGGAACGGCGAGAGGATGTTCCGGCGCTGTATCGCCATTTCCTGCTGGCGGCCTGCGCGCGGCTGGACCGGACCGCCCCCGCGATGACGGGCGCGGTCAAGGCGCGGCTGTCGGGGCATGGCTGGCCGGGCAACCTGCCGGAACTGCGCGGCTTCGCGGAAAGCCAGGCCATCGGCGTGACACCCTTCGACGCGCCCGAGGGCGGCGATGCGCCGGGCCTTTCGGATCTGGTCGCCGCCTACGAGGCCGAACTGATCCGCGATGCGCTGCGGCTGGCGGGCGGCAACGCGACCGCCGCGATGACGCGGCTGCGACTGCCGCGCAAGACCTTTTACGACAAGCTGGCGCGGCACGGGATCAGGCCCACCGATTTCCGGCGCTGATCAGCGGGTCCGCCCCTCCAGCACGGTTTTCAGCACCAGGACCACAAGCGCGATCAGTGTCAGCGTGGACGCCGCGGTAAAGGCGCCGACGATGTTGAGGTCGTTGAACAACAGCTCGATCTGCAAGGGCAGGGTCATGGTCTGGCCCCGGATCGCGCCCGACACCACCGACACCGCGCCGAATTCCCCCACAGCCCGCGCCGTCGCCAGCACCGCGCCGTAAAGCAGCGCCCAGCGGATATTCGGCAGCGTCACCCGTCGGAAAATCTGCCAGCCCGACGCGCCCAGCGTCAGCGCCGCCTGTTCCTGTTCGGACCCCTGCGCCTGCATCAGGGGCAGCACCTCTCGGGCGACGAAGGGGCCGGTGACGAACAGTGTCACCATGACGATGCCGGGCAGGGCGAACAGGATCTTCACCTCGCCCGCCGCCAGCAGCGGTCCCAGCAGCCCCTGCCGTCCGTAGAGCAGCAGATAGCAGACCCCGGCGATGATCGGCGAGATGGAAAACGGCAGTTCGATGATCGTCAGCAGCGCCTTGCGGCCCGGAAAGGTGAACCGCGCGATCAGCCAGGCCGAGGCGATGCCGATGGCAAGGTTGATGGGCAGCGTGATCGCCGCCACGACCGAGGTCAGCCAGATCGCGTGCAGCGTGTCGGGCGCCAGGATGTTCTGGGCGAAGACCGCAAGGCCGCCGGAAAACGCCCGCCAGAAGATGTAGACCAGCGGCACCACGACGATGAACAGCGTCAGCGCGACCGCCAGCCCGATCAGCAGGCGCGCGCCGCCTTGGTCGGGGCGCGGGGCAAGGGCGGCGGTCATGCGGGCACCCTGCGCCGGGTCAGCCGCGCTTGCAGCCAGTTCGACATGACCAGCAGCAGCATGGCGATGGCGACCAGGGTCAGCGCGATGGCGGCGGCGCCGTTATAGTCGTACTCCTCAAGCCGGATGACGGCCAGAAGCGAGGCGATTTCCGTCTTCATCGGCAGGTTCCCGGCGATGAAGATCACCGCGCCGAATTCGCCAAGCGAGCGGGCGAAGGCGATGGTGGTGCCGACCAGGAAGGCGGGCAGGATCGCCGGAAAGATCACCCGCGCGAAAATCTGCAAGGGCGTGGCGCCCAGGGTCCGGGCGGCCTCTTCCTGGCTGTGGTCCAGATCCTCGAGGATCGGCTGCACGGTGCGGACCACGAAGGGGATCGAGGTGAAGGACATCGCCACCGCCACCCCCCAGATCGTATAGACGACCGGGATCCCGGCGGGCGCCAGCACCTGCCCGTACCAGCCGTTTTCGGAAAACAGCGCGGTCAGCGCCAGGCCCGCGACGGCGGTCGGCAGGGCGAAGGGAATATCCATCATCGCGTCCAGCAGCCGCCGCCCCGGAAAACGGTAACGGACCAGCACCCAGGCCATCAGCAGGCCGTAAAGCGCGTTGAACACCGTCGCCAGGGCGGCGGCGGTCAGGGTCAGCCGCAGCGCGGCCAGGGTGCGGGGGGCGGTCACGATGGCCCAGAAGCGGGCGGGGCCGATCTCGGCCCCTTTCAGGAACAGGGCGATCACGGGCAGCAGCACGATGATGCCGACATAGGTCAGCGTCAGCCCCATCGTCAGGCCGAAGCCCGGCAACACGCGCCGCTGCCGCCCGCTGGCGGGGATGACCGCCGCCATGCTCATTGATTGACGAACACCGTGTCGAGGATGCCGCCTTCCGCGAAATGCTCGGCCTGCACCTTGTCCCAGCCGCCGAACACGTCTTCGACCGTGACCAGCTTCACCTCGGGGAAGTTGGCGGCGAATTCGACTGTGATCGCCTCGTCATGGACGCGGTTGAAGTTCTTGGCCAGGATGCGCTGCGCATCGGGCGAATAGAGGAAATCGAGATAGGCCCTGGAAACCTCGGTGGTGCCTTTGCTTTCCGTGTTCGCGGTCACGACGGCAACGGGGAATTCCGCCAGCAGCGACAGCGGCGGGGTGACGCGCGCCAGCTTGGCATCGGCATATTGCTGGGCGATGCCGCCGGTCTCGGCCTCGAAGGTGATCAGCACGTCGCCGATGCCGCGTTCGGCGAAGGTCGCCGTGGCCGCGCGCCCACCCTGGTCGAAGACCGGGACATTGGCGAACAGCGTCTTCACGAAATCCTGCGCCGCCGCCTGATCGCCGCCGTTCTTGTCCAGCGCATAGGCATAGGCCGCCAGATAGGTATAGCGCCCGTTGCCGCTGGTCTTGGGGTTCGGGAAGATCACCTGCACGCCGTCCTGCGTCAGGTCGTCCCAGTCGTCGATATTCTTGGGATTGCCCTCGCGCACCAGGAAGGCGGGCAGCGAATAATAGGGCGAGGCCTCGTTCGGGAAGGCCTCGCGCCAGTTTTCGTCGACCAAGCCGTCCTTGGCCAGCACGTCGATATCGGTCACCTGGTTGAAGGTCACGACATCGGCGGGCAGCCCTTCCAGGATCGCGCGGGCCTGTTTCGACGAACCGCCATGCGACTGGTCGATGGTCACGGTGCGGCCGGTATCGGCTTTCCACTTTTCGGCAAAGACCGGGTTCAGTTCCGCGAACAGCTCTCGGGCGATGTCATAGGAGACGTTCAGGATCGCATCCTGGGCCGCCACGGGCGAGGCAAGGCCCAGCATGACGGCAAGGGCGGCGGTCAGGCGGGTTTTCACACGGATCGTCACGGGAGGGACTCCTTCAGGGCCTGGGGTGTTTCGACGGGGGCGGCGTCGGCGGGTGCGGCGCCGCCGGGGAAGATCTGGCCGGCGATGACGCGCAGGGCGACGGGCTGGTCCTTGCGCAGGTCGCGGCCCTGGCGGCGCGGCATCTCGGCCTCGATCCGGCAGGCGGCGGGGTTTTCCGCCACGATCCGCAGCAGCGCGCCGGTCGAGGCGATCTCCGTCACCCGGAAGGGCGCGGCGGAATCGGGGACGGGCTGAATGTCGGCGGGGCGCAGGAACAGCGTGGCCGGGCCGTCCGGCAGCGCACGGCGGGGCAGGGCGGTCAGGTCCAGGCCCGCGGCCTGCGCGCGGCCCGCCCGGATCGTCACCGGCACCTCGACCGTCAGGCCCAGGAAGCGGGCGACGAAGGGCGTGGCGGGATGGTCATAGATCTCGTCGGGATGGCCGGTCTGTTCGATCACGCCGCCGTTCATCACCACCACGCGGTCGGCCAGTTCGAAGGCCTCCTCCTGGTCGTGGGTCACGAAGATCGTGGTGGTGCCCGCGCTGTCATGGACGCCGCGCAGCCAGCGGCGCAGGTCGCGGCGGACCTGGGCGTCCAGCGCGCCGAAGGGTTCGTCCAGCAGCAGCACGCGCGGCTCGATCGCCATGGCGCGGCCCAGGGCGACACGCTGGCGCTGACCGCCCGACAGTTCGGCGGGATAGCGGTCGGCCAGCCCGTCGATCTGAAGGAAGGCCAGCAGCCGGTCCACGGTGGCGGCGATCTGCGCCTTGCCGGGCCGGTCGGCGCGCGGCAGGACGGTCAGGCCGAAGGCGATGTTGTCGCGCACGGTCATGTGCGGAAACAGCGCGTAATGCTGGAAGACGAAGCCGATCCGGCGTTCGGCGGCGGATTTCGCCAGCCAGTCGGTTCCCTCGAAGGACAGCGTGCCCGCATCCGGCCAGTCCAGCCCGGCGATGATCCGCAAAAGCGTCGTCTTGCCCGATCCCGAGGGGCCAAGAAGGGCGATCAGCTCTCCCTTCCCGACGGTCAGGTCGATGCCGCGCAGAACCTGGGTCGCGTCGAAGCGCCGGGCAAGATGCGAGATGGCAAGCGACATGGGCGGACTTTCCTGGTTGCGCGTCACAGTTAGCAACAGCGCGCAGGCTTGCCAAGGAACGCGGCCGGGCGTTCCGGGGGCCGGTCAGAGAACGGCATTCTTCGCGGACGCCGCTGCGGAAAATCCCGGTCCAACCCGTGCCGCGACGCGCAGGCATGGTTCGCGAAAGCGGGGATGGCGGCGCGACGTTGTCCCTTTTTGCGGCGGTCGGCGTCGCCCCGATCCCGCGGTGCCCGGCCGGCCGTAGCCCGGCCTCGACCTGGCCGGAAACCACGATGCGCGGGCGGCCGGTCTTTCGCACCGGCGGCCTGCGGTTCGTCGGTCATCCGCCTGTCACTGGGACAGGCTCTGGACGGAATTCGCCGAGTTGATCGGGCCAATCAGGGCTGCCAGCCGCTTCTGCCACTGAACATAGGGCGCCTCGGTCACATAGACCGTATCCTCGTTCCGGATCAGGAAGTCGCGGGCCAGGAACAGCCCGTTCGGTCGCGTCAGGTCCAGGACATAGGCGATGCGCTG
This sequence comes from Paracoccus sp. S3-43, assembly GCF_029027965.1. Taxonomy (NCBI): domain Bacteria; kingdom Pseudomonadati; phylum Pseudomonadota; class Alphaproteobacteria; order Rhodobacterales; family Paracoccaceae; genus Paracoccus; species Paracoccus qomolangmaensis. Next base: position 1,448,453 of record NZ_CP119082.1, on the reverse strand, counting down.
CGATCCCTGCACCGACTTGCCCAACACGCGCGCGGCGACCTGTTCCGGTTCGTCGCGCAGGATGAAGACCCCGGTGGGATCGGCCAGCTGAGAGTTCAGGCCGCCGACCATCGCCACGGCCTCGACCGCGTTGATCATTTCGTTGCCCAGGGGGACGCGGGTCTGGCCGCCAAGCGCGCCAAGGGCGGTGAAGCTGCGCTGATCCTCCTCGACCAGGATCACGTCGCCCGGGCGCAGCGCGATGTCGTTGCTGGCGTTGGAATACAGGTCGGTCAGCCAGACCTTGCCGGTGTTGTTGCCGCGCTTGACGGTGATCACCGCGATTTCAGGCTCGATGGAGACGCCGCCCGCGCGCGCCAGCATCGCCGACAGCGACCGGGTCGGCCGCTCGATCGGATAGACGCCCTGCTCGGTGACCTTGCCCATGACCGACACCGTGGCGCCGTTGCCCGCCACCCGCGTCACCGTCACCTGCGGATCGGGGGTCTGGGTCGCAAGCCGTTCGGTGATGATCTGGCGCAACTGGTCGGGCGTGCTGCCCGCCGCCTGGACCCGGCCTGCATAGGGCACGAAGATATAGCCGCCGCTGTCCACCTGGATTTCCTGCAACTCGGTGGAACTGGTCCCCAGCGAGGTCAGCAGCCCGTCATCCACGTTTTCCCAGATCGACAGGCCCAGCACGTCGCCCGCGCGGATTTCGTCGGCGCCGACCTGCCCGGCGCCCCGGAAGCTGTTCGAAAAGCCATAGGACGGGGTGAAGTTCGTGGTGCGGGCGACATGATCGTTCACATAGATCACATGGGTATTGCCGCCCTTTTCGACCGCGCCGGAATAGATCTCGGACTTGCTGGGGCCGGACCGGGGCAGGCTGCACGCCGCCAGCAGCGTCATCGCGGCAATCAGCGTCAGGCGCACGGCCAGACCCGCCGTCCGCCGGGCAGGAGAAAGCTTCACTGTCACCTCTCGAAACTCCTGTTCCTTTGCCCGGACTTGCTGTCCGGTTGTCTGCGCAATCTAGACGGTGCCGCCCGCGGGCGCCACACCTTCTTGCGCGCTCATCCAGAACTCCGCCGATCTGCCGGCAGCGATGACAGCGGCCTGCCGCCAGGGCATGATCCGGATCCTCGGGTGCCAGGATCGGATCGTGCCACCAGTGTTGATTAAGATTTGACGACACACCAGCCTTGCGCCGGCTCAGGCCATGGCCTAGGTCTTTTCGCTGAAACAAGGGGCCAGGCGCGTGTTCACAGGCATCATCACGGATATCGGCACGGTCGCATCGGTGGAAATGCGCGGCGACATGCGCGCGCGGGTCGATTGTGGCTATGACATGGCGACCGTCGACATGGGCGCCTCGATCGCCTGCGACGGGGTTTGCCTGACCGTGGTGGACAAGGGGCCGGGCTGGTTCACGGTCGATATCTCGGCCGAGACCCTGTCCAGGACCAATATCGGCGCGAATGGCTGGCAGATCGGGCGCAAGCTGAACCTGGAGCGCGCGCTTCGCGTGGGCGACGAGTTGGGCGGCCATATCGTCAGCGGCCATGTCGACGGCGTGGCCCGCGTGGCCGAGCTGCACGAAGAGGGCGACAGCCTGCGCCTGACATTCGAGGCCCCGGCCGCGCTGGCGCGCTTCATCGCGCCCAAGGGATCGGTCGCGCTGAACGGCACGTCGCTGACCGTGAACGAGGTCGCGGGCAACCGCTTCGGCGTGAACCTGATCCCGCATACCCGGCAGGTGACGACCTGGGGCGACATCGCCCTGGGCGATGCGGTCAATCTGGAGATCGACACCCTGGCCCGCTATGTCGCCCGGCTGGCCGAGGCGGCGGCCGCGCCGCTGCCCGCCGGGGCTTGACGCGGGTCGGCTTTCGCGACATTGCAGCCGGTCTCTGTGACAAGGCCCGATCCATGACCCCGACCGACGACAAGCAGACCGACAAGCGCGCCGAACGCCGGGCGAAAAGCAGCGGCGCGCGCTTCTATGCCGTTCAGGCCCTCTACCAGATGGAGGCCGCGGGCCAGTCCGCCGACCGCGTGATGCGGGAGTTCGAACTGTATCGCCTGGAGGCCGAGGACGAGGATGGGCAGTATCTGCCCGCCGACGAAGGGCTGTTTTCCCGTCTTGTCGATGCTGCCGTGACCTGGCAGTCGCGCATCGACCAGGCAACCGATCGCGGGTTGGTCGCCAAATGGCCCATCGACCGGATCGACCCGGTGCTGCGCGCCCTGTTTCGCGCCGCCGGGGCCGAGTTGGTGACGCCGCAGACCCCGCCCAAGGTGGTCATCACCGAATATGTTCGCCTGGCCGAAGCCTTCTTTCCCGAGGGCCGCGAGCCGAAATTCGTGAACGCCGTCCTGGATCACGTCGCCCGAGAGCTGCGTCCCGAGACCTTCTGACGCAGGCCGCACTTCCTGCTGCTTTTTCGTCTGGAATGCCCTATATCCTGGACCTGTCGTCCGATAAGGGGTGCGTCATGCCGATCATGGTTCGTGTCTATATCCGCAGCGTCCTGATCGGCGCTGCGCTGGCCTGTTGCTTCGTGGCCGCGCTTTTGGCCCTGGATGTGGCGCATTTGCGGCACCTTGTCCTGAACAGCAATGTGGGGTGGCTGGCCGTCGCCATGCTGGTCGCCTTCAACACCATCGTCTTTTCCGGCGTCCAGTTTGCCATCAGGGTGATGGGCCAGGCCGAATCGCCCCCTTCGTCAGGTCGCAGATCCTGGATCGGGCGCCCGCCGGCGAAAGCGGCGGTCCCGGCGCGCGTCACAACGGCGCCGCGAAAATAAACCTGCTCTGGTTCGGATGACGCGATTGGGCGCGCTATCGTGTCGATTATGCAACAACCGGACGCCAGGCCCCTTGGCGGAAATTTGCACAAATTTTAGGCGATCACGGTTTTATTTCATCTTTCATACCAAGCCCTCAGCGGATCAGACCTGGGCCGACTGCCGATTTGGTTAATTGCTCCAAGATGTTCCAGAATTGCTAAGGCGGTTCCCTTTTATCCCCTCACCACCATGTTTCGGCAGTTTTTTGCCCATTTAAGCTCTGTTCAAATCCTGTCACTTTTTCGGGACATGCGGACGTTTTTCGCGGCCCTATGAACCAGGGCAGGGGGGGATTACTTCATCTTTCGCAGAGATGCTCTGGCGTCCCACAGACGTTCAGAACAACAAAACTCAGCTCGTGAGGAAAAGATGAAAAAAGTTACGCTGCTGACCGGCTCCGCCGCTCTGATCGCCGCCCTGTCGGCTCCGGCATTCGCCCAGACCGAGATTGCGGCGGGTGCGGATGCGACCGGGATCTCGGGCATCAACGACCGGATCATTGATGTCGAGGACGCCGTCCAGGACGATTTCGACCGCGACAACGACGACGCACGCTTCGGCAACCCGGATCGTCGCGAAGGTCTGTTCGGTTCGATCGCGCTGACCTATGCCGGCAGCACCGGCAACACCGAAAGCCAGGACTTCTCGCTGGCGGGCCGTGTTTCGAACAATGCCGGTCCCTGGCAGCAGTCGGTCGGGATGCTGATCGAATTCGGTGAAGACGACCAGGGCAACAAGGACAAGGAAGAAGTGTCGACCATCTATGATGGCGCCTACTACTTCAACGACCGCTTCTATGCCTTTGTCCTCGGCCGGTTCAGCATCGATGGTCTGGCCAACGGCGAGGCCGATTACGACGGCCAGCCCGCCAGCGAGATTTCCGAGAAGCTGGGCGATTTCGCCCGCGACGGCTTCGTCGGCGTGGGTCCGGGCTATCGCGTGATCAACACCGAAGCGACCGCCTGGCGCGTTCAGGCCGGTATCGGTTATCGCTATACCCAGACGGGCGCGCAGAAGGCGGGCTTCGATCTGGACTATAACCCGGTGACCGACAGCTACGACCGTGTTGCGGTGGATGATTCTTCCGACAGCGGCATCGGCTATATCGTGTCGTCGCGTCTGTATCACCGCTTCAACGACATGGTGTTCATCACCAACGACACCGACTATCTGTCGTCGGAAGATTCGGATGACGTGATCACCAACCAGTTCGGCGTCAACTTCCAGATGTCCGACCAGTTGGCGACCCGTGTCAGCTATACCACCGAATACCAGGAAAACCGTCCGATCCGCACGGACAACACCCTGGGCGTGTCGGTCGTCTACGGCTTCTGATCGCAGCCACAGTCACGGAAAGGGCGGCCCGCAAGGCCGCCCTTTTCGCATGGAACGTCGGCATGGAAAAACCGCCGCTGCCGGGGCAGGGCGGTTGGGTCGGGTGGCGGGAACCGCAGCAACCGCGGCGGCGCGAGATTTCCCGAAAGCCTGGATTACCAGGTGGGCGCCAGGTAACGAGACCAGGGTCACGTCAGAGCCAGCCCCCTCGGAAAAGTTATAGGCCAGTGGAAAAATGGCCGCGCGCGAGAGGAGCAGAAACCCGCCATCCCGACAGATAGGCGCGGGGCGGGGCCACTTCAAGCGCCTTGAAGGATGTTGCCCCTTCGTTCTATAAGCGGGCCATGACCCATCTGGATCCCTCCCTTCCCACCATGCCCGGCCAACGTCTTGCGCGCGGCGTGGGCCGGCTGTTGCGCAGCATGGATCATGCCGTGCTGACGGAATTCACGCCCAGCCGCGGATTGCGGGTCGATGTGATCAGCATGGGGCCGAAGGGCGAATTCTGGATCGTCGAATGCAAAAGCTGCCGCGCCGATTTCACGGGCGACCGCAAATGGCAGGGTTATGTCGAATGGTGCGACCGCTATTTCTGGGCAGTCGATTGCGACTTTCCGTCCGAACTGCTGCCTTCTGACACCGGCCTGATCTGCGCCGATGCCTATGGTGCCGAGATTCAGCGCATGGCGCCCGAGACACGGCTGGCAGGCGCGCGACGCGGCAAGGTCATGCGCGATTTCGCCCGCGCATCCGCCCTGCGCCTGCAAGGCTTGACCGATCCCGACGCCTTCAACGCCGGGGGTTTTTAGGCTTCCCGCCGGTCTTGCCCATGGTTCGCGCCGCCTCTGCCGCAGCCAGAAGTTCCTCGGCGATTTCGGCGGCTTCCTCGGGATCGAAGTCCAGCGGCAGGTCGATCCCCTCGGCTTGCAGATAGATGCGCACCATGCCCTGATCGGTGGGGCCGACTTGCAGATTGGCCGCGATGTCGCTTTGGCTGTTGATGCTCATGACCGTCATCCTTCTGTGATGGGTTTCTGTAGCCTGCATGAATTTTCACGGCAAGTCAGGCTTGCAACGCGACCGAACCGGCGTTACAGAACGCATCCGTGCCGCCTTAGCTCAGCTGGTTAGAGCGCTAGATTGTGGATCTAGAGGTCCCCCGTTCGAGCCGGGGAGGCGGTACCATTCCCCCAAGTCGCAGGCCCTGAATTATTCTTCCGCCGCGCGGAACAATGCCCTTGTTACCTGTGTTTAAGCCCTGATGGTGACAATCACACCGGAGGACATTTCCATGGCTGAACACAATCCCACCGCGAACGACCTGAAGAAAGACGCCGCCGCCGCAGGGCAGCAGGCCAAGCGCGACCTGAACGAAGGCGCCCGCAAGGTCGGCGACGATATCCGCGATACCGCCGACAAGCTGTCCAGCAGCGCGGGGGTCGAGAACCTCAAGGAGCGCGGCGCCGAACTGGCGCAGAATGCCCGCGAAACCGCGCAGGATTACGTCCACCGCGCCCGCGAGGCCGGCGGCGAATATGCCGGCCGCGCCAAGGCCGAGGCCGAGCGCCTCTACGAGACCGGGCAGCAGAAGGCCTCGGAGGTCGCCCATTACGCCGAGGAGCGCTATGACGAGGTGTCCGAGATGGTCCGCCGCAATCCGGCACAGGCCTTGGGCATCGCCGCCGGTATCGGCTTCCTGGTCGGCCTGATCCTGGCCCGTCGCTGAGGTTTCCCCCATGTTCGACTATGCGCAGCGTCTTCAACTGGCTCTCAAGGACACGGCGCGTCGGTCGGTCATGAAGGCAGCGGCCGGGGTGGTCCTGGCCGTCGCCGTTGGGTTTCTGATCGCGGCGCTGTGGTCATTCCTGGCCCATAACCTGGGGTTCGGACCGGCCTTGGCGTCGCTTGCCGTGGCCGTGTTGTTCATCGTGATCGGGTTGATCCTGTTCGCGATGTCCAAGGCGATCCATCATGAAATGCCGACGACCGACGACCTTCGCAAGGAAGTCGAGGCTCGGGTCAGCCTGGCAGCCGATGCTGCGGTCGAAAAGGCCAGGGCTGAGGCCGAACGGGTCGTGGACATGGCGGGCCACAAGGTGTCGTCGCTGATGGACGAGGCCAGCCACAAGGTCACGAAGCTTGCCGACGATACCGAACGCCGGGTCTTCGGCGTGGCGCGCAACGCGGCCCAGGCGGTAGGATTTACCCAAGGCAACCTGGACACAGTGCGGTCGAAGGTCGAAGGCGCGACCGAAACGCTGGCCCGCGCGAATAACAGCAACGCGGGCAGCATGGCCAAGCTGCTGGGAGCCTTTGCGATCGGCGTCACCTTGGCGGCAAAGCTTAAGGAACGGCAGGACGACGACGATGACGATTATCAGGATGACATCCTGTAAAAACGAACGGGCCGCCCGAACAGGCGGCCCGTTCGATTTGAAAAGCCCATTGGTTCAGGCGTTTGCTTCGCGGATCTTGTCTGCGGCAGCCTTGTCATAGGACACGCCCTTCTGGTCGAACAGCTGGTCCAGTTCGCCCGACAGGGTCATTTCGGTCACGATGTCGCATCCGCCGACGAACTCTCCCTTGACATAGAGCTGCGGGATCGTCGGCCAGTCCGAGAAATCCTTGATGCCCTGCCGGATATCGTCGTCGGCCAGCACGTTCACATCGCGATACTCGACGCCCATATAGTTCAGCACGCCCGCCACACGGCTGGAAAATCCGCATTGCGGCATTTCCCTAGTGCCTTTCATGAACAAGACGACATCCGCACTGTCCACCAGTCCTTGAATCTTCTCAGTCACTTCCGTCATGTCTTTCATCCTGTTTCTGATGGTCTGGCCAAGGGGCAGGGGCCTCAGTCGGGCGCTTTGGTGGTCAATGCCAAGGCGTGAAGGGCACCCGATTTTCCCGCCATCTTGTCCTGCAAGGCCGCATAGACGGCGCGCTGTTGCTGAACGCGGTTCTGGCCTCGGAAGCTTTCGTCGATCACCTCGGCGGCGTAGTGATTGCCGTCACCCGCCAGGTCGGTGATGGTGATCTGCGCGTTGGGAAAGGCCGCGCGGATGAGGGCCTCGATGTCATGCGCTTCCATCGCCATGGGATAGTCCTTCTGCCTGTGCTTTTCTGATGTAGGGGAAGCGGAAAGCTCTCGCAAGGCCAACGCAAAACGGCCGCGACGGGCGCGGCCGTTCACTGCAAGGATGGCGGTATCAGTTCGTGGTTGCCGCGCCGACGGTTCCGCCCACGACCGCACCCGCAGGTCCGGCGATGACCGCACCGCCAAGGCCGCCGGTCGCGGCCCGTTCCGTCGCCGTATTTCCGCAGGCAGCCAGCATGAAAACGATGCCGCCGCAGAGACTTGCCGTCATTAGTCGCATCAGTTTATCCTTTCCGCGCCCCCAATTGCGCTGCTATCCGAGAAAGCGCCGGGATCTGCAAAAGTTCCGTAGGGGCAAACAAAACCGACACATTCATAACCCGAATAATCCGTATTATGGAATACATGCCTCTGCGACCATTGCCCGTCTTGCCGCCGGCGCTATCTTGCGGAAACCTTGTCCCAGTCCCACCGGAGGATTCATGGCCGTCTCACCCCCTGTATGCGATTTCGGCGCCCCCTGGCATGATTTCGAACTGCCCGGCACGGATGGCCGGACCTATCGCCTGGCCGATGTCGCCGGACCGCGCGGCACGCTGGTGATGTTCATCTGCAATCACTGTCCCTATGTCCAGTCGATCATCGACCGGATCGTGCGCGACGCACGAGAGATGCAGGCGGCGGGCGTTGGCGTCGCGGCGATTTCGGCCAATGACGTGGCAGAGTATCCGCAGGACGGACCGGACCAGATGAAGGCCGAGGCCGCGCGCCACCGTTTCACCTTTCCCTATCTCTATGACGAAACGCAGGCCGTGGCGCGGGCCTATGGGGCCGAATGCACGCCGGATTTCTTCGGCTACAACGCCGACGGAGAATTGCAGTATCGCGGCCGCTTCGATGCCTCGGGCCGGACGCCGGGACCGGTCGAGGCGCGCCGCGAGCTGCTGGAGGCGATGCTGCACATCGCGGAGACCGGGAAGGGCCCGGAAAACCAGGTTCCGTCAATGGGTTGCTCGATCAAGTGGAAAATCACATGAATGTCTGCCTTGCCCCCTGCCCGATCATTTTCGATCTTGACGGAACGCTGATCGACAGCGCCCCCGACATCCATGCCTGCGTCAACCACGTCCTTGGCCAGCATGGCACGCCGCTGCTGACGCTGGATCAGGTGCGCCGTTTCATCGGTGGCGGCGTGGATATGCTGTGGCAGAAGATCATCGCCGCGCAAGAGCTTCAGGACGCACGAAAGCCCGACTATATCGCCGCCTTCATGACCTGCTATCAGGACGCGACCCAGCTGACCCGGCTGTTCCCGAATGTGACACAGACCCTGGAAACGCTTGCAGACCGGGGGCATCCGCTGGGCATCTGCACCAACAAGCCGCTGGCCGTGACCCGGGCCATCCTGGCGCATTTCGGGATCGCGCCGCTGTTCGGCTGCGTCATCGGCGGCGATTCCGTTGCCGAACGCAAGCCGCATCCCGCGCCCCTGCGCGCCGCGCTGCAAGGGCTGGGGGCCGATCCCGCGCGGCCGAAGGCGATCTATGTGGGGGACAGCGAATTCGACGCGTCCTGCGCGGCTGCGGTTCCGGTGCCGTTCCTGATCTATACCCAGGGGTATCGCCAGACGCCTGTCGAGGAGCTGCCGCATCTGGCGTCATTCGATGATTTCGCGGACCTGCCCGCCATGGTCGAGATGCAGGCGGCGTGATCCCCCGCCCGCCGATCCGCCTTGCGCTTGACATTGCGGGCGCAGATGGGCCAATCCGGAGCAGCGTCACCGAAGGGCCTGCCATGGATCTGCGCCAGCTTACCCCGGATCTTGCGGTCTCTCCGCAGATCGACCTGCCTGACGTGGCCGTGCTGGCCCGGTCGGGCTTCAAGACCCTGATCAACAACCGCCCCGACGACGAGGATGGGGCCGTCGATCATCAGGCCATGGCCAGGGCCGCGGCGGATGCGGGGATGGAATACCACTATCTTCCCTTCCGTCCCGGACAGGTCACGCCCGACCTGATCCAGGGCTTTGCCGCCGCGCTTGAGGGATCGAAACCCGCCATCGCCTATTGCCGGTCGGGGAACCGGTCCACCGTGTTGTGGGCGCTTGCCCATGCCGGCAGGCTGTCCGAAGCCGAGGTGCTGAACACCGCGTCCCAGGCGGGCTATGACCTGTCGGGCGTGGTGCCGCTGATGCGGTCGCTGGCGGGCGCCAGCCGGTAACGCCCTTCAGGCCGGAACGTTCAGCGCCCGTTTGACATTCGCGGTCCAGCCCAGCAGGCGCAGGTCGCCTGCGACGATGGCGGGCCGCTTCATCACGCTGGGCTTGGTGCCCATCATCGCCACCGGATCCGCCGCCCGTTCCTCATCGGACATGGCCCGCCAGGTCAGGCTGGCGCGGTTGATGATCTTGTCGCCGAAATCCGCAACCAGGCGGCCGCGTTCGGCATCGGACAAGGGCTGTTTGTGGACATCGCGGAAATCGACGGTCCAGCCGTGCTGTTCCAGATCGGACTGGGCCTTCTGGCAGGTCGAACAATGCGCCAGCCCATACAGGGTCAGGGATGTCATGGCAGGCCTCGGATCAGACAAGGGGGACCAGCGGCACGCCGCAGGCCGACAGGGTCAGGACAGCCGCAAGGGCAAGAAACAGTTTCACGATCGCTCCGAGGACAGGATTCGGGCCGGGTTCTTCCCACTCTGCCGCGCGGAGGGCAAGTCACAAATCGCCCGCCGGACCATGCTTGTGCAGGCTGCGGCGCACCTGCCGCATGGCCCACCAGACCACCAGCACCGCCACCGGCGTCAGCCCCGCGATCAGATAGGCCTTGTCCACATGCAGGGCCGACGCCAGGGGATACAGCGCATAGGACAGCAGCCCGACCGCGTAATAGCTGATGGCGACAACCGACAGCCCCTCGACCGTGTGTTGCAGGCGCAGTTGCAGGTCGGCGCGGCGGTCCATCCGCTCCAGCAGCGCCTGGTTCTGGGCTGACCGTTCGACATCGACCCGCGTGCGCAACAGATCGGCGGCGCGGCGGGTCCGTTCGATCATCGCTTGCAGCCGGTCCTCGGCCGAGGCGACGGTGCGCATGGCCGGGCGATAGCGGCGGCGCATGAATTCGGTCAGCATCTGGCGGCCCAGAAACCGCGTCTCTCGCAGGGCGGAAATGCGATCCATGACGATCGCCTCATAGGCCTTGGTGGCGCCGAAACGGAAGAAATGCTGGACCGCCTGGCGCTCCAGTTCGGCCGACACTCCCAGTAATTCGTTCAGGACCGCCTCGGCCGGGCGGGCGTCATCGTGCATTCCGTCGACGATCGCAGACAGGCGCGGCTCCAGCTCGTTCAGGCGGCGCGACAGGCTGCGCGACCGGCCCAGGCCCAGCATCGACATCGCGCGATAGGTTTCCAGCTCGACCAGGCGATGCACGATCCGCCCGATCCGCCCCGGTCCCACGCCGGGGCGCACGAAGACGGCAAAGCGCATCCAGCCGTCGGGGTCGATGCGGAAATCCCCGGCAATCATCGCCGCTTCCTCTAGCACCCAGACCGCGGTCAGGCTGTCCTTGGCGAACCAGGTCTCGATCCGCGACAGCGCGTCGGTGGGGTTGTCCGGCAGGATGTCCACCTGGACCAGCACGGCGGCGACGCGGCGTCCCGGCGCATCGGCCTGCCATTCGGCGGGAAAGATCGCGCCCGCGCTTGGGTCGAAGGGGCGGATCGGCAGGCCGGGGGTCGTCGCCATATAGGTCACGAATTCCGTATGGCTTTCCCATTTCAGGTCGTGACGGCCCAGCCGTCCCTGATAATGGCTGCTCTCCGGGTCGGGCCGAGGCCCGCCATGGCGCGCGGTCAGCGCGGTCAGATGCGTCAAATCCCGGCGCCGGTCGCGATTGGCCGCGTCCCTCGGTTCCTTGAAGGCCACGAAGGCGCAGGTGGCCGGGGCTGTCAGGCGGGGCGAGGGCCGGGCGTGCAGTTCATTGACAAGATCGTATCGCAGCGGATGTTCGATGTCCGTCTTCACGCCAGTCCCCATTTCCGCTGCGGCGAAAGGGGGCGGTTTCCCGCCCCCTGCCCTGTCATTCGATCATCGGCAGCAGCTTGTTGATGCTGTCCTTGGCGTCGCCATAGAACATGCGGGTGTTTTCCTTGAAGAACAGCGGGTTCTCGATGCCGGAATAGCCGGTGCCCTGGCCGCGCTTGCTGACGAAGACCTGCTTGGCCTTCCAGACCTCGAGGACCGGCATCCCGGCGATCGGACTGTTCGGGTCGTCCTGGGCCGCCGGGTTCACGATGTCGTTCGAGCCGATGACGATCACCACATCCGTATTCGGGAAGTCGTCGTTGATCTCGTCCATCTCCAGCACGATGTCATAAGGCACCTTCGCCTCGGCCAGAAGCACGTTCATGTGGCCCGGCAGACGGCCAGCGACCGGGTGGATGGCGAAGCGCACCGTCTTGCCCGCCGCGCGCAGCTTGCGGGTCAGCTCGCTGACCGCGCCCTGGGCCTGGGCCACCGCCATGCCATAGCCCGGCACGATGACGATGCTGTCGGCGTCGTTCAGCGCGGCCGCCACGCCCTCGGCGTCGATGGCGATCTGTTCGCCGGTGATCTCGGCCGCGGGGCCGGTCTCGCCGCCGAAGCCGCCCAGGATCACGCTGACGAAGTTGCGGTTCATCGCCTTGCACATGATATAGGACAGGATCGCGCCGCTTGAGCCCACAAGCGCGCCCGTCACGATCAGCAGGTCGTTGGACAGGGTGAAGCCGATCATCGCCGCCGCCCAGCCGGAATAGCTGTTCAGCATCGACACCACCACCGGCATGTCGGCCCCGCCGATGCCCATGATCAGGTGATAGCCGATGAAGAAGGCCAGAGCCGTGATCAGGATCAGCCACAGGATCGCCGGGCCGGTGCCCGCGCAGTAAAGCACCCCCAGCAGCACCGACAGCGCCAGGGCGCCCGCGTTCAGCATGTGCCCGCCCGGCAGCTTCCTGGGCTTGCCGTCGATGCGGCCCGCCAGCTTGCCGAAGGCCACGACCGATCCGGTGAAGGTCACGGCGCCGATGAAGATGCCCAGGAAGACCTCGATCTTCAGCATGGCGATCTCGGCCGGGGTCTTGTGGGCCAGCACGGCGGCGAAGCCGTGGAAAACCTGCACGCCCCCTTCGGCCTTGGCGCGCAGCACGCGGGCCAGTTCGATCTGGGCGTTGAAGCCCACGAAGACCGCGGCGAGGCCGACCAGCGAATGCATGGCGGCGACAAGCTGCGGCATCTCGGTCATCTGGACGCGCTTGGCGATAACCCAGCCTGCGGCGCCGCCGATGGCGATCATGACCAGCGACAGCAGCCAGTTGCCCGCCCCCGGCCCGAACAGCGTGGCCAGCACGGCAAGCGCCATGCCGACGATGCCGTACCAGATCGCCCGCTTGGCGCTTTCCTGGCCCGACAGCCCGCCCAGCGACAGGATGAACAGCACGGCTGCGACCACATAGGCCGCGGTGGTGAATCCGTATTCCATGGCTGTCCCCTTACGACTTCTGGAACATGGCAAGCATCCGGCGCGTGACCAGGAAGCCGCCGAAGATGTTGACGCCCGCCATCAGCACGGCAAGCGCGCCCAGCAGCACGACCCACCACGACCCGGATCCGATCTGCATCAGCGCGCCCAGGATGATGATCGAACTGATCGCGTTGGTGATCGCCATCAACGGCGTGTGCAGCGAATGGGCGACGTTCCAGATCACCCGGAAGCCGATGAAGCAGGCCAGCACGAAGACGATGAAATGCGCCATGAAGCTGGCGGGCGCGACCGCGCCGATCAGCAGCAGGACGACGGCGCCCACGCCCAGCAGCGTGACCTGGGATTTCGTCTCGGCCTTGAAGGCGGCGACCTCGGCGGCGCGGCGTTCTTCCACCGTCAGAGCCTTCGGCTTTTCCTTGGGTTTCTGCGCGGCGATGGCGGCGATCTTCGGCGGCGGCGGCGGCCAGGTGACGTCATGGTCGCGCGTCACCGTCGCGCCCCGGATCACGTCGTCCTCCATGTCGTGCCGGATCACCCCGTCCTTTTTCGGCGTCAGGTCGGACAGGAAATGCCGGACGTTGTTGCCGTACAGCTCGGAGGCCTGGGCGCCCATGCGCGACGGAAAGTCGGTATAGCCGATGATCGTCACGCCGTTCTCGGTCACATGGCGTTCGTCGGGGATGGTCAACTCGCAGTTGCCGCCGCGCTCGGCGGCCAGGTCCACGATCACGCTGCCGGGCTTCATCGCCTCGACCATGTCGCGGGTCCACAGCTTCGGCGCGTCGCGGCCGGGGATCAGCGCGGTGGTGATCACCACGTCCATCTGCGGCGCAAGCTCTCGGAACCTGGCAAGCTGCTTCTCGCGGAACTCGGGGGACGAGGGCGCGGCATAGCCGCCGGTGGCGGCGCCGTCCTGCGCGGCTTCCTCGAAATCCAGGAACACGAACTCGGCGCCCATGGATTCGATCTGCTCGGCCACCTCGGGGCGCACGTCGAAGGCATAGACCTGCGCGCCCAGGGATACCGCCGTGCCGATGGCGGCCAGACCCGCGACCCCGGCCCCGACCACCAGCACCTTGGCCGGCGGCACTTTGCCCGCCGCCGTCACCTGCCCGGTGAAGAAGCGGCCGAAATTGTTCGCGGCCTCGATCACCGCGCGATAGCCGGCGATGTTGGCCATCGACGACAGCGCGTCCATCTTCTGCGCGCGGCTGATGCGCGGCACCATGTCCATGGCGATGGCGGTGACGCCCTGCTCCTTGGCCAGGGCCAGCAGCTCGCCGTTCTGCGCCGGATAGAAGAACGAGATCAGCGTCTGCCCCTCGCGCATCTGCCGGATCTCGGCATCCGAGGGCTGGCGCACCTTGGCCACCACGTCCACCGACCCGATCAGCTCGGCCGCGGTCGGCACCACGGTGATCCCCGCCGCGCGATAGCTGTCGTCCGAAAACCCGGCCCGCGCGCCGGCACCGCTTTCGACAAACACCTCGTGGCCCAGCTTCATCAGATGCCCGGCAGAGGAGGGCGTAATGGCGACCCGCGCCTCGCCCTCAAAACCTTCCTTCAACGCGCCAATCTTCATGGCTGTGTTGTCCCCCGCTCGTTTCATTTTCGGTCGCCCGACAGATAGCACCGTGAAAGATTCTTTCACAAGTCCGTGCAACACCTGTCCGGGACGAATGTCGTGGGGGTGGCGGCAAAAGAAAACGCCCAAGGCCGGGGCCTTGGGCGGTGATGTCAGACCGGCGTCGCGATCAGTTCGCGGGCGCGGGCGCAGGGGCGGCAGGTGCCGGCGTGGCGGGGGTGGTGGCCGCAGGGGGCGTGGCCGCCGGAGGCGTGGTGGTGGGCGCTTCCTCGACCGAAATCGCGTCGTCCACCGCTTCGCCCGCATCGCTGGCCGACTGGGCTGCGGCTTCGGCGGCGCTGTCAGCCGCGTCGCTCGCCGCGTTGGCGGCATCCTGGGCGGCGGTGCCAGCGGCATCGGCGGCGTTGCCGGCGGCCGAAGCAGCGTTGTCGGCCGCGTTCTCGGCGGCGGCGGCTGCATCTTCCGCGGCATCCTCGGTCGCGGCGGCGGCATCGTCCACCGCATTCTCGGTCGCGTCGGCGGCGCTGTCGGCAGCGGCTTCGGCATCCGCCGCGGCGGCCTCGGCATCGGCGGCGGCGTCGCTGGCCGCACCGGTCGCGGGCGCGTCGGTGGTGGTCACGGTGGTGGTGTCGCCATCGACCGCAACGGTGTCATCGCCCGTGAAGCGTTGCAGCACGAAATACGCCAAAGCCAGCGCCAGCAGGACGCCGATGATCAGCGGCAGGGGCGAGGAGCGACGTTCAACCGGTTCGACATAGGTTTCATTGCGAACCAGCGGATCGGCGGGACGGGCGGGATCGGCGGGACGCGTGGGGTCGACAGGACGCGTGGGGTCGACGGGCCGGGTGCGGTTCGGGTCGTTTGGATCATGGGTCATTGCTGGCCTCCAAATTTCTGTGTTGAGACACCGGTTTCAGTGCCGCGTCCGGTCTGTCCTGCCTGCCGTCCGCTGTCAATTCGACCTCTCGGGCGGTAAGCGAAGCCAGCCGACTTGCGACCCGGCCTTCATGCGACTAACACCTTGGTCCAGATACGGTTCCGCCGGGCGGAGCAGCTTTCTTCACGCCAAGGACGCGATGACCATGACCCAAGGGCAGAATGTGCAATATCTTGCCGATTACCGGCCCTATCCCTTTGTTTTGTCGGCGACCCGGATGCGGTTCGCCCTGGCTGCGGCCGACACGCGGGTGCGCACGGAACTGTCGCTGGCGCCGCGCGATCCTGAACGGCCCGAGGATCTGGTGCTGGACGGCGGCAAGGCGGTCCGCCTGCTGTCCCTGACCCTCGACGGCGAGGCCCCCGATCCCGCCCATGTGACGCGCGACGGCGAAACCCTGACGATCGCCGCAGCCGCCCTGCCCCGCCATCCGTTCCTGCTGGAGACCGAGGTCGGCATCGACCCCTCGGCCAATACGGCCTTCGAGGGGCTGTATATCTCGAACGGGATGTTCTGCACCCAGTGCGAGGCCGAGGGGTTCCGCCACATCACCTTCTATCCCGACCGCCCGGACGTGATGGCGACCTTCCATGTGACCATCGACAGCGACCTGCCGGTGCTGTTGTCGAACGGCAATCCGGTCGGCCAGTCGCAGGGCCGCGCGGAATGGCACGACCCCTGGCCCAAGCCCAGCTATCTGTTCGCGCTTGTCGCGGGGGATCTGGTGGCGGTCAGCGACAGCTTCACCACCCGGTCGGGGCGCCAGGTCGCGCTGAATGTCTGGGTCCGCCCCGACGACCGGGACCAGGCGGGCTTCGCGATGGAATCGCTGATCAAGTCGATGAAATGGGACGAGGATGTCTATGGCCGCGAATACGACCTGGACGTGTTCAACATCGTCGCGGTCGACGATTTCAACATGGGGGCCATGGAAAACAAGGGGTTGAACATCTTCAACTCGAAACTGGTGCTGGCCTCGCCCGAAACCGCGACCGATGCCGATTACGAACGGATCGAGGCGGTGATCGCGCATGAGTATTTCCACAACT
This sequence comes from Paracoccus sp. S3-43, assembly GCF_029027965.1. NCBI lineage: Bacteria > Pseudomonadati > Pseudomonadota > Alphaproteobacteria > Rhodobacterales > Paracoccaceae > Paracoccus > Paracoccus qomolangmaensis. Next base: position 1,432,091 of record NZ_CP119082.1, on the reverse strand, counting down.
GGACCGGCAACCGCATCACCTGCCGCGACTGGTTCCAGCTTTGCCTCAAGGAAGGGCTGACGGTCTTTCGCGACCAGCAGTTCACCAGCGACATGCGCTCTGCCGCCGTCAAGCGGATCGAGGACGTGCAGGCCCTGCGCGCCCGCCAGTTCCGCGAGGATCAGGGCCCGCTGGCCCATCCCCCGCGCCCCGACCGCTACGAGGAGATCAACAACTTCTACACCGCGACCGTCTATGAAAAGGGCGCCGAGGTGATCGGGATGCTCAGGCGCCTGGTGGGCGACGACGGCTATCGCCGCGCCCTGGATCTGTATTTCGACCGCCACGACGGCGACGCCGCCACCATCGAGGACTGGCTGAAGGTGTTCGAGGACGCGACCGGCCGCGACCTGGCGCAGTTCAAGCGGTGGTATACCGATGCCGGCACCCCGCGCCTGACCCTGGCCGAGGATTGGCGACCGGGCGAAGCGGGCGGCACGCTGACGTTGACCTTCGGCCAGCAGACGCCGCCGACGCCCGGACAGCCCGAAAAGCCGCCGCGCGTGATCCCGATCGCCGTGGGCCTGATCGGCCCCAACGGCGACGAGGTCGCGGCCACGCAGGTTCTGGAACTGACCGAGGCCAGCCAGAGCTTCGCCTTCGAGGGCCTGGGCGCGCGGCCGGTGGTCTCGGCCCTGCGCGGCTTTTCCGCTCCGGTGATGCTGTCGCGCGACCTGGACGATCCCGCCCGCGCCTTCCTGCTGGCCCATGACACCGACCCCTTCGCCCGATGGGAGGCCGGGCGCGACCTGGCGCTGTCGGCGCTGACCGCCGCCGCGCAGGGGCAGGCCACGGGCGGCGATTACGTCCAGGCCATCGGCCGCCTGATCGCCGACGACACGGCCGATCCCGCCTTCCGCGCCCTGTGCCTGAACCTGCCCGGAGAGGAGGAGATCGCGACCCGCCTGTCGACCGGCGGACTCACGCCGGACCCGGATGCGATCCACGCCGCGCGCGAGGGCCTGGCCCGCCAGATCGCCGAAACCCATCTGGACCTGCTGGCGCGCCTCTATCAGGACATGACGGTGGCCGGACCCTATCGCCCCGATGCCGCGGGTGCCGCCCGGCGATCCCTGCGCAATGCGGTGCTGGCGCTGCTGACCCGTATCGACGGCGGCGAACGGGCCGAGGTGCTGTTCGGTGTCGCGGGCAACATGACCGAACGGATGGCCGCCCTGACCGCCCTGCTGCGGCGCGGGCGGGGGCAGGCGGAACTGGCCGCGCTGCATGATCAGTTCGCCGACAACCGGCTGGTCATGGACAAATGGTTCGCGGTCCAGCCGATGGCCGCCCCACCCGATCAGGCGGCGCGGATCGCCCGCGACCTGGCCGCGCGCCGGGATTTCGACTGGAAGAACCCCAACCGCTTCCGCGCGCTGCTGGGCGGGCTGTCGGCCAACCATGCCGGTTTCCATGCCGCCGACGGGTCGGGCTATGACTTCACCGCCGACTGGCTGCTGCGGATGGATCCGGTCAATCCCCAGATCGCCGCCCGCATGTCCACGGCCTTCGAAACCTGGACCCGATACGACACGGGCCGGCGCGCCAAGGCTTTGGCGGCATTGGAACGAATCGCCTCGGCCGAGGGTTTGAGCAGGAATATCCGCGAAATGGTGTCGCGGATGATCGCGGCGGGCGCATGATGTGTCTTGCGGCCGGCCCCGCGCCGGGGCAGAAAGGCCGGAATGACTGACCGCCATGCCGATGCCAAGGCCGAGATGCAGGCCCGTCTGGACCCGCTGATCGCCGAGCGGGCGCCCTGGCTCTATTCCGGCAAGCCGCATCACCGTCTGGCGAAATGGATGATGATGGGCCTGTTGCGCTATCCCGCCACCCTGCGCCTGGGCGCCGAGTTCCGCGACCTTCCCACGGCCGAGATCATGCGCCGCATGTCCGACCTGATCGTCCGCGACGTGCGGGTCGAGGGGATGGAGCATATTCCCGCCAGCGGCCCCGCGCTGATCGTCGCGAATCATCCGACCGGGATTGCCGACGGGATCATCGTCCATGCGCTGATGTCGCATCTGCGCGACGACCTGTTCATCTATGCCAACCACGACATGATCCGGGTGCTGCCACAGACCGCCGATCTGATCGCCGGGGTCGAATGGCGCATCGAAAAGCGCAGCCATGCCAAGACCAAGGCGACGATGGACTATACCCGAGAGGCGCTTGCGGCGGGGCGGATCGGGCTGATCTTTCCGTCCGGGCGGCTGGCCAAGCGGCAGGGGATGACGCTGCACGAACGCCCTTGGATGGCAAGCGCGGCGATGATCGCCCGCAAGTTCGGGGTGCCGGTCATTCCGATGAACATCCGGGCCCGCAACTCGGCGCTGTTCTATCTGCTGGACGCGATCCATCCGACGCTGCGCGACGTGACTTTGTTCAACGAGGTGCTGAACAAGCGCAGCCAGCCCTATCGCATCACCATCGGCGCGCCCATCGACCCCGCGACCCTGCCCAGGGGAGAGGACGCGATCACCGTCCTGCGCGACCGGGTGCTGGCCATGCCCGCGCCCGGCCCGGACGCCGCGCGCCTGATGCAGGATCGCGGCAGGGCGCGGCTGGTGCGCGGGACCAAGGGGCTGGCCTAGATCGCGGCCTTGCGGCTTTCGTCCAGATAGATCTCGCGCAGCCGCCTGGCGACCGGACCCACCTGCCCCGTGCCCACCGCCGTGCCGTCGATTTCCACCACCGGCATCACGAAGGCCGAGGCCGAGGTGATGAACGCCTCATCCGCCGCCTGAGCCTCGTCGATGGTGAAGCTGCGTTCTTCCACCTGTATCTGCGCCTCGGCGGCGAAGCGCAGCACGGCGGCGCGGGTGATGCCGTGCAGGATGTCGTTCGACAGCGCGCGGGTCACGATGGTGCCGTTCTTCACGATATAGGCGTTGTTGCTGGTGCCTTCCGTGACCAGCCCATCCTCGACCAGCCAGGCGTCGTCCACGCCGCGCGCCTTGGCCTCCATCTTGGCCATCGAGGGATACAGAAGCTGCACCGTCTTGATGTCGCGCCGCGCCCAACGCTGATCGGGGATGCTGATGACCTTCCAGCCGGTTTTCGCGGCGGGGGCATCGGCCAGGCCGGGCCTGGACTGCGTGAACATCACCACGGTCGGGCGCGTGCCCGCAGGCGGATAGGCGAAATCGCGGTCGCCCGGATTGCCGCGCGTGACCTGAAGATAGATCATCCCGTCGCGGATCGCGTTGCTGTCCACCAGGGCGCGGAACGCCGCCAGATACGCGTCGTCCGACAAGGGGTTGTCCATCGACAGCGCGTCCAGGGACCGCTTCAGGCGGATCAGATGGCCTTGGAAATCCAGCAGCTTGCCGTCCAGGATGCTGACGACCTCGTAGACGCCATCGGCCATCAGGAAGCCCCGGTCGAAGACCGAGACCGTCGCCTGATCCTCGGGAAGGTAATCGCCATTTACATAGACCGTGCGCGTCATGATGTCCCCCGTGGTCGCGTTTGTCGCGGTGGTCCTGCGCCCAAAGCCCGGCCGCGTCAAGTCGGCCGAGATGCCGCAACGCAGCCCTTGATGCTGCGCGCGCGAAACATTATTGCTGGGCGGGACGCAAATCTTTCCGGAACGGATCCCATGAGCTTTCGCACCCAACCCCTGCCCCCTGCCCGCCTGAACCGCTGCCAGCTGTTCGGCCCCGGCTCTCGGGAAAGCCTGTTCGAGAAGATGGCGAAATCCGCCGCCGACGTGGTGAACCTGGATCTCGAGGACTCGGTCGCCCCCGACGACAAGGACCGGGCGCGCGCGAACATCATCCAGGCCATCGGCGACATCGACTGGGGCGACAAGACGCTGTCGGTGCGCATCAACGGGCTGGACACGCCCTTCTGGTATCGCGACGTGGTGGACCTGCTGGAACAGGCCGGTGAACGGCTGGACCAGATCATGATCCCCAAGGCCGGGAACGCCAGCGACATCTATGCCGTGGATGCCCTGGTGACGGCGGTGGAGCGCGCGAAGGGCCGCGGCAAGCGCATCGGTTTCGAGGCCATCATCGAAAGCGCGGCGGGCATCTGCCATGTCGAGGAGATCGCGGCCGCGTCCCCCCGGATGCAGGCGATCAGCCTGGGGGCGGCGGATTTCGCGGCCTCCATGGGCATGGCCACGACCGGGATCGGCGGGACGCAGGAAAATTACTACATGATCCGCGAGGGGCAGAAATACTGGCCCGATCCCTGGCACTGGGCGCAGGCCGCCATCGTCGCGGCCTGCCGGACGCATGGGCTGCTGCCGGTCGATGGGCCGTTCGGCGATTTCAGCGATTCCGACGGGTTCGTGGCCCAGGCGCGGCGGTCCGCGACCTTGGGCATGGTCGGCAAATGGGCGATCCATCCCAGCCAGGTGGCGCTGGCGAACGAGGTGTTTTCCCCCAGCGAATCCGCCGTGACCGAGGCGCGAGAGATCCTTGCCGCGATGGAAAAGGCCAAGGTCGAGGGCGCGGGGGCGACGGTCTACAAGGGCCGTCTGGTCGACATCGCCTCGATCAAGCAGGCCGAGGTGATCGTGCGCCAGGCGGAACTGATCGCGGGATAAACGCGTCCTGCGGGGGCGTCACGCCCCCGCCTGCCACGCTTTCACCGCATCCATGGGCCACAGCAGCATCAGCACGTTCAGCGCCAGCCCGTCGCGGATCAGCCAGATCGTCAGGATCTCGAACCCGATGACGATGGCGACGGACAGCCAGACCGGCAGCCAGCGGGCCAGATAGAACCCGGCAACCATCGCCAGGATGTCGGCCACCGAATTGATCACGCTGTCGCCGTAATAATCCAGCGAGATCGTCACGCTGCGATAGCGTTCGATCACCGCGTCCGAATTCTCGACGATTTCCCAGGCGGCCTCGACCACGGTGGCGATCAGCAGCCGCCAGCCAAAGGGCAGCCGCCGCGCCGCCAGCCACAGCGCGGCATAGAAGATGATCCCGTGCAGCAGGTGCGAGGGCGTGTACCAGTCGCTCAGATGCTGCGAGTTTTCGGAACTGACCGTCTGGCCGTGCCACAGCTTCACATAACCGCAGTCGCAGATCGGCACCCGGCCCGCCGCCAGCAGGATCAGCGCCGCAGCGGCAATCACGGCGGCCACGCACCAAGAGGGAAAAGCCTTTTTCGTGAACACGTCGCCTTGAATCCTCTAGGGCCGCCGCAGCTTCCTGAACGCCGCCGATGCGCCCCATCCGGCGAACACCGCGACCCCCAGCGACATCAGCCCGTAAAGGAACGGCTGGTCGAAGGCCAGCCGATGCAGCCAGCGTTCCAGCCCCACCTTGCGCACGTTGATCGGCGCCACGAACACGTCGATCACCTGCCCGTCGCGCAGCAGGAAGATGCGGGTCTTGTAGGCGCCCTCGATCAGATTGGCGGGCAGGTTGACATCGGCGCGGAACAGCGTCTGGTCGATCAGCGACACGCTGCCCTCGTCCAGGCGATACAGGCCCTGGTCCTCTCGGATGCGGACCAGGGCCTCGGTGAAGGGGACAGCGCTGTCCACCGCGATCTGGCCCGCGAAGGCGCGCATCGCGTGCGACAGCGAAATGCGGTAGCGGCTGTCCCATTCGGGCAGCAGGATGTCGCCCAGGGCGGCCGAGGTGGCGACGGCATAGAAGCCCGGCGCCGCCCCGATCCGCACGGATTCGGCATTGACCCAGATCCCGGCCCTGCGTTCCTTGCGCCAGACCGTGACGCCTCGGGACGGGGCCTCGACGGTGACGATCACCTGCAAGGGCGGGCCGGACGGAATCGGAGTTTCGCGCTTGATCGCGCCATAGATCAGGATGTCGGATCCATCGAAGCTGGCGGTGATCGCCACGCTGTCGCTGGACAGGCCCGCGACCACCGTCTCGGCCGGGGGCGGATCGGCGGTGGGCGTGGCCTCGATCGGCGGGCCGGGCGATTGCGCGCTTGCGGTGCAGGCCAGGGCCAGCAGCACCAGCCCGGCGATCCGGCCCCGCATCAGCCGATCCCCGGCTGGATGACGTAGAAATCGTCCGGCGTCAGGAACAGATCCAGCGCCAGCTTGCCGCAGACCGCCAGCACCAGCAGCGCCAGCAGGATCCGCAACTGCTCGGCCCGCAGCCTTGCCCCCAGCGTGGTGCCGAACTGCGCGCCGACGACGCCGCCGACGATCAGCAGCACCGCCAGCATGATGTCCACGGTGTTATAGCTGACGGCGTGCATCAGCGTGGTGAAGGCGGTCACGAAGGTGATCTGGAACAGCGAGGTGCCGACCACGACCTTGGTCGGCATTCCCAGCAGATAGATCATCGCGGGCACCATGATGAAGCCGCCGCCCACCCCCATAATCGCGGCCAGCACCCCCACGGCCACCCCCACCAGCAGCGGCGGAAAGGCGCTGATATACAGGCCCGAGGCGCGGAACTTGATCTTCAGGGGCCAGCGGTGGACCCAGTTGTGCTGGTGCAGCCGCCGGCGATGGCCGGGCGCGTTCGACCGCCGCAGGGCGCGGATGCTTTCCTGCAACATCATCGCGCCGATCAGGCCCAGAAAGACGACATAGCACAGTTGCACCACCAGATCGACCTGGCCCACCCGTTGCAGCAGGGTAAAGACCCAGACACCCAGCCAGGATCCGGCCAGGCCGCCCACCAGCAGCACCCCGCCCATCCTGAAATCGACGCTTTTGCGTTTCACATGCGCCAGCACGCCCGATACCGACGATGCGACCACCTGGTTCGCGCCCGTCGCCACGGCGATGGCGGGCGGGATGCCGATGAAGAACAGCAGGGGCGTGATCAGGAAGCCGCCGCCCACGCCGAACAGGCCGCTCATCAAACCGACGAGGCCGCCCAGCCCGATCAGCGTGAAGGCGTTGACCGATACCTCTGCGATGGGAAGATAAATCTGCATGACCCGCGCGCCGTTTGCGTCGGGGAAAAGGATGCAACGCCCCGGCAGCCCCGTCAAACCGCTTTCGGGTCTTGCCTGCCCTTGAGCGCTTGAAGCGGGCGGGTCGCCCGGCTAAGCAGGAACCACAAAGTGAACGGGCGCTGTCGCGGCGCCGCAGGACCGTGCGGGCGGACGATGCGCATCTTGATCACCAATGACGACGGCATCAACGCACCGGGGCTGGCGGTGCTGGAGGAGATCGCCGCGACCCTGGCCGGTCCCTCGGGGCAGGTCTGGACGGTGGCCCCGGCCTTCGAACAGTCCGGCGTGGCCCATTGCATCAGCTATGCCCATCCCGCCATGGTCGCGCGCTTGGACAAACGCCGCTATGCGACCGAGGGAAGCCCGGCGGATTGCGTGCTGGCCGCGCTGTGCGACATCATGGCGGACGGCCCCCCCGACCTGGTGCTGTCGGGCGTGAACCGGGGCAACAACTCGGGCGAAAACGCGATGTATTCCGGCACCGTCGGCGGCGCGATGGAGGCCGCGTTGCAGGGCCTGCCCGCCATTGCCCTGTCGCAATACCTGGGTCCGCAGACGGCCAGCCTGGCCGATCCGTTCGAAGGCGCGCGCCAGCATGGCGCGGCTGTGATCCGGCGGCTGCTGGATTACGGGGACTGGACCTCGGACGCGGAATTCCGGCTGTTCTACAACATCAATTTCCCGCCCATCCCGGCTTCGGCGGTGCGCGGCACCCGCGTCGTGCGGCAGGGGCGCAGGCGGGGGACGAATTTCGGCGTCGTGCCCTATACCGCGCCCAACGGCCGGCGCTTCATGTGGGCGGCGGGCGGCGCGCAGGACGCCCCGGCCGCGCCCGAGACCGACGTGGCGGTGAACATGGACGGCTTCATCTCGGTCACGCCGATGCGGGCCGACCTGACCTGCCATGCCTCGCTGCTGGAAATGACCACCCTGTTCGATGACGACGCCATCGGGGCGGGCACCGCATGACCGAGGGGCATGACGACAAGGACGGTCCCGCCGAACGCAAGATGCGTTTCCTGTTCCAGCTGCGCTCGCGCGGGGTGACCGATCCGCGCGTCCTGGCGTCGATGGAAAGGATCGACCGGGGCCTGTTCGTGCGCGGCCAGTTCGCCGACCGCGCTTACGAGGACACGCCCCTGCCCATTCCCTGCGGCCAGACGATCAGCCAGCCCTCGGTCGTGGGGCTGATGACGCAGTCGCTGCAACCCGGCCCGCGCGACACCGTGCTGGAGATCGGGACGGGCTCGGGCTATCAGGCGGCGGTCCTGTCGGGGCTGTGCCGCCGCGTCTATACCGTGGACCGCCACCGCCGCCTTGTGACCGAGGCCGAGGCGATCTTCCGCCATCTGGGCCTGCACAACATCACCGCGCAGGTGGCCGACGGGTCGCGCGGACTGCCCGATCAGGCGCCGTTCGATCGCATCCTTGTCACCGCCGCCGCCGAGGATCCTCCGGGGCCGCTGTTGGCACAGTTGAAGATCGGCGGTATCATGGTCGTGCCGGTGGGCCAGTCCGATGCGGTCCAGACGCTGATCCGCGTGACGCGGACCGAAACCGGCTATGACTATGACGAATTGCGTCAGGTGCGATTTGTGCCGCTGGTCGAAGGGTTGGGGCCGACATGACCCGGATCTGCGGCATGGCAGGTTAAGGACGACGGACATGAGCAGCAGTTTCAGACAGGCCGCCAGCATCGGGGCTGCGGCCTTTCTTCTGGCTTCTTGCGGGGCGACGGGATTCGACCCGGATCTGCGCGGCTGGATGCCGGGGGCACTGAACACCGCCGATGCCGCCGCCCGCGCGGCCCCGCGTCCGCAGCCCGACGACCGGGGCGTGATCACCTTTCCGACCTATCAGGTCGTCGTCGCGCGCAGCGGCGATACCGTGGGCAGCGTCGCGGCGCGGCTGGGCGTCGATGCCGCGCGGCTGGCCCAGCACAACGCCCTGCCCGCCAACGCCCCCCTGGGCGCCGGGCAGACCCTGGTCCTGTCGCAGCGCGTGGCCGCAGGCGGGGCGGCGGCGGGGCGCAGCGGCGGCGGCGTCACCGATCCCTTCGCGGGACAGCCGGCGCGATCCGGCACGACGCCCGCCGCCACGACGCCCGCCGCCGCCGCTGCGACACCGGCGCCCCGCCCGGCCAATCCCGCGCAGCATGTCGTCGCCTCGGGCGAGACGGCCTGGTCCATCGCCCGCAAATACGATGTCAGCGTGCAGGATCTGGCGGCCTGGAACGGACTGCCGTCCTCCATGTCGCTGCGCGTCGGTCAGCGGCTGATCGTGCCGGTGGCCGGGCGGAAGGCCCCCGACCCGACTGCCGTCACCACCGCGCCGGGTACCGGCAGCCCTACCCCGCGCCCGCCCTCGGCCGCCCAGCCCCTGCCGTCCGAGACGACGGCCCCCGCCGCCGATCCCGGCCCCAAGGCGCCCGCGACCGACCTGGGGGCCACGCGGACAGCGGCATCCGCCGCCGGGCGGTTCCAGATGCCGGTGTCGGGGTCGATCATCCGGGTCTATGAAAAGGGCAGGAACGACGGGATCGACATTTCGGCGACCGCCGGGACTGCCGTGAAGGCGGCGGGTCGCGGCACGGTCGCGGCGGTCACGAAGGACACCTCGGGCGCGCCCATCGTGGTGGTGCGCCACGACGGAAATCTGATGACCGTCTATACCGGGCTGGACGGCCTGGACGTGGCCAAGGGCGACAGCGTTTCCGCAGGCCAGTCCATCGGCAAGGCCGGTCGGGGCGGCTTCGTCCATTTCGAGGTACGCCAGGGATTCGACAGCGTGGACCCGGAAAAATACCTCAACTGACCAGATGGAACGGCCCCCTGTCCCGGACGTTTGCCTGCCACACGCAGTCCAAACGGAGGATAGGACATGGACCATTCCGAACATCCCCGGCTGTTGCCGGATGAAATGACCGATGCCGTGCTGACGGGCGCCACCGTCTATGGTCCCGGAGACGAAACGGTCGGCACCGTATCCCATGTGCACGGCTCGGGCAGCAGCGCCCAGGTGGTGATCGACGTGGGCGGGTTCCTGGGCATCGGGTCGAAGCCGGTGCTGGTTCCCGTGTCGGATCTGGACGTGATGCGGGACGGCGACGGGGTGGTCCACGCCGTGTCGCGGTGGGACAAGGAACACCTGAAGGCCCTGCCCGAACACCGGGATTGAACGGCGAAGGGCGGCGGTTTTTCCGTCGCCTTTTCAGACGGTGTCCAGATACAGTTCGACCGTTTCCTCGTCCGACAATTCGGCCATGTAGTGCAGTTCCTGCCGCTTGGTCATGACGAAGTTTTCGATCAGATGGGCCGGAAAGATGCGCCGCATTTCCGGGCAGGCATGGAAGGCGTCGATCGCCTCGCCCCAGCTGGCGGGCAGTTGCGCAAGGTTCTGATCATAGGCGTTGCCCCGGAACGGTTCGGGGGCCTCCAGCTTTTCCTGGATGCCGTTCAGCGCTGCGCCCAGGATCGCCGCCACCGTCAGATAGGGATTCACATCGCCGCCCGCCACGCGATGTTCGATCCGCCGCGCCTTCGGCCCCGATGAGGGAATGCGGATCGCCGCCGTGCGGTTTTCATAGGCCCAGCCGATCCCGGTCGGCGCATGGGCGTTCGGCACCAGCCGATCATAGCTGTTCTCGTGCGGGGCGAACAGCAGCGTGGAACCCGGCATGGCGCGCAGGCATCCGGCGACCGCGTGACGCAGTTCCGCCGTGCCCTCGTCGCCGCCATTGTCGAAGATGTTGCGTCCGCTCCGGTCCAAGATCGAGAAATGCATGTGCATCCCGTTCCCCGAAAACGCCTCGTAAGGCTTGGCCATGAAGCTGCCCGCGAAGCCGTATTGGCGCGCGATGCCCTTGACCAGCATCTTGAAGAACCAGGCGTCGTCCGCCGCCTTCAGCGGATCGGGCTGGTGCATCAGGTTGATCTCGAACTGGCCCGGCCCGGCTTCGGAAATGGCGGTGTCGGCGGGAATGTCCATCGCCTCGCAGGCGTCGTAGAGCGCGGTGAAGAACTGGTCGAAGGCGTCCAGCGCCCGCAGGCTCAGCACCTCGCCGCCGGTGCGGCGCTTGCCGGATCGGGGGCTGGGCGGGACGCGAAGCTGTCGGCCGGAATCGTCGATCAGGAAGAATTCAAGCTCGGTCGCGACGACCGGGGTCAGCCCCGCCTCACGATAGCGTTCGACCACGCGGGCCAGCGCCTGCCGGGGATCGCCCTCATAAGGGCGGCCGTCCGGGTGGAACATCCACAGGGGCAGCAGCGCGGTCGGCGCGTCCAGCCAGGGCATCGGCAGGAAGCCCCGTTCGGTGGGCAGCAGCAGCCCGTCTGGATCGCCGATCTCGAACACCAGGGGGCTGTCCTCGACATCCTCGCCCCAGATATCCAGGTTCAGCACGGAATAGGGGAACTTGGTCCCCTCCTCGAAGACCTTCCCGGCATAGCGCGCCGGGATGCGCTTGCCGCGCGCGACGCCGTTCAGGTCGGCGGCGGCGACGCGAATGGTCTTGACCTCGGGATGTTCTTTCAGCCAGTCCATAATTCTACCGGATCACTTGCGGACGATAACGGATGCGCCGGGCGGCACCCGGAAGATGGCGGTTCAGGCGCCGGTTCACGATACCGAACAACCCGATCAGCGCCAGCGTGCAGGCGATGAAATATCCTGCCACGATGGGATAGGCGACGAAGGGATTGAAGGTCTGGCCCGCGAAATAGCTGGCGTAATACAGGCTGTCGCCGCGCTGCTGGAAGGCCGGGAAGCCCGAAAAGAACACCAGCGTGGTGGCGTGGAACAGGAAGATCGCCTCGTTGGTATAGGACGGCCAGGCCAGCCGCAGCATGGTGGGCCACAGCACCCGGCGGAACCTGGTCCAGCCGGTCATGCCGAAAGCCTCGGCGGCCTCGATATCGCCCTTGGGCACCGACATCAGCGCACCATGGAAGATCTGCGCGGAATAGGCGGCGGTGTTCAGCGTCAGCACGATCAGCGCCCCCGCCCAGGCCTTGGCCAGCCAGCTTGTCGCGACGGCCAGGCCGAAGATCTCGATCCCCGCGCGGGGCAGCATCACAAGCGCCTCATAGGCCAGGAAGAACTGGATGAACAGCGGACTGCCCCGGAACAGGAAGATGAAGCCCTCGGCGGGCTTGCGCAGCAGCGGGTTCGTGCTGGTCTTGGCAAGCGCCAGGGCCGTCGCCAGAAAGAACCCGAACAGCAGCGCGAAGAAGGCGAAATACAGGTTCCAGATCAGCCCCGACCCGATCAGCGTGACCTGCTGGCACAGCGTGAAGTCGCTGCGCGGCAACAGCCGTTCGCCGATGCCCAGCGACCGCAGCCCATAGTTCAGGATCGTCTGCGCGCAGCTCATGGGGCGACCGCCTTGCGCTGCGCCTCGCCCGCCAGGGTCGCCTGGCCCGAGGAGAGCCGCGCCGTCACCCGGCCCAGCACCCGTTCCGAAACCCAGGTCATCAGCAGGTAAAAGACCAACACCGCCAGGAAATAATACAGCCGCCAGTCGGGATGCGGATAGGCGAAGGACCGGGTCTTGGCCCCGCCCAGTTCCCGCGCCCAATAGACGATATCCTCGATCCCCAGCAGGAACAGAAGCGGCGTCGCCTTGATGAGGATCATCCACAGGTTCGACAGGCCGGGCAGCGCATAGGTCCACATCTGCGGCACCAGCACCCGGCGCGAGATCTGGCGTGGCGTCATGCCGTAAGCCTCGGCCGTTTCCAGTTGCGCGCGCGGCACGGCCTGCATCGCGCCATAGAGGACATTGGCCGCGAAGGCGCCGAAGACCACCGAAAAGGCGATGACGGCCAGAACCATGGCATAGATGTCATGGACCCATTCGGGGCTGGTGGACAGCGGCAGCTTGGCCGCCGCGCAGACGACGAAATCGTTGCCCTGCCGGACGGGCGCGTCGCTGTCGCACAGCGCCTTGTGGCGCAGCCATTCCAGCCCCTGATCCAGGGCGACGGGCACGAACAGGAAGAACACGATGTCCGGCACGCCGCGCACCATCGCGGTATAGATCTTGCCGAACCACCGCAGCGGCGCGATCCGCGACCGCGACGCCATCGCCCCGCCATAGCCGAACAGCAGCGCCAGCGGCGCGGTGATCGCCAGCAGCAGCAGGACCACCCCGAAGCTGGCATAGAACAGCATATGCGTGCCAGTCGTCAGATAGCACGACAACCACGCAAAACCGTCCAGCACCGAGGGATCGCTGCAATAGGAAAACATCATCCGTCCCGATCAGGGCCGCGGGTCGCCCCGCAGCCCGCGGCATCATTCATAGATCTGCGCGTCGTCGCCGAAATGCTTCCTGATCAGCGTGTTGAGGCTGCCGTCTTCTTTCATCGCGGTGATGGCCGCATCCAGCTTCTCGCGCAGTTCGGTGTCGGACTGGCGCAGGCCCACGCCGATGCCCTCGTCCAGCTTGACCTGTTCGCCCACGAAGACCAGGTCGTTGCTGTCCTCGACAAAGGGGCGCATCACCTCGTGGTCGCCGAAACCGGCATCGGCCTCGCCATTGCGGATGGCGGCCAGAACCTGGTCGATGTTCGGAAATTCCAGCATCGTCGCGCCGGTCTCGGCGATATGGGACGCCTGCACGGTGCCGGTCTGAACGGCGATCACCCCGCCCTCCAGATCGACCCCATCCTGCAACGCGACATAGGAGGAGGGCGCGGGCGGCAGGTAATCCTGGGTGAAGGCGATGACGGCCTTGCGTTCCTCGTTGATGCTCATCGCCGCCATGATCGTGTCATAGTTCGAGGATACAAGGTTCGGGATGATCGAATCCCAGTCGTTCTTGACCCAGGTGCATTGCAGCTCGGCGCGCTTGCACAGCTCGTCGCCCAACTCGCGCTCGAACCCGGCGACCTCGCCCGCCTCGTTGATGAAGTTATACGGAGGATAGGCGCCCTCGGTCCCCATGCGGACGGTCGTCTGGGCCAGGCCCATGCCTGCGGTCAGGGTCAGGGTCAGGGCGGTCGCGGCAAGCAGCAGTTTCTTCATTGGTCGTCTCTCCTGTTGGTCGTTTTGTCAGTGCGTCGAGGCGCTGAGGAACTGGCGCAGCCGGTCGGTCCGGGGCGCGCCGAAAAGCTGGTCGGGGGGGCCTTCCTCGGCAATCAGGCCCTGGTGCAGGAACACCACATGGTCGCTGACATCGGCGGCCAGGCGCATGTCGTGGGTCACGATGATCATGGTGCGGTGTTCGCCCGCCAGATCCTTGATCACCCGCACCACCTCTTGCTGCAATTCGGGATCCAGGGCGCTTGTCGGTTCGTCGAACAGCAGCGCCTTGGGCTGCATGCACAGGGCGCGGGCGATGGCGGCGCGCTGCTGCTGGCCGCCCGACAGTTGCGCGGGCCAGGCGCCCGCCTTGTCGCCGATCCCCACCTTGTCCAGAAGCGCGCGGGCGCGGGCCTCGACCTGGGCGCGATCCTGGCCCAGAACCGTCACCGGGGCCTCCATGACGTTTTGCAGGATCGTCATGTGGGACCACAGGTTGAACTGCTGGAACACCATCGACAGGTTGGTGCGGAACCGCATCACCTGGGCGCGGTCGGCGGGCACGCGGGCCATGCCCTGCCCCTTCCACCGCACCGCCTCGCCCTCGAAACTGATCTCTCCGGCCTGGCTGTTTTCCAGCAGGTTGCAGCAGCGCAGCAGCGTGGACTTGCCCGACCCCGAGGATCCGATCAGGCTGACGACATGCCCGCGCGGCGCGGTGAGGGACACGCCCTTCAGCACCTCGATCTGGCCATAGGCCTTGCGCAGCCCCTGGATCCGGATCACGGGCGCGACATCGTTCAGGGCGGTATCGTCGGTCATCATCGGCGCATTGGGCGATAATCCCCGCGCTTTTGCAACGGGGTCTGCAAGGCAACCTGCCGATAATCGCAGGTTGCCGCAGCGTCAGACGATCTCGACCGCGTATTTCTCGATCACGGTATTGGCCAGCAGGCCCTCGCACATCCGCTCGACCTCGGCCTTGGCGGCGGCGGCGTCGGTCGCGTCCAGATCCAGTTCGATCAGCTTGCCCTGGCGGACGCCCGAGACGCCGCGATGACCAAGACCCCCAAGCGCGTGGCGGATCGCCTCGCCCTGCGGATCCAGGACGCCATCCTTCAGCATGATGGTAACGCGGGCTTTCATGGGCGGCATCCTTCAGTTGATCGCGGTCGGTTTCAGGCTGGTGGTGTTGGCGGGCATCAGGCCCAGACGGCGCGCGACCTCGGTATAGGCGTCGGTCAGGTTGCCCAGGTCGCGGCGGAACACGTCCTTGTCCAGCTTCTGGCCGGTCTTCATGTCCCACAGCCGGCAGCTGTCCGGACTGATCTCGTCCGCGACGATCAGGCGCATGAAGTCGTTGTCCCAGACCCGGCCGATCTCGATCTTGAAGTCGATCAGCTTGATGCCGACGCCATAGAAGACGCCCGACAGGAAGTCGTTCACGCGCAGCGCCAGGGACACGATGTCGTCCAGATCCTGCTGGGTGGCCCAGCCGAAGGCGATGATGTATTCCTCGGACACCATCGGGTCGCCCAGCTCGTCGTTCTTGAAGCTGTATTCGACGATGGGACGGGGCAGCAGCGTGCCTTCCTCGATCCCCAGGCGCTTGGACAGCGAACCGGCGGCGAAGTTGCGCACGATCACCTCAAGCGGCACGATTTCCACCTGACGGATCAACTGTTCGCGCATGTTGATGCGGCGGATGAAGTGGTTCGGGACGCCGATATTCGTCAGCCCGTTCATGAAGAATTCGGACAGGCGGTTGTTCAGCACGCCCTTGCCTTCGATCACGGCCTTCTTCTGCGCGTTGAAGGCGGTGGCGTCGTCCTTGAAATACTGGACCAGGGTGCCGGGTTCGGTGCCTTCGTACAGGATCTTCGCCTTGCCTTCGTAAACTTTCTTCCGGCGCGGTGCCATGGCGGGCGTCCTTTCGCATGTCCTTGTCCCACGGGCCTTACCTTACAAGCGGGTCTGGGGGCAATACGAGAGGCTTGCGCCCGGCGGCAGGCAAGCTAAGATCCGGGGCCAAGACAACCAGGAGGCCACGATGACCACCTTCGACGACCGCGAGCGCGGTTACGAATCCAAGTTCGCCCACGACGCCAACCTGCGCTTCAAGGCGGACGCGCGCCGCAACCGCCTGCTGGGCGAATGGGCGGCGGGCCTTCTGGGCAAACAGGGCGACGATGCCCGCGCCTATGCGCTGACCATCGTCACCTCGGATTTCGAGGAGCCGGGATACGAGGATGTGTTCCGCAAGCTGGCGGCGGACCTGGAAGGCAAGGCGGGCGAATCGGAAATCCGCACCAAGATGGCCGAACTGATGGAAGTCGCCCGCCAGCAGATCATCCACGAAGCCCAGTAACCGGGTTTCAACCGGGTTTCGGCGGCGCAGGATCGGGGGGCCGGACGGCCCCCTTTTTCATGCCGCCGCAGCCTCGGCGCGGGGATAGCGCAGGGCCATGGTGACGCCGCGCGACAGGTTCAGGGCCGTCAGCGCGGCCCACAGCCCATGGTTCCCCCACAGAGGCGGCAGCAGCAGGACGGCCGCCAGGAACACCAGGGCCGACCAGATCATCGCCATGCGCATGTCGCGGGTCAGCGTGGCGCCGATGAAGATGCCGTCCAGCATCCAGGCGCCCACCCCGATCAGCGGCGCCGCGCCCAGCCAGGGCAGATAGATCCGCGCCTCGGCCCGGACCTGGGGCGATGTGGTCAGCAGGTCGATGATCGCGCCGCCGCCGAACCAGAAGGCCAGGGCCAGGGCGAAAGCCCCGCCGATGCCCCAGGCGGATGTCAGGACCGACGCCCGGCGCACCCGCGCGGGCCTGCGCGCGCCCACCGCCTGCCCGACCAGGCTTTCCGCCGCGAAGGCGAAGCCGTCCAGGGCATAGGCGGTGATCGACAGGAATTGCAGCAGCACCTGGTTGGCGGCCAGCGTCACGTCCCCCTGCGCCGCGCCCAGGAACACGAAGCTGGTGAAGCTGGCTTGCAGCAGCACCGACCGGATCATGATGTCGCTGTTCACCCGCGCCAGGCGCGACAGCTTGTCGCGCGCGAACAGCCCCGCCGCCGTCATGCCTCGCGCGATGGCTTTGCGCGTCATCCACAGCCCCAGCAGAAGCCCGCACCATTCCGACAGCAGCGTCGCCGCCGCGACCCCCGGCACGCCCCCATGCAGGCCCAGCACGAACCACACCGACAGGGCCACGTTCAGCCCGTTCTGGACCAGGTTCAGCAGCAGCACCGACCGGGCGCGCTCGACCGCGATCAGCCAGCCGGTGACGGCGTAAAGGCCGATGGTGGCGGGCGCCCCCCAGATGCGGATCGCCAGATAGTCGCGCGCCAGCCCCTCGACCGCGGCCGAGGTCGGCGCGATCCGAAAGGCCGCGCCGAAGACCGGGCCTTGCAGCAGGACGAAACCCAGCCCCGCCCCCGCCGCGATGGCAAGCGCGCGCAGCAGATGCGCGCCGCTTTCCGCCTCCTGGCCCGCGCCATGGCTTTGCGCCACCAGGCCCGAGGTGCCCATGCGCAGGAACCCGAACATCCAATAGATCGAGGTCAGGATCACCGCCCCGATGGCCACGCCGCCGATCGCCTCGGGGCGTCCCAGTTGGCCGATCACGCCGGTATCGACCAGCCCCAGCAGCGGCACGGTAACGTTCGACAGGACGATGGGCAGCGCGATCGACAGCACCCGCCGGTTGGTCAGCCGGTCCATTCCGCCCGGCTCAGCCCTGCGGCATCAGGAAATGCCCGGTCGCCTGCGCCAGCAGCCGCGTGCGGTTGTCCTGCCAGGCCTCGACCCGCACCGACGCATAGCGCCGCCCGGACCGGACCACCCGCGCGCGGGCATAGGCGTCGCGCGGCAAGCCGCTGCGCAGGTAATCCACGGTGAAGTCGATGGTCTTGGGCAGGCGCGGCTGGCCGATGGCGACCGCCGCGTCGGCAACGGCACGGCCCGATTCCATATCTTCCCACATGGCGGTCCAAGCCAGTTCGATGATTGCGGTCGTCTCCAGGAAGGCCGCCGTCACGCCGCCATGCAGCGCCGGCAGCAGCGGGTTGCCGATCAGCTTTTCGTCATAGGGCAGGATCGCGGTCAACTCGTCCCCGCGCCGGTCGAAGCGGATGCCCAGCCAGGCGAGGTAGGGCACGCCGGACACAAGCGCCGACAGCGCCGAATCGCGGCGCGACTTGATCTGGTCCAGCGGTTCGCGGCGGTCCACGGCCATCACCGTTCCACCGTGAAGGCGCCGGTGGCGGCGGCGACGGGTTTGTCCGTATCCTCGTCCAGGGCGACGGCGCGGACAAAGGCCACGCTGCGGGTGATGTGATAGCATTCGGCCCGCGCCGTGATCCGCTGCCCCTTCGTGGCGGACCGCATATAGTCGATGCGCAGGTCGATGGTCGCGGTCGAGGACGGTCCTTCGGGATGGGCCATCACCGCCGCCCCGCAGCAGGTGTCCATCAGCGCCGACACGACCCCGCCATGCACCACCCCGCTGCGCGGATCGCCGACCAGATGTTCGGCCCAGGGCATGCTGACGGTGGCCATCCCCGCACCAAGCGCATCGACCCGCATCCCCAGGGCGCGGGCATGGGGAATCGCCTCGATGAATTGCTGGGCGATCCGCGTCTGGTCCGAATCCGACATGCCTGCATCCCTGTCCATCGCGTTTTCCCCGCTTGCCGCCGCTACGCTATCCGCGACAGGGGCGCGCACTCAACCCCCGTCCCTTGCGCACAGGCGCGCCGACCGGATAGCCTTTGGCCTGACGATGACGGGAGAGGTCGATGCCGGGCGAGCAGACAGTCAGCTTCAAGGAGATGTGCACGCGCTTCGCCGTGACGCCCCGGACGCTGCGCTATTACGAATATATCGAACTGCTGAACCCCCGCAAGGAAGGCCGGACGCGCTTTTACGGGCCGCGCGAAATCGCCCGCATGACCCTGATCCTGCGGGGAAGGCGGTTCGGATTCTCGCTGGAGGATATCCGGCAATGGCTTCTGATCTATGAACAAAAGGGATCGCGCGAACAATATCAGGTCTGGCTGGATATGGCGGACCGGCAGCTCAAGGTTCTGGACGAACAGATCGCCGACCTGACGACCGCGCGCGCCGACCTGAAGGCCCTTCGCGAAACCGCGGCGCGGGAATTGTCCGATATGGATTGACCATACGTCAGGTATCGCCTTGACTTCGCCTGTGACGCGGCGTCCCGCTTACGTTCGCGTCAACTTGCCCCTATATCTGTGGTCAAGGACGGCAGACGGTGAACGAGGAGGAACCGCGATCCATGTCCGACGAGCTGATGACGATTCGCCAGATGTGCGATGCGTTCGATGTCACCCCCCGCACGCTGCGTTTCTATGAGGCGCGCGAGCTGATCTTTCCCGAACGTCGCGGGCAGCATCGCCTGTACGACCGCCGGGACCGGGCGCGGCTGACATTGATCCTGCGCGGCAAGCGGTTCGGCTTCAGCCTCGAGGAAATCCGCCAGTTGCTTGAACTGTACGAGCCGGGCGGGACGAACAAGGCGCAGATCGCCGCGGCCATCATGGTCGGGCGCCAGCGCCTTGCCGACATGGAACGCCAATACGCTGAACTGAGCGAGGCGATCGTTGAACTCAAGTCCCAGCTTTCCGACGCAGAAGACCGACTTGCCGCCGCGTCCAACGACACGACCACAGGGTAATGCCATGACGATCTATATCCCGCCTGTCCGCGACATGCAGTTCGCGCTGCATGACGTGCTGAAGCTGTCGCGATCCGGCCTGCCGGGGCATGACGACCTGGACCGCGACTTCACCGAAGCCGTGCTGGACGCGGCGGGCAAGCTGGCGGCCGAGGTTCTGGCGCCGCTGAACGCGGTGGGCGACCGCCAGGGATGCCGCCTGGAAAACGGCGTGGTCCGCACGCCCGAGGGCTTTGACCAGGCCTTCCGGGCGATGAAGGAGGGCGGCTGGACCGCGCTCGACTGCGACCCGGACTATGGCGGTCAGGGAATGCCCTATGTGCTGGGCGTGGCCACGGGCGAGATGTTCGTGTCGGCCAACATGGCCTTCAACATGTATCAGGGCCTGACCCACGGCGCCTATTCGGCCATCCATGCCCATGGCACCGACGATCAGAAGGCGATGTATCTGCCGAAGATGGTCGGCTGCGACTGGACCGGCACCATGAACCTGACGGAACCGCATTGCGGCACCGACCTGGGGATGCTGCGCACCAGGGCCGAGCCGCAGGAAGACGGAAGTTATCTGATCACCGGGACCAAGATCTTCATCTCGGCCGGCGATCACGACCTGGCGGAAAACGTCATCCACCTGGTCTTGGCCAAGGCGCCGGGCGGCGGCGAGGGCACCAGGGGCATCAGCCTGTTCATCGTGCCGAAATTCCTGGTGAACGCGGACGGCAGCCTGGGTGAACGCAACGGCGTGACGGTCGGCGCGCTGGAGGAAAAGATGGGCATCCACGGCAATGCCACCTGCGTCATGAACTATGACGGGGCCAGGGGCTGGCTGCTGGGCGACCTGCACAAGGGGATGCGGGCCATGTTCACGATGATGAACGAGGCGCGGCTGGGCGTCGGCCTGCAAGGCTATGCCAGCGCGGTGCCTGCCTATCAGAACGCGGTCGCCTATGCGAAGGACCGCTTGCAGGGCCGCGCGGTGACGGGCGCCGCGAACCCCTCCGGCCCCGCCGATCCGCTGATCGTCCATCCCGACATCCGCCGCAGCCTGATGGACCAGAAATCCTTCCTGGAAGGCGCCCGGATGCTGGCGCTGTGGGGCGCGCATCTGATCGACAAGGGCCATGGTGGCGACGGCGATGCCGAAGGGCTGGTGTCGTTGCTGACGCCGGTCATCAAGGGCTTCCTGACCGACAAGGGGTTCGAAACCGCGGTGCTGGCCCAGCAGGTCTATGGCGGCCATGGCTACATCGAGGAACAGGGCATGTCCCAGTTCGTCCGCGACGCCCGGATCACCATGATCTATGAAGGCGCCAACGGCGTGCAGGCGCTGGATCTGGTCGGCCGCAAGCTGGCCCAGGACGGCGGCAGGCATGTCATGGCCTTCTTCGAACTGGTCAAGGGCTTCTGCAAGGACCACGCCGACAGCCCCATCGCCGCCGATTTCGTGGCGCCTCTGAAGGCCGCCTCGAAGGATCTGCAAACCGCCGCCATGTTCTTCATGGAACGCGGCATGAAGAACCCGAACGACGCCCTGGCCGGAAGCTATGACTTCATGCACCTCTTCGGCCATGTCGCACTGGGCTTCATGTGGGCGCAAATGGCCGCCGCCGCGCAGGCCGCGCTGGACGGGGGCACGGGTGACGCTGCGTTCCTGAAGACCAAGCTGGCCACCGGGCGCTATTACATGAAACGGCAGCTGCCGATGACCGCGACGCATCTGGCGCGCATCCAGTCGGGGGCCGCGCCGGTGATGGAGCTTGAGGCAGAGGCGTTCTGAACCTGCGGACCGCAGGGTCCGCGTCACGGGCAGGAGCCTCCGGCGGGGATATTTGAATGAAGAAGAAGCGGCATTTCCGGCCTGCGCTCGGCCATCGGCATCAAACTCGCAGGCCGGAAACTTCTCCTTCAGCGGTCATCGGCTTCCCAGCCTGTACCGCATCGGTGACGCTAGCGAGGAAGGATTGAAAAACGGTTAACCCGCGCCTTCTTCTTCACGAAAATATCCCGCGGGGGTCCGGGGGCGCGAAGCCCCCGGCGGTGAAAGGAACAGGATGACCGCGCAACTCTGGTGTTTTGGCGAATCCGGCAATGCCTGCAAACCGGCGCTGACGATGGAGTTGGCCGGTTACGACCGGTCGCCGGTCTGTGTCGATTTCTTCAACGAAGAGGCCCGCAGCCCAGCCTTTCGCGCCCTCGCCGGCGGCAACGAGGTGCCGCGCTGGCTGATGTTCTGCTGCGGCTATCTGTTCTGTCCCGAGCCCTTCGGCTTCGACCGCAAGGACCGGCCCCATATCGACCGCTGGCTGGACGGGCTCGAAGCCCTGCCCGGCTGGAAACATCCCCATGACCTGATGCCCGGCAACCCATCCGACCGGGCGCCGAAGGAGGACGCATGACCGACGCCTATATCTATGACGCCGCCCGCACCCCGCGCGGCAAGGGCCGCCCCGATGGCAGCCTGCACGAAGTGACCTCGCTGGCGCTGTCAGCCCGCCTGCTGAACGCCGTCAAGGAGCGCAACAACCTGGAAGGCGCTGCGGTCGAGGACGTGATCTGGGGCAATGTCACCCAGGTCAAGGAGCAGGGCGGCTGCCTGGCGCGGTCCGCCGTGCTGGCATCAGACCTTGACGAACGCATCCCCGGCCTGTCGATCAACCGCTTCTGCGCCAGCGGAATGGAGGCCGTGAACCTGGCGGCCAACCAGGTCAAGGCCGGGGCGGGCAGCGGCTATATCGCGGGCGGGGTCGAGATGATGGGCCGCGTCGCCATGGGCAGCGACGGCGCCGCCATCGCGGTCGATCCCGGCCTGGCGATGAAGACCTATTTCGTGCCCCAGGGCATCAGCGCCGACATCATCGCCACCGAATACGGCTTTACCCGCGACGAGGCCGACAGGCTGGCCGTCGAAAGCCAGAACCGCGCCGCGCGCGCGTGGGAGGAAGGGCGCTTTGCCAAATCCATCGTGCCGGTCAGGGACCAGAACGGGCTGACCATCCTCGACCGCGACGAATACATGCGCCCCGGCACGACGATCGAGGATCTCGCCAAGCTGAAACCCGCCTTCAAGGACATGGGCGAGGTCATGCCCGGCTTCGACAAGGTGGCGATGCTGAAATACCCGCATCTGGATCATATCGAGCATATCCACCATGCCGGAAACAGCTCGGGCATCGTGGACGGCGCCGCCGCCGTGCTGGTCGGCAATGCGGAGTTCGGCAAGGCCCATGGCCTGAAGCCCCGCGCCCGGATCCGCGCCACCGCCAAGATCGGCACCGACCCCACGATCATGCTGACCGGCCCGGTCCCCGTCACGGAAAAGATCCTTGCCGACAGCGGCATGTCGATCGGCGACATCGACCTGTTCGAGGTGAACGAGGCTTTCGCCGCCGTGGTCCTGCGCTTCATGCAGGCGTTCCAGGTGGATCCGGCCAGGGTCAACGTCAATGGCGGCGCGATGGCGCTCGGCCATCCGCTGGGCGCGACCGGCGCGATCATCATCGGCACGCTGCTGGACGAGTTGGAGCGGCAGGACAAGCAGGTCGGTCTGGCGACGCTGTGCATCGCCTCCGGCATGGGCGCGGCCACGATCATCGAGCGCGTGTGATGATTCTGCGCAAGGACAGCGTCCCGGTGACCGAGGGCGTCTCGGGTTATCCCGACCCCTACAATCTCGGGCGCGGCTTCCTGTCCTATCGCCACCTGACCGAGGCGGGCGGGCTGACGCAGTTCGGCATCGCCCTGGAAACCCTGCATCCCGGCAAGCAATCCAGTCAGCCGCATTGGGAACAGGACGAGGACGAGTTCCTCTATATGCTGGAAGGCGAGTTGACGGTGGTCGAGGATGGCGTGGAAACGGTCATCCATCCGGGCGATGCCTGCTGCTGGAAGGCGGGCACCCCGATTGCCCATACGCTGAGAAACCGCGCCGACAAGCCCGCCGTCTATCTGATCGCGGGCAGTCGACGGCCCGAGAACATCACCCATTATCCGGGTGCGGACCTGCTGGCGACGCCTGCGGGATATACGCATCTGGACGGAACCCCCTACCCGGCCAAGGGAGAGAACGAATGACCGATTTCACCATGCAGAAGGACGCCGATGGCGTCGCCGTCATCACCTGGGACGTGCCCGGAAAGTCGATGAACGTGCTGTCTCTGGACGGCGCGTCCGAGCTGAACGCGCTGATCGACGACGCCCTGGGGGACGACGCCGTCAAGGGCATCGTCATCACCAGCGGCAAGAAGGATTTCGCCGCCGGAATGGATCTCAACGTCATCGCCGGGATGAAGCAGGGCGGCGCGCAGCAGGTCTTTGACGGGATCATGTCGCTGCACCATGTCCTGCGCAAGATCGAGCGGGCGGGGATGGATCCCAAGACGCTGAAGGGCGGCAAGCCCATCGCCGCCGCCCTGCCCGGCACCGCGCTTGGAATCGGGCTGGAACTGCCGCTGGCGACGCACCGCATCTTTGCCGCCGACAATGCCCGCGCCAAGATCGGCCTGCCGGAAATCATGGTCGGCATCTTTCCCGGCGGCGGCGGCACCATCCGCCTGACCCGCAAACTGGGCGCGATGGCGGCAGCGCCCTTCCTGCTGGAAGGCAAGCTGTCCGATCCGAAGAAGGCCAAGGCGGCGGGCCTGATCGACGAGGTCGCGGACGATCCGGTCGCCGCCGCCCGCGACTGGGTGCTGAACGCCAAGGACGCCGATCTGGTCAAGCCCTGGGACCAGAAGGGCTACAAGATGCCGGGGGGCGAGCCTTACCATCCGGCGGGCTTCATGACCTTCGTGGGCGCGTCCGCGATGGTCAACGGCAAGACGATGGGCGTCTATCCGGCGGCCAAGGCGCTGCTGTCGGCGGTCTATGAGGGCGCGCAGGTGCCCTTCGACACGGCGCTGAAAATCGAGGCGCGGTGGTTCACCAATGTGCTGATGAACCCGTCCTCGACTGCGATGATCCGCAGCCTGTTCATCAACAAGGAAGCGCTGGAAAAGGGCGCGAACCGCCCCGAGGCGCCCGACCAGACCGTGCGCAAGGTCGGCATTCTGGGCGCCGGGATGATGGGCGCGGGCATCGCCTATGTCAGCGCCATGGCGGGCATCCAGGTGGTGCTGATCGACGCGAAACAGGACAGCGCGGACACGGGCAAGGCCCATTCCGCCGACCTGTTGGACAAGGCCATCAGCCGCAAGAAGGCGACCGAGGACAAGAAGGCCGAGGTGCTGGCCCGCATCACCGCGACCACCGATTACGCCGCGCTGGAAGGCTGCGACCTGATCGTCGAAGCGGTCTTCGAAGACCCCGCCATCAAGGCCGAGGTCACCCAGCGGGCCGAGGCCGTGATCCCGCAGGACGCGATCTTCGCCACCAACACCTCGACCCTGCCGATCAGCGACCTGGCGAAGGCCAGCGCCCGGCCCGATCAGTTCATCGGCATCCATTTCTTCAGCCCGGTGGACAAGATGGCTCTGGTCGAGATCATCAAGGGCCGCGAGACCGGCCCCCGCGCGGTCGCCAAGGCGCTGGATTTCGTGCGCCAGATCCGCAAGACTCCCATCGTGGTGAACGACGCGCGGTTCTTCTATGCCAACCGCTGCATCATCCCCTATATCAACGAAGGCATCCGCATGGTGGCCGAGGGCGTGAACCCGGTGCTGGTGGAAAACGCCGCCAAGCTGATGGGGATGCCGCTAGGGCCGCTGCAACTGGTCGACGAAACCAGCATCGACCTGGGCGTCAAGATCGCCAAGGCCACCCGCGCGGCCTTGGGCGACGCCTATCCCGACGGCGCGGTGGACGAGGTGCTGTTCTGGATGGCCGATCAGGGCCGGCTGGGCCGCAAGTCGAAGGCGGGCTTCTATGCCTATGACGACGCGGGCAAGCGGCAGGGCTTGTGGGACGGGCTGGCGGCACGCTATCCGCAGGCCGACGATCAGCCCGATCTGCACGACGTCCAGCACCGCCTGATGTTCGCCCAGTCGTTGGAGGCCGTGCGCGCCTTCGAGGAAGGCGTGTTGGAGGACATTCGCGAGGGCGATGTCGGCGCGATCCTGGGCTGGGGCTTCGCGCCCTGGTCGGGCGGCCCGTTCAGCTGGCTGGACATGCTGGGCGCAGCCCGCGCCGTCCAGATCTGCGACCGGCTGGCGGCGGATCACGGCGAACGGTTCGCGGCGCCCAAACTGCTGCGCGACATGGCCGACAGCGGCCAGGGCTTCTATGACCGCTATGGCAGCGGCGCGAAGGCCGCCTGAATGGCGCATGGCGGGCTCGAGGTCTTTTACGACGGCGACTGCCCGCTGTGCCGCAACTATGTCCAGATGCTGCGGCTGCGCGACGCCCTGGGTCCGGTGGACCTGATCGACGCGCGGGGCGACGACCCCCGCCTGGCCGCGCTGCGGCGGGCGGGGTGCGACCTGAATGCCGGGATGGTGGTGAGACAGGGCGACCTGATCTGGCAGGGCGGCGACGCGGTGTGGATGCTGTCGCGGCTGGCAGGGCGCGGGCCGATGGCCTGGCTGCTGCGCGACCGGCGGCGGGCGGCGCGGCTGTATCCCTGGTTGCGGGCCGGGCGCGGCCTGCTGCTGCGGCTGCTGGGGCGCCGGCCCATCGGATAGGCAAAGCGCCCCGGCATTTCAGCCGGGGCGCGCCTGATCCTGCCCCATCTTTCGTGTTATTCAATCGTCGTCATCGTCATCGTCGTCATCATCGTCCCACCGGCCCCGGCGATCATCGTCATCATGGTCGTGGCGCGCCGGCCGGCCATAGAACCAGCGGCGGCCATCGTCCCAGCCCCAGATCGACCAGTGGATCTGCGGGGCGGCGATGCCGCGCAGCGGGCGGCGGACATCGTCATCGTCATCGGCAAGGGCGATGCCCGGCATGGCAAGGCTGGCGGCGGTCGCAAGGGCGATCAGAAGGCGGTGTCGTGTCATGGCTGCGGTCCTTTCATCCGTCGCAGGCCGTCCTGCCTGCGGGATGATGACGGACCCGCGGCGCGTTTATTCCCGCGCCGCCGGAAAAAAGCGACCCTACAGCGCCATGTCGTCGCGATGGACCAAGGCGGCGCGCCCGGTATAGCCCAGGATCGACTCGATCCGGTCCGAGCGGTGGCCCGCGATGCGCCGCGCCTCGTCGGCGGTATAGCGGACCAGCCCGGTCGCCAGCGTCTCGCCCGAGGGGCCGGTGATCGCCACCGGATCGCCGCGCCCGAATTCGCCCACCACCGTGCGCACGCCCGCGGGCAGCAGCGACTTGCCCTGGCCCAAGGCCAGGGCGGCGCCCTGGTCGACGACAAGCGCGCCCTTGGGCTTCATCGCCGCGATCCAGCGTTTGCGGGCAAGCTGGGGATCGCTTTCGGCCAGGAACCAGCTGCACCGCGCGCCCTTCGCCACCGCCGACAGGGGGCGCATCACCGACCCTTCGGCGATCGCCATGGCGCAGCCCCCGGCGATCGCGGTGCGCGCCGCCATCAGCTTGGTCTTCATGCCGCCCTTGGACAGGCCCGAGACCGGATCGCCGCCCATCGCCTCGATTTCCGGCGTCAGGTGTTCGATCACCGGCAGGTGCAGGGCGGTCGGGTCGGTCTTGGGATTGGCGGTGTAAAGCCCGTCCACGTCCGACAGCAGCAGCAACTGGTCCGCCCCGCAGGTCACGGCGATCTGCGCGGCCAGCCGGTCGTTGTCGCCATAGCGGATCTCGTCGGTGGCCACGGTGTCGTTTTCGTTGACGATGGGCACCACGCCCAGCGACAGCAGCGTCTGCATCGTCGCCCGGCTGTTGAGGTAACGGCGGCGGTCGGCGCTGTCCTCCAGCGTCAGCAGCACCTGCGCGGTGGTCACGCCATGGGGGGCCAGCGCCTCCTCATAGGCCCGCGCCAGCCGGATCTGGCCCACGGCGGCGGCGGCCTGCGCCTGTTCCAGCGGCAGCGCGCCCAGCGGCAGGCCCAGGACGCGGCGGCCAAGCGCGATGGACCCCGACGACACCAGCACCACGTCGCAGCCGCGCCGGCGCCAGTCGGCCACGTCGTCGCACAAGGCCCGCAGCCAGTCGCCGCGCAGCCCCTGGTCATCCACCAGCAACGCGGATCCGACCTTGACGACAAGGCGGCGCGCGGCGGCCAGGGTGGGGCTTACGGCTGCCATGGCGCCTCGGGTTCGTTCCTGGTGGCGTGCCGGGATGGCTCGATCTGCGTCCACAGCGCGCGCAGCACCTCGGTCACGCCCAACTTGGCGACGCCGGACATCAGGAAGACCGGCCCGCCGATCTCGGCTTCCAGGGCGGCCTTGCGTTCGGCGATGGTTTCGTCATCCAGGGCGTCGATCTTGTTCAGCGCCGTGACGCGCGGCTTGTCCATCAGGATCGGCGAATAGGCCGCAAGCTCGGTCAGGATGGTGCGGGCGTCGGTCGCCACGTCCTCGGAGGTGCCGTCGACCAGATGCAGCAGCACGCGCGAGCGTTCGACATGGCCCAGGAACTGATCGCCCAGGCCCCTGCCCTCGCTGGCGCCCTCGATCAGGCCGGGAATGTCGGCCATCACGAATTCATGGGCGTCGACGCCGACCACGCCCAGGTTCGGATGCAGCGTGGTGAAGGGATAGTCCGCGATCTTGGGCCGGGCGTTCGACACGGCGGCGAGAAAGGTGGACTTGCCCGCATTGGGCAGCCCCACCAGCCCGGCATCCGCGATCAGCTTCAGCCGCAGCCAGATCGTGCGTTCCACACCCGGCTGGCCGGGATTGGCATTGCGCGGGGATCGGTTGGTCGAGGTCTTGAAATGCAGGTTCCCCCAGCCGCCATTGCCGCCCCTGGCCAGCAGCACCCGCTGGCCGGGTTCGGTCAGGTCGGCGATGACGGTCTCCTCGTCCTCGTCCAGGATCTCGGTGCCGACGGGCACGTTCAGCGTGATATCCTCGCCCGACTTGCCGGTCATCTGGCTGCCCATGCCGTGCTGGCCGGATTTCGCGAAGAAATGCTGCTGATAGCGGAAGTCGATCAGCGTGTTCAGCCCCTCGACCGCCTCGGCCCAGACATCGCCGCCATTGCCGCCGTCGCCGCCATCGGGGCCGCCATATTCGATGAACTTCTCGCGCCGGAAGGACACGCAGCCCGCGCCGCCCCCGCCCGAGCGAATATGGACTTTGGCGAGGTCGAGAAATTTCATGGGCAGGCTCCTTTGCGGTCATGCGATACGCGCGTGGCCGCCGCCGTGCAAGTGTCCCGGCTCATGCCGGGATTTCGCTTGATTAACCTATCGCAATCCACACACTCGCGCACACGGGGATGTGACCCGATTCTGTTGTAAGGAGTTGATGATGTCCAGCAAGGCCCTGGCCGAATTCATCGGTACATTCATCCTGGTTTTCTTCGGCGTCGGCTCGGCGGTGCTGATGGGCGCGCATATCGGCTTTCACGGCATCGCCATGGCCTTCGGCCTGTCCATCGTCGCCGCCGCCTATGGCCTGGGCGCGATCTCGGGCGCACAGCTGAACCCGGCGGTGTCGCTGGGCTTCCTGGCGTCCGGCCGGATGGGTTTCGGCGATTTCGTCGCCTATTGCATCGCGCAGATCCTGGGCGCGGTCGCGGCGGCGGCGGTGATCTATGTCATCGCCACCGGCAAGGCGGACTATGACATCGCCCAGAACGGGCTGGGCCAGAACGGCTGGGGCGCGGGCTATAACGGCGGCTACAGCCTGACGGCCGCCCTGGTGTTCGAATTCGTGGCGACCTTCCTGTTCGTGACCGTGATCCTGGGCGCGACCCAGACCGACGCGCCCGCCGGTTTCGCGGGGCTGGCCATCGGCCTGACGCTGGCGGGGATCCATCTGGTCGGCATCGACGTGACCGGCGTGTCGGTGAACCCGGCGCGGTCCATCGGGCCTGCGGTCTTCGCGGGCGGGCAGGCGCTGTCGCAATTGTGGCTGTTCATCGCCGCGCCGCTTGCGGCCGGGCTGGTCGCGGGCGCGCTGCACGGGGCGGGCATCACCCGGTCGCCGCACGTCAAGCCGCGCGGCTGACGCGCGCAGCCCTTTTCCCAAGCCCCTCCTGCCCCTAGATGAAAGGGACAGGAGGCCCGGATGATCCCTTTCGACAACAGCTATGCCCGCCTGCCGCAGGGCTTCTTTGCCCGCGTGGCGCCGACGCCCGTGGCCGCCCCCCGGCTGCTGGCGCTGAACGAACCCCTGGCTGAACGGCTGGGCCTGGACGGCGACTGGCTCGCCGGAGCCGAGGGGCTGGCGATGCTGGCCGGAAATGCCGTCCCCGAGGGTGCCGAGCCGATCGCCCAGGCCTATGCGGGCCATCAGTTCGGGGGCTTCGTGCCGCAGCTTGGCGACGGCCGCGCCGTCCTGCTGGGCGAGGTCGTGGCCCCTGACGGGGCGCGCTTCGACATCCAGTTGAAGGGCAGCGGGCCGACGCCCTTCTCTCGTCGAGGCGACGGGCGGGCCTGGATGGGGCCGGTGCTGCGCGAATACATCGTCAGCGAATTCATGCACGCGATGGGCGTGCCCACCACCCGCGCCCTGGCGGCGGTGGCGACCGGGGAAACGGTCTGGCGCGACAGCGCCCTGCCCGGCGCGGTGCTGACCCGCGTGGCCGCCAGCCATATCCGCGTCGGCACCTTCCAGTTCTTCGCCGTCCGCGACAAGACCGAGGCGCTTGCCGCCCTGACCGATCATGTCATCGCCCGCCATTATCCGACCGCCAGCGGCCCGCTGTCTCTGCTGGATCATGTCGTGGCCCGGCAGGCCGAGACCATCGCGCATTGGATGGCCTTGGGCTTCATCCACGGGGTGATGAACACCGACAACATGGCCGTTTCGGGGGAAACCATCGACTATGGCCCCTGCGCCTTCATGGACGCCTATCACCCCGACACGGTGTTTTCGTCCATCGACCGGGCCGGGCGCTATGCCTGGTCGCAGCAGCCGCAGATCGCGGTCTGGAACCTGGCGCAGCTTGCCACCTGCCTGATCCCGCTGATGGGCGAACGCGACGCCGCCATCGAGGCCGCGACGAAATCCGTCCACAGCTTCGCACCGCTTTATCAGGCCGCATGGCGCCGCCGCTTCGGCGAGAAGCTGGGCCTGACCGAAGCTGCCGATGCGCAGCCCCTGGCCGAACGCCTGCTGACCCTGATGGCGCAGCAGCGCGCCGATTTCACCCGCGTCTTCGCGGGCCTCTCGGACGGCACCGCGCGGGACGACTTCACCGACCGGGAGGCTTTCGATGCCTGGGCCGCCGACTGGCAGGCGCGGAACCCCGACCCCGCCCTGATGCGCCATGCGAACCCCCTGCGCATCCCGCGCAACCACCGGGTCGAGGAGGCCATCGCCGCCGCCGTGGCGGGCGACCTGGACCCGTTCCGGCGGCTGTTCGACGCGGTGACGCATCCGCGCGAAGGGCGGGCCGGTTGGGACGACCTGGCGGCCGCGCCCCGCAGCGACCAGATCGTGCATCAGACCTTCTGCGGCACCTGACCTGCCCCTTGCAACGGCCCGGACCGTGACTATCCTGCGGCCAGCACGAAAGGCGGCCTGTCCTTGTTGAGATTGGCAAGTTACAACCTGCACAAATGCCGCGGCCTGACCGGCCCGCACGCGCCGGAACGCAACCTTGCCGTCATCTCGGCCCTGCAACCCGACATCATCGCCCTGCAAGAGGTCGATTTCCGCCTGGGCGCCCGACCCGAGGCGCTGCCGCGCCGCCTGATCCAGAAAACCACCGGGCTGGTTCCGGCCAACATGACGACGACCGGGGAAAACTCGCTGGGTTGGCACGGCCAGACGATCCTGATGCGGCCGGATCTGGCCGAACAGGCCGTGCTGCGCCGCCTGCCCCTTCCGGGGCTGGAGCCGCGCGGCGCGGTCGTGCTGCGCCTGCCGAAGCTGACGGTGATCGGCGTCCACCTGGGGCTTGCCCGGTCCTCGCGCCGGGCGCAACTGGCGCGGATCACGGCCCAAGCGGCGCGGATCGCGGATGACAACATCGTGCTGATGGGCGATTTCAACGAATGGCACGACAGCCGGGGCCTGGAATCACTGGCGGGGTTCCGCGTGATCGCCCCCGGCCCGTCCTATCCCGCGCCCCTGCCCCGGCTGCGCTTCGACCGCATCGCCATGTCGCATCACCTGACGCTGCTGGATCAGGGGGTCTTCACCGGCGCGCGGGCGCGCGACGCCTCGGACCACCTGCCGATCTGGGCCGAGATCGAGCAGCCGTGAATTTGCGGCTTCCTGCCTGCCCCTCGCGCCGCTATGAAGGCGCCGACACCAAACACCCCGAGGGACGATCATGACCGCCATCATCGACATCTATGCGCGTGAAATCCTGGACAGCCGCGGCAACCCGACCGTCGAGGTCGACGTGACGCTGGAAGACGGCACCCTGGGCCGGGCGGCGGTTCCCTCGGGCGCGTCCACCGGCGCGCATGAGGCGGTGGAAAAGCGCGACGGCGACAATTCCCGCTATCTGGGCAAGGGCGTGCTGGAGGCCGTGGCCGCCGTCAACGGCGAGATCGCCGAGACCCTGATCGGCGAGGACGCGACCGAACAGCGCGCCATCGACGCCATGATGTGCGAGCTGGACGGCACCCCCAACAAGGGCCGGCTGGGCGCCAACGCGATCCTGGGCGTGTCGCTGGCGGTCGCCAAGGCGGCGGCGGATGCCTGCCAGCAGCCGCTCTATCGCTATGTCGGCGGCACGGCGGCGCGGATCCTGCCGGTGCCGATGATGAACATCATCAATGGCGGCGAACATGCCGACAACCCCATCGACATCCAGGAATTCATGATCATGCCGGTCAGCGCGGAAAACATCCGCGACGCCGTGCGCATGGGCTCCGAGGTGTTCCACACCCTGAAGAAGGAACTGTCGGCGGCGGGACTGGCGACCGGCGTCGGCGACGAGGGCGGCTTTGCGCCGAACCTCTCCAGCACCCGCGACGCGCTGGATTTCATCCTGAAGGCGGTCGAGAAGGCGGGCTACAGGCCCGGCGACGATATCATGCTGGCGCTGGACTGCGCGTCCACCGAATACTTCAAGAACGGCCGCTATGAGATGGCGGGCGAGGGCAAGTCGCTGACCTCGGCCGAGAACGTGGACTATCTGGCCGCGCTCTGCGCCGACTATCCGATCCTGTCGATCGAGGACGGCTGTGCCGAGGATGACTGGGACGGCTGGAAACTGCTGACCGACCGGCTGGGTCAATCCGTGCAGCTGGTGGGCGACGACCTGTTCGTGACCAATCCGGCGCGGCTGGCCGAAGGGATCGAAAAGGGCTGCGCCAACAGCCTGCTGGTCAAGGTCAACCAGATCGGCACGCTGTCGGAAACGCTGGACGCGGTGCGGCTGGCCGACCGCAACGGCTATACCAGCGTCATGTCCCACCGCTCGGGCGAGACCGAGGACGCCACCATCGCCGATCTGGCGGTGGCCACCAATTGCGGCCAGATCAAGACCGGCTCGCTGGCGCGGTCCGACCGGCTGGCGAAATACAACCAGTTGATCCGCATCGAGGAAATGCTGGGCGCCACCGCCGAATACGCGGGCCGTTCCATCCTGCGCTGAAACCCGCGCCGGCCCCGACACCCACCGCCCCCGTGCATCCGCCGGGGGCGGTTTCGTTTTTTCCGCCCGAGATACGCAGTCCCCTCGACAGGCCGAAATCGCTGGCTAAACTGGACCTCACTTGGGGCAAGACCCCACTGGGCAACGATCCCGCTTGCCAACATCGGAGGAGAGTTCATGAAAGATTCCAAGACCCTGCACCGCAGGTCGTTCCTGACCAAGGCATCGGTCGGCGGCGTTGCGGCGGCAGCCGGCGCGACGCTTGCGGCCCCTGCCATCGCGCAGGAATCGCCGACGATCAACTGGCGGCTGGCATCGTCCTTTCCCAAGTCGCTGGACACGATCTATGGCGGCGGCGAGGAGATCGCGACCCGGCTGAAGGAAGCCTCGGACGGCAAGTTCAACATCCAGGTCTTCGCCGCCGGCGAGATCGTGCCGGGCTTGGACGCCATCAACGCCGCGACCGACGGCACTGTCGAAACCGCGCATTCGGTGGGTTACTACAACTGGGGCAAGAACCCGGCCTTCGCCTGCGGCGCCGATCTGCCCTTCACCTTCAGCGCGCGCGCCAAGGCCGCCTATAACTATCACGGCGGCGGGATCGACCAGTACAACCAGTTCCTGGAAACGGTGAACCTGGTGGCGTTCCCGGCCGGGAACACCGGCGTGCAGATGGGCGGCTGGTACCGCAAGGAAGTGAACACCGTCGCCGACATGCAGGGCCTGAAGATGCGGATTTCCGGCCTGGCCGGGCGCGTCGTCGAAAAGCTGGGCGTGGTGCCGCAGCAGATCGCGGGCGGCGACATCTATCCGTCGCTGGAAAAGGGCACCATCGACGCCGCCGAATGGGTCGGCCCCTATGACGACAACAAGCTGGGCTTCCAGAAGGTCGCGCCCTATTACTATTACCCCGGCTTCTGGGAAGGCGGGCCGACGGTCAGCTTCTTCGTCAACAAGGCCAAGTATGACGAACTGCCCGAGCATTACAAATCGCTGCTGCGGACCTGCTGCCAGGCGACCGACCAGAACATGCTGGCGAAATACGACTTCAAGAACCCCACGGCCTTGAAGGAACTGGCCGCGTCGGGCGCGCAGTTACGGTCGTTCAGCGAGGAAATCATGAACGCCGCCTTCGCCGCCGCCAACGAGGTCTATGCCGAACTGTCCGCTGAAAACGAACATTTCAAGCGGCAGTACGAGGCGCAACTGCAATTCCGCGACGACTGGTATCTGTATAACCAGACGGCGGAATACACCTTCGACACCTTCATGATGATCCAGCAGCGCAACGGCAAGCTGACCCCCACCCAGGGCTGAGCCCGCGCCCCGAACCGAAAGCCGCCGCAGGAACCCTGCGGCGGTTTTTTCATGGCATCCGTCACCGAAAAAGGGCCGGTTTCCCGGCCCTTGTGCATTCCTGTCAGTTTCCGCCCAGGCCCGGCGGCGGGCCGCCCAGTCCCAGGCCGCCGCCTTGCGGCTGGTCCGGCTGCGGCGCGGCAGGGGCCGGGGTTTCCGGGGTCGCAGGCATGGCGGGGGCACCGAAATTCGGCGCGCCGCCCAGGCCCCCGCCCAGGCCGCCCGGCGCTGCGGGTGCGCCGCCCGGCGCCGCGCCCTGGCCGAAGGGCGATCCCAGCCCGCCGCCAAGTCCGCCGCCCAGCCCGCCGAAGCCGCTCGAACCGCCCGCCGGAATCTCCAGCCGCACGCCCGAGGTGTCGATCGGCGCGCCCTTGTAATGCATGACAAGCTGCGGGAAGGCGATCACCACCGCGATCATCACGATCTGGATGCAGACATAGGGCACCGCGCCCCAATAGATCTGGCCGGTGCGCACCGGCTCCATCATCTTGCCCGTCGCCCGGTCCTTGTAGGGATGCTTCGGCGCCACCGAGCGCAGATAGAACAGCGCGAAGCCGAAGGGCGGGTGCATGAAGCTGGTCTGCATGTTCACCCCCAGGATCACCCCGAACCAGATCAGGTCGATGCCCAGGCTGTCGGCCGCAGGCGCCAGCAGCGGCACGATGATGAAGGCCAGTTCGAAGAAGTCCAGGAAGAAGGCCAGCAGGAAGACCAGCACCGACACCGCGATCAGGAAGCCCAGTTCTCCGCCCGGCAGCGAGGTCAGCAGGTGTTCCACCCACAGGTGTCCGTTCACGCCATAGAAGGTCAGCGAGAAGATCCGCGCCCCGATCAGGATGAACATCACGAAGGCCGACAGGCGGGTGGTGGCCGCCAGCGCCTGGTTGATCACCCCCAGGTTCAGCCGCCCCTTGACGCCCGCCAGGATCAAGGCGCCGACCGCGCCCATCGCGCCGCCCTCGGTCGGGGTGGCGATGCCCAGGAAGATCGTGCCCAGCACCAGGAAGATCAGCGCCAGCGGCGGGATCAGCACGATGATGACCTGCTGCGCCAGCCGCGACATCAGGCCGATCCTCATGCCCTTGTCGATCAGCGCCGCGACATAGATCACCAGCACCGCCACGACCGCCGCCAGAATGTCGGCATCCGCCCCCTGCGTGGCGTGCAGCCAGTGCCACATGCCATAAAACACCAGCCCGCCCAGCAGAAAGGAAACCAGCAGCGAGGCCACGCCCGACCCCAGCGTCCGCGCCTCTTTCGGCAGGGCCGGCAGGGCCTCGGGCCGCAGGATCGACATCACGAAGATATAGGCCATGTAAAGCCCGGTCAGCACCAGGCCGGGGATCAGCGCGCCCTTGTACATGTCGCCCACCGACCGGCCCAGCTGGTCGGCCAGCACGATCAGCACCAGCGACGGCGGGATGATCTGCGCCAGCGTGCCCGACGCGGCAATGGTCCCCGAGGCGATCCGCCGGTCATAGCCATAGCGCAGCATGATCGGCAGCGAGATCAGGCCCATCGCGATCACCGAGGCGGCGACGACGCCGGTCGTGGCGGCCAGCAGCGCGCCGACGATGATGACGGCATAGGCGAGACCGCCCCGGATCGGGCCGAACAGTTGGCCGATCGTGTCCAGCAGATCCTCGGCCATGCCCGATTTCTCCAGCACGATGCCCATGAAGGTGAAGAACGGCACCGCCAGCAAGGTCTCGTTCGCGACGACGCCGCCGAAGAAGCGGTCGGGGATCGCGCCCAGCAGCGGCCAGCTGAGGTTGATCGACCCGCCCGACAGCGGCGCCAGCTCCACCCCGATGATGAAGAACAAAAGCCCGTTGGCGCCAAGCGCGAAGGCCACCGGATAGCCGATCAGCAGGAACACGATCAGCGAGACGAACATGATCGGCGCCATGTTCTGCGCAATAAGCTCCATCATTCGCGGGGTTCCTTGCGCGCGTCGTCGGCCAGATCGGTCAGCGGATGGTCGGGATCGGCAAAGCCCGCCTGGGCGGCCAGGTCCGGGTCGATCTCCAGCGGCGCGTGATGGGCGGTCGCCGGGAAGGGATCCGGGATCAGGCCGCGCATCACGGCGATCTTCTTGATGATTTCCGAAATGCCCTGAAAGAACAGCAGCACGAAGCCCGCGAACAGCAGCGCCTTGGCGGGCCACAGGATCAGCCCGCCCGCGTTCATCGACATCTCTCCGCCGCGATAGCTGCGCACCAGCCAGGGCCAGACGAAATACAGCGTCAGCAGCACCACCGGCATCAGGAAGAAGATCGTGCCCAGCAGGTCGATCCAGTGCTGCACCCGGCGCGAGAAGGCGCCATAGACGATGTCGATGCGGATATGTTCGTTTTCCAGCAGCGTATAGGCCGCCGCCAGCAGGAACGCGCCGCCATACAGATACCACTGCAATTCCAGATAGGCGTTCGACGATACGCTGAACACCTTGCGGACCACGGCGTTGATCGCGCTGACGAAGATCGCCAGCAGGATCAGCCAGGCCGCGCTGCGTCCGATCACGGTGTTGACGCGGTCGATGCCGCGCGACAGGGCCAAAAGGCCGTTCATCAGGATTCCTCCCCCATGGAAATCAGCCTTGTGCGCCGCCTGGCCGACTGTTCATCCTTTCGGGGTATGCGCGAAGTGGCAAAACCGGTCAAGAAGTTCGGTGACTGGCGCGTCAAGGCGGTCCTCGCCTGGTTCGGGGCGAGCATTGACGCGACGTCGCCCCGGGCCGGATCCGGTCCGCTTGGCTGGCCGCAGGAAGGCGGCACCTTCCGGCGGCCATGCGGCTTTACTGGCGGGGCTTGCAGGATCAGTTAAGCTGCTTGCGTGCATCACGACGCCAGTCAACACCAAGGGAAGCCGCCGATGTCCAGGCTGTTCACGACCATCGCCCTTCTTGCCGCCCTGACCCTTCCGGCCCAGGCCGTCCAGCCGGCGGCGGGCGAGACGCTGGCCGACGGCCAGACCTATACCTATTGGCTGCTGGACGCGATCAGGACGCTGGATCCGGCGAAGAACGCGGATGTCGAGGGTTCCGATGTCCTGCGCCAATTGTTCGAAGGGCTGATGAACGAAGGCCCGACCGGCGCGATGGTCCCCGGCATGGCGGAAAGCCATGCCGAAAGCGAAGACGGGCTGACCTATACCTTCACCCTGCGCGACGCGAAGTGGTCGAACGGCGATCCGGTGACGGCGCAGGACTTCGTCTATGCCTGGCAGCGGGTGGCGAACCCGGAAACCGCCTCGGAATCCGCGTGGTTCCTGGAGCTGATGAACGTCCGGAACGCCAGGCAGATCATCGCGGGCGACCTGCCGCCGGACCAACTGGGCGTGCGCGCCGTCGACGACAAGACGCTGGAGGTCAAGCTGACCACCCGGACCCCCTATTTCCTGAAAACCCTGTCCCATGCGACCACCTTCCCGGTGCCGCCGAAGGTCGTGGAACAGCATGGCGACGCCTGGACCCGACCCGGCAACCTGGTCGGCAACGGCGCCTTCACGCTGCAAAGTCACGATCCTGGGGTGGACATTACCATCGTGAAGAACCCGGAATACTGGGACGCCGCCAATGTCGTGATGGAGACCGTGCGCGGCGTGACCGTGAACGACAACAACATCGCCCTGACGCGTTACCTGGCGGGCGAACTGGACCGCGTGCAGATCCCGGCGGGCCAGTATCCGCGCCTGTCGCGGCAATATCCCGACCAGGCGGTGTCGATCCCCTATGCCTGTTCCTATGCCTATGTCCTCAACCTCTCGGACAAGGGCCCCGCGGCGCTGAAGGACGTGCGCGTCCGCCAGGCGCTGTCGCTGGGGCTGAATCGCGACATCATGGTGGACCAGGTGCTGCAAGGCGGCCAGAAGCCCGCCTATAGCTGGACCCACTGGGCCATCGAGGGGTTCCAGCCCCCAGACGCCGGGATCTCTGCCATGACCCAGGAACAGCGCATGGAAAAGGCCCGCGCCCTGCTGACCGAGGCGGGCTATGGTCCCGACAACCCGCTGGCCCTGACCCTGCAATACAACACCGACGAGAACCACAAGAAGCTGGCCATCGCCGCCCAGCAGTTCTGGAAGCCGCTGGGCGTGACCATCACGCTGAACAATGTCGAGTGGAAGGCCCATACCGACCGGATGCAGAACCAGGATTTCGACATGGCCCGCTATGCCTGGTGCGCCGACTATAACGAGGCGACGACCTTCCTGGACTGGTTCCGCACCGAAGGCTACAACGCGGGCAAATGGTCGAACGCGGACTACGACAAGCTGATGGACGAGTCCAAGACCGCGCCGGACCCCGCCCCCCTCTACAAACGGGCCGAGGAAATCCTGGCCGACGAGGTTCCGGCGGTCTTCGTCTATCACTATGCCAAGGCCGACATGCTGAACCCGGCCATCAAGGGCATTCCCACCTCAAACGTGACGAACGCCTGGTATGCCAAGGACTTCTACCGGATCGCCGACTAAGGCCCGGCCGATGGTCGCTATGCGGTGGTCGGCGCGCCGACCATCCTGTTCAACCTGGTCGTGGATATCCTCTATGCCTGGATCGACCCGAAAATCCGGTATTGGGGCCATGGTGATCGAAGAACAGAAGATGCGGTCGCTCGCCGCCCGCACGGCCCAGCCGGACCCCTGACGGCCGAGGAAATCGCCCGCGCCCGCAGGGTCGAGGCAGCCTGACCCGGCCGCTTCTTCTTCACTCAAATATCCCCGCCGGAGGCACGCGACCTCGGCCGACGACGATCCGCCCCGGCCCCTGGACCGCCCGCCCGATCACCGCCGCCTCGGCAAAGCCCTGATCGGCAAAGATCGCCAGCGCGGCGTCGGCCTGATCCTCGGCGCAGGCCACCAGCAGCCCGCCGCTGGTCTGCGGATCGCTCAGCAGCGCGCGATCCGTGTCGGCGAACCCGTCGGGCAGAACGACCTCGGCCCCATAGCTGGCCCAGTTCCGCCCTGATGCGCCCGTCACATGGCCGCCCGCCGCCAGGTCGGCCACGCCGGCCAGCAGCGGCACGGCGGACCAGTCCAGCCGCAATTCGCAGCCCGACCCGCGCGCCATCTCCAACGCATGGCCCGCCAGGCCGAAGCCCGTGACATCGGTCATCGCATGGACGCCGGGCAGCCGCGCCAGATCCCGGCCGGGAGTGTTCAGCCGGGTCGTCGCCGCGATCATCGCGCGATAGCCGTCCTCGGGCAGCGCGCCCTTTTTCAGCGCCGCAGACATCACGCCGACGCCCAGCGGCTTGCCCAGGATCAGCACGTCGCCCGGCCGCGCGCCGGAATTGCGCTTCACATGCGCCGGATCGACCAGGCCCAGGGCCACAAGACCATAGATCGCCTCGACCGAATCGATGGTGTGGCCGCCGCCGATGGGGATCCCGGCCTCGCGGCAGGCCATCGCGCCGCCTTCCAGGATCCGGGCGACGGTCTCGCCCGACAGGGTGTTGATCGGCATCCCCACCAGCGACAGGGCCATGATCGGCGTGCCGCCCATCGCATAGACATCGCTGATCGCATTGGTCGCGGCGATGCGGCCGAAATCCAGCGGATCGTCGACGATCGGCATGAAGAAATCCGTCGTCGCCACCAAGGCCTGCCGGTCGTTCAGCCGATAGACCGCGGCATCGTCGGATGTCTCGATCCCGACCAGCAGCGCCTCGGGCACCGGCAGCATGGCGGTGCCGCGCAGCAGTCCGGTCAGCACACCCGGCGCGATCTTGCAGCCGCAGCCGCCGCCATGTGACAGAGAGGTCAGGCGGGGTTCGGTCTTCAACTGGTTGTCCATCGGCGCCTCCGTTCGGTTGGCGCCACGCTATCACCCGCAAATCGCATCTTCAACGAAGCCCCGTTTGCGCATAGGACGGTCCCGCAAGGAGAAGCCCATGCTGAAAACCCGCATCATCCCCTGCCTCGACGTGGCCGACGGGCGCGTCGTCAAGGGCGTCAACTTCGTGGACCTGATCGACGCGGGCGATCCCGTGCAGGCGGCGAAAGCCTATGACGCGGCGGGGGCGGACGAGATCTGTTTCCTCGACATCCACGCCACGCATGAAAATCGCGGCACCATGTTCGACCTGGTGACGCGCACCGCCGAACAGTGCTTCGTGCCGCTGACCGTGGGCGGCGGCGTGCGGACGCATGACGACGTCCGCGCCCTGCTGCTGGCCGGGGCCGACAAGGTCAGCTTCAATTCCGCCGCCGTGGCCGATCCCGACGTGGTGGCCCAGGCCGCCGACCGCTTCGGCAGCCAGTGCATCGTCGTGGCCATCGACGCCAAGACCGTGGCGGAGGGCCGCTGGGAAATCTTCACCCATGGCGGCCGCAAGCCCACCGGCATCGACGCCGTGGACTTCGCCCGCACCGTCGAATCCAGGGGCGCCGGAGAGATCCTGCTGACCAGCATGGACCGCGACGGCACGCGGGCGGGCTTCAACATCCCCCTGACCCGCGCCATCGCCGATGCGGTGAACATCCCCGTGATCGCCTCGGGCGGGGTGGGCACGCTGGACCACCTGGTCGAGGGCGTCACCCAGGGCCATGCCAGCGCGGTGCTGGCCGCGTCCATCTTCCATTTCGGCACCTTCACCATCGCCGAGGCCAAGGCCCACATGGCCGCCGCCGGCATCCCGATGAGGCTGGCATGAGCGCGATCCACGACCTGGCCGCCACCATTGCCGCCCGCAAATCCGCCGACCCGGACGAAAGCTGGACCGCGAAGCTGCTGGCGAAAGGCCCCGAGAAATGCGCCGAGAAATTCGGCGAGGAGGCCGTCGAGGCGATCATCGAGGCCGTCAAGGGCGACCGCGACCGCTTGACCGCCGAGGCCGCGGACGTGATCTTCCACCTGCTGGTGATGCTGGCCGCGCGCGATGTGACGCTGGCCCAGGTCGAGGCGGAACTGGACCGCCGGGCGGGAACCTCGGGCCTGGCGGAAAAGGCGTCGCGGCCCACCTTGGGTTGAGAAACCCTTCCCCTTGACGCGGTTCCAAGGCTATAAGGCTGAAAAATCGTCGCGGCCGGTCAAGGTCGCGGCACCATAGGACATTGGCAGAGGACCGCATGAGCAACGATTCCCAAAACGGCAAGCATCACGAAGGCGACGTGGCTTTCATCCAATCGCTTGCCGAACTGCTGAATGCCAGCGACCTGTCCGAACTGTCGGTGAAACGGGAATACGGCGAATACGACCGGCTGACGGTCAGCCTTTCCAAGCAGGGCAGGCAGGTCACCTATGCCGCGCCCGCCCCTGCCGCCGCCCCGGCGCCCGCGCCCGCCTCGGCCCCTGCCCCCGCCGCGCAACTGCCCGCGATCAGCGACGATCCGGCCAACCTGCCGGGCGCCGTCACCTCGCCGATGGTCGGCACCGCCTATCTGTCCGCCGAACCGGGCGCCGCGCCCTTCGTCCAGATCGGCCAGGCGGTGGCCGAGGGCGACACGCTGCTGATCGTCGAGGCGATGAAGACCATGAACCACATCCCCTCGCCCCGCGCGGGCACCGTCCGGCGCATCCTTGTCGACGACGGCGCCCCGGTTGAATTCGGCGCCCCCCTGATGGTCGTCGAGTGAGGGAAGGCATGTTCGACAAGATCCTGATCGCCAACCGGGGCGAGATCGCCCTGCGCGTGATCCGCGCCTGCCGCGAGATGGGCATCGCCTCGGTCGCCGTCCATTCCACCGCCGATGCCGACGCGATGCATGTCCGCATGGCCGACGAATCGGTCTGCATCGGGCCCGCGCCGTCTTCCGCCAGCTATCTGTCGATGCCCGCGATCATCTCGGCCTGCGAGATCACCGGCGCGCAGGCGATCCATCCCGGCTATGGCTTCCTGTCCGAAAACGCCGCCTTCGTGCAGATGGTGGAAGACCACGGCATCACCTTCATCGGCCCGCGCGCGGACCATATCCGCATCATGGGCGACAAGATCACCGCCAAGGACACGATGAGGAACCTGGGCGTGCCCTGCGTTCCCGGCAGCGATGGCGGCGTCGACGATGTCGAGGCCGCGCATCGCGTCGCGGCGCAGATCGGCTATCCGGTCATCATCAAGGCGACGGCGGGCGGCGGCGGGCGCGGCATGAAGGTCGCCCATGACGACAAGGGCCTGGAGGTCGCGTTCCGCACCGCGCGGGCCGAGGCCAAGGCCGCCTTCGGCAATCCCGATGTCTATATCGAGAAATACCTGCAAAAGCCGCGCCATATCGAGATCCAGGTGTTCGGCGACGGCAAGGGCCGCGCGGTGCATCTGGGCGAACGCGACTGTTCGCTGCAACGCCGCCACCAGAAGGTTCTGGAAGAAGCCCCCGGCCCCTCGATCACGCCCGAGGAACGCGCCCGGATCGGCAAGATCTGCGCCGATGCCGTGGCCCGGATCGGCTATGCCGGGGCGGGAACCATCGAGTTCCTCTATGAGGACGGCGAGTTCTACTTCATCGAGATGAACACCCGCCTTCAGGTCGAACATCCCGTGACCGAGGCGATCTTCGGCGTCGATCTGGTCCGCCAGCAGATCCTCGTCGCCTCGGGCGCCGAGATGGAGTTCCGGCAGGAAGACCTGACCATCCGCGGCCATTCCATCGAGGTGCGCATCAACGCCGAGAAGGTGCCGGGCTTTTCGCCCTGCCCCGGCAGGATCACGCAATATCACGCGCCGGGCGGCCTGGGCGTGCGCATGGACAGCGCGCTTTACGACGGCTATTCGATCCCGCCCTATTACGACAGCCTGATCGGCAAGCTGATCGTCCATGGCCGCGACCGGCCCGAGGCTCTGGCCCGGCTGGACCGCGCCCTGGGCGAGCTGATCGTGGACGGCATCGACACGACCGTGCCGCTGTTCACGGCGCTGTTGCAGGAACCCGACATCCTGGCGGGCAACTATTCGATCCACTGGCTGGAACGCTGGCTGGACCAGAAGTTCGGCTGACCCTTCCCATGCTGACCGCCGCGCAACTGCTGCAAGGCTATGCGCGCGGCGTCTTTCCCATGGCCGAAAGCGCGGCCGACCCGCGCCTCTATTGGTTCGATCCACCTTTGCGGGGGATCCTGCCGGTGGGCGGCGTCCATGCCGCGCGGTCCCTGCTGCGCGATCTGCGCCGGGGCGGCTGGTCGGCGCATCTGGACGGCGATTTCGACGCGGTGGTGGCGGCCTGCGCGGACCGGGAAACGACTTGGATCAACGCGCCGCTGACCCGGCTTTACCGGCAGCTTTATCAGGCGGGACATGCCCATGCGCTTGAAGTGCGCCATGACGGGGCCTTCGCCGGAGGAGTTTTCGGGGTGACGCTGGGCGCGGCCTTCTTCGGGGAATCGATGGTCTCGGCGCGGACCAACGGGTCCAGGATGGCGCTGCTGTGGCTGTCCAGCCATCTGGCCCGCTGCGGCTTCACGCTGTTCGACACGCAATTCCTGACGCCGCATCTGGAACGCATGGGCGGGCGGGAAATCCCGCGCGCCGACTATCGCGCGATGCTGGCCGATGCCCTGT
Organism: Paracoccus sp. S3-43; assembly: GCF_029027965.1. Taxonomy (NCBI): domain Bacteria; kingdom Pseudomonadati; phylum Pseudomonadota; class Alphaproteobacteria; order Rhodobacterales; family Paracoccaceae; genus Paracoccus; species Paracoccus qomolangmaensis. Next base: position 1,388,005 of record NZ_CP119082.1, on the reverse strand, counting down.
CGCGGCGCGCCGACCTGCGGTCGCAGCCGCTGCTGACCGCGGGTCAGCTTTGGCAGGAAATCACCCAGACGTCATAGCGCGTATCGTCAAGCGCCGACAGGGCGGGGGACGAGGCGATCATCCAGCCGCTGAACAGCGTGACGTTTTCCGACATGTCGGTAATCGTCATCTGCGCATAGGCGTCCGAACTGGGATCGCCGGCCGGATAGCGGCACTCGCCCAGCCGGACCTGCAAGCGGCCATAGCGCACCGCTTCGCCCACAGGGACCGGCAGGTCGGTGGTCCGGCCCGAGATCTTGTCCAGCCCGCGCAGCAAGGCGCCGTCCGCGCGGGCAACCTCTTGCGCGCCGGCCGGGACGGTCAGGGCCGCGACCAGGGCCGCGATCAAGGACGGGGCGCGGATCACGACTTGTCCTCGGCCTGGGCCTGGCTGTCCACGAACTTCATCATCAACTGCAACAGGCTGACGGCGCCCTGCACGTCCTCGATCTCGTCGCCCGGCGCCAGGGTGTCGGGGCTGCCCCCCGGCTGGATCTGGATATAGGCCCCGCCCAGCAGCCCGTCGGACTGGATCAGGGCGGCGCTGTCGCTGGGCAGGGCGATATCGGCGGGAAGGCTCAGCCGGGCGTCGGCCATGTAGGTATCGGGGTTCAGCGTCACGCTGGACACGCGGCCCACGGGAACGCCCGCCAGCCGCACCTCGGTCCCCACGGCGACGCCGTCCACGTCGGGAAACGAGGCCCTGACCTCATAGCCCGTCTCGCGCGCGAACCCCTTGCCGAACCCCCAGACCAGGAACCCGGCCGCGACCGCCAGCACGACCGCGCCCGCCAGCAGTTCCGCGCGATGATCGGCCCCGGCGGTCATCTATTCAGGCTGCCACGCGTCATAATCCCGCCGCGCCGGTTGTTCCGCCCGATACAGCGATCCTTCGGGATAATAGGCGCCGGGCGTGCCCGTGCGGTTTTCCTGATGCGGCTTTTCCCAGGGCTTGTGGGGCAGCGGCGCTTTGGTCGGCGGCTCGCTCCAGGTGTGGTGCAGCCAGCCGTGCCATTCGGGGCTGACCCGGCTGGCCTGCGATTCGCCGCTATAGATCACCCAGCGACGCGACCCGTCCTTGTTCTGGTAGAAGACATTGCCCTCGGCATCCTCGCCCACCTTGATGCCGTTCCGCCAGGTCCAGAACTGGGTGTTGAGGGTCTGGCTGTTCCACCAGGTCAGGGCGCGAAGCAGGAAGGACATGGGCGGAAACCTCTTGGTCTTTGGCTGGCACCGATATGGCGCAAAGCGCGGCGAAGATCCAGCCTGCACGACGGATGCGGGGGCCTTGCGGCCCCCGATGCTCAGCCCGCCGAGGCGGTTTCCTTTTTCGGATCCGAATGGATCAGCAGCGGCTTGGTGGCGGCGTTGTCCACGGCCTCCTCGTTCACCACGACCTCTTCGACGCTGTCCATGCCGGGCAGTTCGAACATGGTGTCCAGCAGGATGTCCTCCATGATCGAGCGCAGGCCCCGCGCGCCGGTCTTGCGCTTGATGGCGCGCTTGGCGATGGCTTGCAGCGCGTCGTCGGTGAATGTCAGCTGCACGCCTTCCAGGTCGAACAGGCGCTGATACTGCTTCACAAGCGCGTTCTTGGGCTTGGTCAGGATGATGATCAGCGCTTCCTCGTCCAGGTCGGTCAGGGTCGCGATCACCGGCAGACGGCCGACGAATTCCGGGATCAGGCCGAATTTCAGCAGATCCTCGGGCTCAAGCTCCTTGAACAGCTCGCCCACGCCCCGGTCGTCGTTTTCCTTGACCGAGGCGCCGAAGCCCATCGCCGTGCCCTTGTTGCGCTGCGAGATGATCCGGTCCAGACCCGCGAAGGCGCCGCCGCAGATGAACAGGATGTTGGTCGTGTCCACCTGCAGGAATTCCTGCTGCGGGTGCTTGCGCCCGCCCTGCGGCGGCACCGACGCGACCGTGCCCTCCATGATCTTCAGCAGCGCCTGCTGCACCCCCTCGCCCGAGACGTCGCGGGTGATCGAGGGATTGTCGGACTTGCGGGTGATCTTGTCGACCTCGTCGATATAGACGATGCCGCGCTGCGCCCGTTCGACGTTGTATTCCGACGCCTGGAGCAGCTTGAGGATGATGTTCTCGACATCCTCGCCGACGTAACCCGCCTCGGTCAGCGTCGTCGCATCGGCCATGGTGAAGGGCACATCCAGGATCCGGGCCAGGGTCTGGGCCAGCAGCGTCTTGCCGCAGCCGGTCGGGCCGATCAGCAGGATGTTCGACTTGGCCAACTCGATATCGCCCTTGGCGCCGTGGTTCAGCCGCTTGTAGTGGTTGTGGACCGCCACCGACAGCACCCGCTTGGCATGTTCCTGGCCGATGACGTAATCGTCCAGCACCGCGCATATTTCCTTGGGCGTCGGCACCCCGTCGCCGGATTTCAGCCCCGAGGATTTCGTTTCCTCGCGGATGATGTCCATGCACAACTCGACGCATTCGTCGCAGATGAAGACGGTCGGTCCCGCAATCAGCTTGCGAACCTCGTGCTGGCTCTTGCCGCAAAAGCTGCAATAGAGCGTGTTCTTGCTGTCACTGCCGGACTGGTTCGCCATCGTCCACGTTCCTTGATTGCCGCAGGTCTGCCAACCCGCAGGCGGCGCCGGTCGCCCTGTGCCGCATCTGAATTGATCCGGGGCGAACAGGCCGCCACGGTGTCTGTCCTTTATGTTAGGGTTGACGCGCGCCCGTCACAATCCCCAACAAACCTATTTCTTTTCCGGTTCCGCCTTGCCGCGCGGGGCGACGACCTCGTCGATCAGGCCCCAGTCCTTGGCTTCCTCTGGGGACATGAAGCGGTCGCGCTCCAACGCCTCCTCGACCTCCTCAAGGCTGCGGCCGGTATGCTGGACATAGATCTCGTTCAGGCGGCGCTTCAGCTTCTCGGTCTCTCGGGCGTGGATCAGGATGTCGGTGGCCTGGCCTTGGAAGCCGCCGGACGGCTGGTGGACCATCACCCGGCTGTTGGGCAGCGAATAGCGCAGCCCCTTTTCCCCCGCCGCCAGCAGCAGCGACCCCATCGAGGCCGCCTGCCCCACGACCAGCGTCGACACCCGCGGGCGGATATACTGCATCGTGTCATAGATCGACAGGCCCGAGGTCACGACTCCGCCGGGGCTGTTGATATACATGCTGATATCCTTGTTCGGATTTTCAGCTTCCAGAAACAGCAGCTGCGCGCAGATCAGCGTGGACATCCCGTCATGGACCGGCCCCGACACGAAGATGATGCGTTCCTTGAGCAGCCGCGAGAAGATGTCATAGGCCCGTTCCCCCCGAGAGGTCTGTTCGACCACCATGGGCACAAGCGTGTTCATGTAGAATTCTGCCGGATCGCTCATCGTCTGTCCTTGCCTGATGTCCCTGCCTGCGCGATTCGTCAGGGCGCTGATCCCGTCTGTTAGCCGCGAAAGGTTGACAGAGTCTTAGTAACGGGCAAGGTCCGCCGCAAGGCATGGAACGAACTTCGCCCGGCCGGGCGGCAGGAGGGTGGCGTGAAGCTGATCGTGGGGCTGGGCAATCCCGGCGCGAAATATGCGGCCAACCGGCACAATATCGGCTTCATGGGCGTGGACCGGATCGCCGCCGATCACGGCTTTTCGCCCTGGAAGGCGCGGTTTCAGGGGCTGGTCTCGGAAGGCCGGCTGGGTGACGCGCGCGTCACGCTGCTCAAGCCGCAGACCTTCATGAACCTGTCGGGGCAATCGGTGGGCGAGGCGATGCGATACCTGAAGCTGACCCCCGCCGAGGTGATCGTGCTGCATGACGAACTGGACCTGGCGCCGGGCAAATGCCGGGTGAAACAGGGCGGCGGCCATGCGGGCCATAACGGGCTGCGGTCGATCCACCAGCATATCGGCGCGGAATACGGCCGGGTGCGGCTGGGCATCGGCCATCCCGGCCACAAGGACCGGGTGGCGCCCTATGTGCTGTCGGATTTCGCCAAGGCCGATGCCGAATGGCTGGACGACCTGCTGCGCGGCGTCTCGGACGGGGCGGCGGCCCTGGCGGCGGGGGACGGGGCGCGGTTCCAGAACGCCGTGGCCGCGCGGACCCAGCCCGCCCGGAACAGCGGCACCCGGCCCGCGCCCGAGGCGCCGGCGCCCCCTGCCTCCGCCCCTGCCCCTATGGTTCCCGAACAGCCCGCCAGCCTGACCGACAAGCTGCGGCAGTTGACGGACCGCTTCCGCCAGCCGTAACCTTGCGGCAGGAGGAACGCCATGGAACCATCCGTCAATGTCCTGGGCACCCGGCTCGAACCATGCTCGACGGCACCGCTGACCGGGTTTTACCGCAACGGCTGCTGCGATACCGGACAGGGCGACGCGGGCAGCCATACGGTCTGCGTGATCGCCGACGCCGAATTCCTGGCGCTGTCGAAATACCTGGGCAACGACCTGTCCACGCCGCGTCCCGAATTCCGCTTCGACGGCCTGAAGCCGGGCGACCGCTGGTGCCTCTGCGCGGCGCGGTTCCTGCAAGCGGCGCAGGAATTCGGCGCGCCCAAGGTGGTGCTGAAGGCGACCCATGCCCGCGCCCTGGACATCATCCCGCTGGAACTGCTGCGCGCCCATGCCGCCGATGCGCAGAACTGACCTGCTGGCCGCCGCGCTGTGCCTGCTGCCCATGGCGGGGCTGGCGCAGCAACTGGGCGACGGCACGGCGATCCATCCGGACGACGGCCGCCGGCTGGGCGAATTTCACGCGGCGGCGGGCGACGCGCTGTTGCAGGCTTTCGCGGGCGGCGATCCAGCCGATGTGGCGATGCTGGCCGATGTCTTGCAGGGCGCGCCGCTGCCGCCCGATCAGGCGCTGCCGCTGCTGGCGGGGGAATGGATCTGCCGGACGATCAAGATCGGCGGGCTGCTGCCGCTGACCGTCTATAAGCCGTTCCGTTGCCGGATCGGCGGCGACGGCAGTTTCGAAAAGCTCACCGGATCGCAGCGGACCAAGGGCCGCATCCATCGCGACGGCGACCGGCTGGTCTATCTGGGCGTGGGCTTCATCGCGGGCGACACGCCGCCGCCCTATGCGGACCTGCCGGTATTCGATCCCGCCGCCAGCCCGCAACGGACCCCCGAGGTCGCCATGATCGAGATGATCGACAGGACCAGGGGACGGGTGATGTTTCCCGCCCCCCATCTTGAAAGCCGATTCGACATTCTGACGCTAAGCCGCTGACATCACGTCTTGATATCGAAGCCCAGGTGCTTGGCGACGGTGAAGATGTCCTTGTCGCCGCGCCCGCACATATTCATGACGATCAGATGATCGCGCGGCAGGTCGGGCGCGATCTTCATCACATGCGCCAAGGCGTGGCTGGGTTCCAGGGCCGGGATGATGCCTTCCAGGGCGCAGCACAGCTGGAACGCCTCCAGCGCCTCGGCATCGGTGATGCTGACATATTCGGCGCGGCCCGTGTCGTTCAGCCAGGCATGTTCGGGACCGATGCCCGGATAATCCAGCCCCGCGCTGATCGAATGGCCTTCGAGGATCTGGCCCTCGTCGTCCTGCAACAGATAGGTGCGATTGCCGTGCAGCACGCCCGCGCGGCCGCCCGACAGGCTGGCGCAATGCTGCATCCGGTCGTCGACGCCCTTGCCCCCGGCCTCGACCCCGATGATGCGCACGTCCTTGTCGTCCAGGAAGGGATAGAACAGGCCCATGGCGTTCGACCCGCCGCCGATCGCCGCAACGATCGTGTCGGGCAGGCGGCCTTCGCGGGGCAGGATCTGCTCGCGCACTTCCTTGCCGATGATCGACTGGAAATCGCGCACCATGGCCGGATAGGGATGCGGCCCGGCCACCGTGCCGATGCAATAGAAGGTGTCGCGCACATTCGTGACCCAATCGCGCAGCGCATCGTTCATCGCGTCCTTCAGCGTGCCCCGGCCGCTGGTGACGGGCATGACCTCGGCCCCCAGCAGGCGCATCCGAAAGACGTTGGGCGCCTGCCGTTCGACATCGGTCGCGCCCATATAGACCACGCATTTCAGCCCGAAGCGCGCGCAGACGGTGGCCGTCGCCACGCCATGCTGACCCGCGCCGGTCTCGGCGATGATCCGGGTCTTGCCCATGCGCCGCGCCAGCAGGATCTGGCCCAGCACGTTGTTGATCTTGTGCGCGCCGGTATGGTTCAATTCGTCGCGCTTCATATAGATCTTGGCGCCGCCCAGATGCTCGGTCAGCCGTTCCGCGAAATACAGCGGCGAGGGGCGGCCGACATAGTGGGTCCACAGGTCGTCCATCTGCGCCCAGAAGGTCGCGTCGGTCTTGGCGCGTTCGTATTCGGCTTCCAGATCCAGGATCAGCGGCATCAGCGTCTCGCTGACGAAGCGGCCGCCATAGATGCCGAAACGCCCCTGTTCGTCGGGACCGGTCTTGTAGCTGTTCACCAGATCGTCTGCCATGGGGCGCGCCTTCCCTGAAATCCTAGAGCGGCTTCTTATCGCCGATATGGCCGGGCGTGAAGCCCGGCCGGTCATGGACGCGATGCGGATCCGCCCGCGTCCGGTTTGTAGTCACCTGCATCTTGAGGCGCCCCGCCGGCCGACAGCGCCGCGACCGGCGGAACCTTGTCGCGGCGCGCGAGATGGAAGGCCGGGGTCACGACGCCGCCGCGACAAAGGCGCGGATCAGCCCCTCGTCCTTGACGCCCGGCTCGGTCTCGACGCCCGAGGACACATCGACGGCGGGCGCGCCGGTCAGGCGGATCGCCTCGGCCACGTTCTGCGGGGTCAGCCCGCCCGCCAGCATCCAGGGGCGCAGCCATTTGCGCCCGACCAGCAGCCGCCAGTCGAAGGGCAGCCCGTTGCCGCCGGGCAGGTCAGCGCCTTTCGGCGGTTTGGCATCGACCAGCAGCATGTCGGCGACCAGCCCGTAATCGGTCAGCGCGGGCAGGTCTTCGGGGCCGGACAGCCCCACCGCCTTCATCACCGGCAGGCCGGTCAGCGTCTTGACCTGCGCCACCCGGTCCGGGCTTTCGCCGCCGTGAAGCTGGATGATGTCCAGCGGCACCTGTCCCAGAACCTGATCCAGCAACGCATCGTCCGGATTCACGAACAGCCCGACCGTCGCCACACCCATCGGAACGTGATGCGCCAGCAACGCCGCCTCCTCGACCGAGACGGCGCGCGGCGATTTCGGAAAGAACACCAGCCCGACATAGCGCGCGCCCGCCTGGGCCGCGGCCTCGATATGGTCGGGGCGGCGCAGGCCGCAAATCTTGACCTGGGCCATCCCTCAGCGACCGGGGGCGGGCAGCGTGGTCCCCGGCGCGGGCTCGGCCGAGGCGATGGGAAGGGCCGAGGGCTTGGGTTTCGGCCGATCGAGAATCGCCAGAACCTCGTCCTTGGGGGCGGCGTGGCGGTGGCGCAGGTGGCCGACCTCGTTTTCCAGCCGGGCGGCGCGGTCGGCATGGGTGCGCGCCTCGCGGCGGATATGGGATTCGCGCAGCCATTCCCAGACCAGCCCGGCCAGCATCCCCAGGGCGAAGGCCAGGAAGATCACCAGAAACAACGGCAGATCGACCGACCAGCGGCCGCCAAGATACTGCCCGAAATTCGCGGGAAATGCCGACAGCGTCACGATTTCGCGGTTGGCAAGGGCCATGGCCACCAGGATCAGGGCCAGCAACACCACGAAGATCAGTCGAAGAAAGCGCATGGAACATCCTTGGTTGCGGCCGCGAGGGCGCGGCGTGGTCGCCCGGTTCTACGCCGGTCAGGCGTCCCCGTTCAACCGATCGCGCAACAGTTTGCCGGTCTTGAAGAACGGGACGTATTTCTGGTCGACATCGACCGCCTCGCCGGTGCGGGGGTTGCGGCCGGTCCGGGCATCACGCTTCTTGACGGAAAAGGCGCCGAAGCCGCGCAACTCGACCCGGTCCCCGCGCGCCATGGCGTTGATGATTTCCTCGAACACGGTGTTCACGATCCGCTCGACATCGCGGCGGAACAGATGCGGATTCTCATCAGCGATAAGCTGGATCAGTTCGGACCGGATCATCATCCCCTCAGGTGGCGTAACGGACTGCAAGGCGTCGTCCGCAGGACTTGCGACAAAAAGGCAACGCAGGAAAAGGTTCCCAGTTTCCATAGCGATGCCAGTTTTGCCCCCGCCACGCAAGAGAAGTGAGCGGACCCCCGCCGCCCGACAGGCACGAAAAAGCCCGCCCCGCGCAGGCGGGACGGGCGATGTCGGGCGGTCAGGACCGCGATCAGGTGCTGCGGTTCAGCGCGGCACCCAGGATGTCGCCTAGCGAAGCGCCCGAATCCGAGCTGCCATACTGGTCGATGGCCTCTTTTTCCTCGGCGATCTCGCGCGCCTTGATCGACAGGCCCAGGCGACGGGTCTTGGTGTCGATATTGGTGACGCGGGCATCGACCTTGTCGCCGACCTGGAAGCGCTCGGGGCGCTGATCCTGACGGTCGCGGGCCAGATCCGAACGGCGGATGAAGGACTTGACGCCGTTGTATTCCACCTCGATCCCGCCGTCCTCGATGGCGGTCACTTCGACGGTCACGACCGAACCACGCTTCACGCCGTCGACGGCTTCGGCCATGTGCTCGTTCTCAAGCGACTTGATCGACAGGCTGATGCGCTCTTTCTCGACATCCACATCCTGGACGACGGCTTTCACCACGTCGCCCTTGCGGAAGTCCTGGATCGCGTCCTCGCCACGGGCATCCCACGAGATGTCGGACAGGTGGACCATGCCGTCGATATCGCCGTCCAGGCCGATGAACAGACCGAATTCGGTGATGTTCTTGACCTCGCCCTCGATGACGGTGCCCGAAGGATGGGTTTCGGCGAACACTTCCCACGGGTTGCGCTGCGTCTGTTTCAGGCCCAGCGACACGCGGCGCTTGGCCTCGTCGATCTCCAGCACCATCACTTCGACCTCTTGGCTGGTCGAGACGATCTTGCCCGGATGGACGTTCTTCTTGGTCCAGCTCATTTCGCTGACATGGACCAGACCCTCGACACCGGCCTCCAGCTCGACGAAGGCGCCGTAATCGGTGATGTTGGTCACGCGGCCCTGATGGACCGAGCCGATCGGGAACTTGTCGCCCACGGTATCCCACGGATCGGCCTGCAACTGCTTCATGCCCAGGCTGATGCGGTGGCTGTCCTTGTTGATCTTGATGACCTGAACCTTGAGGGTCTCGCCGATGGCCAGGATCTCGGAGGGGTGGTTGACGCGGCGCCATGCCATGTCGGTGACATGCAGCAGCCCGTCGACGCCGCCCAGATCCACGAACGCCCCGTATTCGGTGATGTTCTTGACGACACCATCGACCACCTGGCCCTCGGTCAGGTTGGCGATGACCTCGGCGCGCTGTTCGGCGCGGCTTTCTTCCAGGATGGCGCGGCGCGAGACGACGATGTTGCCCCGGCGGCGGTCCATTTTCAGGATCTGGAACGGCTGCTTCAGACCCATCAGCGGACCGGCATCGCGCACCGGGCGCACATCGACCTGCGAGCCGGGCAGGAAGGCCACGGCGCCGCCCAGATCGACGGTGAAGCCGCCCTTGACGCGGCCGAAGATGGCGCCTTCGACGCGCTCTTCATCGGCATAGGCTTTTTCCAGGCGGTCCCAGGCTTCCTCGCGGCGGGCCTTCTCGCGGCTGATCGAGGCTTCGCCGCGGGCGTTCTCCACGCGGTCCAGATAGACCTCGACCTCATCGCCGACCTTGATGCTGGGTTCTTCGCCGGGATTTGCGAATTCTTTCAGATCGACGCGGCCTTCCATCTTGTAGCCGACGTCGATGATGGCCTGGCCCGCCTCGATGGCGATGACCTTGCCCTTGACGACCGAACCTTCGTCCGGGGTGTCGATGTCGAAGCTTTCGTTCAGGAGGGCTTCGAATTCCTCCATGGTCGCTTTAGCGCACATATATGATCGTTTTCCTTTGGGTCATGTCACTGGCCATGCGGTTGGCTCCGCCGGTCTTTATGGCTGCCTTCCGGGAACGACAAAGGGTCGCGGCGTTGACGCCCGACCCATTCCGATGCGGTCTGTTGTGACCATGTCGCCCGTAAGACTGGCGGTCATATAGTCGTGTTCGGTCCTCGATTCAATGCAAAAAGGGCCGGGATTAGGTTATGTCCGCCGGGAAATATCGCTTGCAGGCCCGCGCGGCGGGGCGATAGGTTCGGGAAACCATATCCCATCGAGGTTCCAGATGCGCCCTGCCCTGCTTGCCGCCGCCCTGTCCCTGTCCGCCCTGCCCGCCTGGGCCGAGGATGTCAGCGTCTTCGCCGCCGCCTCGCTGAAAAACGCGCTGGATGAGGTCGCGGGGCAGTTCATCGTCGACACCGGCCACACCGTGACGATCTCCTATGCGGGGTCCAACGCGCTTGCCAAGCAGATCATCGAAGGCGCGCCCGCCGATATCTTCATCTCGGCCAATGTCGAATGGGTGGACGAGGTCGAGAAGGCCGATCTGGTCACCGAGCGCCAGGACATCCTGGGCAACCGGCTGGTGCTGATCGGCCATGGCGACGCCGCGCCGGTCGAGATTTCGGCGGAGACCGATCTGGCCGCGCTGCTGGGTGGCGGCAAGCTGGCGATGGCCCTGGCCGATTCGGTTCCGGCCGGGCAATACGGCAAGGCGGCGCTGGAAAACCTGGGCCTGTGGGACGGCGTGCAGGCCGATGTGGCGCAATCGGACAACGTGCGTGCCGCCCTGGCGCTGGTCGCGACCGGAGAGGCGCCGCTGGGCATCGTCTATGCCACCGACGCGGCGGCCGAGGATGACGTGACCATCGTCGGCGATTTCCCGCCCGACAGCTATCCGGCGATCATCTATCCGGCCGCCCTGCTGACCGGGGCTGCGGACGATGCCGACCGCGCCTTCTACGACGCCTTGTCGGGCGATGCTGCGGATGCAATCTTCGAAAAGCATGGCTTCAGCGTGAAGGACTGACTTGACCGACTGGCTGACCCCCGAGGCGTGGCAGGCCCTTCGCCTGTCGCTGCGGGTATCGCTGTGGGCGGTCGCGGCCAGCCTGCCGCTGGGCGTCTTCGTGGCCTATGCGCTGGCGCGCTGGCGCTTTCCGGGGCATGGGCTGCTGAACGGGCTGGTGCATCTGCCGCTGGTGCTGCCGCCGGTCGTCACCGGCTATCTGCTGCTGCTGAGCTTCGGGCGGCGCGGATGGGTCGGGCAATGGCTGGACCAGATCGGCATCGTCCTGGCCTTCCGCTGGACCGGCGCGGCGCTGGCCGCCGCGATCATGGCATTCCCGCTGATGGTCCGCGCCATCCGCCTGGCCATCGAGGCCGTGGATCCCCGGCTGGAACAGGCCGCCGCGACCCTGGGCGCGCCGCGTCCCTGGGTATTCCTGACCGTGACCCTGCCGCTGATCCTGCCCGGCATCCTGGCGGGCGCGGTGCTGGCCTTCGCCAAGGCGATGGGCGAGTTCGGCGCCACCATCACCTTCGTGTCGAACATCCCCGGCCAGACGCAGACCCTGCCCTCGGCCATCTATGCCTTCCTGCAAGTGCCGGGGGGCGAGGCCGCCGCCGCGCGGCTGGTCGCCATCGCCATCGCCGTCGCCATGGCCGCGTTGTTCCTGTCGGAATGGCTGTCGCGGATCATCGCCCGCCGGATCCGGGGCGCCTGATGCTGTCGATCGCGCTGCGCCATACGTTCCCCGGCTTCACCCTGAATGCGGCGTTCGACGCCCCCGCCGGGCTGACCGCGCTGTTCGGGCGGTCGGGATCGGGCAAGACCACCATCGTCAATGCCGTCGCGGGGCTGCTGCGCCCGCAATCGGGGCGCGTCGCGGTGGGCGATGCGGTGCTGAGCGACAGCGACCGGGGCGTCTTCCTGCCGCCGCACCGGCGCGGCCTCGGCTATGTCTTTCAGGATGCGCGGCTGTTCCCGCATCTGACCGTGCGGCAGAACCTGCTGTATGGGCATTGGTTCACCGCGCGCGGCCGCGCGCCCGACCTGCCCCGCGTGGTCGAGATGCTGGGCATCGGCCCGCTTCTGCCCCGCCGCCCCGCCGCCTTGTCGGGGGGCGAACGCCAGCGCGTCGCCATCGGCCGGGCGCTGCTGTCCCATCCCCGCCTGCTGCTGATGGACGAGCCGCTGGCCGCGCTTGACCAGGACCGCAAGGACGAGATCCTGCCCTATCTTGAACGGCTGCGCGACCGGGCGGGGCTGCCGATCCTCTATGTCACCCATTCCGCCGCCGAGGTCGCGCGGCTGGCCACCACCATCGTCCTTGTCGATCAGGGCCGCGTGACGGCGGCGGGACCGGCGGCGGCGATGCTGTCGGATCCCGATGTCGCGCCGATGCTGGGCCGGGCCGAGACCGGCGCCATCCTGACCGCGCGGGTCGAGGGGCAGGACGCCGACGGCCTGACCCGGCTTGCGACCGATGCCGGGCCGCTGTTCCTGCCGCGGGTGGCGGCACCCGCGGGCGCCACTCTGCGCCTGCGGATCCGGGCGCAGGACGTGATGATCGCGACCGTCCCGCCGCAGGGGATTTCGGCGCTGAACGTCATTCCGGCGACGGTGCGCGACCTGACCGGCACGCCCGGCGGCGTCCTGGTGCGGCTGGACGCGGGGGGTCAGGCGATCCTGTCGCGGATCACCGCCCGGTCCGCCCGAATGCTGAACCTGGCCCCCGGCAAGCCGGTTCACGCGGTGCTGAAGGCGGTTTCCGTGGCGCCCGGAACGATCGGCTTTTCCGCCGGTTGATGCGCCACCCAGACGCCGCTTTCGCGCGAAAACCATTCGTATTCCGGCGGGCCGAACGGTTCGCCCATCGGCGCGATGTGGCGTTCGATGGTCAGCAGCGCCCCGTCGGCCTGCAACACCGCGAATTCGTTCTGCCGGTCCGACAGCCGCGCGCACAGCGCCGTGCCCCCCTGCACCTGCAGGACGCCCGGATGCGCGGTCTGGTCCAGCATCGCGCCCGTCGCCCAGACATGCAGGTGCCCCGACAGCACCACCTGCGCGCCCGCCTGTTCCAGCCGGGCCAGCGCCTGAGGCGCGCGGCGGGTCAGTTCCTTGTCGACCTGCGCCAGATGTTCCAGCGGGTGATGCAGCGCCACGATGTTCATCGCCAGCGGGTCGAGGCCGGCGGTCACGCGGCCGATCTCTCCGTCCCGGATGATGCCGCGCTGCACCGAGAAGGGATCGACGCTGTTCAGGCCCAGCACCCGGACGGTCCCGGCCTGCCGCGTCGGCGCAAGCTCGCGCCCGATGGCGCGGCGAAAGCCCAGATAGGGCGTCAGGAACCGCACGGCGACGTTATACAGCGGCACATCGTGATTGCCCGGAACGACCATCACCGGCGGCGCGATCCGCGACAGGAAGGCCGCCGCCTGCGCATATTGCGCCGACCGGCCGCGATGCGTCACATCGCCGGTCACGACCACCAGATCCGCGCGGGCGCGGTTGACGCGGTCCAGCAGGCCGTCGACCAGATCCGCGCGATGGAACCCGAAATGCAGATCCGACAGGTGGACGATGCGCGTCATGCGCCGGCATCCCCTGTCTTGCCGACGCCGTCCGCCGGGACCAGCACCGTCAGCGCGCCATGCCGGACGGTCAGGTGGAAGGGGCTGGTCATACGGGTCTTTTCGCCGTCATGGGCGATCAGTTGCTGGCGCTTGCCGGTCTCGATGGTCAGCGTGTCGGTGAGGATCAGGTCGAAATCGCTGTCCTTCGCGCTCAGCCCCAGGGCAAGCCGGAATGCCGACCGCAGCAGCGGCAGCGGCCGACGCGCGCGGGCGATCAGCACGGCGAACTGCCCGGCGCGGATCGCATCGGCGCCGTCCAGCCCGAAGGCCTCAAGCTGGTAGGCGCTGCGGGCCACGAACACCAGGGCGGTGGTGAAATGCCGCTCGGCCCCGTCGACGGTCGCCACCAGATGCATCGGATGACGCAGCCGCCGCATCGCCACCAGCACCGACCAATAGGCCGCGACCCGCGACCGCCCCCACCGCTTATAGATCCCCTCGCGCGTCTTCAGGATATGCGGATAGGCGCCCAGGCTGACATTGTTCAGAAACACCAGATCCTGAATCTGACCCACATCGACGGGCCGGGGCCGGGCATCCTGGAGCGTTTTCAGCCCCTCCTCGATCGTCTCGCCCACGCCCAGGTCGCGGGCGAAGTAATTGAACGTCCCGCCCGGCAGGACGCCCATCATCGCATTGGTGCCGGCCAGCGCGCCCGCGACGGCGGATTGCGTGCCGTCCCCGCCCGCCGCCACGACGATGTCGAAGCCTTCGTCCATCGCCTGCCGGGCAAGGCCGGTCAGCCGGTCGCCGCGATCCGTCTCGCGCAACGCAAATTCGGCCACCTTGTCCTGCAAGGCCGCGCGGATCGCCTCCGCCCGGTCGTCCTGCTTGCCCGATCCCCGGTTGTGGATCACGCACAGCCTGCACGCGGAAAGATCGACCTTCTCGGCGGTATCGCGCATCTGCCACTCCGGTGATTGCCCCGATCAACACGCGGGGGCGCGGCGCGGTTTCACGCGGGCCGGGTCAAAGCCGCCGCGCCGCCTGTTCGACCGAGGCGCGCAGCCCCGCGCCCCCCGTCGCGACATAGGATTTCAGCTGCTCGCGCATCCGCGGTTCCCAGAAGTCCTTCAGGTGATCGGCGATCCTGTCGGGGGCGCTGCCCGGCTGGGTGTCGAAGAAGGTGGCGATCTGGTTGGCCATCATGACCATCTTTTCAGGCGACATCGGAGACCTTTGCCCGCAGGCGTTCGGGGTGGCAGAACAGATCGAAGCCCTCGCCGCGCGCGAAGGCGGCCAGGGTCAGCCCCGCGCCCTGGGCCAGGCGCAGGGCGTGCAGCGTGGGCGCGGACACGGCGATCAGGATGGCGCAGCCCGCCATGACGCATTTCTGCACCATCTCGGTAGAGACGCGGCTGGTCAGGACGATGGCGCCCTGGCTGGCATCCACCCCCTGCCGGGCCATCGCCCCGATCAGCTTGTCGAGCGCGTTGTGCCGCCCCACATCCTCTCGCGCCAGCACCACGCCCTGGCCGGGCCGCAGGAACCCCGCCGCATGGACCGCGCGGGTCCGGTCGTGCAGGGGTTGCCAGCCGCGCAGCGATTCGGTCGCGGCGGCGACATCCTCGACCGTCAGGGCAGGCCCGGTGCCGGACAGATCCGGCAGGGACCGCACCGCCGCCTCGATGCTGTCGATGCCGCACAGCCCGCAGCCGACCGGCCCGGCCAGCGACCGGCGGCGCGCGGCCAGTGCCTCGCCGCGGTCCTCGGCCAGCCACATCTGCGCCTCGATCCCCTTGGGATGCGAGATCACCTCGCAACTGGCGATCTGGTCCAGGCCGGTGACGATGCCCTCGGTCAGCGAAAAGCCCGCCGCGAAGTCCTGCACATCGGCGGGCGTCGCCATCATCACCGCATGGGTCGAGCCGTGATAGACCATCGCGATCGCCACCTCCTCGGGCAGCGCGCGAGTGACCGCGACGCTGCTGCCGGGGCGATGGTGGGTGGCGTCCGAGGCCCCGAAGGGCGGCGGCAAGGTCATGGCTTACTCCGCAGCAGTCAGGATCCGCCGCGACCGTTCGGCCTGTTCGTTGTAACGCTCCTGCCAGTCCGTGGGACCGTTCGAGGGGCTGACCTGCACGGCGGTGACCTTGAATTCCGGGCAATTCGTCGCCCAGTCGGAAAAATCTGTGGTCACCACGTTAGCCTGGGTCGAGGGGTGATGGAAGGTCGTATAGACCACACCCGCCGCCACCCGGTCAGTCAGCGTCGCCCGCAGCGTGGTTTCCCCCGCGCGCGACGCCAACCGCACCCAGTCGCCTTCGCCCACGCCGCGCTGTTCGGCGTCATGGGGATTGATCTCCAGCACGTCCTCGGGGTGCCAGGCGACGTTCTCGGTCCGCCGGGTCTGGGCGCCGACGTTGTAATGCGCCAGGATCCGCCCGGTGGTCAGCAGCAGCGGGAAGCGCGGCCCTGTGCGTTCGTCGGTGGCGACATACTCCGTCACCATGAAATGCCCCTTGCCCGACACGAAGCCGTCGATATGCATCAGCGGCGTGCCCTCGGGCGCAGTTGCATTGCAGGGCCACTGGACGGAACCCTTCTCCTCCAGCAGTTCATAGGTGACGCCGGCGAAGCTGGGCGTAGTGGCCGCGATCTCCTCCATGATCTGGCGGGGATGGGTATAATGCCAGTCCGCGCCCATGGCATTGGCCAGAAGCTGCGTGACCTCCCAGTCCTCGTAACCGTTGCGGGGCGCCATCACCTTGCGGACGCGGTTGATGCGGCGTTCGGCATTGGTGAAGGTGCCGTCCTTTTCCAGGAAGGTCGATCCCGGCAGAAAGACATGGGCATAGTTCGCCGTTTCGTTCAGGAACAGGTCGTGGACGATGACGCATTCCATCGCCGCAAGCCCGGCGGCGACGTGATGGGTGTCGGGGTCGGATTGCAGAATGTCCTCGCCCTGGCAGTACAGGCCCTTGAAGGTGCCCTCGACCGCCGCGTCCAGCATGTTCGGGATCCGCAGGCCGGGTTCGGGGTCGATCTCGCAGCCCCAGGCCTGTTCATAGATCGCCCGCACATCGGGCAGCTTGACATGGCGATAGCCGGGCAGTTCGTGCGGGAAGCTGCCCATGTCGCAACTGCCCTGCACGTTGTTCTGACCGCGCAGCGGGTTCACGCCGACGCCGGGGCGACCGATATTGCCGGTCAGCATGGCCAGGTTGGCGATGCCGATCACCGTGGTGGACCCCTGCGAATGCTCGGTCACGCCAAGACCGTAATAGATCGCCGCGTTCCCTCCCGTCGCATAAAGCCGCGCCGCCGCGCGCAGGTCGGCGGCGGGCACCCCGGTCAGCATCTCGACCGCTTCGGGGCTGTGGCGCGGATCGCTGACGAAATCGACATAGAACTGGAACTCGTCCCAATCGCAGCGGGTGCGGATGAAATCCTCGTCGAACAGCCCCTCGGTCACGATCACATGCGCCATCGCGGTCACGGTGGCGACGTTGGTGCCGGGCTTCAGCGGCAGGTGATATTGCGCCTGGATATGCGGAGACCGCACGATGTCGGTGCGGCGCGGATCGACCACGATCAGCTTCGCCCCCTGGCGCAGGCGCTTTTTCAGGCGGCTGGCGAAGACCGGATGGCCGTCGGTCGGGTTGGCGCCGATGATCATCACCACATCGGCCTGTTCCACGCTGTCGAAGTCCTGCGTCCCGGCCGAGGTGCCATAGGTCTTGCCCAGCCCGTATCCGGTCGGTGAATGGCAGACGCGCGCGCAGGTGTCGGTATTGTTGTTGCCAAAGACCGCGCGGGTCAGTTTCTGCACCAGATAGGTTTCCTCGTTGGTGCAGCGGCTGGAGGTGATGACGCCCACCGACTTGCGGCCGTATTTCTGCTGGATGCCCTTCAGGCGGTTGGCGGCAAAGCTCAGCGCCTCGTCCCAGGACACTTCGCGCCAGGGTTCCTCGATGGTGTCGCGGATCATGGGGTGCAGGATCCGGTCCTTGTGCTGGGCATAGCCATAGGCGAAGCGGCCCTTGACGCAGGAATGGCCCCGGTTCGCCTTGCCGTGCTTGTAGGGGACCATGCGCACAAGCTGGTCGCCGTTCAGTTCCGCCTTGAAGGAACAGCCGACGCCGCAATAGGCGCAGGTGGTGATGACCGACCGTTCGGGCGTGCCCAGTTCGATCACCGATTTTTCCTGCAAGGTCGCGGTCGGGCAGGCCTGCACGCAGGCGCCGCAGGACACGCAGTCCGAGGTCAGGAAATCGTCGCCGATCGTCCCCGCCTTGACGCGGCTGTCGAATCCCCGCCCCTCGATGGTCAGGGCGAAGGTGCCCTGCACTTCTTCGCAGGCGCGGACGCAGCGGGAACAGACGATGCATTTCGCCGGATCATAGGTGAAATAGGGGTTGCTTTCGTCCTTGGGGACATACAGCG
This sequence comes from Paracoccus sp. S3-43, assembly GCF_029027965.1. Taxonomy (NCBI): domain Bacteria; kingdom Pseudomonadati; phylum Pseudomonadota; class Alphaproteobacteria; order Rhodobacterales; family Paracoccaceae; genus Paracoccus; species Paracoccus qomolangmaensis. The sequence goes on along the minus strand of NZ_CP119082.1, from coordinate 1,370,025 downwards.
CATTGATCCCCGCCCCGTCGCGCGTGGCGAAGTGGTTCAGCAGGCTGCGTTCCTCGGGCGCCTTGTAGCGCACGTCGCGCAGGCCCACGGCGCCCGCCATGTCCTGCAATTCGCAATCGCCATTGGCCGCGCAGGTCAGGCAGTCCAGCGGGTGGTCGCTGATATACAGCTCCATCACGCCCTTGCGCATCCGGCGCAGCTTGTCCGACTGGGTATGGACCACCATGCCCTCGGCCACGGGCGTGGTGCAGGATGCGGGCGTTCCGCGCCGCCCCTCGATCTCGACCACGCACAGGCGGCAGGATCCGAAGGCCTCCAGATTGTCGCTGGCGCACAGTTTGGGGACCATGATTCCGGCCAAGGCTGCGGCGCGCATGACCGATGTGCCTTCCGGCACCGTGACGGGAAAGCCGTCCACGGTCAGCGTGACCGGCGCGCCGCTGCGGGCGGGGGTGCCCATGTCGCGGTCGTCGCCCGGCGGGTATTGGGGGATGATGAAATCTCTCATTCGGCTGCCTCCCGATAGGTGGCGAAATCGTCGGGGAAGTTTCTCAGGGCGGACATGACCGGGAAGGGCGTGAAGCCGCCAAGCGCGCAGAGCGAGCCGTCCTTCATCGTCTCGCACAGGTCGGTCAGCAGCGGGATCGCCGCCGGGTCGCCCTGGGCGATCCGGTCGATGGTTTCCACCCCGCGCACCGCGCCGATCCGGCAGGGCGTGCATTTGCCGCAGGATTCGACGGCGCAGAACTCCATCGCGAAGCGCGCCATCCGCAGCATGTCAACGGTGTCGTCGAAGACCACCAGCCCGGCATGGCCGATCAAGCCGCCGTTCTGGTCGAATTCCTCGTATCCCATCGGCGTGTGGAACTGGTCGAGATGCATATAGGCGCCCAGCGGACCGCCGACCTGCACCGCCTTGACGGGGCGGCCGCTGGCGGTGCCGCCGCCGATGTCGTTCACGACCTCGCCCAGGGTCATGCCGAAGGCGGTCTCGAACAGCCCGCCGCGCTTGACATTGCCCGCGATCTGCAAGGTCACGGTGCCGCGCGACCGGCCCAGGCCGAAATCGGCGTAATGGGCGGCGCCGCGTTCGAAGATCACCGGGATCGTGGTCAGCGAGATGACGTTGTTCACGACCGTGGGCTGGCCCAGGAAGCCTTGCAGCGCGGGCAGCGGCGGCTTGGCGCGCACGGTGCCGCGCTTGCCTTCCAGGCTGTTGAGCAGGCTGGTTTCCTCGCCGCAGACATAGGCGCCCGCGCCCATGCGGACCTCCATGTCGAAGGCCCGGCCGGATCCCAGCACGTCCGATCCCAGCAGGCCCCGCTGGCGGGCGATCTGCACCGCCTGCGAGAGGATCGCGATGGAGTCGGGATATTCCGAGCGCAGATAGACATAGCCGCGCGTCGCGCCGACGCCGAGGCCCGCGATAGCCATCCCCTCGATCAACTGGAACGGATCGCCCTCGATGATCATGCGGTCGGCGAAGGTGCCGCTGTCGCCCTCGTCGGCGTTGCAGACGATATATTTCTGATCCGCCTCGGCCTCGGATACGGTCTTCCACTTGATGCCGGTCGGGAACCCCGCGCCGCCGCGCCCGCGAAGGCCGCTGTCGATGACCTCCTGCACGATCTGCGCCCTGGTCATGGTCAGCGCCCGGCGCAGGCCCAGCAGCCCGCCATTCGACTGATAGTCATCCAGATCCAGCGGGTCGATGATACCGCAGCGGGCGAAGGTCAGCCGGGTCTGGCGGGCGAACCAGTCGATATCCTCGACCCGGCCAAGCCCTTGCAGATGCCCATCCAGCAGCGCGGGAACCTGATCGGCGGTCACATTTCCGTAACCGATTCGGCCTTCGGGCGCCTCGACCTCGACCAGAGGCTCCAGCCAGACCATGCCGCGCGTGCCGTTGCGGACAAGCTGCACGTCCAGCCCGCGGGCCCTGGCCTCGCGCGCGATCGCCTCCGCCACGTCGTCGGCGCCAAGCGCCTTGGCGGCGCTGTCCAGGGGGACGAAGATCTTCATGCGCCCACCTCGGCCAGGATGCGGTCCATGCGGGCGTCGTCCACGCGGCCGAGGACGCGGCCATCGACCATCGCGGCGGGCGCGCAGGCGCACATGCCCAGGCAATAGACCGGTTCCACCGTCACCGCTCCATTGGCGGTCGTGTCATGCCAGCCGATCCCCAGCTTCCGCAGGGTGGTTTCGGCCAAGGCGTTGGCGCCCATGGACTGGCAGGCCTCGGCCCGGCAGATCTTCAGGACGTGGCGGCCGGCGGGATGGGCGCGGAAATCGTGATAGAAGCTGATGACGCCGTGGATTTCGGCCCGGCCCAGATTCAGCACATCCGCCAGCACCGGCACGCATTCCTGCGGGACATATCCGTAAACGTCCTGCAAGGCGTGCAGCATCGGCAGAAGTGGCCCTTCCAGAGAGGCGAGCGGCGCGACAACGCTGCGGATCTCCTCCTCGGTCGGGGCTGGCGCATTGACATGCATAAGCTAGCCTTTCGACGATCCGTATTCCGACCATCAGACCAGACCAGCCATTGCGAAATCAATATCGTTGTTTCGTCAGTCGATAGAGATCATCTATCGTCGACCATCCGCCGCGCCTCGGCCAGCAGCGCCTCCAGAACCGGCGTATGCGGCTCGCGCCAGGGGGCGACCAGGCCCACGGCGTGGCTGGCGCCGTCGCCCTCCAGCGGAAGGGTCCGCAGCGGCTTGCCTTCGGTCAGGAAGGCGGCGATGTCTTCGGGCAGGATGGTGATCCAGCCGCCCTCCAGCACATGCGCGACCAGCACCACGGTCGAACTGGACTCGACCGTCGCCTGCGGGGTCACGCCCGCCTCGATCAGGTTGCGGTTGATGATGCGGCGGTTCTGCATGTCGCTGGTCAGCAGGCACAGCCGATGCCCCGCCAGATCGCCCCAGCCGATGCGGTCCTTTCCGGCCAAGGGCGAAGCGGCCGCGCAGACCAGCATGTAGCGTTCGTCATACAGGCGAACCGTGCTGACCCGGCCCAGGGGTTCGTTGTCCAGATAGGAAATCCCCGCATCCACCGTCAGGTCGTCGATCATTTGCAGGATCTCGACCGAGGTGCGCGACAGGATGGTCATGCCGACATTCGGATGGGCGGCGCCGAAACGGGCGCTGATCCGGGCGGCCCAGGTCAGCGCCGTGGGGATCACGGCGATGCGCAACTGGCCCGACAGGCCGTGGCGGGTCGCCCGCATTTCTTCGCGCAACTGCCGGGTGTCGCCGACGATGCGGCGGGCCCAGACCAGGGCGGACTGGCCCTCGGGCGTCAGCCCGCCGAAGCGCGAGCCGCGAAAGATCAGCAGCACCCCAAGCTGTTCCTCAAGCTGCTTGATGCCCGCCGAGAGCGTGGGCTGCGTCAGCCCCAGGCTCTCGGCGGCGCGGCCGAAATGGCGTTCCTTGGCGACCGCCAGGAACATTTCCAGCTTGTCGATCATGCCGCAGGCACGGCCGCGTCCTCATCCAGCTTGTCCTTGCGGCCCAGCATGCGGCGCATCAGCACATAGAACAGCGGCGCGAACAGGATCCCCATCACGGTCGAGGCGATGGTCCCGCCGATCACCGTCGCGCCGATGGCGTTGCGGCCGTTGGCCCCCGCGCCGGTCGACAGATACAGCGGCAGCACGCCCAGCGTGAAGGCGATCGAGGTCATGATGATCGGACGGAACCGCTGGCGCGCGGCCTCGACCACAGCCCGGAACAGGGGCACGCCCTGTTCGGACTGTTCGCGGGCGAATTCCACGATCAGGATGGCGTTCTTGCCGGTCAGGCCGATCACCGTCAGCAGCCCCACCTGGAAGAACACCCCGTTGTCGAAGCCGCCCAGGAAGGCCCCCAGCAGCGCGCCCAGCACGCCGATGGGCATGACCAGGATCACCGCCAGCGGGATCGACCAGCTTTCGTACAGCGCCGCCAGACACAGGAACACCGCCGCCAGCGACAGCGCATAAAGCAGCGTGGTCTGGTCGCCGGATTCCTGTTCCTCCAGCGACAGGCCGGTCCAGGCGACGGCGAAGCCGGGCAGTTCGGACACCAGGCGCTCGACCTCGGCCATGGCGTCGCCGGAACTGACGCCGGGTGCGGGACCGCCCTGGATCTGCATCGCCGGGATGCCGTTATAGCGGCTGAGACCCTGCGGGCCGAAGGACCAGTTCCCGGCCGAGAAGTTCGAGAACGGCACCAGCCCGCCCATCGAATTGCGCACCCGCCATTTGTCGAAGTCGCCGGGGGTGGACCGGGAATTCGCCTCGCCCTGGACATAGACGCGCTTGATGCGGCCCCGGTCCACGAAATCGTTGACGTAGCGGCCGGTCCAGGCGATCTGCAACAGGTTCGCCACGTCGGTGGCCGAGACGCCCATCGCCCCCGCCTTGCGCCAGTCGATGTCCAGGCTGAACTGGGCCGCATCCTCCAGCCCGGACGGGCGGGCCTGGGCGATCATCGGGCTTTGCGCCGCCATGCCCAGGAACTGGTTGCGGGCGTTCAGCAGATCCTCGTGCGACTGCCCGCCGCGCGCCTGCAAATAGAAATCGAAGCCCGAGACGTTGCCAAGCTCGATCACCGAGGGGGGGACGATGGGAAAGACCATCGCGTCCTGGATGCCGCTGAGCGCGCCGAAGGCCCGGCCCGCCACGGCCTGCACCGATTGCGAGGGATCCAGCCGTTCGTCCCAGTCCTTCATCCGCACGAAGGCCATGCCGACGTTCTGACCCTGGCCCGCGAAGCTGAAGCCCACAACGCCGAACATCGAATCCACCGAATCCTTTTCCTGGGTCAGGAAGTAGTCCTGCACCTGGTCGATCACGGCGGCGGTCCGTTCGGCGGTGGCGCCGGTCGGCCCTTGGATCAGCACGAACATGATCCCCTGATCCTCGTCCGGCAGGAAGCCTTCGGGGGTGCGCAGGAACAGCAGCACCATCGCCGCGCCGATGGCGGCATAGACCAGCAGCGACCGCAGCGGGCGGCGCACGATCCAGCCCACGGCGCCGGTATAGCCGTTCGTCGTGCGGTCGAAGGTGCGGTTGAACCAGCCGAACAGGCCCTTTTTCGTGTGATGGTCCTTGGACCGCAGCAGCGTCGCGCACAAGGCGGGCGTCAGGGTCAGCGCGACCAGCACCGACAGCCCCATGGCCGAGACGATGGTGATGGCGAATTGCTGATAGATCACCCCGGTCGAGCCGCCGAAGAAGGCCATCGGCACGAACACCGCCGACAGGACCAGGGCGATGCCGATCAGCGCGCCCGTGATCTGGCCCATGGACTTGCGCGTCGCCTCGCGCGGTTCAAGCCCGTCCTCCTCCATGATCCGTTCGACGTTTTCGACGACAACGATGGCGTCGTCGACCAGCAGGCCGATGGCCAGCACCATCGCCAGCATGGTCAGCGTGTTGATGGTGAAGCCGAAGGCCGCCATGATCCCGAAGGTGCCCAGCAGAACGATGGGCACGGCCAATGTCGGAATCAGCGTGGCGCGCCAGTTCTGCAGGAACACATACATGACGATGAAGACCAGCACGATGGCCTCGATCAACGTCTTGACGACCTCCTCGATCGAGATCGACACGAAGGGCGAGGTGTCGAAGGGAATGACGTAATCGACGCCCTCGGGGAAGAATTCTGCGAATTCGACCATCCGCGCCTTGACCCGGTCGGCGGTGTCAAGGGCATTGGCCCCCGGCGCCAGCGACAGCGCCATCCCTGCGGCAGGACGCCCGTTGAAGGTCGCGTCGGTCGCGTAGTCCTGGGCGCCGATCTCGACCCGCGCCACGTCGCGCATCAGGACCAACCCGCCGTTCTCCTCGGCCCGCAGCACGATCTGGCGGAAATCCTCGGGCGTGGTCAGCAGCGACTGGGCCGTCACGGTGGCGTTCAGCTGCTGGCCCTGCACGGCGGGCAGGTCGCCGAACGCCCCGGCGGAAATCTGGGTGTTCTGCGCCGACACCGACGCCACCACGTCCGAGGGCGTGATCTCGTATGCGGCCAGCTTGTCGGGATCCAGCCAGATGCGCATCGCATAGGGCGCGCCGAAGACCTGGACGCTGCCCACGCCCTCGACCCGCGACAGATCGTCCACCAGGTTCGAGAACATATAGTCCGACAGGTCGGTCTGGTCATAGTTGTCGTCGCCGATCAGGCCGATGACCATCAGGAAGCCCGCGGTCGATTTCTCGACCACCACGCCCTGGCGCTGCACGGGTTCGGGCAGCAGCGGCGTGGCCTGGGACAGCTTGTTCTGGACCTGGACCTGGGCGATGTCCACGTCGGTCCCCGTCTCGAATGTCAGGGTGGTGGACGACGATCCGGCCGAGGTCGAGTTGGACGAGATATAGCGCAGCCCGTCCAGCCCGGTCATCTGCTGTTCGATCACCTGCGTCACGGTGTTCGAGATGGTTTCCGCCGAGGCGCCCGGATAGGTTGCCCGGATCGTGACGGAGGGCGGCGCGATCTGCGGATACTGCGCCACCGGCAGGGTCAGGATCGACAGGATGCCGATGCCCATGATGATGATCGAGATCACCCAGGCGAATACCGGACGGTCGATGAAGAAACGGGCCATGGTCTGTCACGCCTTCGCTGGCTGGAACGTCAGTTGGCGGACGCGGCTTCGGCCTGGGTCGCCTGGTCGGGATTCTCCGGTTCAGGCTCCGGAGCGGCCTGTTCGGGATTCGCCGGTTCGGGGGCCGTCTCTCCGGGGGCCGTCTCTCCGGGGGCAGTCGCAGCGGCGGCATCCTCGCTGCCGCGTTCCTGCGGCGTGACCGGCGCGCCCGGCGCGATGCGCTGCACGCCCGCCACGATGATGCGGTCGCCCGCCGCAAGGCCCTTGGTCACGACCCATTGATTGCCGTGGTCCTGTGCGATTTCCAGGGCGCGTTCCTCGACCAGGTTCTGATCGTTCACGACCATCGCGACGGGACGGCCACGCCGGTCGCGGCTAACGCCTTCCTGCGGGGCCAGAACGGCGTCCTTCAGCTGCGCCTGCGGGATGTCGGCCAGCACGAACATGCCGGGCAGCAGGAAACCGTCGGGATTGGCGAATTCCATCCGCAGCATGATCACGCCGGTGGTTTCGTCCACATGCGGCTCGGCCGCGGTCATGGATCCGGTATGTTCATAGGTGCTGCCGTCGGCCAGGCGCAGCGTCACGGTGCGGTCGGCGCCTTCGGGCAGCGCGGCGTCCGGTCCCATGCGCTGCCAGCGGATGATTTCCGCCGCCGATTGCGTCACGTCCACGCGCACCGGGTCGATGCGGCGGATCACGGCCAGCGGGTTGGCTTGCCCCGCCGTGACCAGGGCGCCGGGGCTGGCCTGGGCCAGGCCGATCACCCCGTCCAGGGGCGCGGTGATGGTGGTGCGGTCCAGGTCGATCTGGGCCGCCAGCAACTGCGCCTCGGCCGCCTTGACGGCGGCTTCGGCCGCGTCGCGGGCGGCGACGGCGCTGTCCTGGGTCTGTTCGCTGGCGACACGCCGGTCGCGCAGGGCCACGATCCGCTCGGCCTCGCGCCGGGCGGCATCGGCCTGCGCCTGCGCCTGGGCCAGGGCCGCCTGCGCCTGGGCCTGCGCCGCCTGATAGCTGCGCGGGTCGATGCGATACAGGGGATCGCCCTGGGCGACGGGGCTGCCTTCCTCGAACAGGCGTTCGACGATCAGGCCGCCGACCTGGGGGCGCAGTTCCGCCTCGGCCGAGGCGACGACGCGGCCCGGCAGGCTGGCGGTCAGCGTCACGTCCTGGGCCTGCAAGGTCACCACGGTGACGGCGGGGGGCGGCATGTCGCCGCCGGGCGCCTGGGCCAGAAGGCCCTGCGGAGCAGCCGCCGCGACCAGGCAGGAAAGAACAAGGATTTGTCTCAGCGTCGCCATGCTGTCCGTCCGTCCGAAAGGTTTACCGATGCTGGCGTGTGCCCGTTCGCGTAAGGCCCGTGTGTCGCCGTCGGTCACGCTATCGTCAACCGAGGTGAAGGACAATGCGATTTCGCGCGCATCCGACACCCGCGCTTGCCTGATGGCCAGCCCGCAGGCACTGTGTCCCCAGCAGATGAACCAGGGGGAGAATCCGATGACTGCCTATCTGATCGCGGACGTGACCGTGACCGACGATTCCTGGGTGCCCGATTACGCCGCCCGCGTCCACGAGATCGCGGCAAAGCACGGCGGGCGCTATCTGTCGCGGTCGGGCAATATCGACACGCTGGAAGGCAGGCCGCTGGGCAGCACCCTGATCGCGCTGATCGAGTTTCCGTCCAAGGACGCCGCCCGCGCCTTTGCCAAGGATCCCGACTATGCCCCCTTCGCCCAGGCGCGCAAGGCGGGCAGCGCCAGCAATTTCCACCTGATCGACGATACCGACCTGGCGGGCGCGATCCCCTATTTGCCGAAAGGTTGAACGGCCCGATTGCAGCCCCGGCGCAAAGCTGCAAGGAAGCGGCAAAGGCCGGAACGCGGCCCGATGCGGAACATGGCAATGCAGTTTTCCTATGGATCCTCGATCGTTCGGGTGAACATGCCCGACCACCGCTCGCTTCTGGCTGAAATCACGCGGCGGTTGCGCGCCGGTCAGGGCTTCGCGCTGGCGACCATCAACCTGGATCACCTGGTCAAGCTGCGGGGGGACGACACCTTCCGCAGGGCCTATGCGGCGCAGGATCTGGTGGTGGCGGACGGCAACCCCATCGTCTGGCTGTCGCGCCTGGCGCGCCGTCCGGTCGGGCTGGTGACGGGATCGGATCTGGTGATCCCCTTGGCGCAGCTTGCGGCGGCCGAAGGCGTGGGCCTGGCCCTGGTGGGCACCACGGACGCCGCCCTGGCGGCGGCGGCGGATGAAATCCAGCGCCGCGCGCCGGGCTGCCGGATCGTCGCCCGGATCGCCCCGCCGATGGGGTTCGACCCCGATGGCGATGCCGCGCGCGACCTGCTGACGCAGGTGCGCGACAGCGGCGCGCGGCTGTGCTTTCTGGCGCTTGGCGCGCCGAAACAGGAACGGCTGGCGGCGCGGGGGCGCGAGGTCGCGCCGGGCGTCGGCTTCGCCTCGATCGGCGCGGGCCTGGATTTCCTGGCTGGCAACCAGACCCGCGCCCCGCTTTGGGTCAGGCGGATCGCGATGGAATGGGCCTGGCGGATGCTGTCCGCACCGAAACGGTTGGTGCCCCGATATGCCCGCTGCGCCGCCATCCTGCCGTCCGAGGCGGTGGCGGCGCTGCGGCAGCGTGCCTGATCAGCAGCCGGTCCGGCCCAGCACCACGGACACGGTGCGCAGCAGGATCGCGGCGTCGCTGGCGAAGGACAGGCTGCGTTCGTAGCGGTCGTCATACCAGGCGCGGGCCGCGAAGGTGGTCTTGTTGCGACCGGCGGTCTGCCAGAAGCCGGTGATGCCGGGGCGCAGGCGGTAATATCCCTGGCCCGAATACAGCACCTGCTGGTCGGGCATCATGGGACGGGGACCGACCAGGCTCATGTCCCCCGACGCGACGTTCCACAGTTGCGGAAGCTCGTCCAGGGAACTGGCGCGCAGGATCCGGCCGAAGGCGGTCACGCGCGGATCGTTGCGCAGCTTCTGCGTCGTGTTCCATTCCTGCCGGGCCTGGGGATCGCGGTCCAGATGTTCCTCCAGCCGCTGATCGGCGTCGGGGACCATGCTGCGCAGCTTCCACATGCGGAACATCCGGCCGTCGCGTCCGACGCGCTGCTGCGAATAGAACGGGTTCCTGCCGTCCAGCATCACGATCAGCGCCAGCAGCAGCACCAGCGGAACCACGACCGGAGAGGTCAGCAGCACCAGCATCAGATCCAGCGGACGCTTGATCAGGCTGCGATACAGCCAAGGGCGCGAGGTTTCGACAGAAGGGACGGCCGCGACATGGGCCAAAGCAACCGACGGGGATTTCACCGACATCTTTACCTGCACTAACACTTGGAAAAAATTATGCCCCCCTGAAAACCGGGGACACCACCTGGTAACGGGACCACCTTAGCACTCCGGCGCAGGGAAGAATATGCATAAAGTTTGATTTAACTGGGTTAATGACCTGACATTTTGGACAGGGTTCGGCAGCCGGCTGCGGTCGGCGGCCCGAAGGCCCCGCGAATCGCCTCCTGTTGCGGGCCTGCATGGGCCGCAGATTTTCGCGCGCCGCTTTGTTGAACTGCGCCGCATTCCGCCTATGCTGCGCCGCGACATGCCTGGCTTGCACAGGCCCAGGGAAGGAAGCGCCATGACCGACGAGACCCGCCGCCGCGCCGAAGACATCCGCACCGAGATCGAGACGGTGACATCGGCGCCCCTGCCCCAGCCCAAGGCCGATCCGCTGTCGGTCCGCGACGCCGACCCCCAGCTTCAAGCCGAAATCCGCCGCCGCATGGACGAGATCGACCTGGGCGACACCGGATCCATCGTCCGCTTCGGCACCCGCGCGCAGGCGGGCTTGCAAGAGATCAGCCAGAAGATGCTGGCCGATGTCAAAAGCAAGGATGTCGGTCCCGCGGGCGAAAGCCTGCGCAGCATCGTCACCACGATTCGCGGCTTCTCGACCAGCGAACTGGATGTGCGGCGGACCCGAAGCTGGTGGGAAAAGCTGCTGGGCCGGTCGGCGCCTTTCGCGAAATTCGTGGCGAATTACGAACAGGTCCAGACCCAGATCGACCGCATCACGGTCGAACTGGAACGCCACGAACAGACGCTGCTGAAGGACATCAAGTCGCTCGACCTGCTCTATGACCATACGCTGAACTTCTATGACGAACTGGCGCTGTATATCGCCGCCGGGGAAGAGAAATTGCAGGAACTGGACAGCGCCACCATTCCGGAACTGGAGGCCCGCGTGAAGACCGCGCCCGAGGATCAGCAGGTCATGCAGGCCCAGGCGCTGCGCGACCTGCGGGCGGTCCGCGACGACCTGGAACGCCGCGTCCACGACCTGAAGCTGACGCGGCAGGTGACGATGCAGTCCCTGCCCTCGATCCGGCTGGTGCAGGAGAACGACAAGTCGCTGGTCACGAAGATCAACTCAACCCTGGTGAACACCGTGCCGCTGTGGGAAACCCAGCTGGCCCAGGCGGTGACGATCCAGCGCAGCACCGAGGCCGCGCGCGCCGTCAAGGAGGCCAGCGACCTGACCAACGACCTGCTGACGCGCAATGCCGACAACCTGCGCCAGGCCAATGCGCAGATCCGCACCCAGACCGAACGGGGCGTCTTCGACATCAGCGCGGTCAAGGCGGCCAATGCGCAGCTGATCGCCACCATCGAGGACAGCCTGCGCATCGCCGACGAGGGCCGCGCCCGCCGCGCCGCCGCCGAAAGCGACCTGACCAGGATGGAGGCCGATCTGCGCGACACGCTGGCCCGCGCCACGGCGCAACGTCAGGGGACTCCGGCCCGGACATGAGCCACAGGACAAACGGCCTCCGCAGCCTGCCGCTGCTGGCGCTTCTGGCCCTGGCGGCGTGCCAGGCGCCGCAATCCGCGCCCCAGCCGGTTGCCGCGCCGCGCCCCGTCGCGCGGCCCCAGGACGACGGCCCCTCGCAGGCGGAATTGCGCAAGGCCCGCGCCGAACGCAATCGCGCCGCCAACGCCGCCGCGTCCCAGGCCCTGACCCAGGCCAGCCTTGCCAGCACGGCCCAGCGGGATTTCTATGCCCGCGCCGAACGCGCCCTGCGCGACCAGGGCCGGTTGCGCCGGGACCGGGTGCCGCTGGATGCGCCCATCGACGAAGACGCGCTGACCCGCGATTTCATGGCCATCGCGCTGCGCGACGAATACGGCGCGGGCGGCATCCAGGCCAGGGGCAGCGGCGCGCCCGCCCCTCTGCGCCGCTGGCAGGATCCGGTGCGGTTCCAGATCGAGTTCGGGGCGGTCGTCGATGTGGCCACCCGCCGCGCCTATCGGGTCGAGGTCGGCCAGTTCGCCGCGCGGCTGGCGCAGGCGACCGGGCACAGCGTGTCGCTGGCCGAAACCGGCGGCAATTTCGTGGTCATGGTCCTGTCCGACGACGAACGCCGCGCCATCGGTCCGCGCCTGTCGCAACTGGTGCCGGGCATCCCCGTGCAGGACATCGCGGTCATGCAGGCCCTGGACGCGGACAATTTCTGCACCGTCTTCGCCTACTCGCACGGCGCGACGCCGGTCTATTCCAATGCCGTGGCGCTGATCCGGGCCGAACTGCCGCCGCTGTTGCAGACATCCTGCATCCACGAGGAACTGGCCCAGGGAATGGGCCTTGCCAATGACAGCCCCGACGCCCGCCCGTCGATCTTCAACGATGACGAGGAATTCGCCCTGCTGACCCGGCACGACGAATTGCTGCTGCGGATCCTCTATGACCCGCGCCTGCGCCCCGGCATGTCGGCGACCGAGGTCGAGCCCATCGTCCGCCGCATCGCGGCCGAGCTGCTGGCGCAAAGCATCTGACTTGCGCGCGGGCCGCGGTTGGCCGCATACAGGCACAAGGCATCCTGCGGAGGGACAGATGGCGATCTTCGACATTCTCGGCGGCGAATTCATCGACGTCATCGAATGGACCGACGACACCCGCGACACGATGGTCTGGCGCTATCCGACCGTCGGTAATGCGATCAAATACGGCGCCAAGCTGACCGTGCGCGAGGGTCAGGCCGCCGTCTTCATTCACGAAGGGCAGCTGGCCGACACCTTCGGCCCCGGCCTCTACATGCTGGAGACCAACAACCTGCCGATCCTGACCCGGTTGCAGCATTGGGACCACGGCTTCCGCAGCCCCTTCAAATCCGAGATCTATTTCGTCAGCACCACGCGCTTCAACGACCTGAAATGGGGCACCAAGAACCCGGTCATGGCGCGCGACCCGGAATTCGGCCCGGTGCGGCTGCGCGCCTTCGGCACCTATTCCCTGCGCGTGACCGACCCGGCGCGGTTCATGACGGAAATCGTCGGCACCGACGGCGAATTCACCCGCGACGAGATCACCTTCCAGATCCGCAATGTCATCGTGCAGGAATTTTCCCGCGTGATCGCCGGATCGGAGATCCCGGTGCTGGACATGGCGGCGAACACCGCCGACCTGGGCAAGCTGGTCGCCACCGCGATCGAACCGACGATCAGCGCCTATGGCCTGACGATCCCGGAATTCTACATCGAGAACATCAGCCTGCCCCAGGATGTCGAGAAGATGCTGGACAAGCGCACCTCGATGGGAATCTTGGGCGATCTGGACCGCTTCGGCCAATATGCGGCGGGCGAGGCGATGGCGAATGCCAGCCAGAACCCCGGTGCCGCAGGCGCGGGCATGGGGGCCGCCCTGGGCGCGGCGATTGGCGCGGGGATGGCGGCGCGCCCGGCTTCGGGTCCGTGGGGCAGCGTCCCGCAGGCCGGGGCAACGCCGCCCCCGGTGCCGGAACAGGCCCCCGTCTGGCATGTCGCGCTGAACGGCAAGCCCGAGGGGCCGTTCGACCGCGCGGGCCTCGAACGCTTGGCAGCCGAAGGCCGATTCAAGCACGAAACGCTGGTCTGGACGCCGGGACAGGACGGCTGGCGCAAGGCGGGCGACATTCCCGAACTGGCGCAACTGTTCCCGACCATGCCGCCGCCCCTGCCCGGCTGACCGCTTCATGCCGACCCCGCCGGCCGAACACCGCTACCCTTGCGAACAATGCGGGGCCAGCCTGCGCTTTCAGCCGGGCCAGCAGGTGCTGGTCTGCGACTGGTGCGGGCACCGGCAGGCCATCGGCGACGGCCCGGCCCGCGCGCCCGCGCGCCAGACCCAGGGCGGCGCGGAGGGCGAGGAGGCGATCCTGGCCGATCCCGAAACCGGCCGCGCGCTGCAATGGGACGCCGGGCACAAGACGCCGGAACTGGAGGAAATCCCGCTGGAGCAGGGCCTTCGCCTGGATGCCGGATCCGACCTTGCCGCGACGGTCCGCCTGCTGTCCTGCCCCAATTGCGGCGCCCAGATCGAGGTGGGCGACAGCAGCCATGCCGGGGCCTGTCCGTTCTGCGCGACGCCGGTCGTCACCGACACCGGCACCAGCCGCAAGATCAAGCCCCAGGGCGTCCTGCCCTTTCGCCTGGCCGAGGATCAGGCCCATCGCGCCATGCAGGACTGGCTGGGCGGGCTGTGGTTCGCGCCGTCCGGGCTGACCGCCTATGCCCGGCGGGGGCGGCGGATGCGCGGCGTCTATTCGCCGTTCTGGACCTTCGACGCCCGCACCCGGTCCAGCTATGCCGGTCAGCGGGGCGATTACTATTACGAGACCGTCTATGTCACGCAGCAGGTGAACGGCCGCAGCCAGCAGGTCGCCCGGCAGGTCCGCCGCACCCGCTGGCGCCCGGCGCAGGGCCGCGTGGCGCGGGATTTCAACGATGTGGTGGTGCTGGCCTCGGCCTCGCTGCCGCGCAAGCTCTCGGACGGGCTGGCACCCTGGGATCTGTCGCATCTGCGCCCCTATCGCCCCGACTATCTGGCCGGGCTTGAGGCCGAGGCCTATACGATCCCGCTTTACGACGGCCACAAGACCGCGCGGGCGGAAATGGCCGGGGTGATCCTGAACGACGCGCGTCGCGCCATCGGCGGCGACGAACAGCGCGTGGATCACATCAGCACCGATTATGCCGACGAGACGTTCAAGCACATCCTGCTGCCGGTCTGGACGGCGGCCTATCGCTATAACGGCAAAAGCTATCGCTTCGTGGTCAACGGCCAGTCGGGCCGCGTCGTGGGCGAACGTCCCTGGTCGGTCTGGAAAATCACCGCAGCGGCGATCGCCGCTGCGGTTGCCCTGGCGGCTTTCCTGTATCTGGCCGAGGCGGGGGGCTATATCGACCTGGGGGGCGTCTTGGAACGGGCGGACGATGTGGTCAGGATTTACTGAACGGAGGGGACGATGATCCTGTGCGCGGGCGAATCGCTGATCGACATGGTGCCCGACGATGGCGGTTTCCGGCCGCTGGCGGGGGGATCGGTCTATAACACCGCCATCGCATTGGGCCGTCTTGGGGAAGCCGTGGCCTATCTGTGGCCGATCAGCCGCGACGCCTTCGGCGACATGCTGCTGCGCCCGCTGGCCGAGGCAGGGGTCGACACCGGCCTGTGTCCCCGCACCGACCGCCTGACCACGCTGGCTCTGGTGACGCTGACCGGAGGCGAGGCGCGCTATTCGTTCTATGACGAGGGATCGGCCGGGCGGATGCTGGCGCCCGGGGATATTCCCGCCCTGCCCGACGACATCGACGCCCTGTTCGCGGGCGGCATCAGCCTTGTGCCCGATCCCTGCGGCGCGGCCGTCGAATCGCTGATCGCCCGCGATGGCGGCCGCCTGCCGGTGATGCTGGATCCGAACATCCGGCCGTTCTTCATCCCCGATGCCGATGCCTATCGCGCCCGGCTGGCCCGGCTGATCGCCCGGTCCGACATCGTGAAGCTGTCGGGCGACGACCTGAAATGGCTGTATCCCGACCTGCCGCCCGAAGAGGCCGCGCGGCGGGTGCTGGCGCAGGGGCCTCGGCTGGTCCTGCGAACCGGGGGCGCGGCAGGGGCGCGGGCGCATTGGGCGGGCGATCCGGTCACGGCGCCCGCGATCCGCGCCAGCGTGGCCGACACCATCGGCGCGGGCGATACCTTCAACGCCGGTGTCCTCGCCAGCCTGCGCCGCCAGGGCGTGCTGACCAGGGCCGGTCTGGCGGCGATCACGCCGGACCAGATCGCCGCCGCGCTGACCCTGGGCGCACGGGCCGCGGCCATCACCGTCTCCCGTCCCGGCGCCAATCCGCCCTGGGCGCATGAAATGCCCGCCTGAACGCCCTTGTCCCGACCCTGCGGGCGGCGTTAGAACCGTCCCATGGATATTCTGGACAAGATCAAGGCCTATAAGCTGGAGGAGATCGCCGCCGCCAAGGCCGCGCGTCCGCTGGCCGATGTTGACGCCGCCGCCCGCGCCACCACGCCCCCCCGCGGCTTCGCGCGCGCCTTGACGGCCAAGGCCGCGACCGGCCCCGCGCTGATCGCGGAAATCAAGAAGGCCAGCCCGTCCAAGGGATTGATCCGCCAGGATTTCGACCCGCCCGCCCTGGCACGGGCCTATGAACAGGGCGGCGCGGCCTGCCTGTCGGTCCTGACCGACGCCCCCAGCTTTCAGGGCGCGCCGGACTTCCTGACTGCGGCCCGCGCGGCCTGCGGCTTGCCGGTGCTGCGCAAGGATTTCCTCTATGACCCCTATCAGGTGGCCGAGGCGCGGGCCTGGGGCGGCGACTGCATCCTGATCATCATGGCCTCGGTGGACGACGCCCTGGCCGCCGAGCTTGAGGATGCCGCCTTCCACTGGGGCATGGATGCGCTGATCGAGGTCCATGACAGCGCCGAACTGGACCGCGCGCTGCGGTTGAAGTCGCCGCTCATCGGAATAAACAACCGCAATCTCAAGAGCTTCGGGCTGTCATTGGAGGTGACGCGCGAACTGGCTCCGCGCATTCCGGCGGACCGGGACGTGGTCTGCGAAAGCGGCCTGTTCAGCGCCGCCGATCTTGCCGCGATGATGCGGGTGGGCGCGCGCCGTTTCCTGATCGGCGAAAGCCTGATGCGGCAGGCCGATGTGACGGCGGCGACCCGTCAGATTCTGGACGTCGCCGCATGAGCCTGACGCATTTCGATGCCGCCGGGCAGGCCCATATGGTCGACGTCTCGGGCAAGGCGGTCACGACGCGCGAAGCGGTGGCCGAAGGCTGCGTCGCCATGTCGCCGCAGACGCTGGCCCTTGCCCAGGGCGGCGGGGCCAAGGGCGATGTGATGGGCGTCGCCCGGTTGGCAGGCATCATGGCGGCCAAGCGCACCGCCGACCTGATCCCGCTGTGCCACCCCCTGCCGATCAGCAAGGTTTCCCTGGATCTGACCGCCGATCCCTCCCTTCCCGGTATCCGTGTGTCGGCAACGGTCCGCACCACCGGCCAGACCGGGGTCGAGATGGAGGCGCTGACCGCCGTATCGATCGCCTGTCTGACGATCTATGACATGCTGAAGGCCGCCGAAAAGTCGATGATCATCCAGGATATCCGCCTGACCCGAAAAAGCGGCGGAAAGTCCGGCGATTACGAGGCGCAGCGGTGATTTCGGTCGAACAGGCCCTGGCGCAGGTTCTGGCCCTTGCGCCCGCGCCGAGGGGCGAACGGGTGCCCTTGGACCAGGCCTGGGGCCGCATTCTTCTGGAACCGGCCGTGTCGCGGATGACCCAGCCGCCCTTCGATGCCTCGGCCATGGACGGCTATGCGATCCGCGCCGCCGATATCGGCCAAACCCTGCGCGTCGTGGGCGAGGCCGCGGCGGGCCATCCCTATGCCGGGAAGGCCGCACCGGGCGTGGCAGTGCGCATCTTCACCGGCGCGCCGGTCCCCGCAGGTTTCGACCGCGTGATCATGCAGGAAAACGTCGCGCGCGACGCGGACAGCATCACCATCACGGATCCCTCTGGCACCGCCAACATCCGTCCTGCGGGGGATGATTTCCGGGAAGGCCACCGGCTGGAGGCGGGCCGCAAGCTGTCGGCGGCCGATATCGCCCTGCTGGCCGCCATGAACGTGCCCGTCGTGACCGTCGCCCGGCGCCCCCGCGTGGCGATCCTGGCGGGCGGGGACGAGCTGGTGCCGCCCGGCATGTCGCCCGGTCCGGGCCAGATCATCAGTTCCAACGATCTGGCCATCGCCGCCCTGGTCAGGCAGGCCGGGGCCGATCCGCATATCCTGCCCATCGCGCGCGATACCGAAGCCAGCCTGCGCGCCGGGTTCGCCGCGGCGGGGGGTTCCGACCTGCTGGTGACGATCGGCGGCGCCTCGGTCGGGGATCACGATCTGATCGGCAAGGTCGCGGCGGATCTGGGCCTTCAACGCGCCTTCTACAAGGTCGCCATGCGGCCGGGAAAGCCGCTGATGGCCGGGATGCTGGGCGAGATCCCGATGCTGGGGCTGCCGGGTAATCCTGTTTCGGCAATGGTTTGCGCGATCTTGTTCATGCAACCTCTCATTGCGGCGATGCAGGCCAATCCGTTCAGGCGGCGGGTACGGAAAGCCCGCCTTGCGGCCGATCTTCCGGCCGAGGGAAACCGCCAGCATTACCTGCGCGCCCGGCTTGCCGATGGTCCCGACCTGCCCGTGATCCAGCCCTTTCCCAGTCAGGATTCGGCCCGGCTGTCGCTGATGGCCCAGGCGGATGCGCTGCTGGTCCGTCCCGCGGGCGACCCGCCGCGGCTTGCGGGCGATATCGTCGAATACCTGTCCTTGACCGGCTAAGGATTAACTAAATTTTCAGTTCCTTATGCTCTGTTCGTTGACGCAATGCCATGCGTAGGCTAGAACATAAAAGGAACAATGCCATGCCGGGGATGGACGCAATGCTGACCAAGAAACAGATCCAGCTTCTGGATTTCATTCAGAAGCGGATGTCGCGCGATGGTGTGCCGCCGTCTTTCGATGAGATGAAGGAAGCTCTGGATCTGCGGTCGAAATCGGGGATCCACCGTCTGGTGACCGCGTTGGAAGAGCGGGGCTTCATCCGCCGTCTGCCGCACCGGGCGCGGGCCCTGGAAATCGTGCGCCTTCCCGACGCGCTGCTTGCCGGTTCCGCCGCCCCTGCGACCGATGACAGGCAGGCGGGCTTCTCCCCCCGCGTGATCGCCAATGCCCGGCCCGCGCGCCCGCGCGGCGCGATGACGATCATGGACAGCCCGGCGGTCGAACTGCCGCTGATGGGCCGGATCGCCGCCGGTGTCCCGATCGAGGCGATATCCGAGGTGTCGCACCATGTCGCGGTGCCGGGGACGATGCTGTCGGGGCGCGAACATCACTATGCGCTCGAAGTGCAGGGCGATTCGATGATCGAGGCCGGGATCAACGATGGCGATGTGGTCGTGATCCGCGAACAGGACACGGCGGATAACGGCGACATCATCGTGGCCCTGGTCGACGGCAGCGAAGCGACCTTGAAACGGTATCGCCGCCGCGGCGGCATGATCGCGCTCGAGGCCGCGAACCCCGCCTATGAACCCCGCATCCTGCCCGAGGATCGGGTCCGCATCCAGGGTCGTCTGGTGGGACTGATCCGCAGCTATTGATCCGAGCTGCGGGGGTCAGAGATGGTCGAAAAACCCCGCGCCTGCCCGGCCCAGCAGTTCGTCGGCCAGATCTCCGCCCATGGCCGGACCGTCGTGCAGGCTGCCTTCGCGATGGCCGCTGATGGCCGCCGATCCATCTGGGCGCAGGATTTCACCGCGCAGCAGCAAGGTCTCGTCGCGAATCTCGGCCAGTCCGGCGATGGGGGTCTGGCAGGAACCGTCCAGCCGGGCCAGGAATGCCCGTTCCGCTGCAATCCTGTAGCCGGTGGGAGCGTGATGGATCGCCGCCAGCAGCGCCGCCGCCAGATCGTCGACAGCGCGCCGTTCCACCCCGATGGCGCCCTGCGCCACGGCAGGCAGCATTTCGGCCGGGTCGATGGGACCGCGCGCGACATGCAGCATGTCCAGGCGCGACAACCCCGCCATCGCCAGAAAGGTCGCCGTCGCCACCCCTTCGTCCAGCTTCTTCAGGCGCGTCTGAACGTTGCCGCGAAATTCGACCAGGCGCAGGTCGGGGCGGCGATGCGCCAGTTGCGCCCGGCGCCGCAGGCTGGAGGTTCCGACGACCGCCCCGGCGGGAAGATCCGCGATGGCCTGGGCGGTCGGACTGACAAAGGCGTCGCGGACGTCCTCTCGGGGCAGCAGGCAGTCGATCACCAGGCCATCGGGCTGGATCGTCGGCATGTCCTTCATCGAATGCACGGCGATGTCAATCCGGCCCGCGATCAGGGCATCCTCGATCTCTCGCGTGAACAGGCCCTTGCCGCCGATGTCCTTCAGCGGCCGGTCGGTGATCCGGTCACCGGTCGTCTTGATCACGACGATCTCGAACGCCTCGGCGGGCAGGCCATGCGCGGCGGCCAGCCGGTCGCGCGTCTCATGCGCCTGGGCCAGCGCCAGCATGGAGCCGCGCGTTCCGATCTTCAGGGGACGGGTGGGGTCGGGCATCTGCATCATCATCCCCGCATAGCCGCAGGCAGGCTGCTTGACAACGCCCCCCGCCTCGCCTTGAACGGCCGCAGGAGGCCCCATGACCAAACTTCTGATGCGCGCCCTTGCCGGGGAAAGCCTGCCCACCCCGCCGATCTGGATGATGCGCCAGGCCGGCCGCTATCTGCCGGAATATCGCGCGACCCGCGCGCAGGCGGGGGATTTCCTGTCGCTGTGCTACAATCCCGGCCTTGCGGCCGAGGTGACGTTGCAGCCGATCCGCCGCTTCGGCTTCGACGCGGCGATCCTGTTCGCCGACATCCTGCTGGTTCCGCAGGCCCTGGGCGCCGATCTGTGGTTCGCCACCGGTGAGGGGCCGCGCCTGTCGACCATCACCTCGGCCGAGGATCTGGCGCGCCTGGGACCGGCCGACCAGATCCATGACCGCCTGGCCCCGGTCTATGAAACGCTGCGCATCCTGGCGCGCGAACTGCCGCGGGACACCGCGCTGATCGGCTTTGCGGGCGCGCCCTGGACGGTCGCCACCTATATGATCGCCGGTCGCGGCACGCCCGACCAGGGTCCGGCCCATGCGCTGAAGGATCGGGACCGCGCCACCTTCACCGCGCTGATCGACCGCATTACCGAGGCCACGATCCATTACCTGTCCGCCCAGATCGACGCCGGGGCCGAGGTCGTCAAGCTGTTCGACAGTTGGGCGGGCAGCCTGAAAGGCGCCGATTTCGACGATTTCGCCGTGGCCCCCGCCCGCCGGATCATCGCCGCGCTGAAGGACCGCCATCCCGGCGTCCCGATCATCGCCTTCCCGAGGGAGGCGGGCGAACGCTATGTCGGTTTCGCGCGCGCGACCGGGGCGGATTGCGTGGCCTTGGACAATTCGGTCGATGCGGACTGGGCGGCGCGGCATGTCCAGCCCGACGGCTGCGTCCAGGGCAACATGGATCCGCGGCACATGGTCACGGGCGGGTCCGCCCTGGTGGCCGAGGCGCAGCGCATCACCCGCGCGTTGCGGGGCGGGCCGCATATCTTCAACCTGGGCCACGGCATCACGCCCGACGCCAACCCCGACCACGTCGCCGCCATGATCGAGGCTGTCCGCAGCGCATGATCTGGGTGGCCGCAACCCTGATCGCGGCCACCGCGCAGACCGCCCGGAATGCCGCGCAGGCGGGGCTGACGCGCCAGGTCGGCACCATCGGCGCGACCGCCGTGCGCTTCGTCTTCGGCTTTCCCTTCGCCGCGGCCGCCCTGGCCCTGACCGCGATCTGGATGCCGATTCCCCGGCCGGATATGACGGTCCTGGCCTGGGCCGCGCTTGGCGCCATGGCGCAGATCGCGGCGACGGCGTTCATGCTGGTCACCATGCGGGGCCAGGGATTCGGCGTCGCCACCGCGCTGATGAAGACGGAACCCATCACCCTGGCCCTGATCGGCGCGGTGATCCTGGCCGAGCCGCTTGGCCCCGCCCGGCTGGGCGCGATCGCGGTCGCGACGCTGGGCGTGGTCCTGGCATCGGGCGTCGCCTGGAAACGGGCGGCCTGGGGGCCGGTGGCGACCGGGGTGCTGTCGGGGGCGCTGTTCGGGCTGTCGGCGATCGGCTTTCGCGGCGCGCTGCTGGCCCTGCCCGATGCGGGCTATGCGATCCGCGCCCTGACCATCCTGGCGATCACCCTGGGGATCCAGGCGGCGGTGATGTCGGCCTGGCTGGCCCTGCGCGACCGCCGCGCCCTGGCGGGGATCATGGCCGAATGGCGGGTATCGCTGGGCGCCGGGCTGCTGGGCGCCTTTGCGTCGCTGTTCTGGTTCATCGGCTTTGCCCTGACCCCCGCCGCCAATGTCCGCACCCTGGCCCTGGTCGAGGTGGTGATGGCGCAGGCCCTGTCGGGGCGGCTGTTCCGCCAGACCGTCCGCCCGCTGCAACTGGTGGGGATGGGCCTGATCCTGGCGGGGGTCGGCTGGCTGCTGAGCGTGGCGGCCTAGGGCCATTTCGCCAGCGGCGGCAGGCTCATCAGCACGGCATCGGCGTTGTGGCCGGTTTCCAGCCCGAATTTCGTGCCCCGGTCATAGACCAGGTTGTATTCCGCATAAAGCCCGCGATGGATCAGTTGCGTGTCGCGGTCCGCATCGCTGAAGGGCTGGCCCATCCGCGCTTGGGCCAGAGGCAGGAAGGCGGGCAGGAAGGCCTCTCCGACGGCGCGGGTGAAGGCGAAATCGGCCTGCCAGTCGCCGGTGTTCAGGTCGTCGAAGAAGATCCCGCCCACGCCCCGCGCCCGCCCGCGATGAGGGATGAAGAAGTAATCGTCCGCCCAGGCCTTGAAACGGTCGTAATAGCCGCCGTCATGGGCATCGCAGGCCGCGCGCAGGGTGGCGTGGAAATGGGCGGTGTCGGCGGGATGTTCGATGCAGGGATTCAGGTCGGCGCCGCCGCCGAACCACCAGGCGCCGGGGGTCCAGAACATCCGCGTGTTCATGTGGACGGCGGGCGCCTGGGGGTTGCGCATATGCGCGACCAGGCTGATGCCGCTGGCCCAGAAACGCGGGTCGCCGTCGATCCCCGGCACCCCACGCGAGGCCATCGCCGCCTGCGCGCGCGGGGCCAGGCTGCCGTGGACCTCGGACCAGTTGACGCCGACCTTTTCGAAGACGCGGCCGCCCCGCATCACCGACATCAGGCCGCCGCCGCCGTCATCCGCGCGCGTGGTCGGGGCCACGTCGAACCGGCCCGCCGGCGCGTCGCCCGGGCCGCGATCCTCCAGCCCCTCGAAAGCCGCGACGATGCGGTCGCGCAGGCTGCGGAACCAAGCGGCGGCGGTGCTGCGTTCCTGTTCCATCGACGCTCTCCAAACTTGATTTGCCAGCCTGACCCGGCGGCGTTAGCATCCCACAGCCCGCTGTAAAGAGACCCGCCATGACCCGCAACACCGCCCTTGCCGCGACCCTCGCCCTGCCATTGCTGCTGGCCGCCTGCGGCACCCCCCAGGAACGCTGCATCAGCGGCAATACCAGCGAATACCGCACCGTCAGCCGCCTGCTGGCCGAGGTCGAGGGGAATCTGGCGCGCGGCTATGCGTGGGAGGAACGGCAGGTCGTGCGCGACCGCCTGACCCAATGCCGGTCGGTGTGGCGCGACAAGGACGGGCGCGCGGTCGTGGGCTATGAACCCTGCTGGCGCGATTACGTCGAGACGGAACGCTATCGCGTGCCCATCGACCCCGCCGCCGAACAGCGCAAGCGCGACAACCTGGCCGCGCGCAAGGCGCAGCTGAGCGACCGGGCCGCAGCCGTCGTGCAGGCCTGCCGCCAGGCCTTCCCGGAAGAACAGGGCTGATCAGACGGTCTGGACCGCCAGGCGGTCGGACAGGCTGCGCCCGCCGTCGACGGTCACGATCTGCCCGGTCACGAAGCGCGAGGCATCGCTGGCCAGATACAGCACCGTGTCGACCAGCTCGTCGGCGGCGGCGATGCGTCCCATCGGGGTCGCCGCGACGATCTTGCTGCGCAGATCCGGTTTGTCGCGCAGGGAATCCTTCAACTCGTGGGACATGACGCTGCCGAAGCGGACGCCGTTCACCCGGATCTTGTGGGGGGCAAGCGCCAGGGCCATTCCCCGCGTCGCCTGTTCCTGCGCCGCATAGGCGATCGAATAGCCCAGCATGGTCGGCACCGGATGCAGCGCCGCCAAGGTCGAGATGTTGACGATCGCCCCTGCCGCCCCGGCGGCGGGATCGGCCTCGGCCTGCTTGATCATCCGCTTGGCGACGATCTGGGTCATCCGCAGCCCCGCCACCATGTTCTGGCGCAGCAGCTGTTCCAGCACCTCCAGATCCGTGTCCAGCGGATCCGACGCCTTGACCAGCCGGTGCGCGTTGACAAGGATGTCCACCCGGTCGAAAGCGTCCAGCGTCGCCGACAGCAGGTTCGCCGTCGCCAGCTTTTCCGACATCCGGCCCGAAAAGCCGCGCACATGCGGGTCGCGTTCGTCGTAATCCGACATCGCCTCGGCCAGGGCGGCCTCGTCGGTATCGGCGAACATCACATGGGCGCCGCGTTCGACGAAATGGCGCGCGATGGCCAAGCCGATGCCGCGCCCGGCCCCGGTGACGATGGCGGTCTTGCCCTGGATCGACAGGCTCATCAGCGGCGGCCCTTGTGCGCGGCGGCGCGTCCCGCACCCGTGGCCTCGATCACCTTGAAGCGGCTGTCCCCCCGCATCTCTGTCACTTGGGCGAAATGCTGCGCCAGGACGGTTTCATAGGGCAGATGCCGGTTGGCGACCATCCACAGCCGCCCCGCCCCCGTCAGCAGGCGCGCGGCGGCCGCGATGAAATCGGCGCCGATCCGGGGATCGGCCGCGCGCCCGTCATGGAAGGGCGGGTTCATGATGACGCCGTTCACGGGTTCCGACAGGGTGAAGTCGCGCGCATCGGCCCAGTGAAACCGGGCGCGCGGGTCGGCGAGGTTGTCGCGCGCCGATTCCAGGGCGGCGTGATCGGCCTCGACCAGATGGACGACCTCGATCCCCGGACGGGCCAGGGCCTGCGCGGACAGCCAGCCCCATCCCGCGCCCAGGTCGACCAGGCGGGTCGGCATCCGGTCGGGCAGCGCCTGCGCCAGCATCGCCGATCCGGGATCGACCCCATCGGCGGAAAACACGCCGGGACGGGTCACGAAACCCGGCGCGACCTGTTGCGGGCGCGCGGTCCAGTCGGGTGGCAGCCAGTTCCCCGCGGGCACGGTCACGCGGAATATCTTGCCATGGGCCTTGCTGTGAACCTCGTCAACGGGGGCAAGCCGCCGCAAGTCCCGCAGCATGGAATCGATGCCATCGGTCTTTTGCCCGTCGATCCACAGCACCGCGCCGGGCGACAGGCGGGACGCGGCATCGGCGATGCGGGCCCGCCCCTCGGCCTTGGCGCGGGGCAGGACGGCCAGGGCCGCGTCGAAGCGGCCGTCGACGACAGGCGCAACCCGGAAGCCGCGCGCGGCCAAGGCGCGGTGGTCGGAGAAATGGCCCTGCTGGATGCGGGTGCGGGCCGGGTCCAGCGGTGACAGGTCATCTGCCCCGCGCGCCCCGATGACAAGAAGATCGCCTCCGGGATGACCATCCGGGAGGGCGAGGGAAAGACGCGTCACGGTCACTGCTATTCTTTTTCCATGGTGCATTGCAGCGGATGCTGCTGCCGCCGCGCCAGTTCCATCACCTGCGCGACCTTGGTTTCGGCGACCTCGTGCGAGAAGACGCCGACGACCGCCACCCCCTTGCGATGGACGGTCAGCATGATCTCGATCGCCTGGGCGTGGGTCATGTTGAACAGCCGTTCCAGCACATGCACCACGAATTCCATCGGCGTGAAATCGTCGTTCAGCATCAAGACCTTGTACATCGGCGGGCGCTGCGTGCGCGTGCGCGGCTTGACCACCAGTTCGATCTGGTCGTCAGGTCCGTCGCCGTCTGTCATCCACTGCGCCATGTCGTCCGATCTGGTCATGCTGATCCTGCTCCGCGGAACAATATAGTCGATTTCCCGCCCGAGAAAAGCCCGCCCAGAGGCGAGCGAAGGCTGGAAAATACACCAAATGAGCGGTTACATGGCGAAAGATGTCGTGCTATTATCCGAAAGTTAAGAAAGGGCATGCGACAAACGACATGCCGCCCCGAGGCAGAGAGACCGCGACAGTGATCCGTATTTCCCAGACAGCCCGGCTGTGGGCCTTTCTCGTGCTGGCCCTGCTTGTTCCGGCGACGCTTTCGGCGGCTCCTTTCGCCGCCTATGTGATGGACGCGCGCACCGGCCAGCCGATCTACAAGCAAAACGAGGATACGCGGCTGCATCCCGCGTCCCTGACCAAGATGATGACGCTGTACATGGCCTTTACCGCGATCGAACGCGGGCAGGTCCGGCTGGATTCGCAATTCCCCGTTTCCACCAATGCGGCATCGGAACCGCCCTCCAAGCTGGGCCTGAAGGCGGGCCAACGAATCGAGCTGCGCTATCTGATCCGCGCCGCCGCGATCAAGTCGGCCAACGACGCCGCCACCACCATCGGCGAAGGGCTGGCGGGATCCGAGGCCGCCTTTGCCCAGCAGATGACGCAGATGGCCCGCGCGATCGGCATGACGAACACCAATTTCCGCAACGCCCACGGCCTGACGCAGGAAGGGCACTATTCGACCGCCCGTGACATGACCATCCTGGGCCGCCGACTGTTCTACGACTTCCCGCAATATTACAACATCTTCTCGCGCCGGTCGGCGGATGCGGGGATCGCGCAGGTCGCCTCGACCAACAAGCGGTTCCTGGACGCCTACGAAGGCGCGGACGGGATCAAGACCGGCTATACCCGCGCGGCGGGATTCAACCTGACCGCATCGGCGCAGCGTGGAAACAAGCGGCTGGTCGCCACGGTCCTGGGCGGCACCTCGACCGCGCATCGCAATCAGGTCATGGCGCAACTGCTGGACGCGGGCTTCACGCGCGTGCCCAATCGCGTCCGCGAAGTCCGCCCCGAGGCGCCGCGCCTGCTGGCGCAGCGCGTCGTTCGCCGCGCGCAGGTCGAACCGTCGGCCGCGGCGACCGCGCCCCAGCCGCAACGGCTGGTGCTGTCGGCCTCGGCCCCGCCGGTGCGGGTCAGCCGCCCTGCCCTGGCGTCGACCGCCGCCGTGGCCCAGGCCCCGCAGGCCGCGCCTCAGGCGGCCCCGACGGGCGGCCTGACCCTGTCGGCCAGTGCCCGTCCCGCCAGCCGCCGCGCGCCTGAGCCGGTCGCCGTGGCCGCTGCCCCCGAAGCCGCGCCGCAGGCGCAATCGGCCAGCCTTGCGGCCCCTGTCCTGGCGGCATCCGTCCGCCCTGCCCCGGCGCCCCGGTCCCGCACCGCCACGGCCCAGGTTGCCAATCCCGGCGCCGATCCCCAGGCCATCGCCCGCGCCGTGGCCGAGGCCGTCCCGCAGAATGGCGGCACGTCGCTGTCGCTGCTGGCCTCTCCCGCGCCCAAGCCCCGGTCGGAAACGGTGATTCTGGCCGCGATGGGCGAAGGCGATCTGGCCGATCCCGAGGCTTTGGAGATCGTCTCTCGCCCCGCCAACAGCGGTCGCGGCTGGGGCGTGACGCTGGGCCTGTTCACCTCCAGGACCGAGGCTGAAAAGCTGCTTCTTCGCAGCGCCTTGCAGGACGGCGCGATCCTGGGCGGGGCCGCGCGCCATGTCGCCGACACCAAGCGGGGCTTCCAGCCCAGCTTCGCGAACCTGACCAAGGCCAATGCCGAACTGGTCTGCGAACGCTTCGCCAGCCGGTCGCAGGAATGCCAGGTGGTCGGGCGCTGAAAGCCCGGCTTTCTGAACGGAAACGGGGGCGGAGATGGCTCCGCCCCCGTTTCCGTGCCAGGGTCCGATCAGTCGGGCTTGGGGCGGTCGTCCCATTTGTCGCTGAGAATCCGTTCCGCATCGCCTTTCGGATCCTCGAACTGGCGCGACCGCAAGGCCCAGATGAAGGCGACAAGGCCCGCCGCGCCCAGGGCCAGCGAAACCGGGATCAGGATGGACAGGATCTCCATGGCGTTCCCCTTCAGTCCCGCAGGCGCAGCGCGTTCAGCGTCACTGTGATCGAGCTGATCGACATCGCCAGCGCCGCGATCAGCGGCGTCACCAGTCCAGCCACGGCCAGAGGCACCGCCACGATATTATAGGCGATCGAGATCGCAAAGTTCTGCCGGATGCGCCGGGTGGCAAGGCGGGCGGTCGCCACCGCCTGGGCCACGGGCGCCAGGTCGCTGCCGGTCAGCACCATGTCGCTGGCGACCCGCGCTGCATCCAGGGCGCTTGCGGGCGAGATCGAGGCATGGGCGCGGGCAAGCGCGGCCGTGTCGTTCAACCCGTCGCCCACCATCAGGACGCGCGCGCCCTGGGCGGCAAGATCGGCGACCATCGCCTCTTTCCCCTGGGGATCGACGGCGGCGCGGAAGTCCTGGATAGCCAGGCGACCGGCCAGATCCGCCACCGCCGCCTGCCGGTCGCCCGAGATCAGCACGACCCGCAGCCCGGCCTTGCGCAGCGCCGCCACGCAGTCCGCCGCTCCGGGGCGCAGTTCGTCGGTGAAGTCCAGCCGAACGGCGGGCTGGCCCTCGACCGCCAGCCAGGTCGCACTGGTGGGCCTGTTTTCATCGTCCTCGGCCACGCCCAGCCAGTCGGCGCGGCCCAGCCGGACCACCCGCCCTTGCCAGCGGCCCGAGACGCCGAAGCCCGGATGCTCGGTCACCTCGGTCAGGTTGGCCGGCCGATCCTGCAAGGCCGTGGCCAAGGCGACCGACAGCGGATGTGAAGAAGCCTGCGCCAGGGCGCGGGCGACCGGGCGCAGATCGGCGGGCAGCGGATCGGCGCTGACCAGAACCGGACGGCTCAGCGTCAGCGTGCCGGTCTTGTCGAAGACGACCGTATCGACCTCGGCCAGCCGTTCCAGGGCGGTGCCGTCCTTGATCAGCAGCCCGCGCCGGAACAACCGGCCCGAAGCCGCCGTGGCGACCGCCGGAACCGCCAGGCCAAGCGCGCAGGGGCAGGTCACGATCAGCACCGCCGCCGCGATGTTCACGGCCAGGCGCAGGTCGCCCGTGGCCCAGAACCAGCCCGCAAAGCTGCACAGCGCGATCAGGTGGACGCTGGGCGAATAGGCGCGCGAGGCCCGATCGGCTAGCGAGGTATAGCGTCCGCGCGCGGATTCCGCCGCCTCGACCAGGGCGGTCAGGCGGGCCAGCGACGAATCGCGCCCCGCCGCCGTCACGCGCAGCACCAGCGGGCCAGTCAGGTTCACCTCGCCCGCCGACAGCATCTGGCCGGGCGCGGCCAGCACCGGCAGGGTTTCTCCGGTCAGCAGGGCGCGGTCGATTTCCGACCGGCCCTCGACGATCTCGCCATCGGCGGGGATCCGGGCGCCGGGGCGGATGCGGATCAGGTCGCCGGGACGCAGCATGGCGACGGGGACCACTTGTTCGGTCCCGTCTGCCAGCAGCGTGGCGCGCGGAACCTCCAGCGCGGTCAGTTCGGCGGCGGCCGACCGGGCGATGGCGCGGGTGCGGTGGTCCAGATAGCGGCCGATCAGCAGGAAGAAGCACAGCATCGTCACGCCGTCGAAATAGGCGTGATGGCCGGAATTCATCGTCTCATAGACCGAGATCGCGCTGGCCAGGATCAGCGCCAGCGAGATCGGCACGTCCATGCCCAACCGCCCCACCCGCAGCGCGGACCAGGCGCTGCGGAAGAAGGGCTGGCCCGCGAAGAACACCGTGGGCAGCGCGATGGCGCCGCTGATCCAGTGGAACAGATCGCGGGTCGCGGCCTCGGCCCCCGACCAGACGGCGACGGACAGGATCATGATGTTCATCATCGCGAAGCCCGACACGCCGATGCGCATCAGCAGGTCGCGGCCCTGCCGGTCGGCGGTGGTGGCCGACAGCGCATCGGGGTCCAGCTCATGCGCCTCATATCCCACGCCCGCCAGCACCGGGATCAGGTCGTCGGCCGTCAGGCCCGGCGCATCGACCGTGACCCGGCGCAGGGTCAGGTTGACGCGCGCCGCCTTGACGCCCGGATGGGCGGTCAGCGCGGTTTCCACATCGGTGATGCAGGCCGCGCAATGGGCGGTCGGCAGGGACAGGATGACCGTGCCCGTGCCCTGCGCGTTCTGGGTCCGGTCGGCCAGGCGTTGGGCCAGGGGCGCGGCATCGCAGGCAGGGCAGGCGCTGAAGCCCGAGGCTGTCAGGTCGGCCATGTCAGTTCACCCGTGCCCCGGCGTAATGGTCCAGCCGCTGCCGGAACGGAGTGCCGTCCGGCGACATCGCCTGGACATGGATGTTCCAGATCCCCGGCTCCAGCACCAGCGGCGCGCGATAGACGCCCCCCGCCACCTGGAACTGCGGCGTCACGTCGGCGCGCTTGTGCGTGGGCCGTCCGATCGTCGCGGTGAAATCGCGCAGGATCGGATGGGCGCCGCTGCGGTCGACGATCTCGATGGCGACGTCCTTGCCGTCATAGCTGGCCCTGGCGGTCCAGCCCAGGCTTTCCTGCGCCTGCCGGTCGCGGTCGAATTCCTGGGACGCGACATAGCTGTTCTTGACCTCAAGCCCCGGAAAGCTGCCGACGGCCAGGAAGGCCATGACCAGGTTGACGGCGATGATGACGCCGAAGGCCGCCAGCGTGATGATCAGAACATGCCGCCCGGTCAGTTCCCTGGTCATCATTCGCCCCTTCCGTGGAAGACGGTGCCGACCGAGGCGGTCGTTCCGTCGATGTCGTCGCGCACCACCAGATCCAACGCTGTCGTTTCCGCCGACGCAAGCGGCGATCCGACCGGTGCGGTCACATAGAGCCTGCCGCTGAGGGTTTCGTCGGCCGGCACCTGGACCGTGCCGGAGGCCGCGCCCTCGACCGCGAGGTTCAGGTCGTCTGCGCCCTCGACCGCGAAGCTGAAGCTGCGGGCCTCGTGCTGCTTGTTGCGCAGGCGCACCTCGTAGGTGTTGCGGATGGCGCCGTCCGACAGGGTGACGAACAGCGGATTGCGCACCGGCGAGACGTTCAGATCCAAGGGCGAGCGCACGAACAGCGCGACGATCAGCGCGATGCCGATTCCGGACCACAGCGTGAAATACAGGATCGTGCGGGGGCGGAAGATATGCCTCCAGACCGATTTCGGCGCGGCGCCGGCGCGTTCGGCGGTCTCGTCCTTCAGGGCCATATAGTCGATCAGCCCGCGCGGCTTGCCGATCTTGTCCATGATCTCGTCGCAGGCGTCGATGCACAGCGCGCAGGTGATGCATTCCATCTGCTGGCCGTCGCGGATGTCGATGCCCATCGGGCAGACGTTCACACAGGCCATGCAGTCGATGCAGTCGCCCGGCGAATCCGGGGGAATCGGCCCGCCGACGCCGGTGCGCACGCCGGGATAGGGCACCGGCGGATATTTGCCGCCCGCCTCGGGACCGGCCGCGTGGCTCTCGGCCTCGGCTTGGAAGGCCAGGGCGGCGGGGCGGTGGCGGACATTGGTCTTGCCGCGCGGCTCTCCGCGCCATTCGCGATAGGCGACGGTCAGCGTATCCTCGTCCATCATCGCCGCCTGGATGCGCGGCCACGGGCAGGCATAGATGCAGATCTGCTCTCGCGCGAAGCCGCCGAAGAAGAAGGTCGTCGCGGTCAGGATCGCCATGGTGATATAGGCGACCGGATGCGCGTCGCCGGTCAGCAGGTTGCGCAGCAGCGTCGGCGCGTCGGTGAAGTAGAAGATCCAGGCCCCGCCGGTCATCAGCGCGATCACCAGCCAGACCGTCCATTTCGCCAGGCTGAGGCGGATTTTCTGCGCGTCCCATTTCTGGCGGTGCAGGCGGATCCGGGCGTTGCGGTCGCCCTCGATCCAGCGTTCGACCAGGATGAACAGGTCGGTCCAGACGGTCTGCGGGCAGGCATAGCCGCACCAGACCCGCCCCAGGGCCGAGGTGAACAGGAACAGGCCCAGCCCCGCCATGACCAGCAGGCCCGCGACGAAATAGAATTCGTGGGGCCAGATCTCGATCCAGAAGAAGAAGAACCGGCGGTTGGCAAGATCGACCAGCACCGCCTGGTCGGGCATGGTCGGGCCTCGGTCCCACCGCAGCCAGGGCATGACGTAATAGACCGTCAGGGCCAGGGCCATGACGATCCACTTGAGGTTCCTGAACCGCCCTTGCACACGCTTGGGGAAGATCGGTTCCCGCTTGGCGTAAAGGCTGGGGGGGTCCATCTCGGGGGTGGACATTGAAGAATCGCTCCTGTTTCGCCCGTCGGGTCTAGACCGGGCGGGCGGGGGATTCCTTGACCTGCATCAAACGCAGGTCGGCGCGCCCCGTCCGCCGCGTCGGGCGTAACGACCGGCGGTCCTGCGGATGTGGGGATGCAACGCGCGACCCTGGATGGGGGCGCCGCCGCGCGCCAAATCATCGTGCTTTCCGGCGATCTTCTGCTGACATAACCTGCACCTTCCACGAAGGAGCGTTTCATGCTGACTATCCACGGCGTCACCCGTTCGCGCGCCTCGCGCATCATCTGGCTGTGCCATGAAATCGGGCTGGAGTTCCGCCAAAACCCCGTCATCCAGGCCTATCGCCTGGCCGATCCCGATGCGCCGGACGCGCCCCTGAACACCCATTCGCCGTGCTTCCTGGCGCTGTCGCCCGCCGGAACCGTTCCGGTGATCGAGGATGACGGCCTGACCCTGAGCGAATCCCTGGCCGCGACGCTGTATCTGGCGCGCAGATACGGCGGCGGTCTTGGCCCCGCGGACCTCTCCGAAGACGCCCTGATGATGCAGTGGAGCTTCTATGCCGCGACTGCCGTCGAACCCGATGCGCTGACCATCCTGTTCCTGCACGGCCGGTCGCGCCTGCAAGCGGGCGAGGATCAGGCCCATGTCGCGAATGCCGCCGAACGGCTGATCCGGCCGCTGAGGGTGATCGAGGGTCATCTTGCGACACATCAGAATCTGGTTGGCGGGCGCTTCACCGTGGCCGACCTGAACCTGGCCGAGATTCTGCGATACGCTCAAGGTTATGGCGAACTGATGGGCCAGTTTCCCGCCGTCATGGCCTGGCTGGAGTCCTGCCAGTCGCGCCCGGCGTTCCGAAAGATGTGGGACGCACGGCTCGCCGAACCCGAATGATCCTGAAATACGCATGGCGACCTGGCCTGCTGGCTGCGCGACAGGGCCTGATCCGGCGGGACTGGTCTTGGTCCTTTCCCCATGAGATAGTCCCCCCACCAAGAACAAGAGCAGAACCCGATGGCCGACGACCTTCTTTCCGCCGTTGACGCGACCGACAGCTATTCCGCCGCCTCGATCGAGGTGCTGGAGGGGCTGGAGCCCGTCCGCAAGCGCCCCGGCATGTATATCGGCGGCACCGACGAACGCGCGCTGCATCATCTGGTGGCGGAAATCCTCGACAACTCGATGGACGAGGCGGTGGCAGGCCATGCCAGCCGGATCGAGGTCGAGTTGCTGGCCGACTACAGCGTGGTCGTGCGCGACAACGGGCGCGGCATCCCCATCGACCCGCATCCCAAGTTTCCGGGCAAGTCCGCGCTTGAGGTGATCCTCTGCACGCTGCACGCAGGGGGCAAGTTTTCGGGCGACGCCTATCAGACCTCGGGCGGGCTGCACGGGGTCGGCGCGTCGGTGGTGAACGCGCTGTCCGACAGCATGGTCGTCCAGGTCGCCCGCAACAAGGAACTGTTCGAACAGCGGTTCTCGCGCGGGATTCCCCAGGGACCGGTGGCGAAGATCGGCGCCGCCCCCAACCGGCGCGGGACCACCGTCACCTTCCATGCGGACGAGGAGATCTTCGGCCATCACCGCTTCAAGCCCGCGCGGCTGCTGAAGATGGTGAAGTCCAAGGCCTATCTGTTCAGCGGCGTCGAAATCCGCTGGAAATCGGAGATCGACGATGGCGAAACCCCGCGCGAGGCCACGTTCCATTTTCCCGGCGGCCTGGCGGACTATCTGTCCGAAACCCTGACCGGCGCCAGCACCTATGCCGACCGCCCCTTCGCGGGCAGCGTCGATTTCCGCCGCCAGGGCGCGCCGGGCAAGGTCGACTGGGCGATCAACTGGACACCGCTGCGCGACGGCTTCATCCAGTCCTATTGCAACACCGTCCCCACCCCCGAAGGCGGCACGCACGAGGCGGGTTTCTGGGCCGCGATCCTGAAAGGCGTGCGCGCCTATGGCGAGCGGATCAGCAACAAGAAGGCCGCCAACATCACCCGAGAGGATCTGCTGACCGGCGGCTGCGCCCTGGTGTCCTGCTTCATCCGGGAACCGGAATTCGTGGGCCAGACCAAGGACCGGCTGGCCACGACCGAGGCCGCCCGGCTGGTCGAGAACGCCGTGCGCGACCATTTCGATACCTGGCTGGCGGCGGATACGAAATCGGCGGGCGCGATCCTGGATTTCCTGATCCTGCGGGCCGACGAGCGCCTGCGCCGCAAGCAGGAAAAGGAAACCGCGCGCAAGACCGCCACGAAGAAGCTGCGCCTGCCCGGCAAGCTGGTGGATTGCAGCGCGACCAGCCGCGACGGGACGGAACTGTTCATCGTCGAAGGCGACAGCGCCGGCGGGTCGGCCAAGATGGCCCGCGACCGGACCACCCAGGCGCTGCTGCCCCTGCGCGGCAAGATCCTGAACGTGCTGGGCGCGGCGTCCACGAAGATGGGGGCCAACCAGGAAATCGGCAATCTGTGTCAGGCGCTTGGCGTCGATATGGGATCCCGATTCAAGATCGACGACCTGCGTTACGACAAGGTCATCATCATGACCGACGCCGATGTGGACGGCGCGCATATCGCCAGCCTGCTGATGACGTTCTTCTTTACCCAGATGCGGCCGATGATCGACAAGGGGCACCTGTATCTCGCCTGCCCGCCGCTCTATCGGCTGACGCAGGGGGCGCACCGGGTCTATGTCGCCGACGATGCGGAAAAGGAACGGATGCTGGCCAAGGGCCTGGGCGGTCGCGGCAAGATCGACGTGCAGCGCTTCAAGGGTCTGGGCGAAATGGACGCCAAGGATCTGAAGGACACGACGATGAACCCGAAGACGCGCAAGCTGATCCGGGTCAGCATCGACGATGACGAAGGTGGCGAAACCGGCGATCTGGTGGAACGGCTGATGGGCAAGAAGCCGGAACTGCGCTTTGAATACATCCAGGAAAACGCGCGTTTCGCCGAAGAGCTGGACGTCTAGGATGCGGCAGTATCATGACGCCCTGCGCAGGGTGCTGGAACAGGGGCAGGAAAGCACCGACCGCACCGGAACCGGCACGATCAGCCATTTCGGGCTGCAATGCCGTTACCGCCTGTCGGACGGCTTTCCGCTGGTGACGACCAAGAAGCTGCACCTGAAGTCGATCATCCACGAGCTGCTATGGTTCCTGTCGGGCGACACGAATGTCCGGTATTTGCAGCAGAACGGCGTCTCGATCTGGGACGAATGGGCGGACGAAAACGGCGATCTGGGACCGGTCTATGGCCGACAATGGCGGCATTTCCCGAAGCTGGTGCCCAGCGGCCTGGATGCCGACGGACGGCCGCTGTTCTTCGCGGGCCAGATCGATCAGATCGCCGATCTGGTCGAGGCGATCCGCAAGACCCCGGATTCGCGGCGGCTGATCGTGTCGGCCTGGAACCCCGGCGATGTGCCCGACATGGCGCTGCCGCCCTGTCATACGCTGTGGCAGGTGCGGATCCTGGCGGGCAGGCTGCATCTGCAACTGTATCAACGCTCGGCCGACATGTTCCTGGGGGTGCCGTTCAACATCGCCTCCTATGCGCTGTTGCAGGTGATGCTGGCCCATGTGACGGGCTATGAACCGGGCGATTTCATCCACGCCATCGGCGACGCGCATATCTACTCCAACCATCTGGAACAGGTGCGCACCCAGCTTGCGCGGACCCCGAAGCCCCTGCCCCGGATTCGCCTGCGCCGCGAGGTGCCGTCGATCTTCGATTTCCGCTATGAGGATTTCGAGGTTCTGGATTATGACCCCGATCCGGCCATCAAGGCGCCGGTGGCGGTCTGAGATGCTGACCCTGATCGCAGCCCGCGACCGCAACGGCGCCATCGGCAAGGACAATGACATCCCCTGGCGCGCGCCCGAGGATCTGGCCTTCTTCCAGCGCGAGACGACCGGCGGGGCGGTCGTCATGGGCCGGAAGACCTGGGAAAGCCTGCCGGTCAGGCCGTTGAAGAACCGTCTGAACCTGGTCGTATCCTCGGATCCCGCGACGGCCGAACAGGTTTTCGCCACGCCGGATGCCGCGGTCAATCACGCCCATCGCGCGGGCCATCGCCGGGTCTATGGCATCGGCGGGGCGGGCATCTATCGGGCGCTGCTGCCCCTGGCGGACCGGCTGTTGCTGACCGAGGTGGATCTGGCCGTGCAGGATGCCGACGCGTTTTTCCCTGGCTTCGACAAGGACCGATGGGATTGCCTTGGGTCCGTCGACCTGCGCGCCGACGCGCCGCGCTGCACCCTGTTCGAATACCTGCGCCGCCGCTGACCCCAAAAGGAGGATACCCGATGAACATCCGCTATCTGCACACCATGGTCCGGGTCCGGGATCTGGACAGGACCATGGAATTCTTCAAGCTGCTGGGGCTTGAGGAAACCCGCCGCGTCGACAACGACAAGGGCCGCTTCACCCTGGTCTTCATGGCGCCGCCGGGCCAGCCGGAATGCCCGGTCGAACTGACCTATAACTGGGACGGCGACGAGGGCCTGCCCTCGGACAGCCGCCATTTCGGCCACCTGGCCTATCGCGTGGGCAATATCTATGACCTGTGCCAGACGCTGATGGACGCGGGCGTCATCATCAACCGGCCGCCGCGCGACGGGCATATGGCTTTCGTGCGCAGCCCGGACAATATCTCGATCGAGCTGTTGCAGGAAGGCGATGCCCTGCCCCCAGCCGAGCCCTGGGCCAGCATGGAAAACACCGGCCACTGGTAGGGCCGCCGCCGATCAATAGATATAGCGGATCTGTTCCAGCCAGAACCGTTCGATCCGGCGGCTTTGCAGGTTGACCCGCTCCAGCGGCGGATCTTCCAGCACGCCGGACATCGCCAGGCCCTCCGCGTGGCGCAGGAACAGGCGGTGGACCATGTCGCGCACCGCCTGGCCCTGCCCGGTCAGCTTGACCCGCACCGAGCGGCGATCCATGTCGCAGCGTTCGTGATGGACATAGCCCATCGCCACCAGCTTTTTCAGGTTATAGCTGACATTCGATCCCTGATACATGCCGCGGGTCCGCAATTCGCCCGCCGACACCTCGGCCCCGCCCAGGTTATAGAGGATCATCGCCTGGACCGGGGTCAGGTCGTTCTGGCCCAGCCGTTCGAATTCGTCCTTGACCAGATCCAGCATCAGCCGGTGCAGCCGTTCCAGAAGTTGCAGGGATTCCAGATAGGCTTCGGTCGTGTCTGCCAGATCCGGCAGGGCCTGAACATCGGCCTGGGGGCGCATATCGTGCGGCGCGGGGGAAATCATGGCGGCTCGCGGTCCTGATGTGTTCGTCATGTCCGCATGATTGCCGCAAAAATGAAAATCTTCAGTTAATGCCGCAAAACTTCCGCAGAAGATTGAGGAAAATTTTAGCGAACGGGTTTCAGGCGGTCCGCCGCGTGACCGGCGATGCGGTCCAGGATGGCCGCGATCCCGGCAGGACCGCGCCCGGCCCCGGCCCCACCATGGATCCGCGCGGTGATCCACAGATACAGATCCTGGTCGTTTTCCGACAGCACGACCTCGTAGGCATCCAGTTCCGCCGCGCCCAGCGTCGCCAAGGGACCGTCGGCGAAACGGCCCAGGATCAGGTCCATTTCCTTCATCCCCCTGCGCCAGCTGCGCATCTTCAGGCGGCGCAGACGGGTCTCAGCCGATTCGATCATTGTTCCATCCTTCCGCCGCGCTTGCCGTCGCTGGCCGGGCAGCATAAGCCATGCGGGCAAGACGTTCAAACCACCAAGGGCCGCCCATGGGTTTCCTGTCCGACCGCCTGAACCGAATCAAGCCCTCTCCGACCATCGCGATGACGGCCCGCGCGGCCGAATTGCGGGCGCAGGGCCGCGACATCATCGGCCTGTCCGCCGGAGAGCCGGATTTCGACACGCCCGCCCATATCCGCGATGCCGCCAAGGCCGCCATCGACGCGGGCCACACCCGCTATACCGCCGTGGACGGCACGCCGTCGCTGAAACGGGCGATCCGCGACAAGTTCGCGCGGGAAAACGGCCTGGACTATGCGCCCACGCAGATCACAGTCGGCACCGGCGGCAAGCAGATCCTGTTCAACGCGCTGATGGCCACGCTGGACGAGGGCGACGAGGTCATCATTCCTGCGCCCTATTGGGTCAGCTATCCCGACATGGTGCTGCTGGCGGGGGGCGTGCCGGTGACCGTCGAATGCGGGTTGGACTACGGATTCCGCCTGACGCCCGAGGCGCTGGAGGCCGCGATCACCCCGCGCACCAAATGGCTGATCCTGAATTCGCCGTCGAACCCGTCCGGCGCGGGCTATGACCACGCGGCGATGCAGGCGCTGACCGATGTGCTGCTGCGCCATCCGCAGGTCTGGGTGCTGGCGGACGACATCTATGAACATCTGGTCTTCGACGGCTTCGAATTCGTCACCCCCGCCCAGGTCGAACCGCGCCTGAAAGACCGCGTGCTGACGATGAACGGCGTCAGCAAGGCCTATGCCATGACCGGCTGGCGCATCGGCTATGGCGCGGCGCCCGAATCGCTGATCAAGGCGATGGCAAAGCTGCAATCGCAATCGACCTCGAACCCCTGCTCGATCAGCCAATACGCGGCCGAGGCGGCGTTGACCGGGCCGCAGGATTATATCGCGGAAAGCCGCGCCGTCTTCCAGCGCCGCCGCGACCTGGTGGTGGCCGGGCTGAACGCCTGCCCCGGCATCGACTGCCCGACGC
Organism: Paracoccus sp. S3-43; assembly: GCF_029027965.1. Lineage (NCBI taxonomy): Bacteria > Pseudomonadati > Pseudomonadota > Alphaproteobacteria > Rhodobacterales > Paracoccaceae > Paracoccus > Paracoccus qomolangmaensis. The sequence goes on along the minus strand of NZ_CP119082.1, from coordinate 1,331,483 downwards.
CGCAGGGGGCGTTTTACGTCTATCCCTCGATCGCGGGCCTGATCGGCAAGACCTCGGCCCAGGGGGCGGTCATCGCGGACGACCAGGCTTTCGCCAATGCGCTGCTGGACGAGACGGGGGTCGCGGTGGTGTTCGGCGCGGCCTTCGGCCTCAGCCCGCATTTCCGCATCTCTTATGCGACCGGCGACGAACAGTTGACCGAGGCCGTCGCCCGCATCCGGCGGTTCTGCGAAGGCTGCAACTGACCCGCGCGGCGGCGCGTTAACCGGCAGCACAAGACGGAGACTGACATGCTGCCCCATAACGCCTTGGTTGTCGTGGCTGACGGCCATTCCGCGAGGTTGTTCCGCAATACGGCCAAGCATGGCCTGGAACTGACAGAGACCGAACAGGTCACGCTGGCAAGCCTGAACAGGCCCAAGGCAGGCGATGCCATCCCCGATGTGGTTCCGGGCGACGATCCCGACCTGTTCGCAGCCCAGCTGGCCGATCACCTGAATGCCATGGTGCTGAAACACAAGGTTGACGACATCGCGGTGATCGCCGATCCCTCGACCCTGGGCGTGCTGCGCAAGCGGTATCACAAGGAGTTGCAGTTCCGCCTGCGCAAGGAAGTGACCAAGAACCTGACCAATTCCGACCTGCGCGCCATCGAGGACGCGCTGGCCTGACCGCGAACGCCGCCCCCGACCGGAGCGGCGTTTCCGTCACATCGCCGTCCAGCCCCCATCGACGCTGATGGCCGTGCCGGTGATCTGCGCCGCCGCGTCGCTGCACAGGAAAACCGCGGTGTCGCCCAACTGTTCGACCGTCACGAATTCCTTAGAGGGCTGGCGTTCCAGCATCACCTTCTGGATCACCTCCTCCCGGTCCATGCCGTATTCCTTCATGGTGTCGGGGATCTGCGCCTCGACCAGCGGCGTCAGGACATAGCCGGGGCAGACCGCGTTGCAGGTGATCGGTTCCCTGGCAGTTTCCAAGGCCGTCACCTTGGACAGACCGACGATCCCGTGCTTGGCCGCGACATAGGCCGATTTGAAGGCGCTTGCCGTCAGTCCGTGGGCCGATGCGATATTGACGATCCGGCCCCATCCCGCGGCGCGCATCAGCGGCAGGGCGGCCGCCGTGGTGTGAAAGGCCGAGGACAGGTTGATCGCGATGATCGCGTCCCATTTCTCAGTCGGAAAATCCGGGATCGGCGCGACATGCTGAATGCCCGCGTTGTTGACCAGGATGTCGCAGCGGCCCGCCTGTTCGATCAGCGCGCGGCATTCGTCGCCCTTGGACATGTCCGCCTTGGCATAGCGGACGGTCACGCCATGGTCCCGCGCCAGGGACTCGGCCAGGGCATGATCCTCGTCCCGGTCGGTGAAGCTGTTCAGGACGATGTCGGCCCCGGCCATCGCCAGACGATGCGCGATCCCCAGCCCGATTCCCGAGTTGGACCCCGTCACGATTGCGGTTTTACCGCCTAGAAACTTCTGGAACATCGCGCCCCTCCTGACTGATCGCTTTAAGGGCCTGACAAGGGGTGCCAAGCCGTTTGCACATGCAGCATGGGGAAAAAAAAGCGCCCGCACAAGGCGGGCGCAAGTCATGAGGCAGGTTTCATACAGGCAAGAAACCTATCGAGCAGTAAGCCATTTATACGCCAACGCCGTTCAGAGTCCAACCGAGAAGTTTGACCTGCCATTGACGATCCCCATCCGAGTTTGTTGAATTTGTATCGAAAACAAGAAAAGCGGGCAGACGGACGATGAGAATCTTAAGAAACCTTAACAAATCCGCGATTATCCGCGCCTTGTGCCTGATTTCCGGCGCTTTTCTGGGTGTTGCATCAATGTCGCTGGCAAGCCGCGCCGAACCTCTCCACGGGCTTGCGATGTATGGCGAACCCGCTCTGCCGCAGGGATTTTCTTCGCTTCCCTATGTCAATCCCGAGGCCCCCCAGGGCGGAATGATTCGTCTGGCCGAACCGGGCGGCTTCGACTCGCTCAAACCCTGGGTGCTCAAGGGCAATGCTGCATGGGCAATCGGCGTGCATGTCACCGAAACCCTGATGTATCGCACCCTGGACGAGCCGTTCACCCTCTATGGCCTTCTGGCGCAGTCGGTCGAGGTCGCGCCGGACCGGTCCTGGGTCGAATTCACCCTGCGCCCCGAGGCGCGTTTCTCGGACGGCTCGCCCGTCACGGTCGCGGATGTGATGTGGTCTTACGAGACCCTGGGGACGCAGGGCCACCCGCGCTATCATGGCGCCTGGTCCAAGGTCGTGAAGATGGAACAGACCGGCGACCGCGGCATCCGCTTCACCTTCGCCGAAAACGACCGGGAACTGGCCATGCTGATGGGCCTGCGCCCGGTCCTGAAGAAGGCCCAGTGGGAGGGCAAGGATTTCGCCGCATCCGGGCTGGAGGCGCCCATCGGGTCCGGCCCCTATGTCGTGGATCAGGTCGATCCGGGGCGCATGATCACGTTCCGGCGCAACCCCGATTACTGGGGCAAGAATCTGGCGGTCAATCGCGGGCGCAACAACCTGGACGTGATCCGCTATGACTATTTCGGCGACGCGAACGCCATGTTCGAGGCGTTCAAGGCAGGCGAGATCACCGTCTGGAGAGAGCTTTCGGCGTTGAAATGGGACCGGGACTATCACGTTCCGCTGATCGCGCGCGGCGATGCGATCAAGGCGGAAATCCCGAACGGGCGTCCCTCGGGGATCATGGGGCTGGTGATGAACACCCGCAATCCGCTGTTCGCCGACTGGCGCGTCCGGCAGGCGATGATCGAGGCGTTCAATTTCCGCTTCATCAACGAGACGCTGAACGGCGGCAAGGACCGGCGCATCACCTCTTATTTCGCGAATTCCAGCCTGGCGATGCAGCCCGGTCCCGCCACCGGACGCGTGGCCGACCTGCTGGCGCCCTTCGCCGCCGACCTGCCGCCCGGCACCATCGAAGGCTATGCCCTGCCCGAAGGATCGGACCGCGCGCTTGACAGGGCGGGCCTGCGCCGGGCCATCGCGCTGCTGTCCGATGCCGGCTGGACCGTCCGGGACGGCGTCCTGCGCGACGCCCAGGGCCGCCCCTTCGCGTTCGAGATCCTGCTGAACCAGTCGGGCACCGCGATGCGCACGGCGTCCGAAACCCAGCAGATCGCCGACATCTATGTCCAGGCGCTGCGGAACCTGGGGATGCAGGCGCGCATCACCCTGCTGGATTCGGCGCAGTTCGTGCAGCGCACCAACCAGTTCCAGTTCGACATGACCTGGTACGAACGGGCGCTGTCGCTGTCGCCCGGCAACGAACAAATGCTGTATTGGGGATCGGCCGCCGCCGACCAGCCCGGCAGCCGCAACTGGATGGGCATGAAAAGCCCCGCCGCCGAATCCGTGATCGCCGCCATGGTCGGGTCGCGGACGGATGCCGACTTCACCGCCGCCGTCGAGGCGCTGGATCGAATCCTGACGGCGGGGCGTTACGTGATACCGGCCGGGTTCTCGCCGGTCTCGCGGCTGGCCCATGCCGCGGACCTGCGCTATCCTGCCGGAACAACGCCGCTTTACGGAGATTGGCCGGGCTTCATGCCCGAGCTATGGTGGCAGGAGGCAGAGGAATGAGAGCAGTGATAGGCGTGGCACTGGCCTGCGCGATGCTGGCCGGGTGCAATACGGTTGCGGGCGTGGGCGAGGACATAACCGGCGTCGCCAACTGGGCGCAGTCGTCGATGGGAGGCGGATACTGATGAAATGGCAGCATGTGCAGCAGAACTGGGCCGCTTTCTACGAGGCGATCGTGGAAAAATGGCCCGAGGTCGACGAATCCGAGCTGGACGAGATCGACGGCGATCAGCGCGCCTTCGTGACCTATCTGGCCGAGGCGACCGGGCAGGAGCCGTCCGAAATCCGCGAGGAATTGCGCGAATGGCTGGCCGGGGAAATCCCGTCCGACGTCGTCATGGACCCTGCGCATGACAATCACTCCATCGCGCTCAGCGCCAAATATGTGGGCGAGGGCGAGGATGAGTATGCCGACGACGCCCGCTTCGGCGATGACGACGAATATCCCGACGACGGCGACGATTGACCGTCAGGGCGCGCGCGGTCCCCACAGGATCAGCGCCGCGCCCGCCAGGCAGATCGCGGTGCCGATCACGTCCAATTGATCCGGCCTGCGCCCCTCGGCCAGCCACATCCACAGCACCGAGGCGGTGATGTAGATCCCGCCATAAACCGCATAGGCCCGGCCCGCATGATCCGCCGGGCTGAGCGTCAGAAGCCAGGCGAACAGCGCCAGCGACGCCATACCGGGGGCCAGCCACCAGGGCGACCGGTCCAGCCGCAGCCAGGCCCAGAAGGCGAAGCAACCGACGATCTCGGCCAGGGCGGCGGCCAGGTAAAGCGCGAATGTCTGCATCCCGCCCTGGCTAGTCAAAGCGCCCGGCGCCGTCCAGCACCCCTTTCCAGTTGCAACTGGCGCCCGATTCTGTCAGATGCCGCCCGACGGGGGATGACACGAAGGACCGTCGCGATGAACCGCACCCTCAGGATCGCCATGGGCAGCATCGCAGTCGGGATCGCGGTCCTGGGCCTGAAGACCCTCGCCTGGCGGCTGACGGGGTCGGTGGCGCTGCTGTCGGACGCCCTGGAAAGCACCGTCAACGTCGCCACCGCCTTGGCCGCGCTGATCGCGATCCGCATCGCCCAGCGGCCCGCCGACCCCGGCCACCCCTATGGCCATCACAAGGCGGAATTCCTCTCGGCCGTGCTGGAAGGCGTCATGATCATCGTCGCCGCGATGCTGATCCTGCAAGAGGCCTATCACGGCATCCGCGACCCCCGCCCGCTGGACGCCCCCGTCCTGGGACTGGCGGTCAACGCCCTGGCGGGGGTCATGAACGCGGTCTGGTGCGGCGTCCTGATCCGCCAGGGGCGGCGCCTGAAGTCGCCCGCGCTTTTGGCGGACGGGCGGCATCTGCTGTCGGATGTCGTGACCTCGGCCGGGGTGATCCTGGGGGTCGCGCTGGCGGCCGCCACGGGCCATGCGATCCTGGATCCGATCCTGGCGGCGGTGGTCGCGGTCCATATCCTGTGGTCGGGATGGAAGGTCATGACCGCATCCCTGGGCGGGCTGATGGACGAGGCGGTGTCCGACGACCTGCTGCGCGACATCCGGGCCACGATCGCGGACCATGCCGAGGGCGCGATCGAGGCGCATGACCTGCGCACCCGCCACGCGGGCAGCATGACCTTCATCGACTTTCATCTGGTGGTGGACGGCGACACGCCGGTCGCCCAGGCCCATGCCATCTGCGACCGGATCGAGGCCGCGCTGAAGCGGAAACTGGACGACGCCCAGATCACCATCCATGTCGAACCCGAACACAAGGCCAAGCATTCGGGCGTGCTGGTGATCTAGGCTCAGGCGGCCAGCCTGACCCAGACGGGAACGTGATCGCTGGGCTTTTCGCCCGCGCGGGCTTCCTTGTCGATTCCGGTCTCGATCAGCAGGTCGGCGGCCTGCGGGGACAGCAGCAGGTGGTCGATGCGGATGCCGTCGTCGCGCGACCAGGCGCCCGCCTGATAATCCCAGAAGGTGAACGGCCCGCGCGTGGCCCAAGGGTCGCGGATCCGCACCGCGTCCGTCCAGCCCTGATGGAGGATCCGCCGGAAGGCCGCACGGCTTTCCGGCAGGAACAGCGCGTCATCAACCCAGGTCTGCGGCCGGGCCGCGTCGCGGGGTTCGGGGATGATGTTGAAATCGCCCAGCATCACCACCGGCATCTCGCTGGCCAGCAACTCGGCGCCACGCAGGCGCAGCCGCTCCATCCAGGCCAGCTTGTAGTCGTATTTCGGCCCCGGCGCGGGATTGCCGTTCGGCAGATACAGCCCGGCGATGCGGACCGGGATCGAATCGATCACCGTCGCCTCGATATAGCGGGCCTGTTCGTCGGCATCGTCGCCGGGCAGGCCGCGCGTCACGTCCTGGATCGGCAGCCTGGACAGGACCGCCACGCCGTTGAAGCCCTTTTGCCCATGGGTTTCGACGGTCCAGCCCAGATCCTCGAAATGCTCGCGCGGGAAAGCTTCGTCCACCGACTTGATTTCCTGCAAGACCACCACGTCGGCGCCCGCACCGGCCAGCCAGTCGGTCAGCGCCTGGATACGCGCCTTGACGCCGTTGATGTTGAATGTCGCGATCTTCATGGCGGCACCATGACTGGCCCCGCGCCGATTGGCAACCGCGCGGCGGGCGGTTACGATGCGCCATGCGCCGCCTGTTCGCCCTGCTGATGATGATCGCCCTGGCCCTGCCCGCCTGGGCCGAGGATCGGCCGCGTGCCGGGCTGATGTGGAACCGCAGCGGCCTGCCCGCGACCCTGCCGCTGGTGGTCAAGACCATGCCGGGCCGCGATTACGTCGTGTTCCTGACCCCGCGGGAGGGCGGCGATCCGGTCATGGCGGGCTATATCCACGGCGGCGAATTTTTCCGGCTGCTGGTGCCGCCGGGGACTTGGACGGTGCTGTTCGCCCATGGCCGCGAATGGCAGGGCGACGACGCGCTGTTCGGCCCACTGACCGAGTGGACCCGGATGGACCGGCCGATGACCTTCGGCGCGGGCGTCGCGCGCAAGCAGGGCCACATCATCCGCCTGATCGAAAATGGCGGCCGGATGCAGATCGTGTCCGCCGGGCCGCTGGATCTGTGCCAGGGGCTGATCCTGACCACCGAACGAATCGACCTGGACGACGAACGCGACGATCCCAACCGCCTGCCCACGCCCGGCCTTCGCAGGCTGGACATCGACCTGGACACCCGCAGCCGCGTCTGCGGCTAGATGGAAAAGGACGTGCCGCAGCCGCAGCTGGACGAGGCGTTGGGATTGTCGATCACGAAACGCGCGCCGATCAGCTCGTCCGCAAAGTCGATGGTCGCGCCCGCCAGATAGGGCAGCGACACCGGGTCCACCACCACCCGCTGGCCTGCGCCCTCCAGCACCAGATCGTCGGCCTCGGCCTGGTCCAGGCGGATGTCGTATTGGAAGCCCGAACAGCCGCCCCCCGCCACCGCCACGCGCAGCGGCCGGGCATCGCCCGATTCGTTGATCTCGGCCAAGCGGGCGAAGGCGCGTTCGGTGACTTTCGGCGGCAGGTTCATGGGACGTTTCCGTTTTCGAAGGCCTGCCCTAGATATAGGCTCGACAGCACCTGTTGCAAGGAAGGCCCTGCCCCTGTGAATGCCCCCTATGCCTGCCATCCCGATGCCAGCCGCGGGCGGCTGCATCCCGAACGGATGTCGACCTTCCGCAGCCCCTGGCAGCGCGATCGCGACCGGATCATCCATTCGTCCGCCTTCCGCCGCCTGAAGCACAAGACCCAGGTTTTCGTGGAACATGACGGAGAGGCCTATCGCGGCGATTATTTCCGCACCCGCCTGACCCACACGATCGAGGTGGCCCAGGTCGCCCGCACCATCGCGGGCGCGCTTGGGTTGAACACCGACCTGGCCGAGACCGTGGCCCTGGCCCACGACCTGGGCCACCCGCCCTTCGGCCATACCGGCGAAGACGCCCTGGCCGCGTTGATGCAGCCCTATGGCGGCTTCGACCACAACGCCCAGGCGCTGCGCATCGTCACGCGGCTGGAACGCCATTACGCCGATTTCGACGGGTTGAACCTGACCTGGGAAGCCCTTGAGGGCATCGCCAAACACAACGGTCCCGTCACCCGCCCCCTGCCCTATGCCCTGGCCGAGGTGAATGCCGAATGGGATCTGGAACTGCATACCAATGCCAGCGCCGAGGCGCAGGTGGCGGCGGTGGCGGACGACGTGGCCTATAACCATCACGACCTGCATGACGGGCTGCGCGCCGAACTGTTCACCGAGGACGATCTGGCAGAACTGCCCGTGGTCGGCCCCGCCTTCGCCGAGGTGGACCGCCTTTACCCCGGCCTGGACCCCACGCGCCGCCGCTACGAGGCGCTGCGCCGCGTCTTCGGCGTCATGGTCGAGGATGTGATCGCCGTGGCCCAGAACCGGCTGGCGGGGTTGCAGCCGCAATCCGCGCAAGACATCCGCGACATGGACGGCCCGATCATCCGCTTTTCCAAGCCGCTGTATCAGAACATCAAGGCGATCAAGTCGTTCCTGTTCGCGCGCATGTATCGCGCGCCCTCGGTCGTGGTCGAACGCGGCACGGTGACCGCGATGCTGAACGACCTGTTCCCGCTGTTCCTGCGCGATCCGGGCCAGATGCCCGACCAGTGGTCCCGTATCGCCCGCGAGGCGGGGGACGAAACGCAATGCGCGCGGATCGTCCTGGATTACGTCGCGGGCATGACCGACCGCTTCGCCATCGCCGAACACCAGCGGCTGTTCGGGCATGGCTGACGGGTTGGCCGGGGCCTTGCGCGGCCCCGGCCCTGCTGCTCAAGGGTGGGCTCAGGCCGCCTTGCGGAACCGGCGCGCGGCCCCCAGGCCACCGATGGCCGCGACCAGCAGCACACCCGAGGCGGGCAGCGGAACCGGCGCGGGGATCGGGCCAGCCGCGTCGAAGGGCGTGCCGTCCCAGTCGCTGACCAGCGGATTGCCCTGGGAATCCAGCACGACCTGCACGATGGCGGTGTTGCGCAGCCCATGCGCCAGGCCATAGCCCGACGGGACGTTGCTGGCGAAGAAGGGCATCGTCCAGCCGATGGAGCCGCCATGGCCGACGATGGCGACGACGCCGTCCTCGTCCTTGTGACGCTCGATGATCTCGCGATAGCCGGGCAGGACGCGGGCGTTCAGCTCGTCCAGCGACTCGGCGCCTTCGATCTTGGCGGCGGTGTCGCCCGCCGCCCATTTGCCCATCACCTCGGCCAGCTGCGCATAGAGATCGCCGCTCAGGGAACCGCCGAACAGCCATTCGCCGATCTCGGGCTTGACCACCGGGGTCAGCCCGTGGTCGGCGACGGTCGGGGCGATGGTCAGCGCGGTGCGCTGATAGCCGCTGACATAGACATGGGTCAGCGGCGTGTCGGCCAGCGTCCGCACCAGGTCCAGAGCCTGTTGCTTGCCCAGATCGGTCAGGGGCGGGTCCAGCATTTCTTCGGGGGTCGAGGCGGTTCCGGCGTTGGCGGTGCTTTCCGCGTGACGGATGAAATAGAACGTCGCCGCATCGGCGGTATCGGCCAGGGCGGCAAACCCAAGGGAGGCGGCGGCGAAAACAAGAACAGGACGCAGGGTCATGGAAACACTCCGGTGATGGGGTGCCTCACCATGATCCGCAATCGAAACGGCTTCGTGACAGGCTGCGGCGATAAATCGCGTCCGCCGCGCCGAACCCTGATCCCCCGGCCGCGTTAGACCCCGAAGACCACCAGGCGAAGGAGACGATCATGGTCACACGCAGCGGATCGGCCGAATGGCAAGGCGGGCTGAAGGACGGCAAGGGCACGGTCTCGACCCAGTCGGGGGCGCTGAAGGATCTGTCCTATGGCTTCAACACCCGTTTCGGCGACACCCCCGGCACCAACCCCGAGGAGCTGATCGGCGCGGCCCATGCCGCCTGTTTCAGCATGGCCCTGTCCAAGATGCTGGGCGAGGCGGGGATCGGCGATATCGACATCAAGACCACCTCGAAGATCACGCTGGAACAGGAGGGCGAGGGCTTCACCGTCACCAAGGCGCATCTGCTCACGCAGATATCGGGCGATGGCGACAAGGCCCGGATCGAGGATCTGGCCCGGCAGGCCAAGGCCGGCTGCCCCATTTCCAAGCTTCTGAACGCCGAAGTCACCATGGACGCGACGGTCGCCTGATGCGTATCCGGGTCGGGCACGAGATGACGATAGAGACGCCTCAGGACACGCCCCTGATCAGTCTCACCACCCCGGAAGCGGCGCGTCACCGCGATTACGTCTTTCCCGAGGATTTCAGGACCACGCCCTCGGTGCCCGTCCAGAGCTATGTCGACCGTTTCGGCAATATCTGCCGGCGCCTGGTGGCGCCGGCGGGAAGTTTCACCCTGTTCAGCGACATCACCCTCAGCGATCCCGGCACACGGGACGAGACCGATTTCAACGCCGCGGAATGGCCGATTGAGGCGCTTCCGCCCGAGGTTCTGGGCTTCCTGACCGCGTCCCGCTATGTCGAAACCGATCTGGTCAGCGACGAGGCCTGGCAGTTGTTCGGCCATATCGCCCCCGGCTGGAACCGGGTCCAGCATATCGTCGATCATGTGAACGGCAGCCTGGTCTTCGACTACAAGCTGGCCTCGCAATTCCGCACCGCCGCAAGCGCGCGCAGCGACCGGGTGGCCGTCTGCCGGGATTTCGCACATCTGACGCTGGCCTATCTGCGGGCCCTGAACATCCCGGCGCGATACGTCAACGGCTATGTCGGCGACATCGGCGTGCCGCCGGTCCCCGCCCCGATGGATTTCGCCGCCTGGATCGAGGTGTTCCTGGGCGGCAAGTGGTGGACCTTCGATCCCCGCAACAACGACCGCCGCATCGGCCGGGTGGTCGTGGCGCGCGGGCTGGACGCGGCGGACGTGCCCCTGATCAACACCTTCGGTCCCCATGCCCTGACCGTCTTCAAGGTCTGGTGCCATCCCGTCGACGAACAGGGCAACGAACTGGACGGGATGCTGTTCGCCTGATCCTTGTCAACCGGCCTGCCGCCGGGCCATCTGGGCGCGCGGCAACCCCCGAGGATCCCATGTCCAACTTTCACGGCCTGTCGGCCTTTCCGATCACCCCCGCCGACCCACAGGGCCGGGTTCTGACCCCCGATCTGCGCGTCCTCCTGCGCCGCTGCGCCGATGCCGGGGTCGATTCGGTCTGCGTCCTGGGCAGCACCGGCGGCTATGCCTATCTGGACCCCGACCAGCGGCGCGCCACGGTCGAGGCCACGATGGCCGAGATCGGCGGACAGGTGCCCGTCATTGTCGGGGTGGGCGCGCTACGGACCGAGATGGCCCAATCGCTCGCGCGCCATGCCCAGGACAGCGGCGCCGATGCGCTTCTGGTCGCGCCGATCTCCTATACGCCGCTGACCGAGGATGAGGTTTTTGCCCATTACGCCGCGATTGCCGAGGCCAGCGCCCTGCCGATCTGCATCTATAACAATCCGACGACGACGCATTTCAGCTTTTCCCTCGACCTGCTGCGGCGTCTGGCCGCCATTCCGACGATTCGCGCGGTCAAGATGCCGCTTCCCGCGGGCGACGCCTTCGCGACCCAGATCGCCGACCTGCGCGCAACGCTGCCAAATGGGTTTTCGCTGGGCTACAGCGGCGACTGGGGCTGCGGCGCGGCGATGCTGGCCGGGGCGGATGCCTTCCACAGCGTGGCGGCGGGCATCTGGCCTGCCCAGATACTGCGCCTTGTCCGAGCCGCGCAGGACGGCGCGGCGGCGGAAACCGCGCGGATCGACGCGGCCTTCGATCCGCTGTGGACGCTGTTCCGGCAGGCGGGCAGCATCCGTGTCGTCCACCGGGCCGCCAATCTGCTGGGCCTGTCCGACGCCCAGCCACCGCGCCCGATCCTGCCTTTCGCCGACGATCCGGCGCTGCGTCGGGCCATGGAAGCCTTGGAGTCGATCCAGGCATACCATCGCATACGAATTGCCTATCCGCGCGGCGGCGGCTAGAACCCTGGCAAAATTGCGAGGGAACGATCCGATGACCAAGACCCGCCTTGAGACCGACAGCTTCGGCCCGCTGGAGGTTGACGCGAACAAATACTGGGGCGCGCAGACCCAGCGTTCGATCCAGAACTTTCCCATCGGCTGGGAACGCCAGCCGGTCGCCATCATCCGCGCGCTTGGCGCGATCAAGCTGGCGGCGGCGCGGGTGAACCAGGCAAACGGCGATCTGCACCCGGCGATCGGCAAGGCGGTGGAGCAGGCCGCGACCGAGGTCTTCGAGGGCAGGTTCGACGACAACTTCCCGCTGGTCGTCTGGCAGACGGGCTCGGGCACGCAGTCGAACATGAACGCGAACGAGGTGATCTCGAACCGCGCCATCGAGATCCTGGGCGGCGAACTGGGGTCGAAAAAGCCGGTCCATCCGAACGACCATGTGAACATGGGCCAGTCCTCGAACGACACCTTCCCGACCGCGATGCATGTGGCCATCGCCATGATGGCGCGCGACAGGCTGATCCCCGGCCTGGAAAAGCTGCACAAGGCCCTGGTCGCGAAGTCCGAAGAGTTCAAGGACATCATCAAGATCGGCCGCACTCATACCCAGGACGCGACGCCGCTGACGCTGGGCCAGGAATTCGGCGGCTATGCCCATCAGGTCGCCAAGGGGATCGAGCGGGTGAAGCTGGCCCTGACCGACATCTATGAACTGGCCCAGGGCGGCACCGCGGTCGGCACCGGGCTGAACACCAAGAAGGGCTGGGACACCGCCATCGCGGCGGAAATCGCCAGGATCACCGACCTGCCCTTCGTCACCGCGCCCAACAAGTTCGAGGCGCTGGCCGCGCATGACGCGATGGTGTTCTTCTCGGGCGCGCTGAAGACCGTGGCGGCCTCGCTGTTCAAGATCGCCAACGACATGCGCCTGCTGGGATCCGGCCCGCGTTCCGGCCTGGGCGAGCTGATCCTGCCCGAGAACGAGCCGGGATCCTCGATCATGCCGGGCAAGGTCAACCCCACCCAGGCCGAGGCGCTGACCATGGTCTGCGCGCATGTGATGGGCAATGACGCCGCCGTCACCTTCGCCGGGTCGCAGGGGCATTTCGAACTGAACGTCTATAACCCGATGATGTCCTATAACGTGCTGCAGTCCATGCAGCTTCTGGGCGACGCGGCGGGGTCGTTCACCGACAACATGGTCGTGGGCACCCAAGCCAATGTCGCGCGGATCCAGAAGCTGATGCAGGAATCGCTGATGCTGGTGACGGCCCTGGCGCCGACCATCGGCTATGACAACGCCACCAAGGTCGCCAAGACCGCCCACAGGAACGGCACCACCCTGCGCGAGGAAGCCATCGCCCTGGGCTTCGTGGACGGCGAGACCTTCGACCGCGTGGTACGTCCCGAGGACATGATCAGCCCCAAGGGCTGAGAACGGGCAGAGCCGGGGCTTGACCGGAACCGGCTTGGGCGCGGTATGATGGCCGCGCCGTTTCCCGTTGGACCGCCATGACCCAGATCATCAACCTGCGCCAGGCCCGCAAACAGCGCGACCGCGATGCGCGCCGCGTGGCGGGCGACGCCAATGCCGTGAAATTCGGCGAGGCCAAGCCCCTGCGCGAGCTTCGGCAGGCCGAGGCAGAGCGGGCCGGGCGCAGGCTTGACGCGCATCGGCGCGACGACGGGCCGGATGCCGATTGACCTGCCGCCGATGACCCCGCCCGTGAAGCGGTCGGTGACGATCGACGGGCACCGCACCTCGGTTTCGCTGGAGGATGCGTTCTGGCGGGGCGTCGCGGATGCCGCCCGCGCGCGGGGCATGACGCGGGCGCAGCTGATCGGGCAGATCGACCACGCCCGCCCGCCCGAGGTCGGGCTGGCGACGGCGCTGCGGTTGTTCGTGGTCGCGGAATTGCGTCCCGCGAAGGCCGGGGGCGCTTCGCCCCCCGGACCCCCAGAGGATACTTAAGCCAAGGCAAAGAGCCTTTAGCCGCGCAGGGTGCCGCCCGTCGCCTTTTGCACCTTGTCGATGATCTTCTGGCTGACGGCCTCGATTTCGGCATCCGTCAGGGTCTTGTCGCGCGGTTGCAGGCGGGCGGTGATCGCGATGGATTTCCGGCCGCCCTCCAGCCCGGTGAACTGGTCGAAGACCGTCACGCTGTCGATCAGCGCCTTGTCGGCCCCGGCGGCGGCATTGACCAGGGTCAGCGCCTCGACCTGCGGGTCCACGACGAAGGCGAAGTCGCGTTCGACCGCCTGCAATTCCGAGATGTTCAGCGCCGGGCGGGTCGCCGTGCGGACTTTCGGGGAAGGCAGGCTGGCGATGCGGACGGTGAAGGCGACCGCCGCGCCCTTCACGTCGAAGGCGCGCAGGATGCGGGGGTGGATTTCGCCGAAGGTTGCCAGCACGTTGGGGCCAAGCGCGATATTGCCCGCGCGGCCGGGATGCCACCACGCGTCCAGCTTGCGGTTCACCTGGACCTTGGCGGGGGCGCCGATGGCGGCCAGCACGGCCTCGGCATCGGCCTTGGCGTCATAGAGATCCACCTTGCGGCGGCTGCCGAAGGGATCGCGCCGCGCGGTATGGCCGACCATCAGGCCGGAGATCCGGGTGGCCTGCTCGCCCGGTTCGCCGCCCGCGAAGACGGGGCCAAGCTCGAACAGCGCCAGATCGGCGAAGCCGCGCGCCTGGTTGCGGGCGGCGGCGGCCAGAAGGCCCGGCAGCAGGTCGGGGCGCAGATGCGTCATCTCGCTGCTGATCGGGTTTTCGACCCGCACCGCGTCCGCACCGCCGCCGAACAGGGCCGCCGCATTGCTGTCGATGAAGCTGTAGGTCACGCATTCGTTATAGCCGAGCGCCGCCGCCTGCCGCCGCGCGGATTTCTCGCGGACCTGCAAGGGCGTCAGGACAGGCTGGGGCACGCCGGGACGCGGACGCGGCAGGGGCTGGCCCTGCAACCGGGTCAGGCTGGCGATGCGGGCGATTTCCTCGACCAGATCGGCCTCGCCCAGCACATCGGGGCGCCAAGAGGGGACATGGGCCAGATCGCCCTCCATCCGGAAGCCGAGCGCGGTCAGGGTCGCGCGCTGCACATCCGCCGGAATGTCGAGGCCGACCAGGCTGGCCGTTCGGGCGGTGTCCAGGCGATAGGCGCGGGCGGTGTCGGGAACGGCGCCAGCCTCGACCACCTCGGACAGCTCGCCGCCGCAGAGATCAAGGATCAACTGAGTAGCCAGTTCCAGCCCAGGCCGGGTGAAGGCCGGGTCCACGCCGCGTTCGAAGCGGTAACGGGCATCGCTGTTGATCTTCATCGCCCGGCCGGTGGCGGCAATGGCGATGGGATCCCAATAGGCGCTTTCCAGAAACACGTCCGTCGTGTCGTCGGAACAGCCCGAGGCCTCGCCGCCCATGATGCCCGCGATGCTTTCGGGACCGTTGTCGTCGGCGATCACCATCGCGCCTTGGGGCAGCGCATAGGTCTTGCCGTCAAGGGCCAGGATCTCCTCGTCCGCCGCCGCGGGGCGGACATGCAGATCGCCGGACACCTTTGCCACATCAAAGACATGCAGCGGCCTGTTCAGGTCATAGGTGAACAGGTTCGTGACATCCACCAGCATGTTGATGGGGCGCAGGCCGATGGCCTTCAGGCGCTGTTGCAGCCAGTCGGGCGACGGGCCGTTCCTGACGCCCCGGATCACCCGGCCCGCGAAATAGGGCGCCTTTTCGGCAATCGCCGGGTCGATGGTCACGGCGATCGGGCAGGCGAAGCGGCCCGGCACCGCCGCATCGGCCACCGGCTTCAGCCTGCCCAGGCCGCGCGCCGCCAGATCGCGGGCGATGCCGTGGACGCCAAGCGCGTCGGGGCGGTTGGGCGTGATCTTGATGTGGATCATCGGATCCACCTTCTCGGGCGCGTTTTCGGCCAGCCAGTCCACGAAGCGCTGCCCGACCTGACCCGAGGGCAGTTCGATGATGCCGTCATGTTCGTCCGACAGTTCCAGTTCCCGTTCCGAGGCCATCATGCCGTGGCTTTCGACGCCGCGGATCTTGCCCACGCCCAGGGTCACGTCGATGCCGGGAACGTAATCGCCGGGCTTGGCCAGCACCACCGTGATGCCTTCGCGGGCGTTGGGCGCGCCGCAGACGATCTGCTTCTCGCCCTCGTCGGTCAGCACGCGGCAGACGCGCAGCCGGTCGGCGTCGGGATGCTGCTGGGCGTGCAGCACGCGGGCCAGGGTGAAGGTCCGCAGCTTCGCCGCCGGATCGCGGACCTCTTCGACCTCCAGACCCAGGTCGGTCAGCGCCTCGGTGATCTCATCGAGGGTCGCGGTGGTGTCGAGATGCTCTTTGAGCCAGGAGAGGGTGAACTTCATGACGCAGCTTTCCGGTTTCGCCCGCACGGGCGTTTGCCAGCGTTGAACCGTTCCGGGGCAGGATGGTCAAGCGTCAAGCCGCCCGGATCCGCCGAATTTATCGCGGCCCCGATTGTCGCGGCCCCCGGCGAATGCCACAGTCCGCCCCAATCGGTTCCCTTGTCGACAGAGTCCATCATGCCGCATCGCCCCTGCCCCGTCCTTGCCGGTCTGGCCGCCGCCGTCCTTTGCCTGGGCCTGCCCGCCGCCGCGCAGCAGTCCCCCGACAGCCCCCGGATATGCGGCGGCGATCCGCAATGGCTGGGCGGCGGAGAGGGCCAGGACATCGCCGCCAGCCCCGATCCCTTGTCGGCCCAGGCCCAGGTCGCCGGCGGTCAGGCCCTGTTCGCCTTTCGCGTCGGCGCCGACAGCCAGGCCCTGCGGGTCGAGGCAAGCGCCGACGATGGCGATCCGGCGATTTCGCTGCTGACCGAGGACGGCGACCTGATCGCCGAGAACGACGACACGCCGGTGTCGCTGAATTCGGCCCTGGAAACCACGGTCGGGCCGGGCGTCTATTGCGTCGCGCTGCGGTCGGTGGACAATGATGCGATGACGGCGACCGTCCAGGTTGCCCGGCCGGAACAGGCGCCGCTGCTGGCCGAGGGCGGAGGGGACGCGGGGATCGACCGGATCGCCGCCTGCACCGCCGACACCCCGGCCACGGCACTGGTGCCCGGCGGCGCGTTGGACGAACGACTGGATCAGGGCGCCGCCATCGCGACGCTGGACGGGACGCAGACGGGCTATTACCGCTTTACGCTGGCGCAGCCCGCGCCGGTGACCTTGCGCGCGGCAAGCCCCGATCTGGATCCCGTGCTGCGCCTCTATGACGGTCAGGGCGGGCTGCTGGCGGAAAACGACGATGCCGACGGGCTGAATTCGCGGCTGGATTTCGCGGCGCCGCTGGCGGCGGGGGATTATTGCCTGGCCGTCGCGGCGCTGAGCGCGCAGCCCGGCGAACTGACGGTCAGCGCCGAACGGCTGGACGTGAATGCCTTCCTGCGCAACGCCTATCGCAAGGGAGAGTTGAGCCCGCCTGCCGACGGCAGCTATCCGATCCAGGCGGTCGATCTGTCGCAGGCCAAGCAGACGGTGGTGCTGCATGACGGCGCGACGCAATGGCTGGGGTTCGATCTGGACCAGCCGACCGTGGTGATCGTCAACGCCTATGGCGGGCTGGTCGGGGCCGATCCCAAGCTGGTCCTGTTCGCCGCCTCGGGCGGGGTCATGGCCGAGAACGACGACGCGGATGGCGGCACCGACGCCCGGCTGGGGCCGGTCCTGCTGGAACCGGGCCGCTATCACCTGGGGGTCGTCGATGTGGGCCGCAACGATGGCAGCACCGGGCCGATCCGCCCCATCGGCCTGACCTTCGACCGCTTCCTGCGGGCCGAGTGATCCTTGCAGCCGACGCAGAGGTTCCTATCTATGGGCAAAGGGGCGGCTGTCGCCCCCATCCATGGAGAGGCCCTTGCCGGATACTGTTCAGCAACAGCTTTTGATCGAACAGCGCGTTGCCAACGAATCGAAATCGCAACTGGTCGCCTATCTGCTGGCGATCCTGCTGTGGGGACTTGGCGTTCACCGGATGTATCTGGGCCGCTGGGCCAGCGGAATCATCATGCTGGCCCTGTCGGGCATCGGCTGGCTGACCGCGCCGATCCTGATCGGCTGGATTCCCTTGGCCTTCGTCTGGGTCTGGGCGGTGATCGACCTGTTCCTGATCCCCGGCATGATCCGCGACGACCAGGCGGTGATCCGCCAGCGGCTGATGGCGGGTCGTTTCTGACAAAAAGGCCGCGCCGGCAATCGCCGCGCGGCCCTTTTTCGATGCCGGATCGCCCTATTTGGGGGCGATCATCATCACCATCTGCCGGCCTTCCAGCTTGGGCATGGCTTCGATCTTGCCCGCCTCGCCCACGTCGTCGCGGACGCGGTTCAGCAGTTCCAGCCCCAGATCCTGGTGGGCCATCTCGCGGCCCCGAAAGCGCAGCGTCACCTTGACCTTGTCGCCTTCGCCCAGGAATTTCATGACCGACCGCATCTTCACATCGTAATCGTGGGTATCGGTTCCCGGACGGAACTTGATCTCCTTGATCTCGATGATCTTCTGCTTCTTGCGGGCCTCGGCCTCGCGCTTTTGCTGTTCATATTTGAACTTGCCCAGATCCATGACCTTGCAGACGGGCGGCGTCGCGTTGGGCGAGATTTCGACCAGATCCAGCCCGGCGTCCTGCGCCATCTGCAACCCGACCGAGGGCGGAACCACGCCGACATTCTCTCCGTCGGCGCCGATCAGGCGAATTTCGGATACGCGGATGCGTTCGTTCACGCGGGGTCCGGTATCACGGGTGGGCGGTGCGTTATGCGGTCGGCGGGCTATGGCGATGCTCCTTGGATAGCCAATGCGGAATGGACGGAAAATAAGCGTCACAGCGGGATGATTCAACCGGATTTGATGCCGGAAGCCGTCCGCGTCGCGGATTTGGCCCCGCCTTGGGCGCCCGGCGGCTTTTCCGCGCCGCGCCCCTGTGGCATAGGTTTGGCGAACCCCTGCAAGGAACAGCCCTGCCATGCGCATTCTTCTGGCCCTGATCGTGATCCTGGCTCTTGGCCTGGGGGGATGGTGGATCTGGCGGGACGGGCGCAGGGAAACCGCCGCGCCCGAAGCGCCTGCCGTAACGGAAGCGCCTGCCGTGACGGAAGCGCCTGCGGCCGACGCAGCCCCTGCGGCCAGTCAGGCGACCGAGGCTGCCGCCGACGCCGCGGCCGATGCCGCCGCCATCGCCGCCGATGTCGCGGCCGAGGCGGTGCAGGCGTCCGAGGATGCCGGGGTGGCCCCCGTCAGCGACGCCGCCGCCGAGGCCGAGGCCGCCGCCGAAGCGGCCCTGGACGCGGCCGATCGCGCGGCGGACGCCGCAGCCACCGCCGCCAGCGGCGCGGCCGCCCCCGTCGCCCAGGCCGCCGACGCCGCGGCCCAAGCCGCCAACGATGCCGCCACGGCCACGGACCAGGCCGCGACCGCCGCCGTCACCGCCGCGCGCATCCAGACGCTGCTGACGCCCGAGGGGTTCGACGCGACCGAAGTGGCCCGGCTGATCGACGAGGCCGCCATCAGCGAGACGCAGAAGGCCACGCTGAGGCGCCTGGTCGAAACCGCCGGAAGCAATCCCGACCTGCTGCGCCAGGCCCTCGACCAGGTCAAGGCCGTGATGCGGTGACGGCCCCTCGACCGCTGGCGGCATTCCTGAAGGCCCGCCCCCGCACCTGCTGGATCTGGGGCTGCCGGGACCGGGCAGTGGTTCGAGGCGATTGCAAATCCGCTCCTCCATACCATTCCTGATCCCCTCTGGACGCCACGCCTTGTGTCAGGTCTTCTGACGCGAACGGAGGGGGTGCCTATGGACGATCTGGAACGCCGCATAGCCCAGGCGCGGGGGGACGAGCCTGCCGATCTGCTGCTGCGGGGCGGGCGGGTGTTCGACCTGATCACCGGCACGCTGATGACAGGAGATGTGGCGATCTGCGGCGACCGGATCGCGGGGATCGGCGATTACGAGGCCCGGCAGGTGATCGACGTGACCGGCCTGATCCTGGTGCCGGGTTTCATCGACACGCACCTGCATGTCGAAAGCAGCCTGGTCACACCGCATGAATTCGACCGCTGCGTGACGCCGCGCGGCATCACCACCGCCATCTGCGACCCGCACGAGATCGCCAATGTCATCGGCCTGGACGGCATCCGCTGGTTCCAAAAGGCCAGCGAATGCCTGCTGATGGACCTGCGCGTGCAGCTGTCGTCCTGCGTGCCCTCGACCGAGATGGAAACCTCGGGCGCGCGAATCGAGGCGGCGGATCTGCGCGCGGTGATGGGCCACCCCTCGGCCATCGGGCTGGCGGAATTCATGAACTATCCGGGCGTCATCCATCGCGATTCCGCCGCCATGGCCAAGCTGCGGCTGTTCGCGGGGGGCCATGTCGACGGCCATTGCCCGCAACTGACGGGGCGCGACCTGTCGGCCTATGTCGCGGCGGGCATCCGCACGGAACACGAGGCCACCACTGCCGCCGAGGCGCTGGAGAAGCTGCGCCAAGGGATGCGCGTCCTGATCCGCGAAGGCTCGGTCAGCAAGGATCTGGCGGCGCTGCAGCCGGTGCTGACCGATGTGACCGCGCCCTATCTGTGCCTTTGCACCGACGACCGGAACCCGCTGGACATCGCCGAACACGGCCATCTGGACCATATGATCCGCGAGCTGATCCGGCGCGGCAGCCCGGTGCTGGCGGTCTATCGCGCGGCCTCTCTGTCGGCGGCCGAGGCTTTCGGGCTGAAGGATCGCGGGCTGATCGCGCCGGGGCTGCGCGCCGACATCGTGGCGGTGGACAGCCTGGAAAGCTGCCGGGCGCGGGTGGTGCTGTGCGGCGGGCGGGTCGTCGACGATGCGGCCTTTGCCGCGCGGCGGCCGCTGGAGCCGGTGGCCCGCGCCTCGGTCAAGGCGCCGCATGTCGGGCCGCAGGACTTTCGCTGCGCCGGAAACCGCCGCGAAACCCCGGTGATCGGCATCATCGAAGGCAAGATCATCACCGCCCACCTGACCCATGACATCGCGCCCCAGGACGGCGACAAGCGCCCCGATCCGGCCCGCGACCTGGCCCGCATCGCGGTGATCGAACGGCACGGCAGGAATGGCAATATCGCCACGGGCTTTGTCCAGGGCTTCGGCATCCGGCGCGGGGCCATCGCCTCGACCGTGTGCCACGACCATCACAACATCGCCGTCGTCGGCGCCGATTACGACGACATGGCCTTGGCCGCCAACCGCCTGACCGGGATCGAGGGCGGCTTCGTCGTGGCGGGCGGCGGCCGCATCCTGGCGGAACTGCCCTTGCCGGTCGCGGGGCTGATGAGCCTCGATCCGTTCGAATCGGTGCGCGACCGGCTGATCCTGCTGCGCGACGCGGCCAGGTCGCTGGGGGTCGCGCTGGAGGAGCCCTTCCTGCAACTGGCTTTCCTGGCCCTGCCCGTCATCCCGGCCCTGAAGATCACCGACCGGGGAATGATCGACGTGACGCGGTTCGAGATCCTGCCCGGATGAGGGCAACGGTGCCGCGAACCGCGACATGAGATCCCGTCCGCACGCCCCCGCGTGGCGAAAACTGCCGGACGCGCGCGCACCCATACGGACCGCGCCGACCTGCTGATGCCGCCTGCCCCCAAAAACAATGCGCAGGCCCCATCACCACCCCTGATCCGATGGGCTGTCCAGGAAATCTGCTGCATCGCCAACCGCATGGCACAGCGTCACATCCAGCCCGCACAGATCATCGCATGGTCGCTGTGGCGAAGGGCGCATCAGGCCGCGGCAAGACAGGCTCATATCAAACCGAAAACGCAACTGTAATGCTAGCCGCCGCGCCGCCGGGCCAGGAAGAACCGCAGCATCTCGCGCGAGGCGTCGGGACCGGCCGGGTCGGTATGCGATCCCGCCGCCCGGCCGCCCGACCAGCCGTGGCCGCTGCCATGCACCGTCCAGTCCTCAAGCAGCGTCCGGCCGGCCCGGTTCTGATAGCTGCGCTGCGTGAACTCTCGGCCCCGCTCCGTCCGGCCCGAGGCGATGCGGCAGGTCAGCGGACCGGGGCGCGAGCGTTCCAGGTTGGCCAGAAAGCCGCCGGCATTGCTGGGATGCACGATGGGGTCGCTGTCGCCGTGAAAGACGATGGTCGGCAGTTGCGGCGGCAGCCTCGCGGTGCTTCCCGGCCCGCGCTTGCCGCGCATCGCCGACACCGCCGAGCGCAGCGACCGGATATTGCCCATCGGCACGCCGGAATGCACGCCGACCGCCGCGTAAAGATCGGGATAGGCGGCGCCGATGATGGCAGCGGCGGTCCCGCCCGCCGAAATCCCGGCGATATAGACCCGCGCCGGATTGGCCCGCCCCAGCCGGACGGCATGGCGGGTCAGGGCCGCGATCACCGCCGGTTCGCCCCGACCGCGCGCCTGGTTCCGCGGGTCGTGCCAGTTCCAGCAGCGCCCGATATTCGCCCTGGGCGATTGCTGGGGATACAGGACCAGAAAGCCCAGCTCGTCCGCCAGCCGGTTCATGCCGGTGCCAACCGCGAAATCCGCCGCCGTCTGCGAACAGCCGTGCAGCATCACGACCAGCGGCATCCGCCGCCCTGCCGAACCTGTCGGCGTATAGAAGCGATAGCTGACCTGGCCTTCCGGGCAGGCGAAGATGTCGGCGACGAAGCTGCCCGGCGCGGGGCGCGGCGGGCGGGATTCCTGGGTCTTTCGCCGGGCCAGACCGGCCGCCATCCGCTTGATCGCCGGGGGCTTGGGCATTTTCGGCAAAGCCGGGACCGCGGGAAGGCGCAGCCGCTTCCGGGCGGGCCGCGTCGCCTTGACAAGCATCTTGAACAGGCCAGCCATCCGAACCTCTTCCTCGCGCCGGTATGCGGCCGGGACAGGGGATCAGTGTCGCATGTCGCGGTCGCGGTCAATTCACGCTGGTATGAAGACAGGGTGACGGCACCCGGTTGAACCCGGCCCGCGACTGCGGAAAGATGGCCGAAACGGATCGGAGGCCATATGGAAAGCCTGGAACTGAGATCGACCGTCCAGCCCGACGGCACGCTGCGGCTGAACCTGGAACCTGTCGAACTGCCCGAGCCCGGCCCCGGCCAGGTGCTGGTCCGGGTCGAGGCCGCGCCGATCAACCCCTCGGATCTGGGGCTGATGTTCGGCCCGGCCGACATGACCAGCCTGTCGCGCGACGGCCAGGCGCTGACCGCGCGCATCCCCGACGCCGCCATGCCCGCCATGCGCGCCCGGATCGGCCAGTCGCTGGCCCCCGGCAACGAAGGCGCGGGCACCGTGATCGGGGCGGGGCCCGACCAGCAGCACCTGCTGGGCAAGCGGGTGGCGATGCTGGGCGGCGCGATGTATGCCCGCCTGCGCCTGATCGGCGCCGGGGATTGCCTGGTCCTTCCCGACGGCGCAAGCCCCGAGGATGGCGCCGCGCTGTTCGTCAACCCGCTGACCGCGCTCGGCTTCGTCGAGACGATGCGGGCCGAGGGGCATGGCGCCATCGTCCATGCGCCCGCCGCGTCGAACCTGGGGCAGATGCTGCTGCGGATCTGCCGGGCGGACGGGATCGGCCTGGTGAACATCGTCCGCAGCCCCGAACAGGTCGCCCTGCTGCGCGGCATGGGGGCCGCGCATGTGGTGGACAGCAGCGCCGACAGCTTCCGCGACGACCTGACCCAGGCCATCGCCGAGACCGGCGCCACCCTGTCCTTCGACGCCATCGGCGGGGGCGAGACGACCAGCATCGTCCTGAACGCCATGGAGGCCGCGACGGCGCGCAACGCCACGGGCTATAACCTGTATGGCTCGGCGGTGCCGAAGCAGGGCTATATCTATGGCTCTCTGGATACCGGCCCGACGGTCCTGCGCCGGGGCTTCGGCTTTCGCTGGTCCATCGGCGGCTGGCTGCTGTTCCAAGCCCTGCAACGGCTGGATCCGGCGGTGGTCGGGCGGATGCGGCAACGGGTCGTCGACGAAATGACGACGACCTTCGCCAGCCACTATACCGCGCGGATCACGCTGGAACAGATGCTGGATCCGGAAACGGTCGCCGCCTATGTCCGCAAATCGACCGGGGCGAAGTATCTGCTGACGCCCTGAGGGCGGAGCGCATACGGCCGGCCGGGCTAGGGCTGGTCCAAGCGGAGGCGGGCCTGGCTGACGACGCTGCCCGGCGCGACGGGATCGGTCACCCAGACGCCGCCGCCGATGATGGCGCCCTTGCCGATCTCGATCCGGCCCAGGATGGTCGCCCCGGCATAGATCACCACGTCGTCGCCGATCACCGGATGGCGCGGCTGGCCCTTGACCAGGCCGCCATTGCCGTCGTCCTCGAACCGCTTGGCACCCAGCGTCACCTGCTGGTACAGCCGGACATTGCGGCCGACCACAGCGGTTTCGCCGATCACCACGCCGGTGCCGTGATCGATGAAGCAGGCCGGTCCGATCTGCGCGCCGGGATGGATGTCGATGCCCGACAGCGCGTGCGAATATTCCGCCATGATCCGGGCGATCATCCGCGCCCCCAGCCCGCCCAGCCGATGCGCGATGCGGTGGCGCAGCATCGCCGCGACGCCGGGATAGCAGAACACCACCTCGTCCAGGCTTCTGGCCGAGGGATCGCCGCGATAGGCGGCGGCGATGTCGGTGTCATGCAGGTCGCGGATCTGCGGCAGGGCGTGCAGGAAGGCGTCGGCGGCGTCCTGCGCGCTTGCGGCGGTATCAGCCGGTTCGGCCTCGGGGGCCAGCAGCCATTCCAGCTCGATCTGTTCGGCCAGCCGCAGCCGGATGCGGGCCAGCGCGCGGCGGACATGCGTCTCGATCGCATCGCTGTCCAGCCCCTCGGGGCCGAAATGCCGGGGATAGAGCAGCCCGATCACGTCGCCCAGGATCTGGATGATCGCGGGCTTGGAGGGCAGCTTCGGCACCGCGCGGCCCGGATAGCGGCGCTGCTGCGAGGTCAGCCGGATCAGCTTCAACCGATCGGCGATGGCGTCGAGGGCGGGATCGGGCTGCGGCTGGTCGATGATAGTCGCCCTGGGATCCGGGATCGCGGTCAATCTGTTCATGACATTCCTGTCATCACCCTGCGCGCCCGGTCAAGCCCGCCCCGCCGGGCCAAGCGCGCGGGACCAGTCGCAACGCGCCTCGGGCCGGGCGATGAAGGCGCCCTCTGCGCGCAGCGAATCGACCAGTTGCCGCGCCGCCGTCTCGCCCAGGATGCGGCCGCCGTCATGGCGCGCCAGCAGCAGCGCGGCGCGCCGGGCCAGCGGGTCCAGGCCGATGCCCAGATAGCTGCCAAAGGCCCGGTCCAGCACGGCCATCCGCCACAGCACCGGGGCCAGCGCGGCGTCGCGCAGGTCGGGGCCGACATTCAGGCCGGACCGCCGAAGGATCCGCAGCAGCGCGGTGCGAAGCTGATGGATGGCAAGGTCGAGATCGCGGGGGTTCCTGGCCGCCATGACCTGATCCAGGTGCCGCGCCGCCGCCACGGCCAGGGCCAGCCAGGCGGTTTCGGCCCGGATCGTTCGGGGATCGTCGATGCCCGCCGTCGCCGTTTCGACCAGCAGGGCCAGCGGGTCGGTCGAAGGCTCCGGCAGCGGTTCCGGCAGCGCGCAGGGGGTCGCCCCGCCCTGCCCGCCCCAGGCCCGGCCCTTCATCGCCAGCATCAGCCGCAGCGCCTCGGCGGTCATGCCTCGCGCGCCGACGGCGGCCTGCCGGGCGGGGACCGCCGGGACAGGCGGCCGGCTGCCGGTCTGCCAAAGGCCCCGACCGCTCATGCGTCGGGGACCGCTGCGGCGCGGTGCAGGTTGGCCTGGACCAAGGCCACCGTCACGAACAGGTCGGCCAGTTCGTCGGCATCCAGGCGCTGCGCCTTCAGGCGACGGGTCTGGGCCGGGCCAAGACGCGGCGGGTTCTGCGCCAGGGCCCCGGCGGCATCGGCCAGGGCGCCGATCCGCCCGGTCAGAGGCGCGGCCAGACCTTCCTCCAGCACAAGCGCGACGGCGAAATCGTCGCCCAGCACCGCCATCGCCCGCCGGGCATAGGCCTGGGCGATGGCGTGATGATGCGCCTCGCGCGCGGCGACCATCGCCACCAGGGCGCGTTCGCCCTCGTCCAAGCCGCGACGGCGCCGCAGGATGCCGCGCCGGGGGCCAAGCAGCCGGACAAGGCGCGATCCCGCGGCGGAGGCGGCAGCGGTATGGTCGGGAAGGATCTGCATGGCTGTCCCCTATTCGGCGGCGTAAAGCGGGCGGTCCGTGGCGGCGAATTGCTCCAGCCCCGCCAGCAGCCGCGCCCGGAAGGTGACCAGGGTCAGCAGCCGGGACAGGATATCGGCGGATTCGGCGTCCCAGTCGCGCGGGATCCGCGCCCCGCGCGGATCGCCCGCCAGCGACGCCTGGACATAGCGAAAGGCCCCCGCCAGCCGGTCGCCGATGATCGCCCGGCTGGCCGGACCCAGGGCCGCCGCTTCGGGAAAGGTCGCGGCGGCGCGGCGCGTCTCGATGTCGATCTCGTGCCACTGGGCGCTGCCTTCGCCGATGCTTTGCACCAGCAGGGCGCGATAGCGCGCCGTCAGCGCCCTGTCGCCCAGCAGCACGGCGGCATGATAGGCCACCGCCCGCCGTTCGGTCAGCGACACCGGGCCGGGCGCGACGGGCGACAGCAACTCGGCATCGGTGAAGCCGTCCTGGTCCAGATCGCCCAGCCGGGCCAGCAGCGCGGCATGAAGATCCGCATCAAGGCCCAAGGCGGAAATCAGGCTGGCGATGTCGTCGGGGGGTGGCATGGGCTATCCTTCATCGGGATGCCCCCAGAATGACACAGGCACGGGCGAATGACGATAATATGCGTCGTGTTTTGTTCGACCCGAAAGGAGAATATGCTTCTCTGCGCCACCCGCCCCAGCCGCCAGATCCTTCAGCCCAGCCTGATCCCCAGCCGCTCGAACACCTCGCGCAGGCGGTGGCGGCCTTTCAAGGCGGCCACGTCGCGCAGCCGGGCGACCAGCAGGTCGGTCCAGCCCCGGGCGGGAAGGCCCTGTTCCGCCCGGAACGCCACGGTGGCGGCATCGTGGCGGGCGATGGCATCGGGCTGGGCGGCGGCGGAATAGACCTCTCGGTGCAGCACCGCCTGCTGCGGCAGGCGCGGCTTGACCGCCGTAGGCACCGCCGGGTCGGGATGGCCGACAACCAGGCCGAAGATCGCGACCGCGCGCGGCGGCAGGTCCAGAAGACGCGCCACCGCCTCGGGGTCGTTGCGCAGCGCGCCGATATAGACGGTGCCGAGACCCAGCGATTCGGCCGCGACCAGGGCGTTCTGCGCGGCAAGCGCCGCGTCGATGGCGGCCAGCAGGAAGGTTTCGGTATAGCCGAGGCCGCCCAGGGTCACCCCCGCGCGGCCTGCGACCGCCTCGGCCCGCGACAGGTCGGCGATCCAGACCAGGATCAGCGGCGCCTGGCGGATATGCGCCTGTCCGCCCGCGATCCGGGCCAGTTCGTCGCGCTTGCCCGGATCGGTGACGGCCACCACGCTCCACGCCTGGATGTTCGACGAGGTGGGGGCCGAGGACGCGGCGGCGACCAGCGTCGCCACCGTGCCGGGCGCCGGCGGATCGGGCAGATAGGCGCGGACGGATCGGTGGTTCAGCAGGCTGGCGATCACCGGATTCCAGCCGACCGCAGGCGCGTCCTCGCGATAGCGGGCGCGGATTGCCGTGGCGGCGTCCGCCGGACGCGGGGTATCGACGCAAATGTTCATGGGATTCTCCTCTCAGGGGGCGGGGCTGCCGTGCAGCTGGAAGACCGCCTCGATACGCTCTGCGATCTCGGGGGTGATCGTGACATCGACGGATCGCAGGTCGGCTTCCAACTGGTCGGGCCGGGTCGCGCCGATGATGGTGGCGGTGACGAAATCGCGGCTTGTCACCCAGGCGATGGCAAGCTGGGCCGGGTCCAGCCCGAAATCGCGGGCGATCTGAAGGTAGGCGTCCACCGCCTCGGCCACGCCGGGCTTCTGATAGCGGTCGCCCCGGTCGAAAAGCGTCAGCCGCGCGCCCTCGGGGCGGGCGCCGTTCCGGTATTTGCCGGTCAGGAAGCCCTGGGCCAGCGGCGAATAGGCCAGCAGACCCACGTCCTCGCGCGCATGGAACTCGGCCAGACCCTGCTCATAGGTGCGGTTCAGCAGGTTATAGGCGTTCTGGACGGATGCGACGCGCGCCAGCCCCCGCCTGTCCGACAGGTGCAGGAACCGCGACAGGCCCCAGGCGGTCTCGTTCGACAGGCCGATATGGCGGACCTTGCCGGATTTCACCACGGCGTCGAGCGCCTCCAGCGTCTCCTCGATGGGCACCTCGGATCCGTCATGGCCGCGCGAGGGCGCGTGCCTGCCGCTGCCGAACAGCGGAACCGGGCGGTTCGGCCAGTGGATCTGGTAAAGATCCAGGTAATCGGTCTGCAAGCGGCGCAGGGATCCGTCGATCGCCTCGGCGATGTTCTTCGCATCCAGGCGCGGCGGCTGGCCGTCGGCGCGCAGATAGGTGCGGTCGCTGGGGCCCGAGACCTTGGAGGCCAGCACGATCCGGTCGCGCCCGCCGCGCGCCTTCAGCCAGGTGCCGATGATCCGTTCGGTCGATCCCTGCGTCTCGGCCCTGGGCGGGATCGAATAGTTCTCGGCCGTGTCGATCAGGGTGATGCCGAAATCCAGCGCGCGGTCCAGCTGGGCATGGCCCTCGGCTTCGGTGTTCTGTTCGCCCCAGGTCATCGTGCCAAGCGCAAGGGACGAGACCGTGATGCCGGTGCGGCCAAGGGGGCGGTGGTCGAGGGTCATTCATTCTCTCCGTTCAAGGGGTGGCCCGGCCGGGCAGGACATGGCCGGACATTTCGCCGCCGGACCCGGCGGGCAGCCGCAGCAGCGGCAGGATGGCAGCCGCAGAAAAGCAGGCCAGCACGAAGAACGCCATGTGAAAGGCGTCCAGCGTCAGCGCTCCGCCCTGGCTGACCTGTTCCAGAACGCCCCCCGCCAGGGCCACGCCAAGCGCGGTGGCGATGGGGCGCAACACGGTGGTCAGCGCCAGGGCGGCGCCCGCGCTTTCGGCGGGGATCTCGGATATGGTCAGCACATGCTGGCCGGTGAAGAACAGCGACCGCAGAACGCCGCCGGTCACCAGCAGCCCGGCGATCAGCAGATGCGGCGTCTCGGGCGTGAGCCACCCCTTGATCGCCAGCCCCATCGCCGACAGCACCACCGCCAGGATCAGCGGGTTGCGAAAGCCGTGGCTGGCGAAGACCTGGGTCGAGATCAGCTTGGCGCTGATCGCGCCGATTCCGCCCGCGAAGGTGATCGCGCCCGCCTGATAGGCGGTCAGGCCGAAGCCCAGTTGCAGCATCAGCGGCAGCAGGAACGGCACCGCCCCCGCGCCGATGAGAAACATCATCGTGGCCGTGGTGGCGCCGCGAAACACCGGGTCGCGAAACAGCGCCGGATCCAGAAGCGGCGCGGGATGGCGCGCGGCATGGCGCAGATAGGCCCCGCCCGAGGCCAGCCCGAACGCGGTCAGCGCCAGCGCCGCCCAGACCGGCAAGATCGGCAGGCTGACCAGCGACAGCCCCGACATCAGCCCGGAAAACGCCGCCGCCAGCAGCACGAAGCCGCGCCGGTCCAGCGCCCGCACCGGCACAGGGGGCACGTCGCGGACCAGAAGCCCGACGGCGACGATCCCCGCCAGTCCGACCGGCAGGTTGACCAGGAAGATCCACTGCCAGCCCGCGAAGGTGGTCAGCGCCCCGCCGACCAGCGGCCCGACCAGCGGCGCGACGACCGCCGGAATGGTCATCGTCGCCGTCGCCCGCATCAGCCCGGCGCGGGGCGTGATGCGATACAGCATCAGCCGGGCCAGCGGCGTCATCATTGCCCCGCCCATCCCGCCCAGAAACCGCGCGGCGACGAAGCCCTCCAGCGAGGTGGCGAAGGCGCAGCCCAGCGATCCCAGCATGAACACCAGGATCGCCGCGCGGAACACCCGCGTCGGACCGAAGCGGTCGCCCGCCCAGGCGCTGATCGGGATGAAGATCGCCAGCGCCAGGAAATAGGCGGTGAAGGCCAGCTTCAGCGCGATGGGCGTCGTGCCGATATCGGCCGCGATCGCCGGCAGGGATGTCGCGATCACGGTCGAATCCATGTTCTCCATGAACAGCGCCACCGACAGGACCAGCGGCACCAGCCATTGCGGACGCGCGGCCGCGCCCTTCTTCGCATCCGTCATTCCGCCGCCGTCACCCTGCGCCGTGCCGCGAAGCGGTTCTGGGGCCGCGCGAGGCCCAGGTTCTCGCGCAGGGTCGGGCCTTCGTAATCCTCGCGGAACAGCCCGCGCCGGCGCAGGATCGGCACGACCTCGGCCACGAAGTCGTCAAGGCCCTTGGGCAGGACCGGCGGCATGATGTTGAAGGCATCCGCCGCGCCGTGGTCGAACCAGTCCTGCATCGCCTCGGCGATCTGTTCGGGCGTGCCCACCACCTCGCGGTGCCCGCGCGCGCCCGCGACGGCAAGGTAAAGCTGACGCAGCGTCAGGTTGCCGCGTTCGACCAGATCGGTGACAAGGGCCAGGCGGCTCTTGTTCAGCTCGGTGCTGTCGGGAAGCGGCGGTGCCCTGTCGTCCAGAGAATAGCCCGACAGGTCGCGGCCCTGGTAATGGCGCGACAGTATCTCCCATGCGATGGCCGGATGGATCAGGTTCTGGATTTCCTCGTGGTTGCGGCGCGCCTCGGCCTCGGTTCCCCCCAGCACGGGAAAGATCCCCGGCGCGATCAGCAACTGGTCCGGGTGCCGGCCAAAGGCGGCCAGCCGGCCCTTGATATCGGCATAGAAAGCCTGTGCGTCGGCCAGCGTCTGGTTGGCGGTAAAGATCACCTCCGCCGTGCGGGCGGCCAGCCGGCGGCCGGGCTCGGATGCGCCGGCCTGTACCACCACCGGATGGCCCTGCGGCGGTCGCGGAATGTTCAGCGGCCCGCGGACCGAGAAATGCGTGCCCTTGTGGTTCACCTGATGCACGCGGTCCAGATCGACATAGATGCCGCTGTCCTTGTCGCGCAGAAACGCCCCGTCCTCGTGCGAATCCCACAGGTCCAGGACCAGATCCACGAACTCTTCGGCCCGGGCATAGCGGTCGGCATGGGCCGGATGGCCCGAGATGGAAAAGTTGTGTGACACATCCGCGCCGGTCGTCACCACATTCCAGGCCGCCCGCCCGCCCGACAGGTGATCCAGCGAGGCGAAGCGGCGAGCCAGCAGGTAGGGATCCTCGTAGGTGGTCGAGGCGGTGGCGACGAAGCCGATGTTCTCCGTCACCTGCGACAGTGCCGACCACAGCGTCAGCGGTTCGAAATGGGCGCCCTGGCTGGACCGCTGCCGGGCCTCGGGCTCTTTGGCGCGGGGCCAGCCCGCCGGGCTGTCGGCCACGAAGACCAAGTCGAACCTGGCCTTTTCGGCGGTCTGGACGATCTGACGGTAATGGGCGACGTTCACCCCGGCATCGGCCTGGGCATCCGGGTGGCGCCAGGCGGCGACATGGTGGCCGGTCGCCATCAGGAAGGCGCCCAGCTTGATCTGGCGTGGTTGGGTCATGTCAGGCGCTTTTCTTGATGGGGTTGGCGTAAAGGCTGTCGGGGCGCGGCAGGCCGTAATGGCCGCGCAGGGTGTCCGCGTCGTAATCGTCGCGGAACAGGCCGCGCCGGCGCAGGATCGGCAGGACATGATCGACGAAGGCGTCGAAGCCGCCATGGATCCAGGGCGGCATCACGTTGAAGCCGTCGGCCGCGCCGCCCTCGAACCAGGTCTGGATGGCGTCGGCGATCTGTTCCGGGGTGCCCACTACGACCCAATGGCCGCGCGCGCCGGCCAGCCGGTGCATCAACTGCCGGATCGTGGGGCTTTCGCGGTCGACGATGTCCAGGACCAGCTTGAAGCGGCTGGCCTCGGCCCGGTCGTTGTCGGGGGCGATCAGGTGGCGCGGGAAGGGACCGTCGAGGTCGTGGCCCAAGAGATCCAGCCCGGTCATCTGCCGCAACACATGCAGCGAATAGGCGGGCTGCGTCAGGCTGTTGAATTCGTCATGCAGCGCCTGCGCCTCGGCCTCGGTGGACCCGATGTAGGGGCTGATCCCCGGCAGCACCTTGATATGGTCGGGGTTGCGCCCGACGCTGCGCGCCCGCGCCTTGATGTCGGCATAGAAGGCCTGCGCGCTTGCCAGCGTCTGGTGCGCGGTGAAGATCGCCTCGGCGTGAAGCGCGGCGAAATGGCGGCCGTCCTCGGAGGATCCGGCCTGGACATAGACCGGGCGTCCCTGCGGGCCGCGCGGGATGTTCAGCGGACCGCGCACCCGGAAATGTTCGCCCCGGTGGTCGATGGCATGGATGCGCGTGTCGTCGGCAAAGACGCCGCTGTCGGGGTCGTTGACGACAGCGTCGTCCTGCCAGCTGTCCCACAGCTTCGTCACCACGTCCAGGAATTCATGCGCGCGGCCATAGCGGTCGCCATGGGCGGGATGGGCGTCGAGGCCGAAATTCTCGGCCGCCTGCCGGGCGCTTGTGGTGACGATGTTCCAGCCCACGCGCCCGCCCGAGATATGATCGACCGAGGCGAAGAACCGCGCCAGGTTGTAGGGCTCGTTATAGGTGGTCGAGGCCGTGGCGATCAGGCCGATCCGGCTGGTCGCGGTGGCCAGCGCGGTGATGGTGGTCAGCGGCTCCAGCCGGAAGCGCGCGGCATGGCGGATGTTGTCGGCCAGCGCCGGGCCGTCGGCGAAGAACAGCGCGTCGAATTTCGCGGCCTCGGCCTTTTGCGCCAGTTCCTGATAGAAGCGGATGTCCAGCACCCGGCCGGGATCGGACCCGTGGTAACGCCAGCCCGCCTCGTGATGGCCGCCGGGATAGATGAACAGGTTCAGGTTCAGTTGTCGCTTGGTCACGGCGGTGTTCCTCAATGCGTGGCGACGCCCAGCTTGCCCAGCAGGTGGCGGCGAAGCTGGCCGAAGCGCGGGTTGTCGGGTTCGCGGGGGCTGGGCAGGTCGATGGCCAGATCCTCGACGAAGGCGCCGTCCTCCAGCACCAGGATCCGGTCGGCGAGCGCGATCGCCTCGTCCACATCATGCGTCACCAACAGGACCGAGGGCTGATGGCGGGCGCAGAGTTCCTTGAGCAGGACATGCATCCTGATCCGGGTCAGCGCGTCCAGCGCGCCGAAGGGTTCGTCCGCCAGCAGCAGTTCGGGTTCGCGCACCAGCGACCGCGCCAGCGCCACCCGCTGCTGTTCGCCGCCCGACAGTTCCACCGGCCAGGACGCCTCGCGCCCGGCCAGCCCGACCTCTCGCAGCATCCGCCGCCCGGCATCGTCGGCATGGCGCAGGCCCAGGGTGACGTTCTGCAACACCGTGCGCCAGGGCAGCAAGCGGGCGTCCTGGAACACCACCGAGCGGTTCTGCGGCACGTCCAGGCGGCCCGATCCGGTCACGTCATGGTCCAGTTCGGCCAGCGCCTTCAGGAAGGTGCTTTTGCCCGACCCGGACCGGCCCAGCAGGGCCACGAACTCGCCCCGCCGGATGGTCAGGTCCAGACCGGCCAGGATGGTGCGGCCGTTGAAGCCGCGATAGAGGTTGTGCGTCTCGACCGTGAAGCGGGTCACTGGGACAGGGTGCGGCGCCATGACAGGGCCCTCCTTTCGACAAGGCGGACGGCGGCGTCGGATGCAAGGCCCAGGACCGCATAGACGACGATGCCGGCGATGATGATCTCGGTCTGGCCATAGGTGCGCGCCAGGTTGATCATGTAGCCGAGGCCGCTGGTGGCGTTCACCTGTTCCACCACGACCAGCGACACCCAGCACAGCGTGACGGCAAAGCGCAGCCCCAGCAGAAATCCGGGAAGCGCGCCGGGCAGCACCACCTGCCGGATGAAGGCCCATCGCGACAGGTTCAGCGTCTCGGCCAGCTCGACATAGCGGTTGTCGATGCCGCGCAGGGCGTTGTGGGTGTGGATATAGATCGGCACGATCACCGCCAGCACGATGGTGATGATCTTCATCTCCTCGCCGATGCCGAACCACAGCATCAGAAGCGGGATCAGCGCCAGCGTCGGCACCGCACGCTTGATCTGGACGGGGCCGTCGATGATCGCCTCGCCCCACCGCGACAGCCCGGCGATCACCGCCAGCACCGTGCCGATGGCGACGCCGATCACCAGCCCGGTGACCGCCCGCCAGGTCGAGATGGTGAAATGCTCCTGCAACCGTCCCTCGGCGATCAGCTTGCCGAACGCCTCGATCACCGTCCAGGGCGCCGACAGGATACGCGGGTCGATCAGCCCCAGGGCCGATCCCAGCGTCCACAGCACCACCAGCCCGATGCTGCCGATCTGCATTCCGAAGGGGATGGCCGGGCCGGGGCCAAGCCGGACCCGCGCGCTGCTGCGCCGCCGGGGATCGAGGGTCGAGGCCGGCTCGGCGCGCGGCTTGAAATCGTCGGTCGCGATCAGGGTCATTGGATCAGTTCCTGTTTCTTCGTCGCGCTGGATCCCTCGGACAGGGCCTCGGCGGCCAGCTTTTCAAAGCGGCGGTCGAAGAGGTCCTCGGCGTCGAAGGGTTCGTTGCCGGTGGCTTCGGCCAGCAGGGCGATGGTGTGGGTATGGCGTTCGATCACCTCGTCCCAGTTGGACGGGATCACCTGCCGGCCGGTCTGCTCGACGGCGGCCTTGCCATCCTCGTAGGACAGGTTCTGGTCCTTGACGTAATAGCCCTGGATGTATTCCTCGGGGTGGTCGTTGATCCATTCGGTCGCCCGCGCCCACAGCCTGACATATTCGGCCAAGGCCGCCGCCTTGGCGGGATCGTCCAGAACCTCTTGCGGCGCCCAGAGATGGCTGGGATCGTCGCGCAACCCGTGGTCGATGGTCCGCGCGCCGTCATCGCCGTATTGCGACAGATAGCGGGCGATATTGACGCCGCCCAGCGGCGCGATGTCCACCTGTCCCGCCGCCAAGGCGACGGGATAGACATCGCCGGTGCTGGGCAGTTCGACCAGCGTCACGTCGTCGCGGGTCAGGCCCGCCGCCTCCAGCGCGCGCAACACAAGCGCACCCTGCGCCTGGCCGGGACTATAGGCGACGCGGCGGCCCTTGAAATCTTCAAGGCCGTCGATCTGATCGCCGAGCGCCGGGGTGACGCCAAAGCGATAGACGGGATGGGCGATCGGATCCTCGCGTTCGCGATAGGCGATGTTGCGCACCGGCAGGTCGGTCCAGGTGGCGTGGATCGAGGGGATCTCGGCCACGGTGGACACGTCGAGCGCCTTGGCCCGGAACGCCTCGCTGCCCTGCGGGCCGCCGCTGATATTGGCCCATTCCACCTCGAAGCTCAACTCGTCGATCAGACCCGAGATCTCCAGCGCCTTCTGGGTGACCGGATCGCCGATGCGCAGGACGGTGCCGGGCGGAACCTCGTCCAGCAGCGGCTCGGCGGCGTGGGCCATCGGCGATGCGACCGCAAGGCCAAGGGCCAGGGAAAGCAGGGGATATGTGATGCGGGGCATGGGCAACCTTCCGTTTTGTCTGCCCCCAAAGGTCAGGGAGCGGCCGGGTAATGTCGATAGTTTCACTGTAGTTTAATTGCGCCCCGCTGGGGGAGGAATCTGTCCCGCAATCGCGCTCACGGAGAAGAACCTGCCTGCGGACAGTTCAGCATTGCGCGGAAGAAAGAAAATCTTTCCGCCAGGGTGGTGGCCGGGCGCCCCGCCCCTTGGGTTTAATCTTCCCCGATCCCCCGCCTCGGCAGGTCGCGGCTTTCCCTTTTCCGCCGGTCTTTGGAATCGGCATCGGCCCTGCCGTTGCTTAGGTTTCGGACGGAACACGCGAAAGGAAATGGCCGGGGATGCCGACAGGGGACGCCGATCTTGCCAGGCGGATGACC
Organism: Paracoccus sp. S3-43; assembly: GCF_029027965.1. NCBI lineage: Bacteria > Pseudomonadati > Pseudomonadota > Alphaproteobacteria > Rhodobacterales > Paracoccaceae > Paracoccus > Paracoccus qomolangmaensis. The sequence goes on along the minus strand of NZ_CP119082.1, from coordinate 1,295,897 downwards.
ATGGCGCGGATGCCGTCGCTGAACGCGCTGCGCGCCTTCGTTGTGTCGGCGCGGCACCGCAGTTTCGGCGCGGCGGCGGCGGAACTGCACGTCTCGACCGCCGCCATCGGCCAGCAGGTCCGCCTGCTGGAGGATCATCTGGGCGGGCCGCTGTTCCTGCGCAACCGGGGGGTGCTGGAACCGACGCCGCTGGCCCAGGCGATCCTGCCCGGCCTGGACGAGGCGTTCCAGTTGATGCTGGGCACGCTGTCGGGCGTGGCCCGGCATACGGCGCCGCTGCGGATCTCGGTCCCGCCGTCCTTCGCGATGAAATGGCTGATGCCGCGCCTCGACGCGCTGCATGACGCGGTGCCGGGGCTGGAACTGGCGATCGAGGCATCGGTCGGCCTGACCGGCTTTGGCGAGGACGGGGCCGATTGCGCCATCCGCTATGGCAGCGGGCATTATCCCGGCCTTCAGGTCCATCACCTGATGTCCGAGGCCGTGCTGCCGGTATGCAGCCCCGATCTGGCCGCCGCGCATGACCTGGCCGCGCGCGGTCCCGCCGCGCTGGCCCATGACGTGGTGCTGCTGCACGAGACCGGCCCCGAAAACGACACCTCCTGCCCCGACTGGGAACGCTGGCTGACCGGCCATGACGTGCCGCCCGCCGAGACGGCGCGCAGCGGCATCCGGTTGCAGCAATCCTCGCTGGCGCTCGAGGCGGCGGCGGCCGGCAAGGGCTTGGCGTTGGGCAAGCTGCGCCTGGCCGAGGCCGATCTGGCCAGCGGGCGGCTGGTCAGCCCGTTCGGCGAACCCTGGCCGATCTCGGCCGCCTACTACTTCGTGGCGCCCGACCACGCGCTGCACGACCCCGCCATCGCCGACCTTCTGACATGGCTGCGGCAGGAAGCGGGCGCCGTCCCCGCCTGGTCGCCCGCCTGGTCGGACGCAGCCTGATTTTTCCAAGACCGAAAGGACTCTGATGAACATCGCCCCGCCGCCCGCCGTTCCCGTTCCGCCGACCATCCTGATCGTCGGCGGCGGCTTTGCGGGGGCCGTGCTGGCCCTGCGCCTGCTGGAACAGGACCGTCCGCTGCGCATCGTCATCGCCGAGCCAAGGCCCGAGATCGGGCGCGGCCTCGCCTACAGCACGGCCGAGACGGTGCATCTGGTGAACGGCCCGACCTTACATTTCTCGGTTCATCCCGACGCGCCGGACCATCTGGCGGACTGGGTGCGCAGCCACGGCCCCGATGGCGACTGGACCCCGCCGAATGGCGATCTGACCGACAGCTTCATTCCCCGCCGCGTCTTCGGCACCTATGTCGTCCGGGAACTGGACCGCGCCATCCACACCGCCCAGGGACGCGCCACGGTCGAGCATCTGCGCGACAGCCTGACCGCCCTGACGCGCGAAGGCGGCGGATGGATCGCCCGCACGGCAGGCGACAAACGCATCGCTGCCGATCAGGTCGTGCTTGCCACCGGCGTGTTCCCCTTTGCGGATGGCGCTGCCGCCCTGGACGATCCGCGTCATGTCCGCGACCCCTGGGATCCCCAGGCGCTTGACCGGATCGCGGGCACTGGCGACGTGCTGCTGATCGGCGCCTCGCTGTCGATGGTGGACATGGTCGCCAGCCTCGAATCGCGGGGCCATCGCGGCCGCTATCACGCCATCTCGCGCCGGGGCCACCTGATCGAGCCGCGCCGCCTGCCGCCCGAGGATGCGCCGGAATTTCTGGACGCCGCGGCGCTGCCCCGGACCGCGCGCGGGTTGCTGCGGGCGGTGAACGCCCAACGCAAGGCCATCGTTGCGGCAGGGGGCGACTGGCAATCGCTGCTGGGCGGGCTGCGGGGGCATATCCTGCCCCTGTCGCAGGGGGCGGCGACGGCCGAGCGGTTGCGCTTCAACCGCCATCTGCGCGCGCTGTGGGACGTGTCGCTGCACCGCGCCGCCCCGCCCTCCTTCGCCGCCGTCGAACGCGCGCGGGCCGAGGGCCGCTTCACCGCCAGCGCGGCGCGCCTGATCGGCCTCGCCGCCGGGCCTGAGGGGCTGACCGCCACCATCCGCCCGCGCGGGTCGCGCGCCAGCAAGGCGCTGAGTTTCGACGCGGTGATCGACTGCCGGGGGCACCAGGAACATGACTGGCGGCGCGTCACCGCACCCCTGCCCCGGCAGTTGCTGACATCCGGCGCGGTCCGGCCCCATGCGACGGGCTTCGGCGTCGACGCGACCGAACGGGGCGAGGTGATCGGCCGCGACGGCGGCGTCACGGGCGATCTGTTCGCCCTAGGCCATCCGATGCGCGGGGTGGCGTGGGAATCCAGCTCGATCCCCGAACAGCTGACCCAATCCGCCGGGCTGGCGGACCTGCTGCGCGACCGGGCGACGGCGGCGATCGCCGCGTGATCACAGCACGTTCAGAAAGGCCACCAGCGCCGCGATGTCGTCCTCGGTCAGGTCCAGCGGACGGATCAGCGGCGACAGGCTGGCGGCCTCGGCGGCGGGGGCGGTGGACACGCCGCCCTCGGACGATCTGCCCGACCTGTCGGCGATCCGGGCGCGGATATATTCCGGTGAATACGACGCCGGCAGATGGTATCGAGAGGCCCTGTTCTACGATCCGGCGCACCGGCCGGCGCTGGAATATCAGGGCGAGCTGTTTCTAACCCTTGGCGACCTCGAATCGGCGCGCGCCAATCTGGAGATGCTGACGCTGTTCTGCCCCCAGGGCTGCCAGGAACGCGACACGCTGGCCGCAGCCATTGCCGCCTATCGGGCCGGGCCGCCGCCTGGCGGAAGCTGACGGCAGGGGTGAAGCTTCTCTTTCCAGGATGTCCCGCGAAAGCACCCTTCTGCGCAGGGGCGGTTTGACGACGGCGTTGTTCCAAACTGCCCGCCCCGTCCCGCCGGTCCCTTGCCCCGTCCCGAGTTTTTAGACGACTATCGCGCTAGAGATTAAAGGAGCCCGCCCGATGACACGGTATTTTCGTCCCCTCGCCGCCCTTGTGATGGGTGCCAGCATCGCCGCTCTGTCGGCGGTCGCCGCCCAGGCCGAGGAAGGCAAGCTGCGCATCGCCGAGCAGTTCGGCGTCGTCTATCTGCTGCTCAACGTCGCCAAGGACCAGCAGCTGATCGAAAAGCACGGCAAGGAACAGGGCGTCGATATCGAGGTCGAGTTCCTGCAACTGTCCGGGGGCGCCGCCGTCAACGACGCGCTGCTGTCGGGCAGCATCGACGTGGCCGCCGCCGGCGTCGGGCCGCTGTTCACCATCTGGGACCGCACCAGGGGCGGGCAGACCGTCAAGGCGGTGGCCTCGCTGGGGAACTTCCCGAACTACCTGATCTCGAACCGGCCCGAGGTGAAGACCATCGCCGACCTGACCGACCGCGATCGCATCGCCTTGCCCGCCGTCGGCGTCTCGGTCCAGGCGCGGATCCTGCAATTCGCGGCGGCCAAGGAATGGGGCGACGACCAGTTCGACCGCCTGGACGAGATCACCGTGGCGCTGCCCCATCCCGAGGCGGCCGCCGCGATCATTTCCGGCGGGACCGAGATCACCGGCCATTTCGCCAATCCGCCCTTCCAGGAACAGGAACTGGCGCAGAACCCCGACGCGCATGTGATCCTCAGCTCCTATGACGTGCTGGGCGGGCCGGCCTCCTCGACGCTGCTTTACGCGACCGAGGATTTCTATCAGGACAGCCCGAAAACCTATCAGGCGCTGCTGGGCGCGCTGGAGGAGGCCGCGGCCTTCGTGGATGCCCATCCCCAGGAGGCGGCGGATATCTATCTGAAGGTCACCGGCGCCAAGACCGACCGCAAGCTGTTGCTGGACGTTATCACCAGCGACGAGGTGACCTTCAAGATCCAGCCGGAAAACACCCTGGGCCTGGGCCAGTTCCTGCACCGCGTGGGCGCGATCCGCACCGAACCGACGCAAATCTCGGATTATTTCTTCGCCGATCCGCGCGTCGATGCGGGAAGCTAAGGGCGCCGCGATGCTGATGACCGGCCTTGACGCCCGCACGGCCACCGCCGCGCCGCCCCTGCCCGATCCGCTGCTGCGGGTCGACGGGGTGACGCTGGAATATGCCACCCGCGACCGGGTGATCCGGGCAACCCATCGCGTCGACCTGGATGTCTATCAGGCCGACCGCTTCGTGCTGTTGGGGCCGTCAGGCTGCGGCAAGTCCACGCTGCTGAAAGCCATCGCGGGTTTCATCCCCCCGACCGAGGGCCGCATCATCCTGGACGGCCGCCCTGTCACCGGCCCCGGCGCCGACCGGATCGTGGTGTTTCAGGAATTCGACCAGCTGCCGCCCTGGAAAACCGTGCTGGGCAACGTGATGTTCCCGCTGCTGGCGACCCGCGTGCCGCGCGCCGAGGCGCGGGAACGCGCCCTGGACGCCATCGCCAAGGTCGGCCTGGCCGCTTTTCGCGACAGCCATCCGCACCAGCTTTCCGGCGGCATGAAGCAGCGCGTCGCCATTGCCCGCGCGCTTGCCTCGCGCCCGCGCGTGCTGCTGATGGACGAACCCTTCGCCGCGCTGGACGCGCTGACGCGGCGCAAGATGCAGGAAGAGCTGCTGCATCTGTGGGACGAGGTGCGCTTCACGCTGATCTTCGTCACCCATTCGATCGAGGAAGCCCTGGTCGTCGGCAACCGCGTCGCCCTGCTGTCGCCGCGTCCGGGCCGGGTTCGGGCCGAGATCAACTGCCACGGCTGGGACCTGCACAGCCTGGGCGGGCGCGATTTCCAAGCCGCCGCCAACCGAATCCACGACATGCTGTTTTCCGACCCGGTAGAGGCCGCATGACCGCCCTGCACCCGCCGATCCGGCCCGAATACGAACGCGATCTGCCGCCCTTCGAGGATGCTCCGGTCGAACGCGTCATTCCGCTGACCGCCCGGCTGTGGTCGCAGGACTGGCTGCGCCGCCTGGTCATCATCGCCGCCATCGCCCTGATCTGGGAAGCCGCCGCCCGGCTGCAAGGCAACCCGCTGCTGCTGCCGACCTTCACCGCCACCGCCCGCGTCTTTGTCGACGGCATCCGCGACGGCGTGCTGCTGGAACGGGCCGCGATTTCGATCGGGGTGCTGCTCAAGGGCTATCTGGCCGGGATCGTGCTGGCGTTCCTGCTGACGACGCTGGCGATCTCGACCCGGTTCGGGCGCGACCTGCTGTCGACGCTGACGGCGATGTTCAACCCGTTGCCCGCCATCGCGCTGCTGCCGCTGGCGCTGCTGTGGTTCGGGCTGGGACAGGCCAGCCTGGTCTTCGTGCTGGTCCATTCGGTGCTGTGGCCGCTGGCGCTGAACATCTTTTCCGGCTTTCAGGCGGTGCCCGAAACGCTGCGCATGGCGGGCCGCAACTATGGGCTGACCGGCTGGCGCTTCGTCGCGCAGATCCTGGTGCCCGCCGCCCTGCCCTCGATCGTGTCGGGGCTGCGGATCGGCTGGGCCTTCGCCTGGCGCACGCTGATCGCGGCCGAACTGGTCTTCGGCGCATCCTCGGGTCGTGGCGGCCTGGGCTGGTATATCTTCCAAAGCCGCAACGAGCTTTACACCGACCAGGTCTTCGCGGGCCTCGCCATGGTCATCCTGATCGGCCTGCTGGTTGAAAACGTCGTCTTCGCCACGCTGGAACGCGCCACCATCCACCGCTGGGGCCAGCAGCGCTGACCCGGCCGCAAAGTTGAAGACCATGACCCAGAACCTTGAATTTCTTTGGTATATCCCCAACCAGGCGGTCGCGGGCCATCGCGGCGACGAGGCGGTGCCCGACCATAACAGCCTGGACACCCTGACGGCGCAGGCCCGCGCGGTCGAGGATAACGGCTGGGCGGGCGCGCTGATCGGCACCGGCTGGGGCAGGCCCGACACCTTCACCGTCGGCACGGCGCTGGCTGCGCGCACCACCCGCTTCAACCCGCTGATCGCGATCCGCCCCGGTTATTGGCAGCCCGCGCAGTTCGCCTCGGCCGCGGCGACCCTGGACCAGCTGTCCGGCGGGCGGGTGCGCATCAACATCGTCTCGGGCAAGGACGATTTCGAGGCCTATGGCGACAGCGAGGGCGACCAGGCGCATCGCTATGGCCGGACCCGCGAATTCATGCGGCTGGTGCGCCACTTGTGGACGGAACGCGACGTGACCCATCGGGGCCAGCATTACAGCGTCACGAACTCCACCGCAGAACCTCGGATCACGCCGCGCGGCGACCGCCTGCACCCGCCGCTTTACTTCGGCGGGGCCTCGGCCGCCGCCGAACGGGTCGCCGCGGCCGAGGCCGATGTGCAGCTGTTCTGGGGCGAGCCGCGCGACGGCATCGCCGAACGCATCGCCCGGCTGAAGTCGCTGTCGCGCGAATTGGACCGCGACCGCCCGCCGCTGGAATTCGGGCTGCGCATCACCACCTTCATCCGCGATACCAGCGAGCAAGCCTGGCGCGAGGCCGAGGCCAAGGTGGCGAAGATGGCCCAGATCGAGGGCGCGGGCTGGCACGATCACCGCCGCGTCGTGGCCGAGGGGCAGCAGCGGCTTCTGGATCTGCAACAGCAGGGCGAGGTGCTGGACGAGAACCTTTACACCACCCCCGGCAAGTTCGGTGCCGGCGGGGCTGCGACCACATGGCTGGTCGGCACGGCCGAAGAGGTCGCATCCTCGCTGCGCAAATATGCGCAACTGGGGATCAGCAAGTTCATCCTGTCCGACACCCCCTATCTGCAAGAGATCGCCAGGCAGGGCCGGTCCCTGCTGCCTCTGCTCGGCGAAACGCCGACGGACCGCCGACAGCCGGCAAACGCCATCTGAGGGGGCGGACACCCCCGACCAAGAGTCCTCTATCCGGGAAAGCGCACGACCAGTTGGTGGTCGCGGTCGAAGATGTTCCTGACGCCGAAGACGACGCTGGCCCGGTCGGTCGCCTGCCAGTCCACATCGACATTCGCCAGCCCGGAGCCGTCCATGCGGGTATAGGCGATGAGGGTCGGATCCTCGGGCTGGACCGCGCTTTCCGACAGCCGCGACCCCGAGACCTCCGGCGAGGGCGAGACCGTCAGGCGGTCGGTGGCCCGCCAGTCGAGGCGCAGGAAGGCGGTCTGGCGCGGCGTGTCCGTGGGCCGCAGGTCGGCCAGCACCGGGTCCGAGATGTCGCGATCCAGCCAGGTATAGTTCGCCACGAGACCGATCCGGTCGGTGATGTCCCAACTGGCCGCGATCTCGAAGCCCTTGTAGGTGCCGTCGCCCACGTTGCGGCTTTGGGTGATCGGCCCGCCCTCGTCGTCCAGGGCGCCGGTCGGCACCGACTGGATCATGTCGGCGACCTTGCTGTAGAACAGCATGTCCCCGTCGCTGATCGTCGAGGACGTGCCGCCGCGATCCTGAGGGGCGTCGGCGGTCAGCACGATGGTCCCCAGCACGAAGGGCCACGCGCCCGTCACGGCATCCTGTGCCAGGACCACCGCCGGGATCACCGCCGGGATCACCCAGACGGCCGCCCCCAGCAGCCCCGCCCGCATCGTCATGCGCATCTGTCCCCTCCTGACCGCGCTGTCCTTGGCTCAAGGACGAATCGTTATATCCCGACAGACATATCGAAGCCTGGCGGAATGCAAGGGCCCAATTCGGGCGAAAGACTCTCTTCCGAAGCCGCAGGACAGGCGGGACGGCAACCCCTTGCCAAGGCCCTGCGATATGTTCCATCATTCCTATCGAACGGCGCGGCATGATCGGGGGCTTCATGGACATCCGTTACCTTTGCTCGGACGAAGAGAAGCGCACCGATGCGGTGCTGTGCGCCGTGGCGGATGCGTTGGCGGCCGAAGGGATCCGGCTCGCGGGCACCCTGCAACCGCCCGAGGCGCGGCACCCCGGCGAACAGTGCCACATCGTCCTGGCCCTGCTGCCGGATCGAGAGTTGCGCGATGTCAGCGTCCCGCTGTCGCCCGAGGTGACGGGCTGCCGCCTGGATCCCGGCGCGTTGGAGCAGGCCGTCATGGTCGTCCAAGGCCGGGTGGCGGGCGCGCAGGCGCTGATCGTCAACAAGTTCGGCAAGCAAGAGGCTGCGGGGCGCGGCCTGGTCCCGGCCATCGGCGAAGCCTGCGAACGGGGCATTCCGGTGCTGGTCGGCGTCTCTCCGCAATGGCGCGACGCCTTTCTGGCCTTTGCCGACGGGCGCGCGCAGGAACTGCCGGCGGACGAGGCGCGGATCCTTTCGTGGCTGCGCCAGTCCTGCCGGCAGGCCGCCTTGTGAACCACCACCCTGTTCGGAGAAAGCCCATGAAGCTCAGCGCCCGCAAGGTCCTGCCCGGCACCGTGACCGAGATCGTCACCGGGGCCGTCACCAGCCATGTCCGCATCGACCTGGGCGGCAGCACCGTCACCGCCTCGATCACCAACGACGCGGTGAAAGAGCTTGGCCTGAAGGTCGGCGGCCGCGCCTCGGCGGTGATCAAGGCGTCCGATGTCATGGTGGGGGTCGATGACTGACGCCTGCGCGGACGCCCTGCGCCCGCACGAGCCGGCGGTGACCGTTCCCGACCGCTTCGACGCGCAGCTTTGGTTCATCGGCCGCATCCGAAGGGCTGCGCGGGGTCGAGGGGCGCGAGCGGCTGCAACTGCTCTATTGGATGGACCGGGCGCGGCGCGACCTGGTGTTGCAGAACCCGAATTTCGGCGACCGCGCGACGGGCACCTTTGCCCCGCGCTCGCCCGTGCGGCCGAATCGGGTCGCCTTCTCGGTGGTGCGGCTGCTGGCCGTCGAGGGACCGGTGCTGGCGGTGCGCGGGCCGGACTGCCTGGACGGCACGCCGCTGATCGACATCAAGGCCGACTTCGGAGCCACGCCATGATCCATCCCCGCCTGCTGATCGCCGCCCTGCTGCTTGCGGCCCCGGCCCTGGCCCTTGCCCAGGACCGGACCGTCACCGATGCCACGGGGCGCGCGGTCTCGGTTCCCGCCGCCCCCGCCCGCGTCTTCGCCGCCGGACCGCCCGCCGCGACGCTGCTCTATACGCTGAAGCCCGACGCCATGGTCGGCTGGGTCCGCGCGCCGACGCCCGAAGACCTGCGCTTCCTGCGCCCCGAGGCCGCGGCCCTGCCCCAGCTTGGCATGTTGACCGGCCGGGGCGACACGCTGAATCTGGAAGTGCTGCTGTCGGCCAGGCCCGACCTGATCGTCGATTACGGCACCGTCGACGCCACCTATGTGGACCTGGCAAGCCGCATCCAGGACCAGACCGGCCTGCCCTATGTGCTGGTCGACGGCAGCCTTGCCGACCTGCCGGGCGGCATCCGCCGGATGGCCGACCTGCTGGCGGTGCCGGACCGGGGCGAGACGCTGGCCGCCTATGCCGAACGGACGCTGGCCGATCTGGACGCGCTGCTGGCCGGGATCCCGCAGGATGCGCGCCCGACCGTCTATCTGGCGCGCGGCCCCGAGGGGCTGGAAACGGCGGCGAAAGGTTCGATCAATGCCGAGATCATCGAACGCGCCGGCGCGATCAACGTGGCCGAGGCCGGGACGCGCGGATTGGCGACCGTATCCCCCGAACAGGTGCAGGCCTGGGCGCCCGAGGTCATCATCACCATCGACCGCGACTTCGCGGCCAAGGTCGGGCGGATGCCGGAATGGCAGGGGATCCCGGCGGTGGCGAACGGCCGGGTCTATCTGGCCCCCGCCGCGCCCTTCGGCTTCATCGACCGGCCGCCCTCGGTCAACCGGCTGATCGGGCTGAGATGGCTGGCCCACAAGCTCTATCCCGATGCCGCCACGGGCGATCTGCGGGCCGAGGTCGCGGCGTTCTATGACCTGTTCTATGGCCTGCGCCCCGACGATGCCGCGCTGACGGCCCTGCTGGGTGAGTGATCGCGGCCTGGTCGTCCTGCTGGCGGCGGGGCTGGCCGCGACGCTGATCCTGGGCGCGGCGATCGGGCCTTTCGGGCTGTCTCCGGCGACGATCCTCGCGGTGCTGGCCGGGGATCGCAGCGACCCGCAGGCGGTGACGGTCCTGCTGAACATCCGCCTGCCCCGCGTGCTGGCAGCGGCGGTCGAGGGCGCGGCGCTGGCGGCGGCGGGCGCGGCCTATCAGACGGTGTTCCGCAATCCGCTGGTCTCGCCCGACATCCTGGGCGTCTCGGCCGGGGCGGGTTTCGGCGCGGTGCTGGGCATCCTGCTGGGCCTGCCGGTCATGGCGATCCAGATACTGGGCTTCGGGATGGGGCTTGCCACGGTCGGGCTGGTGATCGGCCTGACGCTGGCGCTGCGGGGCACGGGCCAGGTGCTGATGATCGTGCTGTGCGGCATCGCCATCGGCGCGCTGGCGGGGGCGGGGATTTCGCTGGTCAAGCTGCTGGCCGATCCCGAACAGCAACTGCCCGCCATCACCTTCTGGCTGATGGGCAGCCTTGCGGGCGCCAAGCGCGCGGATGTGGCGGCGGCGCTGCCCGCCCTGCTGGTCGGCATCGCCCCGCTGCTGGCGTTGCGCTGGCGGATCGGGCTGCTGGCGATGGGCGATGACGAGGCCCGCGCCATGGGCATCGACGCCACCCGCCTGCGCGGGCTGGTCATCGCCTGCGCCACGCTGATGACGGCGGCGGCGGTCGCCATGGCGGGGGTGATCGGCTGGGTGGGTCTGATGGTCCCGCATATGGCGCGGCTGCTGACCGGGCCGCGCTTCGACCGGCTGCTGCCCGCCGCGATCCTGATCGGCGCGGGCTTCATGGTCCTGGTCGACACCGCCGCCCGCACCATCGCCACGCTCGAGGTTCCGCTGGGCATCCTGACCGCCGTGCTGGGCGCGCCGGTCTTCGTCTGGCTGCTGGCAAGGAACGCGCGGGCATGGACCGGGTGACGCCCCTGATCGAGGCCCGCGACCTTGCCATCGGTCATGCGGGCCGTGCGCTGATCACCGGCATCGACCTGAGCCTGCCGCCGGGCCGGGTGCTGTGCCTGCTGGGTCCGAACGGCGCGGGCAAGACCACGCTGTTCCGCACGCTGCTGGGCCTGATCCCCCCGATCCGCGGCACGGTCGCGCTGTCGGGCCAGCCTCTGTCCGGGCTGTCGCGCGCCCGGATCGCCCGCCATATCGCCCATGTGCCGCAATCGCTGACCACGCCCTTCGCCTTCACTGCGCGGGATATCGTGCTGATGGGCGCGGCGGCCCGGCTTGGCCCCTTCGCCCGCCCCGCCCGGCCGAGGCGCGGGCGGCGATGGCGGCGCTGTCCCGGCTGGGTATCGCCGATCTGGCCCAGGCCCCCGTCACCCGCCTGTCGGGCGGCCAGCGGCAGATGGTCCTGATCGCCCGCGCCCTGGCCCAGGACGCCGCGACGATCATCATGGACGAACCGACCGCCAGCCTCGACTTTGCCAACCGCATCGCGGTCAACGACGCCATCCGCCGCCTGGCCCTGGCGGGCACGGCGGTGATCCTGTCCACCCACGATCCCGACCAAGCGGCCGGCCTGGGGGACGACGCGATCCTGCTGAACCGGGGCGGCGTTGTCGCATCAGGCCCCGTCCGGGCGGTTCTGACGGCCGAGGCTCTGAGCACCCTCTATGGCATTCCGGTCCGTGGGGATAAGCGCCGGGACGGGGGGCTGCACTTCTATTGAACGGTTTGAGCTGTGATCAGCACCGCAGGCTCGCCGGGGTCGGGCCGATCACCGCGACAATCCGCCGCTGATGCTGGGGACATCGCCCGCAGCGAAGCCGTAATGGCGCAGCCAGCGCAGGTCGCTTTCGAAGAACGCCCGCAGATCGGGTATCCCGTATTTCAGCATCGCGATCCGGTCGATGCCCATGCCGAAGGCGAAGCCCTGCCATTGGTCGGGGTCGATGCCGCCCGCGCGCAGCACGTTCGGATGGACCATGCCCGATCCGAGGATCTCCAGCCAGCTATCCCCCTCGCCGATCTTCAACTGGCCGCCGGACCAGTCGCAGCGGATGTCCACCTCGGCCGAGGGTTCGGTGAAGGGGAAATGGCTGGCGCGGAAGCGCAGCTCGACCTGGCCCACCTCGAAGAAGGCGCGGCAGAATTCCTCCAGCGTCCATTTCAGCTGCGCCATGCTGATGTCGCGGTCGATGGCCAGACCCTCGACCTGGTGGAACATCGGCGTGTGGGTCTGGTCCATGTCCATGCGATAGACGCGGCCGGGGCAGATCACGCGGATCGGCGCGCCGTGGTCCTGCATCGCGCGGATCTGGACGGGGCTGGTATGGGTGCGCAGCACATGCGGCGGCCGGTCGTCGCCAGGCGCGCGGTGCATGAAGAAGGTGTCGTGTTCCTGGCGCGCGGGATGTTCGGGTGCGATGTTCAGCGCGTCGAAATTATACCAGTCGGATTCGACCTGCGGCCCCTCGGCGACCGAGAAGCCCATGTCGGCGAAGATCGCGGTGACTTCCTCGGTCACCTGGCTGATCGGATGGATGGTCCCCTGCGGGCGCGGACGGCCCGGCAGCGTCACATCCAGCCATTCGCCCGCCAGACGCGCCTCCAACGCCGCATCCTCCAGCGACAGCTTGCGGGAGCGCAGGGCGGCGTCCAACTCGTCGCGCAAGTCGTTCAGCAGACGGCCGGTGGTCTGGCGTTCCTCGGGCGTCATGCGGCCCAGCTCGCGCATCTTCAGGCTGATCTCGCCCTTCTTGCCCAGGGCGGCAAGGCGCACCTCCTCGATGGCGGCCGGGTCGGCGGCGCCGTTGATGCGGTCAAGCCATTGCTGGCGCAGGGGGGTCAGATTGTCCATCATCATGCCTTCGGGGTCCGTCTCGGGCATCCGTTAGCATTTGCGGAGGGGATGGGAAAGGCCGGCGCAACAGCCGGAAGACGAAGGGGGCCGGCCGGCCGGCCCCCTTCCGGAATCGGGTCACGCGCGGATCAGGCCCGGCGGCGGCGGCGCAGACCGGCGATCAGGGCCAGCGACCCGCCCAGCAGCCAGACGCCGGCGGGCAGCGGCACCGGAGCGGGCTGAGGCTGGTCGTTTTCCAGCAGGAAGGACTGAAGTCCCGCCAGATCGTCGGTGTTGATCAGGTCGACATTATGCTGAACCAGCTTGGCCCACAGCGCATCGCGCGCGTCGCCCGGCGTGTCATTGGTCGCCCAGAACCGCACGATCTGGCCATTCTCATGCACGCGCGAGACGTAATCGGCCAGAAACGCCTCGTCTTCAGCCGAAAATTCGCCGCTGCCGTTCCAGTCGAACAAGCTGGTCCAGTTGTTGCTGACCATGGTGATGAGGTTCGGATCCAGCGGCTCGCCCGATTCCAGATCGCTGGCGCGGCCATCATAGCCCGCATAACGCAGATCGTCGTTCTTCATCGCCTCGTAATCGCGGTTGCCCGAGATATGCGCGGTCACCGCGCCTTCGCTGCGGCCGTCGGTCTTGCTGAAGGCGGTGAAGACATCGGAATATTCCGCCAGCAGCCCGTCCAGCGCGGACCAGGCGGCGACCGCCTCGGACTTGACGTCGATCAGCAGGTTCAGGGGTGTGCCTTCGCCATAGACCGAACCGCCATTCGCCGCGATCAGATCGCGCAGCGGGTCGAGATAGAGCGATTTCAGGGTGCGCGACGGATCCAGTGCCCAGTCGTCATGAGCGACCAGAAATTCGCCATCGACCAGCCAGATGTCGGCCTCGACCGAGGTAAAGCCGTGATCCAGCGCGTCGAACAGCGGGCGTTCATGTTCGTAATCGTTATGGGCATGGGCACGCGGCAGCGGCTGAACCGGGGCGGCGAAGGCAGCGGCGGACAGCGACAGGGCCGCGGCGGCGGCAAGTGCAAGGGTCTTCATCCGAAGGACTCCATGATGGGTTGAAAGACCGCACCGTTATGGCAGCTCTCGATGACAGCCGCGTTAACCATTTCCGCGGCAGGGCTCAGCGCGGGGCGACGCGCAGCCAGACGCCGCCATGCGGGCGCAGGGTCAGGATCATGCGCGGATGCGGATCGCGGCCCGGAATGGCCGTGAAGCGGAACCGCGCCAGCAGCGTCGCCAGGATCACCACCGCCTCTTGCAGGGCGAAGCCCGCGCCGATGCAGATGCGCGGACCGGCGCCGAAGGGCAGGAAGGCATAGCGGTCGGGCGTGGTCAGGAAGCGATCCGGGTCGAAGGCGTCGGGCCGATCCCACAGCAGATGGTGGCGATGCAGCGCATAGATCGGCAGCATCACCGTATCGCCGGGCAGAACCTGCCGCCCGCACAGCCGATCCTCGGCCCGCGCGGTGCGCGACAGGAAGGCGGCGGGGGGATAGAGGCGCAGCGCCTCGTTCACGATCCGCTGGATCAGGGGCAGACGGGGCATATCGGCCGCCGTCGCGGCCCGGTCGCCCAGGGCCGCGCAGGCCTCGGCCGCCGCGCGGTCCTGCACCGCCGGGTCGAAGGCGCAGAGATACAGCGCCCAGGCCAGGGTCAGGGCGGTCGTCTCGTGTCCCGCGACGATGAAGGTCAGCAGGTTGTCGCGCAGCTCGTCGCGGGTCATCGCCCGGCCGGTTTCCGGGTCGGCGGCGTCCAGCAGCAGATCCAGCAGATCCGGCGCCCCTTGGGTCCGGGGCTTGGCCGCGCGGGCGCCGATGGCCCGGTCGGCGATCTGCTTCATCCGCTGCAACCCGCCGCGCGAGACCATCCGCCCCGGACGCGGAATCCAGCCCGGCAGGCCCATCACGTCCAGCAGCGAGACCTTGGCCGTCTGCGCGATATAGCCGTCGATGGCGTGATGCACCGCGTCGCGGTCGAAGGCGCGGTCGCCCGACAGCGTCACGTCGGCGATCACCTCGAAGGTCGCGGCCACGGTTTCCGCGAACAGATCGACGGGGCCGGTGGCGGCGGCCAGGCGGCGGCAGGATGCCTCGGCCGCGGCGGTCATGACGGGACCAAGCGCCTCGACATGGCGCAGGGCGAAGGCGGGGGCCACCGCGCGGCGCTGCCACCGCCAAGCCGCGCCCTCGGCCACGAACAGGCTGTCGCCGATGGCCGGTTCCAGGATCAGCTTGGTGACATTGGACTTGGGATAATCCTCGACCCGGTCCTTGAGGATATGGCGCAGCGTGGCCGGGTCCATCACCATGTGAAAGCGAATCCCGGTCTTGCCGGAGACGATCGGCTGGCGGGTGGCGATGGCGGGGATCAGTTCCAGCAGGTTGCGCCGGGCGGTCAAGGCGGTGCCGAGGATGCCCAGCGGCTGGCGGGCAAGCGCGACCTTCACGGGGTCGCGCGGCCCCGGATCGGCACCGTCCTCTCGCATCCGCCGTTCCAAGATATCGTGTTCCACGCGATCAGGCTTGCACGAACGGCGGCGCTGCGAAACGGTCGGTGCATCACAATCGGGACAACGCCCCGCCCAAGCCGAACGAACAGGGCGGGCTGCGCGTTTGAAGCCCATGATTTCAGGCCCATGAAGGAGATTGCGATGCTGCGTCCGCTTGTTGTCCTGCTGGCCCTTGCCGCCCCTGCGGCCGCCCAGACCCCGCCCGATTACATCGACGACCGATCCTCGCCCGAACGGGTGGTGACCTCGCTTTACAACGCGATCAACCGCAGCGAATACCTGCGGGGGTGGAGCTATTTCCGCCCCGAAACCGCGCCCCCTTATCAGGAATTCCGCAACGGCTATGCAGACACGGCCGCGGTCGAGCTGCGCTTGGGCGAGGTTTCATCGGAAGGCGCTGCCGGGTCGATCCATTCCGCCGTGCCGGTGGTCCTGCAAGCGGTCGCGGCGGACGGGCAGACGACCGTCTTCACCGGATGCTACCGGCTGACGCAGGTGCAGCCCGCCGCACAGGACACGCCGCCGTTCCGCCCGATCCAGATCGATGGCGGCACGCTGGAAAAAAGCGATGCCTCGTTCGACAGCGCCACCGCCGCCTGCGGCGAGGCCGAATGAAAAAAGGCCCGCACCGGGGGCGGGCCTTTTCCTCAGATTTCGCAGGGCGATCAGGCTGCGGCTTTCGCTTGCTCCACGATCGCGCCGAACGCCTCAGGTTCGTTCACGGCCAAGTCGGCCAGAACCTTGCGGTCCACCTCGATCCCGGCTTTCGCCAGCAGGTTGATGAAGCGCGAATAGGTCATTTCCGCGTCCACCAGACGGACGGCGGCGTTGATCCGCTGGATCCACAGCGCGCGGAAGTTGCGCTTGCGGGTCTTGCGGTCGCGGGTGGCGTATTGGTTCGCCTTGTCGACGGCCTGGGTGGCGGTGCGGAAGTTGCGCGACCGGGCGCCGTAATAGCCCTTGGCCGCGTCCAGAACCTTCTTGTGGCGGGCGTGCGTGACCTTGCCGGATTTAACTCGTGCCATTGTTCAGTCCTCAGCGATCAGCGGTTATAGGGCATGTATTTCTTGACGATCTTGGCATCCGCGTCCGACAGGACGCTGGTGCCGCGCGCGTCGCGAATGAACTTGATCGTGCGCTTGATCATGCCGTGGCGCTTGCCGGCCTGGGCGGATTTCACCTTCCCCGAGGCCGTGAACGAGAACCGCTTCTTGGCGGCCGACTTGGTCTTCATCTTCGGCATTTTCGTCTCCTTGATCGAAGTGAACGTGCGACTCGGCAATGCCATGGTGGCCGGACGCACGGGCAGGAAGCGCGCCGTATAGGCGCGCCGTTCGGATTTGGCAAGGGCCTCAGGGCGTTGTCGTCGCACCGCCCGCCAGACGCGCCCAGGCCTGCGGGATCTGGTCCAGGCTGAACGGTTCGGGCGCCAGATAGGCCCCGGCAAGGATCGCGGCGATGCCCAGGACCAGCAGGACCGCGCCCGCGCGCGGAGCCTGGGTCCGCAGCAGTTGCACGACGGCAACGACGACCGAAAGCAGGCACAGCGCGAGGCCGCCCAGCAGCAGAAGATCAGACATGGAAACCCCTTGTGATGGTCCGTCCGACCTGGGCTTATTCTGGATCCGACGCGAAGATCAAGCGTTCGTCGCAGGGCGCGATCCGCACGATGTTGGTGCTGCCCGGCACGTTGAAGGGCACGCCCGCGATCACCACCACCTGCCGGGTTTCGTCGGCGAAGTTGAATTCGCGCGCCGCGCGCGTCGCGTTGACGACCGCCTCCTTGAAGCGGGTCAGCTGCGGGGTGATGACGCAATGCGTCCCCCAGGTCAGGCACATGCGGCGCAGGACCGATTCCAGATGGGTCAGCGCGATGATCGGCACGCGGGGGCGTTCGCGCGCCACCAGGCTGACGGTCTGGCCCGACTGGCTGAAGGCGCAGATCGCGGCGATGTCGGTGGTTTCGGCGATCTCTCGCGCGGCGGTGACGATGGCGTCGGCCACCGTATGCAGCTTGTTCTGGCGCGAGGCCTCGATGATGGCGCGATAGTTGCTGTCGGCCTCGACGGACCGGGCGACGCTGTCCATCGTGCGGACGGCCTCGATGGGATAGGAACCGGCGGCGCTTTCGGCGGACAGCATCACCGCGTCGGCGCCTTCGTAGATGGCGTTCGCCACGTCGCTGACCTCGGCCCGCGTCGGCATGGGGCTTTCGATCATCGATTCCAGCATTTGCGTGGCGACGATCACCGGCTTGGCGGCCGAGCGGCACTTGCGGACCAGGCGCTTCTGGATCGGGGGCACGGAATGGATCGGCAGTTCGACCCCCAGATCGCCCCGCGCGACCATGATGCCGTCGGAGGTGGCCAGGATGTCGTCGAAGGCGTCGACCGCCGCCGGTTTCTCGATCTTGGACAGGATCGCGGCGCGACCCCTGGCAAGCGCCCGCGCCTCCTCGACATCGGCGGCGCGCTGCACGAAGGACAGGGCCAGCCAGTCCACGCCCAGTTCGCAGGCGAATTCCAGGTCGGCGCGATCCTTGTCCGACAGCGCCGCCAGCGGCAGAACCACGTCGGGCACGTTCACCCCCTTGCGGTCGCTGATCGTGCCGCCGACCGTCACCGTGCAATCGGCGAAATCGGGGCCGCATTCATCGACCCGCAGACGGATCTTGCCGTCATTGACCAGCAGGTTGCTGCCCGGCACCAGGGCCGCGAAGATCTCGGGATGGGGCAGTTGCACGCGGCTGGAATCCCCCGGCGCCGTGTCCAGGTCGAAGCGGAAGCGGTTGCCCTCTTCCAGGTCGCAGGCGCCCGCGGTGAACTGGCCCACGCGCAGCTTCGGCCCCTGAAGGTCGGCCAGCACGGCGATGGGACGGCCGGTTTCCGCCTCGACGGCGCGGATCGCGTCATAGCGGGCGCGGTGATCGTCATGGCTGCCGTGGCTCATGTTCAGGCGGAACACGTCCGCGCCGGTATCGAACAGCGCGCGGATCATGTCCCTGGTGCTGGACGCGGGCCCCAGGGTTGCCACGATCTTGACGTTGCGATGTCTTCTCATCCTGCGGCCCTCTTCCGTTTGCGCTAACTATGGTCCAGATCGCCTGCGGCTGCAACTGGCGTCCGCCGGCACCATCGCATAGACATCCTGCGACATGAAGGATGACCGACCGATGACAGACCGCGCCTTCTGGACCGAGGGAGAGGACCGCCCGTCCCGCTGGCTGATCACCTGCGACCATGCGACGAACCGCGTGCCGGACTGGGTGGGCGGCGGCGACCTGGGGATCGACGCCGCCGACATGGCGCGCCACATCGCCTATGACGTGGGCGCGGCGGGGCTGGCGTCGCGGCTGGCGGTGCTGATGGACGCCCCGGCGATCTTTTCCGACTTCTCGCGGCTGGTGATCGACCCCAACCGGGGCGAGGACGATCCGACGCTGCTGATGCGCCTTTACGACGGCACGGTGATCCCGGCGAGCAAGAACGCCGACGCGGCAGAACGCGAACGGCGGCTGGACCGGCTGCACCGCCCCTATCACCGTGCGCTGGCGCGGCTGGCCGACAGCCATCCCGGCCGCTGCATCTGCGCGATCCACAGCTTTACGCCGCAATTGCGCGGCCGTCCGATGCGGCCCTGGCAGGTGGGGATCCTCTATTCCTACCAGGATGTCCGGCTTGGTCCGCCGATGGTGCAGGCCTGCCGCGAGGCCGGATGGATCACCGGCGAGAACCAGCCCTATGACGGCCATCTCGAAGGCGATTCGATCGACCGCCACGCATTGCGCCACGGTCGTCCGAATATCCTGATCGAGCTGCGCAACGACCTGATCGCGGATCGGGCGGGCCAGACGGAATGGGCGGCCAAGCTGGCCCCGGTGATCGCGGGCACACTGGCAAGCGCCGGGCTGTGACCTAGCCGCATTTGGAATGGCCGCAGTTCGGGCAGGTCATGCAGCCTTCGTTCATGCGCATCCCGTATTGGCCGCAGTTCGGGCAGGCCGGGCCCAGCGGGCGTTCGCCCACGGCCATCGCCTCGACCTGCGGATCGGATTTCAGGCCCAGGCCCTCGCCCGCCAGGAAGCCGATGGCGACCATGTGGCGTTCGATCACCCCGCCGATGGCCGCCAGGATCGACGGCACATAGCGCCCGCCCATCCAGGCGCCGCCGCGCGGGTCGAAGACGGCCTTCAGTTCCTCGACCACGAAGGACACATCGCCGCCACGCCGGAAGACCGCGCTGATCATCCGGGTCAGGGCGACGGTCCAGGCGAAATGCTCCATGTTCTTCGAGTTGATGAAGATCTCGAACGGGCGGCGATGGCCCGCCTGCACGATGTCGTTGATGGTGATATAGATCGCGTGTTCGCTGGCGGGCCATTTCAGCTTGTAGGTCGCGCCTTCCAGCGCGGCGGGACGGTCCAGAGGCTCGGTCAGATAGACGACCTCGGCACCGGCATCGGCCTGCGGCACGGCCTCGGCCGCCTCGCTGACCGACAGGACCGATCCGGTGACCGCGTTCGGGCGATAGGTGGTGCAGCCCTTGCAGCCCAGATCCCAAGCCGACAGGTAGACATCCTTGAAGTCCTGGAAGGGCATATCCGCCGGGCAGTTGATGGTCTTGGAGATGCTGCTGTCCACCCAGTCCTGCGCCGCCGCCTGCATGGCGACATGATCCTGGGGCGCCAGCGTCTGCGCGTTCACGAAGTAATCGGGCAAGGGCGCGTCGCCATGCAGGTCGCGCCACATCTGGACGGCGTAATCGACGACCTCCTCCTCGGTCCGGCTGCCGTCCTTTTGCAGCACCTTGCGGGTATAGGCATGGCCGAAGACCGGCTCGATCCCGCTGGACACGTTCCCGGCATAGAGGCTGATCGTCCCGGTCGGCGCGATGCTGGTCAGCAGGGCGTTGCGGATGCCATGAGCCGCCACCGCGTCGCGCACCGCATCGTCCATCCGCCGCATGAAGCCCGAGGCCAGGAAGGCGTCGCGGTCGAACAGCGGGAATGCCCCCTTCTCGCGCGCCAGATCGGCGGAGGCCAGATAGGCCGACCGCGCGATGGCCCGCATCCAGACCCGCGTCCGCTCCACGGCATCCGGGGCGCCATAGCGCAGCCCCAGCATCAGCAGCGCATCGGCAAGCCCCGTCACGCCCAGGCCGATGCGGCGCTTGGCCCGCGCCTCGGCCGCCTGCTGCGGCAGGGGGAATTTCGACGCATCGACCACATTGTCCATCATCCGCACCGCCACCCGGACCAGATCGTCCAGCGCCGCCATGTCCACCCTCGCCTGCGGCGTGAACGGGTCCGACACCAGCCGGGCCAGGTTCACCGACCCCAGCAGGCAGGCCCCATAGGGCGGCAGCGGCTGTTCACCGCAGGGATTGGTGGCCGCGATCGTCTCGGCGTAATGCAGGTTGTTCTGCTGGTTGATGCGGTCGATGAAGATCACGCCGGGTTCGGCATAGTCATAGGTCGCGCGCATGATCCGGTTCCACAGATCCTGCGCGGGGACCGTGCGATAGACCTTGCCGCCAAAGACCAGATCCCACCGCCCGTCCGCCTTGACCGCCTGCATGAAGGCATCCGTCACCAGCACCGACAGGTTGAACATGCGCAGCCGGGCGCTGTCCTGCTTGGCGGCGATGAAATCCTCGATATCGGGGTGGTCGCAGCGCATGGTGGCCATCATCGCGCCCCGGCGGCTGCCCGCCGACATGATCGTGCGGCACATCGCGTCCCACACGTCCATGAAGGACAGCGGGCCGGATGCGTCCGCCGCCACGCCCCGCACCTCGGCCCCCCTGGGGCGGATGGTGCTGAAATCATAGCCGATGCCGCCGCCCTGCTGCATGGTCAGCGCGGCTTCCTTCAGCGCCTGGAAAATCCCCTCCATGCTGTCGGGGATGGTGCCCATGACGAAGCAGTTGAACAGGGTGACGCTGCGCCCGGTGCCCGCGCCCGCCAGGATGCGCCCGGCAGGCAGGAAGCGGAAATCCTGAAGCGCGGCATAGAAGCGGTCCTCCCACGCGGCGGGGTCTGCCTCAACCTGGGCCAGGTCGCGGGCGACGCGGCGCCAGCTGTCCTCGACCGTGGCGTCGAGGGGGCGGCCCTCGGCGTCCTTCAGGCGGTATTTCATGTCCCAGATCTGTTCGGCGATGGGCGCGGCAAAACGGGTCATGGCAGATCCCTTGGGGCTGCGGATGGTCATCCCACCAAATATGGGCCAGATACCCGCCCGATCAAGCGACAAGGCCGCGACGCACGGCGTCTTCGCAGGCCAGGGCCAGGGTTTTGCGCGTCTGCCCGGCCACCGGGACGGGATCGTGCAGCACGACCGTCACCCGCCCCTGCCGCCGCGCCGCCAGCACCGCCAGCAGATGCGGCCCCAGATCCATATCCCCCCACCAGCCGTAAAAGCGCGGATCCGCGTTGGGGGGCGCATGATAGACCGCGCTGACCGGCTGGATCGCCAGCCCGGCGGGCAGCGCCGGATCCAGGAACCCCTGGAACAGCGTCGGCTTGAAGGGCAGCAGCCGCCGCCCGTCGGTCGAGGTGCCTTCGGGAAAGAACAGCAGCCGGTGGCCCGCATTCACGCGGTCCGAGAACTCCCGCGCCTGCGCCTGCGCCAGCCGGGGATCGCGGATGACGAAATGCGTGTCGGTGACGCGGGTCAGGATGTTGATGCCGGGCCAGCCCGCGACCTCGGCCTTGCTGACGAAGAACACCGGCATGGCGGCGTTCAGGACCAGGATGTCCAGCCAGCTTGAATGGTTCGCCACCACCGCGCCGGGGCCGCGCATCGGCACGCCCTGCCGCCGCCAGCGGATGCCGATGCAGGCCAGCACCAGACGGCAGACCGCCTGCACATGCGGTCCCGTCCAGGGACGGCGGCGGCCATGAACCAGACGCTCGACCCCGCGCAGGGGCAGGATCAGCAGCACCCCCGCCAGCAGCACCAGAATCGCGCCCAGGCCCCGGCGCGTGACGCGCAGCCAGTCGCCCAAGGTCCGCGGACCGGCCAGCGGCGGCGGTTGGCCGTCGCGCCAGGTCGCCTCGGTCCGTCCCGGATCAACGCGCGGAGCCGGGCTCATTGCGGCTGCCAGCGGCTTTCGTAGAACTGCCGGTGCTTGTCCGACATCGCGGCGGTGTCCATCAGCAGGAACACATCGGTGGTGTTGAAGGCGCGGTCGATGAACGCCCCATCGCCCACCATGCCGCCCAAGCGCAGATAGGCCTTGATCAGCGCGGGCATCCCGACCAGGGCCTCGCGCCGGTCCAGGCGGTCGGCGGGGATCAGGTCCATGCGGTGAAACCCCTCGGGCCGCGCGCGGGGGCGCAGGTCGGCGGGGGCCAGGTGGTGATGGTGCAGCCAGCTGAGCGAGGGCGCCAGCATTGTCGTGTCGGTGCCGTGAAAGCTGGCGACACCGAACAGGATCTGGATCCCGTGGTCCAGGACGTAATCGGCAAGCGCGTTCCACAGCAGGAACATGCCCGACCCGCCCCGGCAGGCCGGATCGACGCAGGACCGGCCCAGTTCCAGCACCGGGCGGCCGCAGGCGCGCAGCGGCGTCAGGTCGTATTCGGAATCGCAGTAGAACCGCCCGAACCCCGCCGCCACATCGCCGCGCAGCAGGCGATAGACGCCCACGACATGATCAAGATCCTGTGGCGACCGGCGGGTGTCGATCAGGCACAGGTGATCCACGACCGGATCGAAGTCGTCGCGTTCCAGCCGCCGGTCATGATCGACCAGCGGGCCGTCGCCGCCCAGTTCCTCGATGAAGACGCGATAGCGCAGGCGTTGCGCGGCCAGCAGATCCTGGTCCGACACCGCCAGGCGTGTGTCGAAGAAGGACGGGTCGGATCGGGTGCGGGCGGGGGCGGATATGGGCATCGCGGTCCTGTCTAGGCGCGCGCGCGGGGTATTGCAACGATGCAGCAGACTGACCTGGACGTCCCATGCGGGGCGCAAGTTTGCTTGCACAAAACAATCAAAGGTTGCAATCGTTGCGGCATGAACCACTCAGCTGCCGTGCGACCAGACGATATCCAGCGAAACCCGCCTGCCGTCGATGACCTGCTTTCCGGCCTCGGCGAAGTTGACCGTGATCCGGTCGCCGATGCGCGACTGCACTTGGCCCTCGCCCCATTCGGGCGCGCCGGGATGGCGGACGATCATGCCGGGTTCCAGGATCTCGTTCACGGCAGCCCCCTTTGTGACGTGCTGAAAGGTAATGCCGCATGACCCTGGAGACAACGCGCATCACGCAGGCAGAGCTTGCGCATCTGCTGGGATCGCGGCTGTGCCATGACCTGGTCTCGCCGCTGGGCGCCATCGGCAACGGCGTCGAACTGCTGGAAATGTCGCCCGAGTTTCCGGGCATCGGCGCCAGCCCCGAACTGAAGCTGATCGCCGAATCGGTGGCGGCGGCGCGGGCGCGGATCCAGCTGTTCCGCGTGGCCTTCGGCCAGGCCCAGGGCGAACAGCGCATGTCGCGCGCGGGCCTAGCGCAGCTTCTGGACGGCTTTGCAAGCCAGGGCCGGCTGCGCATCGACCTGGAGGCCGAGGGCGATTTCGCCCGCGTGGAACTGCGCATGATCATGCTGGCGATCATGTGCCTGGAAAGCGCGCTGCCCTGGGGCGGCACGATCACCGTGCTGCATGACGAGGGCCGCTGGCGGCTGGTGGGACAGGCCGACCGGGTCAAGCAGGATGCGGCCCTGTGGGCCTGGCTGGGCGGCGACGCCCCCCGCGCCCCTGCCCCGTCCGAGGTTCATTTCGCCCTTCTGGCCCAGGCCCTTGCCGCCGCCAACCGCCAGCCACGCTGGGATCTGGACGACAAGGGGGCTGGGATCGCGTTCTGATCCCCGCCGGGGGTCAGGCGCGGACCGTCCCGTCGCCCCGAACCAGGTATTTGAAGCTGGTCAACTGCTCGGCCCCGACCGGGCCGCGCGCGTGCAGCTTGCCGGTGGCGATGCCGATTTCCGCGCCCATCCCGAACTCTCCGCCATCGGCGAACTGGGTCGAGGCGTTGCGCATCAGGATCGCGCTGTCGAGCGCGGCAAAGAACCGCTCTGCCGTGGCGTCGTTATCGGTGATGATCGATTCGGTGTGCTGGCTGCCATGGCGGCGGATATGGGTGATCGCCTCCTCGACCCCGTCGACCAGCTTCGCGGCGATGATCATGTCCAGGAATTCGCGGCCGAAATCATCCGCCCCGGCGCGGACGGTGGCGGGGATTTTCGCCAGCTCGCCCTCGGCCCGGACCTCGACGCCCGCGCGCAGCAGATCCTCGATGATCGCGGGCCCGTAGCGGGTATAGAACCGCCAGTCGATCAGCAGGCTTTCGGCGGCGCCGCAGATGCCGGGGCGGCGGGTCTTGGCGTTCAGCACGACCTTGCGGGCCATCTCGGGGTCGGCGTCGCGATCGACATAGACGTGGCAGATGCCTTCAAGATGCGCGAAGACCGGCACCCGCGCCTGCTGCTGGACCAGCCCGACCAGCCCCTTGCCACCGCGCGGAATGATCACGTCGATCAGGCCCTGCGCCTGCAACATCGCGGTGACGGCGGCGCGGTCGCGGGTCGGGACAAGCTGGATCGCCGCTTCGGGCAGACGGGCCTGGCGCAACCCTTCGACCATGCAGGCATGGATCGCCTGACTGGAATGCAGGCTTTCCGACCCGCCGCGCAGGATCACCGCATTGCCCGATTTCAACGCCAGCGCGCCGGCATCGGCGGTCACGTTCGGGCGGCTTTCATAGATCACGCCGATGACGCCGATCGGGGTGCGGATCCGCTGGATGTGCAGCCCGTTCGGGCGGTCCCATTCGGCCAAGACCTCTCCCACCGGGTCGCGCTGTTCGGCCACCGCGCGCAGGCCGTCCTCGATCCCGCGCAGGCGGGCTGCGTCCAGGCGCAGCCGGTCCAGCATCGCCGGGGCCAGTCCCTTGTCGCGCCCGAACTGCATGTCCTCGTCATTGGCGGCCAGGATCGCGGCCTGCCGCGCGCGGATTTCATAGGCGGCCCCGATCAGCGCGACATGCTTGCGTTCGGCCGTGGCCTGCGCAAGTTCGACCGCCGCCGCCCGCGCGGCCCGGCCCATCGTCGCAATCAGCGCCGTCGCATCATCATGATCGGTCATTCGCAATCCTCCCTTGGCGGGGTTCCGTCTTAGCGAAACGCGGCGAGGGATGTTAGATCAAAAATCAGGGGAAATGGCGCGGTTGACGGGGCTCGAACCCGCGACCCCCGGCGTGACAGGCCGGTACTCTAACCAACTGAGCTACAACCGCGCTTTTCCGGGCGAAGATGTGTGTGGCGCGGTTGACGGGGCTCGAACCCGCGACCCCCGGCGTGACAGGCCGGTACTCTAACCAACTGAGCTACAACCGCACACTCACCACCCCGACAGATCGCCCTTCGGGGTGAGGGGCGGTTTACGCAGACCGCAGCCGCCCGTCAAGGGCGCGTCATGAAAAATCACCACGCCCCCCGAATTCACGCCCGCGCGGATAACTGATCCGCCCCCCGCAGCAGGGCGCGCCCACCCCCGTCGTCGCCGGACCCGAGGTCGGCAGCCCGCGCAGCACCCGCGCCGCCAGCCAGCCGAAGGCCTGCGCCTCCAGCATGTCGCCGTCCAGGCCCGCCGCCTCGACCGGCTGCACGTCGCAGGGCAGCACCTGCGCCAGCCGCGCCATGATCGCGGGGTTGCGCCGCCCGCCGCCGCAGACCAGCACCGCGGCGGGAACGGTCGGCATCCACCGCATCCCCGCCGCAACCGCCCCGGCCAGAGCCGCAACCAGGGTCGCGGCGGCATCGGCATCCGCCAGCGGTTCGACGGCGGCGGCAAGGCCCGCGAACTGGTCGCGGTCCAGCGATTTTGGCGGCGGCCGGTCGAACCAGGGATGGCGCAGGAATTCGGCCAGGAGGCGGTGATCCGCCCGTCCCGTCGCGGCCAAGGCGCCGTCGCGGTCGTGGCTTTGCCGCAGGCGCCGCCGCATCAGGTCGTTGAGCGGCGCATTGGCGGGGCCGGTGTCGAAGGCCAGGCAGGCGCCCGGCGCCTCGGGCGCGGGGGCGGTCGGATCGACCCAGGTGAGGTTGCCCACGCCGCCCAGGTTCAGGAAGGCGACGGGCTGCGGCGACAGACGCCCCTGCCCCACGGCCCAGCCGGCGCAGGCCCAGTGGAAGAACGGCGCCAGCGGCGCGCCTTCGCCACCCTGCCGCACATCCTCGCGGCGGAAATCCCAGACCACCGGCCGCCCCACCGCCCGCGCCAAGGCCGCGCCGTCGCCCGCCTGATGCGTGCCCCTGCCCTGCGGATCATGGGCCAGGGTCTGGCCGTGATAGCCGATCAGGTCGGCATCCGCGAAATCGGCGGCCAAGGCGGCATGGCTTGCGACCGACAGCGCCGCGGCCTCGGCCACCCCTGCCCCGCCCGGCCATCGGCCGAGCGCCGCGTGCAGCACGGCCGATTCGGTGTCGGAATAGGCGCGAAAGCCGCTGCGCCCGAAGCCCGCGATCCGCACCCCCTCGGTCTCGATCACCGCCGCGTCCACCCCGTCCATCGAGGTGCCCGACATCATTCCCAGAACCCGGATCATCGCGCTTTTCCTTCCCTGTCCCAGCCGGTATATCCGCGCCGACCAGAAGGAAAAAGCCGATGACCTACAGCCCCAAGTCCGATTTCCTGCGCGTGATGTTCGAGCGCGGCTATGTCGCCGACTGCACCGACTATGCGGCGCTGGACCAGGCGCTGCTGGAAGGGCCGGTCACGGCCTATATCGGCTATGACGCGACGGCGGCGTCGCTGCATGTGGGGCACCTGCTGAACATCATGATGCTGCGCTGGTTCCAGAAGACCGGCAACCGGCCGATCACGCTGATGGGCGGCGGCACCACCAAGGTGGGCGATCCCAGCTTCCGCTCGGAAGAACGCCCGCTGCTGGACGAGGCCGCGATCCAGGCCAATATCGACGGGATGGGACAGGTCTTCGCGCGCTATCTGTCCTATGGCGGCGACGGCGCGCTGATGCTGAACAATGCCGAATGGCTGGACGGGCTGAACTATCTGGAGTTCCTGCGCGACATCGGGCGGCATTTCAGCGTCAACCGGATGCTGTCCTTCGAATCGGTGAAGTCCCGGCTGGACCGCGAACAGTCGCTGTCCTTCCTGGAATTCAACTACATGATCCTGCAAGCCTATGATTTCCTGGAACTGCATCGCCGCCATGGCTGCCGGTTGCAGATGGGCGGGTCGGACCAGTGGGGCAATATCGTCAATGGCATCGACCTGACGCGGCGGGTCGATGACGCTTGTGTCTGGGGGCTGACCTCGCGGCTGCTGACCACCAGCGACGGGCGCAAGATGGGCAAGTCGGCGGGCGGCGCCGTCTGGCTGAACGGGGCGATGCTGTCGCCCTATGAGTTCTGGCAGTTCTGGCGCAACACCACCGATGCCGATGTGGGGCGGTTCCTGAAGCTCTATACCGAATTGCCGGTCGAGGAATGCGACCGCCTGGGCGCGCTTCAGGGGTCCGAGATCAACGCCGGCAAGGTTCTGTTGGCCAACGAGGTGACGGCCCTGCTGCACGGCGCCGAAGCCGCCGCAAGCGCCGAGGCCACCGCGCGCGAGGTGTTCGAACAGGGCGGCGCGGGCGGCGATCTGGAGGTCGCGGTCCTGCCCGCCGGCGTCCTGGGCGAGGGGTTGTCGGTGGTCCAGCTTCTGGTGCAGACCGGAATCACGCCCTCGGGCAAGGAAGCGAAGCGGCTGATCGCCGAGGGCGGCCTGCGCCTGAACAACGAACCGGTCGGCGATCCGCAATTGACTGTTGATCAATTGCTGATCGGGGACGGGCTGAAGGTGTCGGTGGGCAGGAAGAAGCATCGCATGGTGACGCTGGGATGAGGCGTTTGCTGCATGGCAGCATTGCAGGCCCGGTTGACGCTGCGTCGCAGCAATGGACAGAGCGGGGACCGGTCCCTATGTGTCCTTGCGGGAGGATCACTCCGACCCGGAAGACAGGACAATGGCACAGAACACCGCACAATCCCTTCGCATCAGCGCCCGCGAGTTGCAGGCCGACGCCGATGCCGTGCTGGACCAGATGTTCGGGTATTTCACCCGCGAGGAAGCGCCCCGCATGGCCGTGGACAACGCCCGCCGCGCGGCCTGACCCGCCAGACCAGCACAAGATAGTCCGGGGGCGTTCGCGCCCCCTTCGCATGTCTGCCGATCAGCGCGCCACCGCGCGGGGATAGCCGTTCGCCCGCAGCCGCGACAGCGCCGTGACCAGGGCCTGCCGATCCGCGAACGGCCCCGCAAGAATCGCCTTGCCCGGCTTGTCCCCCAGTTTCTGATCGCGCTGCGCCGTGCGATAGCCCAGGCCCGACAGGCGGCGCAGCGCCGCCAGGGCATTCGCGGCGTCGGCATAGGTGCCGATCTCGACATAGCGGGCGTTGGCGGGGATCATCTCGACTCGATCCGGCTTGTCGGCCGGGGATGCTGTGGCTGGCCTGCGGGCGATGACCGAGGCGGGCTTGGCAACCCGTTCGGCCCGATGCACCGGCCTGGGGCTCGGGGCGGGATCTGCGGAAGGGGCCTGCGCGTCCGCCACCGCCGCCGGTTCGGCCGGTATGGGCGTGGCAAGCGCGGTGATCTGCGGCAAGGGCTCGGGCGCGGTCATGCCGGGGCACAGGCCTTGGGTCACGTCGCCGCCGATGATCGGCGTCGCGTTCCCGGCGGGACGATAGCCGAGCCGGGCGCACAGCCCGTCTGGCGCTTTTCCCGCCATGGCGCTGCGAAGCCTGGCCTCCATGTCGATCTGGTCCTGCAAGGTCGCGTCCAACACCGCCTGGCCCGGATCGGGGGCGGTATCGCCCAGCGGTGCCGCCGGCGCATCGGTGACAAGATCGCCGGATTTCAAGCCCTGGGCCAAAACCTCCGCCAAGGCATCCTCGGGTGACGGCCGAGGGTCAAGCAGCGCCGTGTCCGACAGCGCGGGCTGGCTGGGCGGGAAGCCGCAGATCGGCGCGCCCTGCTTGTCCAGCCGGGGCGTCCAGTCCTGGCCGTCGCGAACAAAGACGCAGCCCGTCCTGTCGATATATTGCGCGCCCGGATAATCTCCGGGCGGGGACGGATCGGGCGCGGCCAAGACCCGCCCCGGCAGCAGAAGCACCATTACCACCCAGATCAAGACCCGCATCCGCCACCCGCGATTCGATTTCGTGACTCAGGGATAGGCACAATGCGTGAACCTGGGGTTAACGCGGCTATTTCGTGCCGAACATCCGGTCGCCGGCATCGCCCAGGCCCGGCACGATATAGCCGTGATCGTCCAGCCGTTCGTCCAGCGCGGCGGTGAAGATCGGCACGTCGGGATGGGCCTGGCGCATCCGTTCCACCCCCTCGGGCGCGGCCAGCAGGCACAGGAAGCGCAGGTTCGTGGCGCCCCGCGCCTTGAGCATGTCGATGGCCGCGACGGACGAATTGCCGGTCGCCAGCATCGGGTCGACGACGATCGTCAGCCGCACGTTCAACTCTTTGGGAACCTTGCAGTAATATTCGACCGGCAGCAGGGTTTCGGGGTCGCGGTAAAGGCCCACGAAGCCCACCCGCGCGCCGGGAATCATCTCCAAGATGCCATCCAGAAGCCCGTTTCCCGCCCGCAGGATCGAGATCAGCGCCAGCTTCTTGCCCTCCAGCGTGGGCGCGTCCATCTCGCACAGGGGGGTCTCGATCCGCGTGGTGGTCAGTTCCAGTTCGCGCGTCACCTCATAGGCCAGCAGCAGGCTGATTTCCCGCAGCAGGCGGCGGAAGCCGGCGGTCGATACGTCCTTCTGGCGCATGATCGTCAGCTTGTGCTGGACCAGCGGGTGGTCGATGAGGGTCAGGTGCTGGGTCACGGAAACTCCTTCAAAAGCCGGTCGCGGGTCGCGGGGTCGCAAAAGGCGGCCTCGGCGGCCCATCGGTTGATCTGCGCGAAGTCCGTATCGCCCCAACCGAAGGCGTCGGCAAGCCGGTCGTATTCGTGACGCATCGTCGTGTGAAAGAACGGCGGATCGTCGGTCGAGACGGTGACGCGCACCCCCGCGTCGGCCAGCCGGGCGATGGGATGGGCGGGCCAGTCGGGGAACAGCCCAAGCGCGACATTCGATCCGGGGCAGACCTCCAGCGTCACCGCCTTGTCGGCCAGATCACGGACAAGCGCCGCGTCCTCGATGGCGCGGATGCCGTGGCCGATTCGGGTGCAGCCGAGCGCCAGGGCCTCGCGGATGCTGTCCGGCCCGCCCCATTCACCCGCGTGGCAGGTCAGACCCAGCCCGGCCTCGCGCGCGCAGTCGAAGGACCAGGCGTAATCGGTGGCGCGGCCCGCACCCTCGGCCCCGCCCATGCCGAAGCCGGTGACCCAGCCGCCCGCCGTTTCCGCCGCGCAGAGCGCGGTTTTCCGGGCACGGTCCGGGCCGAAATGGCGAATCGCGGTCAGGATGGCGCGGCTGTCGATGCCGTCCAAGCGGGCCTTGTCGGCGGTTTCGGTCATCGCCGCCAGATAGTCGCGCCAGGCGGACAGGTCGGCCCCGCCGCAGAATTCGGGCGAGACGAACAGTTCGGTATAGATGACGCCCTGTTCGGCGGACCGCTCCAGCACCTCGGCCAGCAGGCGGGCGTAATCCCGCGGGGTTTGCAGAACGCTGGTCGCGGCCTGGTAGCAGCGCAGGAAGCCGTCGAAGCCCTCATAGGCATAATGGCCTTGCGCGTCGAACAGGCCGGTCAGATCGGCAAATTTCTCGGCGGCCAGACCCCGGATGAATCCGGGCGGCGCGGCCCCTTCCAGGTGTAGGTGCAATTCGATCTTCTTCACAGAAACGACCTTCCATGATCGGGCGGCGGCAGGCCCAGATGCGCCAGGACCGAGGCGCCGATGTCGCTGAAGCCCACCACCCCTACGGGGCGCGTCCCGACCCCGTGACCCAGGACCGCCACCCGTTCGCGGGTATGGTCGGTGCCGGGCCAGGACGGATCGTTGCCGTGATCGGCGGTGAAGATCGCCAGATCGCCGGGGCGCAGCGTCGCCAGGAACCGGCCCGCCACCCCGTCGAACCATTCCAGTTGCGCGGCATAGCCGGGAATGTCGCGGCGGTGGCCGAAATTCGTGTCGAATTCGACGAAATTGGCGAAGGTCAGGCTGCCCGGTTCGGCCTCGCGTCCCAGGCGGATCAGGTGTTGGGCCAGATCGGCGTCCGATTTGCCCTTGTGCAGATGGATGATGCCGCGATGGCTGAAGATGTCGCCGATCTTGCCGATGGCATGGGTGACGCGGCCCTTGTCCTGGGCGATGTCTAGGATCGTGCGGCCCGGCGGGGCGATGGCGAAGTCGCGGCGGTTGCCGGTGCGGCGGAAGCGGCCCGGCGCCTCGCCCAGGAAGGGCCGGGCGATCACCCGGCCGACGCGCATCGCGTGCAGCATCGGCGCCAGCGACCGGCACACCCCGATCAGCCGGTCCAGGCCGAAATGCTCCTCATGCGCGGCGATCTGCAACACGCTGTCCACCGAGGTATAGCAGATCGGCCAGCCGGTGCGGATATGCTCGGCCCCGAAATCCTCGATCACCTGGGTGCCCGAGGCGTGGCGATTGGCAAGGATGCCGTCTGTTCCCGCCAGTTCGCAGATTCGCGCGGTGACGTCGGGCGGAAAGGCCGGAGCGGTATCGGGGAAATAGTGCCAGTCCCAGGGCACCGGCACGCCGGCGATTTCCCAATGGCCCGAGGGCGTATCCTTGCCGCGAGAGATCTCGGTCGCGGCCCCCCACAGCCCCTGCGGCGGAACCATCAGGCCGGGCGCGTCCTGCCCAGAGGCCAGCCGCACCGCCGCGCCAAGGCCCAGCCGCGCAAGGGTCGGCATGTGCAGCGCCTGCGCCTGGGCGATATGGCCCAGGGTGTTCGCGCCGGTATCGGGCAGGTGGCCGTTGAAGAACTGGTCCGCATCCGGCGCGCCGCCGATGCCGACGCTGTCCATGACGATCAGGAAGGCCCGCCTGTCGGTCACGACGCGATCCGTTGGCGCACCAGGGGGCCGGGTTCGCCGCCCTCGCCCAGGCGATAGGCGGCGGTGACGGCGGCGACGGCGACCTCGGCCGCGGTGTCGTCGGCGGCGTGGATCAGGGCCAGCGGGCGTCCGGGGCCGACTTCCTCGCCCAGTTTCGCCAGCATCGACAGGCCGACGCGGGGGTCCACCGCCTCGCCCGCGCGGACCCGGCCGCCGCCAAGCGCCACGACCGCATGGCCAAGGGCGGTCACGTCGATCCGCGCGATCCGCCCCTCGGGCGCGGGCACGGAGCGGATGACGGGGGCGGCGACCAGATGCGCGTCGGGGCGGTCCAGCAGATCGGCGGGGCCGCCCTGCGCGGCGACCATGCGGCCGAAGATTTCCGCCGCAGCGCCGCCGTCCAGCAGGTCCGACAGCCCGGCATCCCCCTGCCCCGCCAGCCGCAGAACCTCGGACGCAAGCGCCAGCGTCAGGTCGCGCAGCGCGCCGGGTTCGCCGCGCAGCACACGGATCGCCTCGGCCACCTCAAGCGCGTTGCCCGCGCTGCGGGCCAGCGGCTGGTCCATGTCGGTGATCAGCGCCGATGTCGCGCAGCCCGCGCCATTCGCGGTTTCCACCAGGGCCTGCGCCAGCCGCCGCGAGGATTCGGAGTTGCGCAAGAACGCCCCTGACCCCGCCTTCACATCCAGCACAAGCGCCTGCAACCCGGCCGCCAGCTTCTTGGACAGGATCGAGGCCGTGATCAGGTCGACCGATTCCACCGTCGCCGATTCGTCGCGGATCGCATACAGCCTGCGGTCGGCGGGGGCGAAATCACCGCTGGCCGCGACGATGGCGCAGCCCACGCTGCGGGTGATGCGACGGAAGTCATCCTCGGACTGGTCGCAGCGATAGCCGGGGATCGCCTCCAGCTTGTCCAGCGTGCCGCCGGTATGGCCGAGCCCCCGGCCCGAGATCATCGGCACGAACATTCCCCGCGCCGCCAGCAGGGGGGCCAGCACCAGGCTGACCGTGTCGCCGATGCCGCCGGTCGAATGCTTGTCCACCACCGGCCCCGGCAGATCCCAGTGCAGCACATGGCCCGAATCGCGCATCGCCCGCGTCAGCGCGACACGCCCCTTGACGCCCGTGCCCTTCAGCAGAACCGCCATCGCGAAGGCGCCCGCCTGCGCGTCGCCGATCGACCCGTTCGCGAGGCCCTGCGCGATCAGCGCCGCGCCTGGGCCGTCCAGACCACGGCCATCGCGGATCGCGGCGATGACGGGGCGCGGGTCGGTCATTCCGCCTTGGCCATATGCCCGACGTCGAACCGGCCCGGCAGCAATTCGCCCACCGTGGTGGCCAGCGTCGCGCCCTCGGTCGTGGCCAGCAGGACCGGCGTGTCGGCGCGGGCGAATTCGGCCAGCTTCTGGCGGCAGCCGCCGCAGGGGGGCACCGGCGCGGGGCTGTCGGCGATCACCGCGACCTCGATCAGTTCCGTCTCTCCGGCGGCGACCATCGCGGCGATGGCCCCGGCCTCGGCGCAGGTGCCTTCGGGATAGGCGACGTTCTCGACATTGCAGCCGCGATAGATCGCGCCCGACCTGCCGCGAATGGCCGCGCCGACCTTGAAGCGCGAATAGGGCGCATAGGCCATTTCCCGGACTGCGCGCGCGGCATCCAACAGCGACATGGGGGCATCCTCACCATTCGTTGCGCAGTTTCGCGCAGGGTTTCCGCTAACGCAAGACGAAGCCGCCTGTTCCCCGTTCCGGAAATGGTTTAACGCTCAACCAATTTGCGACCAAGGGGGCCGAGATGGACGAACGCAGGCAGGACAACGCCCGGCAAGAGGCACTGGATTATCACGAATTCCCGCGTCCGGGTAAGCTGGAGATCCGCGCCACCAAGCCCCTGGCGAACGGCCGCGACCTGTCCCGCGCCTATTCCCCCGGCGTGGCCGAGGCCTGTCTGGAGATCAAGGCCGATCCCGCCACGGCCAGCCGCTATACCTCGCGCGCGAACCTGGTCGCGGTGGTGTCGAACGGCACGGCCGTGCTGGGCCTGGGCAATATCGGCGCGGCGGCATCGAAGCCGGTGATGGAGGGCAAGGCCGTCCTGTTCAAGAAATTCGCCAATATCGACTGCTTCGATATCGAGGTGAACGAATCCGATCCCGAAAAGCTGGCCGATATCGTCTGCGCGCTGGAACCCACCTTCGGCGCGATCAACCTGGAAGACATCAAGGCGCCCGACTGCTTCATCGTCGAAAAGCTGTGCCGCGAACGCATGAACATCCCGGTCTTTCACGACGACCAGCACGGCACCGCGATCGTCGTGGGCGCGGCGGCGACCAACGCGCTGCATGTCGCGGGCAAGCGGTTTTCCGACATCAAGATCGTCTCGACCGGCGGCGGGGCGGCGGGGATCGCCTGTCTCAACATGCTGCTGAAGCTGGGCGTCAAGCGGGAAAACGTCTGGCTGTGCGACATCCACGGCCTGGTCTACAAGGGCCGGGTCGAGGACATGACCGCCCAGAAGGCCGCCTTCGCCCAGGACACCGACGCCCGCACCCTGGCCGAGGTGATCGAGGGCGCCGACCTGTTCCTGGGCCTGTCGGGCCCCGGCGTCCTGAAGCCCGAGATGGTGGGCAGGATGTCCCGCCGCCCGGTCATCTTCGCGCTGGCGAACCCGACCCCGGAAATCCTGCCCGACGACGCCCGCGCCGTCGCCCCCGACGCGATCATCGCCACCGGGCGCAGCGATTTCCCGAACCAGGTCAACAACGTCCTGTGCTTCCCCTTCATCTTCCGCGGCGCGCTTGACGTGGGCGCGACCACCATCAACGCGGACATGGAGCTGGCCTGCATCGACGGCATCGCCAAGCTGGCCCGGACCACCACCGCCGCCGAGGCCGCCGCCGCCTATCGGGGCGAGACGCTGACCTTCGGCGCGGATTACCTGATCCCCAAGCCCTTCGACCCGCGCCTGGTCGGCATCGTCAGTTCCGCCGTGGCCCGCGCCGCGATGGAAAGCGGCGTCGCCACCCGCCCGCTGGAGGATCTGGACGCCTACAAGCGCAAGCTGGACAGCTCGGTCTTCCGGTCGGCCCTGATCATGCGCCCGGTCTTCGAGGCCTCGCGCGCCGCCGACCGCCGCATCGTCTTTGCCGAGGGCGAGGATGAACGCGTCCTGCGCGCCGCCAACGCCATGCTGGAGGAAACGACCGACCTGCCGATCCTGATCGGCCGCCCCGAGGTCGTGGCCACGCGCTGCGAACGCGCGGGCCTGCCGATCCGCCCCGAACGCGATTTCGAGATCGTGAACCCCGAAAACGACCCCCGCTATCGCGATTACTGGGAAACCTATCACCATCTGATGGCCCGGCGCGGCGTCAGCCCCGACATCGCCCGCGCGATCATGCGCACCAACACCACCGCCATCGGCGCCGTCATGGTCCACCGCGGCGAGTCCGACAGCCTGATCTGCGGCACCTTCGGCCAATATACCTGGCACCTGCGCTATATCCGGGAAATCCTGGCCCGCGACGGGTTGTCGCCGGTCGGCGCACTGTCGATGATCATCCTGGAGGACGGCCCGCTGTTCATCGCCGACACGCAATGCCACAACGATCCGACGCCCTCGCAGGTGATGGAGACGGTGATCGGCGCCGCGCGCCACGTCCGCCGCTTCGGCCTGACGCCCAAGATCGCGCTGTGCTGCCATTCGCAATTCGGCAATCTGGACAGCTATACCGGCCGCAAGATGCGAGAGGCGCTGGCGCTGCTGGACGCGCGCAAGCCGGACTTCATGTATGACGGCGAAATGCATGTCGACGCGGCCCTGGATCCCGAGTTGAGAGAGCGGATCTTTCCCGAGTCCCGGCTGGAAGGGGTGGCGAACGTGCTGGTCTTCCCCGGCACCGACGCGGCGTCCGGCGTGCGCAACGCGCTGAAGATGCGCGCCAACGGGCTGGAGGTCGGGCCGATCCTGATGGGCATGGGCAACCGCGCGCATATCGTCACCCCCTCGATCACCGTCCGCGGCCTGCTGAACATGAGCGCCTTGGCCGGAACCCCGGTCGCCCATTACAGTTAAGCCAAAGGCCGGGCGATTCGGCTGATGATCGCCCGGGCGGCGCTGCTTCCGCATGGCTGCATTTGCAAAGTCAGCGCCCCCGCATGGCCCATTTTGCAGGCGTTTTCGGTTTGCAAAGGAATCCGCCGGATATTTGCTACAATTTGCCGCGCGGCCCCGACCTGTTCCGCTAACATCGTTGCGCGCCCCCCAGTCCGCTGCGTAACAAACGGCAGGAGTGAGGAGACACCATCATGTCGTATCGCGACACCTATGCCGCCTGGCAGGCGGATCCCGAAGCATTCTGGATGGAGGCCGCCGGAAAGATCGACTGGGACCGCCCGCCCAGCCGCGCCTTCTTCGACCAGGGACCGGCGGGGGAATGGTTCGCGGACGGCAGCCTTAACGCCTGCTGGAACGCCGTGGACCGCCATGTCGAGGCCGGGCGCGGCGACCAGATCGCGATCATCCACGACAGCCCGATCACCCGGTCCTATCGCGGCATCACCTATCGCGAATTGCGCGACCGGGTCGCCAGCCTCGCGGGCGCGCTGCGCGCCAAGGGCATCGAAAAGGGCGACCGGGTCATCATCTACATGCCGATGGTCCCCGAGGCGCTGGAGGCGATGCTGGCCTGCGCGCGGCTGGGCGCGATCCATTCGGTCGTCTTCGGCGGATTTGCCGCGCATGAACTGGCGGTGCGCATCAACGACGCCACCCCCAAGGCGATCATCGCGGCCTCTTGCGGGGTCGAGCCGGGCCGGGTCGTCCATTACAAGCCGCTTTTGGACCGCGCCATCGAGGAAGCCATTTACAAGCCCGATTTCTGCGTGATCTTCCAGCGAGAACAAGAGGTTGCCGAACTGACCCCCGGCCGCGACGTGGCCTGGCACAGCTTCCAGTATGGGGTCGAACTCGCCGAATGCGTCCCGGTCGAGGGCAACCATCCGGCCTATGTCCTCTATACTTCGGGGACCACGGGCCAGCCCAAGGGCGTGGTGCGCCATACGGGCGGTCATCTGGTCGCGCTGGCCTGGACGATGAAGAACATCTACGACATTCAGGCGGGCGATGTGTTCTGGGCCGCGTCCGATGTGGGCTGGGTCGTCGGCCACAGCTATATCTGCTATGGCCCGCTGACGGTCGGCGCCACCACCATCGTGTTCGAAGGCAAGCCGGTCGGCACCCCCGACGCCGCCGCCTATTGGCGGGTGATCCAGAACCATCGGGTCAAAAGCGTCTTCAGCGCCCCCACCGCGATCCGCGCCATCCGGCGGGAAGATCCCGAGGGCAAGCTGATCGGCGACTACAACCTGCGCCATTTCAAGACGCTGTATCTGGCCGGTGAACGCGCCGATCCCGACACGATCCAATGGGCCGAGGAAAAGCTGGGCGTCCCGGTGATCGACCACTGGTGGCAGACCGAAACCGGCTGGCCCATCGTCGCCAACCCGGTGGGGATCGAGCTTCTGCCGGTCAAGCACGGCAGCCCCTCGGTCGCGCTGCCCGGTTATGACGTGCAGGTTCTGGACGAGGCGGGCCACCCGGTTCCGGCCGGGACGCTGGGCGCGGTGGCGATCACGCTGCCGCTGCCGCCGGGCACCCTGCCGACCCTGTGGAAGGCCGAGGATCGGTTCAGGAAATCCTATCTGTCGCATTTCCCCGGCTATTATGAAACCGGCGATGCGGGCTATATCGACGAGGACGGATACCTGTATGTCATGGCGCGCACCGACGACGTGATCAACGTCGCGGGCCACCGCCTGTCCACCGGC
The DNA here is from genome assembly GCF_029027965.1 of Paracoccus sp. S3-43. Classification (NCBI taxonomy): domain Bacteria; kingdom Pseudomonadati; phylum Pseudomonadota; class Alphaproteobacteria; order Rhodobacterales; family Paracoccaceae; genus Paracoccus; species Paracoccus qomolangmaensis. The sequence continues at coordinate 1,257,771 of NZ_CP119082.1, read as the reverse complement.
GCGATGGAGGAGGTTCTGTCCGCCCATCCCGCCGTCGCCGAATGCGCGGTGATCGGCGTGGCAGACAGCCTCAAGGGGCAGATGCCGCTGGGCCTGCTGTGCCTGAAGAAAGGGACGAACACGCCCGACGCCCAGGTCGTCAAGGAGGTCGTGGGCATGGTCCGCGACCAGATCGGCCCGGTCGCGGCCTTCAAGACCGCCTGCGTGGTGGACCGCCTGCCCAAGACCCGGTCGGGCAAGATCCTGCGCGCGACGATGGTCAAGATCGCCGATGGCGAGCCGTTCAAGACCCCGGCGACCATCGACGACCCCGCGATCCTGGATGAGATCGCCGTGGCCCTGCGCGCGGTCGGCTATCCGCAGACGGTGACCTAACAAAAGTTCCGTGAACCGGCAGGGCGCCTCTGCGTTGCCGTCGCGGAGGTGCCCCGATGACGCGAAAACCGACCCAGCTGATCGACCACATTCATCTGCGGGCCGTCGATTTCGACCGGGCCAGCAGCTTTTATCTGGCGATCTTCGAAGCCCTGGGCCGGGCCGCTGACGCCCATGCGGGGCGCGACTGGGTGGAGTTGGACGAGTTCTATCTGGACCAGGCCGACGCCAATACCCCGCCCAGCCGCATCCACCTGGCGTTCCGCGCGGGGTCGCGGGCCGAGGTCCAAGCCTTTCACGCCGCCGGCCTGAAGGCAGGAGGCACCGACAACGGCGCACCGGGGCTGCGCGACTACCACCCCGGCTATTATGCCGCCTTCTTGCTGGACCCCGACGGCAACAATATCGAAGCCAAGTTCGACGAACGCGACGCCTAGCCCAGATCGGCGCCCAGCCCCTGCATCAGCGGCAGGAAATCCGGGAAGGACGTGGCGATGGGCGAGCCGTCATCCACGGAAACCGGCGCCTGGGTTGCCAGCCCCAGGACCAGGAAGGACATGGCGATGCGGTGATCCAGATGGCTGACCGCCGTGCCGCCGCCGGGCACCCGCGCCATGCCGTGAACGGTCATGCTGTCCTTGGTCTCCTCGACCCGGACGCCGTTGGCCTCCAGCCCGCGCGCCATCGCGTCGATCCGGTCGCTTTCCTTGACGCGCAGTTCCGCCACGCCGTTCATGACCGTCGCGCCTTCGGCAAAGGCCGCGATGACCGACAGGATCGGAAATTCGTCGATCATGCTGGCCGCGCGTTCGGCAGGCACCGTGACGCCTTTCAGCGGGCCATGACGGACCACCAGATCGGCCACCGGCTCGCCTCCTTCCTCGTGCAGATTTTCAAAGGCGATGTCAGCACCCATTTCCAGCAGGGTGACATACAGCCCGTCCCGCGTGGGATTGCGGCTGACGCCCGGAACGCGGATCTCCGACCCCGGCACGATCAGCGCCGCAGCCACCGGGAAAGCCGCGCTTGAGGGATCGCGCGGCACCGCGACCGGCTGCGCGCGCAGGTCCGGGCGGCCTTGCAGCGTGATCACATGGCCTTCGGCGGTCATCTCGGTGCGGATCTCCGCGCCGAACCCGGCCAGCATCCGTTCAGAGTGGTCGCGCGTGGGTTCCGCCTCGATCACCACGGTTTCCCCCGGCACGTTCAGCCCCGCCAGCAGGACCGCCGACTTGATCTGCGCGCTGGCGACCGGCGTGCGATACCGCACCGGCAGCGGGTCGGCCGCGCCCTGGATGGTGATGGGCAGCCGCCCGCCCTCGCGCGCGGTGATCTCTGCGCCGAACAGCGCCAGGGGGTCGGTCACGCGCGCCATCGGGCGGCGCGACAGGCTGGCATCGCCGGTGAAGGTCGCGGTGATCGGCGTGGTCGCCATCGCGCCCATGATCAGCCGCACCCCGGTCCCGGAATTGCCGCAGTCGATCACGCCTTCGGGTTCCGAAAACCCGCCGACGCCGACGCCGTGGACCGACCATTCGCCGGTCCCCAGCCGCTCGACCTGCGCGCCGAAGGCCGCCATCGCCCTGGCGGTGTCCAGCACGTCCTGGCCCTCCAGCAGGCCGGTGATCCGCGTCTCGCCCACCGACAGCGCGCCCAGGATCAGGGCGCGATGGCTGATCGACTTGTCGCCGGGCACCTGTGCCACGCCCCGCAGGGGGCCGCTGCGGCGGGCGGTCATCGGGCGGGGATCGGCGGAATGGGACATGGGCACACCTGTTGATTGCGCAAACCTTTTATCGCTGGCGCGCGGCCTCTGCCACCCCTAGAACCGCCGGAACAGGAGGGTCCGATGATCGAACTGGACGCGTTGCTAGCCCTGGCGGATGCCGAAAAGGCCGGACAGATGGCCGCCTATCACAAGGCGGCGCGGACCTGTCTGGGCGTGCCGAATCCGCAGATCGACGCCCTGGTGGCCGACTGGCGCGCGTCCCGCGACCTGGACGGCCGCATCGCCCTGGCCGCTGCCTTGTGGGCCAGCGACATCCACGAGGCCCGCATCGCCGCCGCCAAGCTGCTGACCCAGGCCCGGATCCGGCCCGACGATGCGGTCTGGGCGCTGATCGCGGGCTGGGCGCCGGATTTCGACGGCTGGGCCATCGCCGATACCGCCATGATCGCCGGGCAGAAGCGGCTGGTCGCCGATCCCGCACGGCTGGACCAGGTCGAAACCTGGCTGGATCACCCCAACACATGGACCCGCCGCGCCGCCCTGGTGGGCACCCTGCCCTGGGCCAAGATGAACAACCCCAAGCCCGACGATCTGGCCACCCGCGAACGCGTCCTCGACTGGGCCGCGCGGCTGGCCGACGACCGCGACGGGTTCATCCAGAAGGCCATCGCCTGGTGGCTGCGCGACCTGTCCAAACGCGACGCGCCCCGCGTCCGCGCCTTCCTGGCCGATCACGGGGCGCGGATGAAGCCCTTCGCGCGCAAGGAAGCCCTGCGGCTGGTTCAGGAGCGATAGACCTCGATCACCGGCAGGTCGGTCAGCGACACGCCCAGCAGTTGCAGCGCGGGCAGCGACACCTGGGATCCGCCGCTGGCCGGGCCGTCCAGCGGGATCAGGTCGACCTTGGCCGACTTGCCGGTGGCCGGGTTCACGATCCGGCCCAGCTCGCGTTCCTTGACCAGCGGCGTCTTGATCCAGAACCCGCCCTCGGACGGGTTCCCCAGCGAGGCGATGGTGCTGCCCAGCTTCGTCTCGGCCGCGTCTGCCGGCTTGGCGGCGGCGGCGCGCTGCTCGGCCGAGGTCGTGTCCAGCTGCGCCGCCGTCGCGCGGGCCGCCGGGCGCGGCGCGGGCGCGCGGGTGATGGCCGCCGCCGCGACCTGCTGGGTGGTCATCGGCGTCTCCGGGGTGGCGGCGGCTGCCGGGCGGTTCGCGGTCATCGCCCCCTGGGTGCAACCCGCCAGCAAGGTCGCGGTCAGGATCAGCGGCGGCGCGACGGTGGTGATGCGCATGGATTGTCCCTTCTGTCGTATCATCAGCCTCAACCTAGGTGTTCAGTCCCGGCATCTGGTGGATCGGGTTTAGGATGAATCTGTCTGGCTCTGATGTCCAGATCTTGCAGATGTATTCGTAGGGCGTGAGGCCGCCGAGGGTCTTGAGCCTACGCGCGAAGTTGTAGGCTGCCATGAAGTCGGCGAGATGCGTGCGGAGCTCGTCGTGGCTGGTGTAGTGAAAGCGTTTGACGGTGGCGTCCTTGATCGTGCGGTTCATCCGCTCGACCTGACCGTTGGTCCACGGGTGGTTGGGCTTCGTCAGGCGGTGCTCAATGCCGTTGGCCTCGCAGATCATGTCAAAGCGCATAGGTCTGGAATAGATGGTGTTCCGGTTCCGAGGCTGCTCGGCGAACTGAATACCGTTGTCGGTGAGGATGGTATGGACCTGATAGGGCACGGCTTCGAGCATGTGCTGCAGGAACTCCCAAGCTGTCTTCCTGTCCGCCTTGTCGACGAGCTGGGTCACGGCAAACTTGCTCGTGCGGTCAATGAGCTACCCCCCGAAAATCGGACAGTGACGGAAGCTACGATCTGAAGTCTGCTGGTCTCCAAGAACGAGGAGAACAGAGATGTCGAGACGCAGGAACCACGATGCGGCGTTCAAGGCGCGTGTGGCGCTGGAAGCCGTGAAGGGGGAGCGCACAGTGTCAGAGCTGGCCGCCGAATATGGCGTGCATCCGACGATGATCCATCAATGGAAACGGTCGCTTCTGGAGGGTGCCGCAGGGATCTTCGAGCGGGGCGGCAAGGCTGCGGCAGCGGCCGAGGTTGCCGAAGAAACTGTCCGTGACCTGCACGCCAAGATCGGAGAGCTGGCCGTCGCCAACGATTTTTTGTCACGAAAGCTCAAGCCCTGGATCGGCAAGTGAGGCGCGGAATGGTTGAGAAGAACCACCCAAGCCTGTCGGTCGGGGCGCAGTGCCGCCTGCTATCGATCTCGCGGTCGTCGTTCTATTACGCGCCGCAGGGCGAGACGGCGATGAACCTCGACCTCATGCTGTTGATCGACAAGCAGTTCCTGGATACACCCTTCTACGGCGTGCGGCAGATGACGTGGCACCTGCAGAACGAGGGGCATGGTGTGAACCAGAAACGCATCCGGCGGCTGATGCGGCTCATGCGCCTGATGCCGATCTACCAGAGGCCCAACACCAGCAAGCCGAGAAAAGGCCACAAGACCTATCCCTATCTGTTGGGCGGGCTGCGGGTGGATCGGCCCGGTCAGGTCTGGTGCGCAGATATCACCTATTTGCCGATGCGGCGGGGCTTTCTGTATCTGGTGGCGATCATGGACTGGTTCACCCGCAAGGTGCTGGCCTGGCGGATATCGAACACGCTGGAGGCCGACTTCTGCGTCGAGGCGCTGAACGAGGCCATCCATCGCTTCGGCGCGCCCGGGATCATGAACACGGATCAGGGCTCACAGTTCACGTCCTTCGCCTGGACTGATCGGCTGAAGCGCATTGGCACTCGGATCTCGATGGACGGCAAGGGGCGCTGCATCGACAACGTCTTCATCGAGCGTCTGTGGCGATCCCTGAAGTATGAATGCGTCTACCTGCACGCCTGGGAAACGGGATCGCAGGCCAAGGTTGGTATTGGGCACTGGATCAACTTCTACAACCATCGACGACCCCACACTGCCCATGGCGGGCAGCCGCCCGCCGTGGTCTACTTCAACAGCAGCGAAACCGATCAGCAGGCACAGGCAGTAGCTTAAATCAGCCGGAAAGCTGTCCAAGGATCGGGGAGTAGCTCACAATGCCGACGAACAGGTAAAGCTTGCCTTCAGCAGTCTGCACCTCGGCGATGTCGATATGAAAGAAGCCGATAGGGTAGCGCTTGAACTTCGACCGTTTCGGCTTGTCGCCTTCCACGTCGGGCAGTCGAGAGATGCCGTGGCGCTGAAGGCACCGATGCAGCGCTGAGCGTGTCAGGTGTGGAATTGATGGCTGCAGGGCATAGAGGCAGTCGTCCAGCGGCAAAAGCGTGTGCAGCCTGAACGCGACGATGGCCGCCTCCTCGGCTTCTGTCAAAACCGTGGAGCGTGGCTCCTTCGGCCCTGTCTTGAGATCATCGACCGTCGCTCGCTTGCGCCACTTCGCCACTGTCTTGGGGTTAATGCCGAGCTCCCGGCTCAGCGTCGCGAGCGAAGCTTGCGATCGTTGTATTGCAGCTCTGACGGCGTGCGTGGTCGTGGCGCTCCCGTGACGAACCTGGCCCATAATGCTTCCCTCCATCCCTGAGAAAGGATCGCACCATCAAACCGTGGGATCAAACACCTAGCCTGCATGGCGCGATCCCGTCCACAGCCCGTCGCGGCTTGTCTGCGGCCCCGCGCGCCCCTAGATTGGGGGGATGCAACAGGCGGCCCCCCTTATCGACCCCTTCGCGCGGCCGATCACCTATCTGCGGGTATCGGTGACGGACCGCTGCGATTTCCGCTGCGTCTATTGCATGGCCGAACACATGCAGTTCCTGCCCAAGGCCGATCTTCTGACGCTTGAGGAGCTGGAGCGCCTGTGCGGCGCCTTCGTCGATCTGGGTGTCCGCAAGCTGCGCATCACCGGCGGCGAGCCTCTGGTCCGCCGCAATATCATGAGCTTTTTCCGCGCCATGTCCCGGCACCTTGGCCAAGGCCTGGACGAATTGACGCTGACCACGAACGGCAGCCAGCTTGGCCGCTATGCCGGTGAGCTGGCCGATTGCGGCATCCGTCGCGTGAATGTCTCGCTGGACACGCTGGACCCCGACAAGTTCGCGGCGATCACCCGCTGGGGCCGCCTGCCGCAGGTGCTGCACGGCATCCGCGCCGCGCAGGCCGCCGGGCTGCGGGTCAAGATCAACGCCGTCGCGCTGAAAGGCGTGAATGACGGCGAATTGTTCGATCTGGTCCGGTGGTGCGGCGATCAGGGCTTTGATCTGACCTTCATCGAGGTCATGCCGATGGGCGATCTGGGCAACGAGGATCGGCTGGACCAATACTGGCCGCTCTCGGACCTGCGCGCCCGTCTGGCCGAACGTTTCACGCTGATCGACCTGGCCGAACGCACCGGCGGCCCGGCCCGCTATGTCCGCTTGCAGGAAACCGGGCAGAAGATCGGCTTCATCACGCCGCTGACGCATAACTTCTGCGAAAGCTGCAACCGCGTCCGCCTGACCTGCACCGGCGAATTGTTCATGTGCCTGGGGCAAGAGGACATGGCCGACCTGCGCGGCCCCCTGCGGGCTTCCCCGGACGACAGGCTGCTGAAGGACGCCATCCGCGCGGCCATTGCGCACAAGCCCAAGGGCCACGACTTCGACTATTCCCGCCAGACAGTGGCCGGCCAGATGACGCGGCACATGAGCCATACCGGCGGATAGCTGTGTGCTTGCACGCACCCTACATGCTATCGAGGTATTTCGAATCCGACATTTGTCCAGTCATAATCAAGTACATCTTTTCTATATTGCATTACATTCTTTGCATTAATCCCTCGCCAATCATGTTTGCCGGTACCATATGCGATCTCACCATTTTTCGGTCGGACAAACATGGTTAATCCACGCATGTTTGTAGGAACATTGGTTTCGTGCACCGCTGTCATGACCTCATCCAGTGGATTGCCTATGCCAACCATTGCTAGCTTGGCACCAGTCTGATCAACCAGTTGGGTGTACGTGAGATAAGGGTGTGAAGGCAGCTTTCCATGCTTAATAAGATGCTGTTGGAGCTTGCGAACATGGGCAATTAGTCCGTTGCCCAAAAGTTTTGCATTCAATGTATTTACAATTATTATCATCGTTATCGTCCCGCAAAGGAAAACTCTCAAATATCATTCCGCCGCCGTCTGCGCCCCGGCTTCCGCCTCGATCTTCTCGGCCCGTTCCTCGACCAGTTGCACGATATGATCGACCATCTGGTCATTGGTCATCTTGTGGCTCTGCCGCCCGGCCATATAGACCATGCCGCTGCCGGCCCCGCCGCCGGTGAAGCCGATATCGGTCATCAGCGCCTCGCCCGGACCGTTCACCACGCAGCCGATGATCGACAGCGACATCGGCGTCTTGATATGTTCCAGCCGCTTTTCCAGGTGCTCGACGGTCCTGATCACGTCGAAGCCCTGCCGCGCGCAGGACGGGCAGGAGATGATCTGCACCCCCCGCGTCCGCAGGCCCAGGGACTTGAGGATCTCGAACCCGACCTTCACCTCCTCGACCGGATCGGCGGACAGGCTGACGCGGATCGTGTCGCCGATGCCAGACCACAGCAGGTTGCCCAGGCCCACGGCGGATTTCACCGTGCCGCCGACGAACCCGCCCGCCTCGGTGATGCCCAGATGGATCGGCGCGTCGGTGGCGTCGGCAAGCTGCTGATAGGCGGCGGCGGCCAGGAACACGTCGCTGGCCTTCACGCTGATCTTGAATTCGTGGAAATCGTTGTCTTGCAGGATCTTGATATGGTCGAGGCCCGATTCCACCATCGCATCCGGGCAAGGTTCGCCGTATTTCTCCAGCAGATGCCGCTCCAGCGACCCGGCATTGACGCCGATCCGCATGGAACAGCCATGATCGCGCGCGGCCTTGATGACCTCGCGCACGCGGGCGGCATCGCCGATATTGCCGGGGTTGATGCGCAGGCAGGCCACGCCCGCCTCGGCCGCCTCGATGGCGCGTTTATAGTGGAAATGGATGTCGGCGACGATCGGCACCGGGCTTTCGCGGCAGATCTCGCGCAGTGCCCGCGTGGTTTCCTGGTCGGGCGCGGAAATCCTCACGATGTCGGCCCCAGCGTCGGCGGCGCGGATCACCTGGTCCAGCGTCGCGCGCACGTCATGGCCGTCGGTATTGGTCATGGTCTGCACGCTGATCGGCGCGTCGCCGCCCACCGGAACGCTGCCCACCATGATCTGGCGCGACCTCCGACGCTGAATGTTGCGCCAGGGACGGATCGGGTTCAGCGACATGGATGCCTCCGCAGGTTCGCCCCTTGCAGATAAGCCATCGGGGCCAGGGCGGCAACCGCCGCACGCGGCTTTGATCGCTCAGGCGGGCAGGCGCAGCGCGGTCATGACGCTGGCCAGCGTGCTGCGGGGCAGCATCAACAGCATCTTGCCCTCGATCCGCAGGGTCACGACCCCGTTGGCCCGGTTCGAAGTGCCGACCCGCCCGCCCGGCGCGAACTCGATTCCCTCGATCGGCCATTCCAACCCGGTGCTTATCCCGCGCGACGGCCCCATCGGATACAGCGACACCCGCGTCCCCGGCATCAGCGGCAGGGTCAGCCGGGGCGGCGCCACGAAGACCACATCGTCGGAGGCCAGCATGATCACCAAGGGCCGGGGCGTGCTGGCCATCGCAGTCAGCGCCGACAGCGTGTGATCCAGCCGCAGCCCGGAAAAGCCCACCGCCATCACGAAGGGCGCGGCGATCCGGGTCAGGCATTTGGTGAAATCGGTGCTGTCCTGTTCGGCCACATGATGGATGCGCCCGGCCGGGATCAGCTTGCGCGCGCCCGCCGTGATGCTGTCCAGATCGCCGATCACCCAGTCGGGCGGCCGTCCCAGGGCAAGCGCCCGGTCCGCGCCCCCATCCGCCGCGACCAGCGTCGGCGCCACCGCAAGCGCGGTTTGCAGGTCATGGGGGGTGGCGACACCCCCGCCGATCACGGTCACGCCCCGGTCGGAAATGACCAGGGGCGGGATCATTCCTCGCGCCCGATGCCGGAAAAGACCCGCTTGAAGGGCAGGATCCACAACACCCCAAGGACGACATAGATCGCGATCTCGACCAGGATCGGCTGGCGGCCGAAGCGCGCATCCGTCCAGTTGACCAGAGTCACCGCCGCCACGATGTACAGCGGCAGCCCGACGACCAGGATCAGCAGCGACAACCGTTTCCGCGTCTTCAGCTCCATGGCTTCCCCCTGTTCATCTTGGTATAAGTATCCCACGGGGGTCCGGGGGTGTGAAACCCCCGGCCTGCGCCCTCAATCCGCGAAGGGATCCGTCACCAGGATCGTATCGTCCCGCTCGGGACTGGTCGAGAGCAGCGCGACGGGGCACTGGATCAGTTCCTCGACCCGGCGGACATATTTGATCGCCGCGGCGGGCAGATCCGCCCAGGATCGCGCGCCTTGGGTGGATTCCTGCCAGCCCTCCATTTCCTCATAGATCGGTGTGACCTTCGCCTGCAAGGCGGCGGCGGTGGGCAGGTAATCGTATTTCACGCCGTCGATCTCGTACCCCACGCAGATCCGCAGCGTCTCGAAGCCGTCCAGCACGTCCAGCTTGGTCAGCGCGATGCCGTTCACGCCGGAAATCGCGCAGGTCTGGCGCACCAGCACCGCGTCGAACCAGCCGCAGCGCCGCTTGCGGCCCGTCACGGTGCCGAATTCATGGCCCCGCTCGCCCAGCCGCTGCCCGTCCGCGTCGTGCAATTCGGTCGGGAACGGGCCTTCGCCCACGCGGGTCGTATAGGCCTTGACGATCCCCAGCACAAACCCGATCGCCGACGGTCCCATGCCGGTCCCCGAGGCCGCCATCCCCGACATGGTGGTCGAACTGGTGACATAGGGATAGGTGCCGAAGTCGATGTCCAGCAGCGACCCCTGCGCACCCTCGAACAGGATGCGCTTGCCGGCCTTGCGGGCGTCGGCCATGATCTTCCAGACTGGCTGGGCATAGGGCAGCAGCTTCGGCGCGATCTCCAGCAGCTTCGCCTTCAACTCGGCCCGGTCGATGGGCGTGGCGCCCAGGCCCTGGCGCAGCGCGTCGTGATGGGCCAGCAGCCGGTCCAGCCGCGCATCCAGCGTCTCCTCGTCGCCCAGATCGGCCACGCGGATGGCGCGGCGGCCCACCTTGTCCTCGTATGCCGGGCCGATGCCGCGTCCGGTGGTGCCGATCCTGGCCTTGCCCGCCGCGTCCTCGCGCAGCTTGTCCAGATCCTGATGCAGCGGCAGGATCAGCGGGGTGTTTTCCGCGATCATCAGATTCTCGGTGGAAATCGCCACGCCCTGCGCGGTCAGCTTGTCGATCTCGGCGAACAGCGACCAAGGGTCCAGCACCACGCCGTTGCCGATCACCGCCAGCTTGCCCGCCCGCACGATGCCCGAGGGCAGCAGCGACAGCTTGAAGACCGTATTGCCGATGACCAGCGTGTGCCCGGCGTTATGGCCGCCCTGGAAACGGGCGATGACATCGGCCCGTTCGGACAGCCAGTCGACGATCTTGCCCTTGCCCTCGTCGCCCCATTGCGCGCCGACAACCACCACATTGGCCATGAACGGTCCTTCCATTCCGCGAAAAAGTCCGGAGCCGGGTCTAGCGCAAGGCCCGGCCGGGGGAAAGCCGCGATTTGCCGCCCTTTCCCTTTCGCCCCGCAGCGATTAGGGTCGCGGCCGGATTGGAAAGGTGCAGGCATGTCGTTTTTCACCAAGCTGCGGGATCGGCTGACGCGATCCTCTGCGAAGATCGGCGAAGGACTGGACGGCATCGTCGAGGCCGCGCCCCCGGCCGCCGAACCCGCCCCCGCGCCCGGTCCCGCCCCTGGTCCCGCACCCGCGCCCGGCCTGGTCGGCCGCCTGTTCGGCGCGGCCCCCGCCGCCCCCGCCACGCGCCCCGAGGAGCCGCGCCGCGCGCTCGACGACGAGATGCTGGAGGAGTTGGAGGACATGCTGGTCCAGGCCGATCTGGGCGTCGATACCGCGCTGCGGGTGACGGCCAATATCGCCGAGGGACGGATCGGCCGCCGCCTGTCCTCGACCGAGCTCAAGGAGCTGCTGGCGGCCGAGATCGCCCGGATCATGACCCCGGTCGCCCGGCCCCTGCCCCTTTATCCGAAGAAGCCCCAGGTCGTTCTGGTCGTGGGCGTGAACGGCGCGGGCAAGACCACCACCATCGGCAAGCTGGCCAGCCAGTTCCGCGCGGCGGGCAAGTCGGTGATGATCGCGGCGGGCGACACCTTCCGCGCGGCGGCGGTGGAACAGTTGCAGATCTGGGGCCAGCGGGCGGGCGTGCCGGTGATGGTCGCGGCTCAGGGCAGCGATCCCGCCAGCCTCGCCTTCGACGCCATGACGCGGGCCGAGGCCGAGGGCGCCGACCTGCTGATGATCGACACGGCGGGCCGCTTGCAGAACCGCCAGGATCTGATGGAGGAACTCGCCAAGATCGTCCGGGTGATCCGCAAGAAGGATCCGACCGCGCCGCACAACACCCTTCTGGTGCTGGACGCGACGACCGGGCAGAACGCGCTCAATCAGGTGGAAACCTTCCGTCAGCTTGCCGATGTCTCGGGGCTGGTGATGACCAAACTGGACGGAACCGCGCGGGGCGGCGTTCTGGTGGCGCTTGCCGACCGCTTCGGGCTGCCGATCCATGCCATCGGCGTGGGCGAACAGATCGACGACCTGGACGCCTTCGACGCGGAGGATTTCGCCCGCGCTCTGGTCGGCCTGTAGGGAACAGGCCGGATGTCGCCATCCGGCCCGGCGCGGGATCAGAGGTCGTCCCGGATGGGCGAGCCGTCCTTTTCCTCGAACAGCTGTGCGGCGTTGGCCGCATCGGCGGACAGCCACAGCTTGCCGCCGTCCACCGACGAGACATTCGCCAGCGGCAGGTAATGGTGATGGTCCCTGGACTGACCATGCGCTTCGTCCTTGCGGGTCAGCTTGATGCGGTCGCCGTCCAGGTGGTCCACCTTGCCCACATGCACGCCGTCGGCGCCGACCACTTCCATATGTTCCTTGATCTGGCTTGCCTCGACCATGTCGTTTCTCCTGTGTTCAGCCGTTATCGGCAGATGACGGACAACAACGCCACAGCGGGCCAACGCGATCCATCGACCGCGCAGGGACCGGCGTCTATCCGGCCAGCCGCGCCAGAAAGTCCCGAACATCGGGGCGTTCCGCCGCGCGGCGGGCCGCGAACAGCGTGGCCTGCGACCGCAGGATCGGATCTTCCGACAGGATCTTCAGGTTGTTGGCCCGCAGCGTTTCCCCCGACGAGGTGATGTCGGCGATCGCCTCGGCGGTCTGGTTGGCCACGGTGCCCTCGGTCGCGCCCTGCGAATCGACAAGCTGGTAATCGGCGACCTCATGCGCGGCCAGCCAGGCGCGGACCAGCCGGTGATACTTGGTGGCGATCCGCAGCCGGAAACCATGCGCGGCGCGGAAATCGCGGCAGACGGAATCGAAATCGTCCAGCGTGTCGCAATCGGCCCAGCATTCCGGCACCGCCAGGATCAGGTCGGCATGGCCGAAGCCCATCGGCGCGACCTCGGCCACGTCCGAGGCCCAGCCCGCCAGCTTCTCGCGCACCAGATCGGTGCCGGTGACGCCCAGTTCGATCCGGCCCGCCGCCAGGTCGCGCGGGATCTCTCCTGCCGACAGCAGCACCAGCGAAACGCCCTCGACCCCCTCGACCCGGCCCGCGTATTCGCGGTCCGACCCGCTGCGCGACAGCCGGACGCCGCGATCCGCGAACCAGTCAAAGCTCTGCTCCATCAGCCGCCCCTTGGACGGCACGCCCAGCCGGATCATGGGGCGGATCATGCCGTGGCCTCCAGTTCCGCCAGCACGCCGGGGCGGATGATGCCGCCGACCGCCGGGATTTCGCGACCCCTGCCCAGCATCCGCGTCAGCGCGTCATAGCGCCCGCCCGAGGCGACCGGCGGCAGGCCGGGCCGCGCCGCCAGGAAGCTGAAGGTGAAGCCGTCGTAATATTCCATCGTCGTGCGGCCGTGGCTGGCGTCGAAGATCACGCCCGACAGGTCGATCCCCTGCCCGCCGATGGCGGCAAGGCGCGTCTCGATCCGCCGGACGGCGGGCGCGATGGCGGGCATGTCCCCGGCCAGGTCGCGCAGGGCGGTGACGGCCCGGGGCGCGGGCGCGCGCAGGGCGAACAGCCGTTTCAGCCGGTCCGACCAGCGGGGCGGCAAGGGCGGTTCGGCCGCGTCGGCGCGCAGCCGGGCGATGCGGGCCTGCATCTCATCCTCGCCGCGCAGCCCGGCCCAAGGCGCGGTGCCGGCGGGAAAATCGCGCGGGGCGGCATCGGCAGAGAAACGATCCAGCAACCGCTGGAACCGCCCCGGCCGCCAGATATGGTGCAGCAGCGCCGCCCGCCGCGCGTCCGAGACCGGCAGCCCGCGCACCGCGTCCATCAGCAGCCCCATGTCCCCGGTTTCCGGCGACAGCCCATAGGGCGCCAGCAGCCGGTGGAACAGCGCGAAGACCTCGGCATCGGCGCCGGGATGACGCGAAAACAGCTCCAGCCCGCATTGCAGGTATTCGTTGTCGCGCAGGTTTTCGGGACGCAGATCGCCCATGTCCTGCTTGCGGAACACCTCGCCCAGATAGCAATATCGGGCCGGTTCGGCGCCGTCCTGCATATGCGCCTGCACCACCGGCACGGTGAAATCGGGGCGCAACATCATCTCGCCCCGGATGGGATCGGCGGTGACATAGGCGCGGGCGCGGATATCCTCGCCATACAGATCCAGCAGCGCGCCGGCGGGCAGCAGGATGTCGGGCGCGACCTCGACCGCGCCCGCCGCGCGGAACGCAGCCAGCAGCCGCTGGCCCAGGGCCTGCTTGTCGCGCTTGGGGATCATGACAGGATCCGCCGCACTTCCGCGACCAGATCGGCGCGCGCCACCTCGGTCTGGGCGGGCTGGGCCTTCCATTCGTCCAAGCTGGCCTCGGCGGCGATCTTCGCGCCCAGGACCAGATCCTTGACCTGCACCACGCCGCGCGCGGCCTCGTCCGCGCCCTGGATGATCGCCGCCGGGGCGCGGCGCTTGTCGGCATATTTCAACTGGTTGCCGAAGGTCTTCGGGTTGCCCAAATAGACCTCGGCCCGGATGCCTGCTGCGCGCAGATCGGCGGCCATCGCCTGATAATCGGCCATCCGGTCGCGGTCCATCACGGTCACGACCACCGGCCCCTGGGCGTCCGCTCCCGCCAGCCCCTTGGCGCGCAAGGCCGCCAGCAGCCGGTCCACGCCGATGGACACGCCCGTCGCAGGCACCTTCTGGCCGGTGAAGCGCTCGACCAGACCATCATAGCGCCCGCCGCCGGCGACGGATCCGAACTGCCGCTTGCGGCCCTTCTCATCGAGGATCTCGAAGGTCAGTTCGGCCTCGAAAACCGGGCCGGTGTAATAGCCAAGCCCCCGCACGATCGAGGGGTCGACGACTGCGCGATCCTCGGCCACGCTCATGGCGGCCAGCATCCCGGCGATCTCGGCCAGTTCGTCCACGCCGTCGACGCCGATGGCCGATGCCCCCACCGCCGCGCGCAGGTTCGCCAGCGTCGCGGCGTTGTCCGCCCCCTTCGAGGTCAGGAAGGCCAGCACCGGCGCCGCCTGCGCCTCGGACAGCCCGACCCCCTCGATCGCCGCGCCGCTGTCGTCCTTGCGGCCCACGGTCAGCAGCGCCAGCACGCCATCGCGGCCCACCTTGTCGAACTTGTCGATCTGGCGCAGCACGTCGTCGGATTGATCCGCCCGAACCTCGGCCGCCTCCAGCACGCCGTTCAGAACCTTGCGATTGTTGATCCGCACCAGATAGTCGCCGCGCGCAATGCCGACCGCCTCCAGCGCATCGGCCAGCATCGCGCAGATCTCGGCATCCGCCGCGACCGAGGCCGACCCAACCGTATCCGCATCGCATTGATAGAACTGCCGGAACCGGCCCGGCCCCGGCTTCTCGTTGCGCCAGACCGGCCCCATCGCATAGCGGCGATAGGGGGACGGCAGGTCGCCCCGAAACTGCGCCGCCACCCGCGCCAGCGGCGCTGTCAGGTCGTATCGCAGCGCCAGCCAGTCGCCCGACCCGCCGTCGCCCTTACCAATTCCGGGGACGGCTTCCTCCTGCCAGGCGAAGACCCCGGCATTCGGGCGGTCCACATCGGGCAGGAACTTCCCCAAAGCCTCGACCGTCTCGACGGCGCTTGTTTCCAGGGGATCGAAGCCATGGCGGTGATAGATTTCGGCGATCCGATCCAGCATCGCCTTGCGTTCCGTCACCTCCGCGCCGAAATAGTCGCGAAAGCCCTTGGGCGTTTCCGCCTTGGGACGGGGCTGTTTTTTCTGATCTTTCGCCATGGTCCTGCCTTTCCGGCCAATCCGTGGCTGCCTTAACCGAAGGGGCCGATATGGACAAGGATACCGAGACGCAAATCCGGGCGGTCGAGGAAACGCTGGCGCACCTGACCCGCGTGACCGAAGACCTGCACGAGGTCATCGCCCGCCAGGATGCCGAGATCGCCACCCTGACCCGCCGGGTCGAGATGCTGATGCGCTTCGCCGCCGAACAGCAGGCCGATGCCCAAGGCCAGATCCCGCTGGCCGACCAACGCCCGCCGCATTGGTAGGCTTCTTCTTCACGAAAATATCCTGCGGGGGTCCGGGGGCGCGAAGCCCCCGGCTTCCTCACCCGCGCATCTGCCGGAACAACGCCGCCAGATGCTCGGTCGAGGCGTCGTGCCCCGGCGCCCCCTCGCCCTTCAGCAGCGGCTCGACCTTCAGCGCCAGCTCCTTGCCCAGTTCCACACCCCACTGGTCGAAGCTGTTGATCCCCAGGATCGCGCCCTCGACAAAGACGCGGTGCTCATACAGCGCGACGATCTGGCCCAGGGTGAAGGGGGTCAGCTTCTCGATCAGCAGCGTGGTTGACGGCCGGTTGCCCGGAAACACCCGGTGGCGGGCCTGTCGGTCCAGTTCGGCGCCCTCCAGCCCCTTCGCGGCCATCAGGGCGCGCGCCTCCTCCAGGCTGCGGCCGCGCATCAGCGCCTCGGACTGCGCAAGGCAGTTCGCGGCCAGCAGGATGTGGTGATGGGCCAACTCGTCCTCGTGGCCCTTCGCGGCCAGGATGAATTCGCAGGGAACGGGCGTCGTGCCCTGATGGATCAGTTGGTAGAAGGCGTGCTGGCCGTTGGTGCCGGGTTCGCCCCAGACGACCGGGCCGGACGGGACCGTCAGGTCGGACCCGTCCATCGCCACGCGCTTGCCGTTCGATTCCATCTCAAGCTGTTGCAGATAGGCGGGCAGCCGCAGCAGGCGGTTGTCATAGGGCAGCACCGCGCGGGTCGGATAGCCGCAGACCTGGTGATGCCAGATGCCCACCAGGGCCAGCAGCACCGGCAGGTTCTCGGCCAGCGGCGCAGCGCGAAAATGCGCGTCCATGGCGGCGGCGCCCGCCAGGAAGTCGTCGAAATGCGCGTCGCCGATGGCCAGCATCAGCGACAGCCCGATCGGACCCCAGACGGAATAGCGCCCGCCGACCCAATCCTCGAATCCGAAGACGCGGCTGGCGTCGATGCCGAATTCCGCCGTCTTGCCGGTGGCCGAGGACAACGCCACGAATTGTGCCGCCGGATCGGTCACGGCCTTGCCCATCCAGTCGCGGGCGGTTCGGGCGTTGGTCATCGTCTCGATGGTGGTGAAGGTCTTTGACGCGACGATGACCAGCGTCGTGGCTGGATCCAGCCCCTTCAGCGTGTCGGCGATGTCGGCGCCGTCGACGTTGCTGACGAAATGCGTGCGCGGCCCGTCGTGATAGGGCGCCATCGCCAGCACCGCCATAGCGGGGCCAAGATCGGACCCGCCGATGCCGATATTGACCACATCGGTGATCTTGCCGCCCTGCCCCGTGAAGGCGCCGGAGCGCAGGTCGCGGGCGAAATCGGCCATGCGGTCGTGGGTTTCGCGCACCGCGGGCATCACGTCCTGGCCGTCCACCGTCACATGGCCGCGCAGGTTGCGCAGGGCGGTGTGCAAGACGGCGCGGCCCTCGGTCTCGTTGATCTTCTCGCCCGAAAACATCGCCTCGCGCCGGGCGGCCACCCCCGCGCCTTCGGCCAGTTCGATCAGCAGGTCGTGCGCGCCCTTGTCGATCATGGTCTTCGACCAGTCGAAAACCAGGCCGTCGGCTTGGGTCGCGAAGGCGCGGGCGCGGGCGGGATCGGCGGCGAACAGGTCGGTGATCCGCGTATCATGCTGCGCCGCGCGATAGGCGCCCAGGCGGGTCCAGATGTCGGTCATTCGGGAAGGCTCCTTCGGGCGGATCATTCGGCCCAGTGAACGGTCGCGTTGTCCAGGAAGGCGCGGATCGGCGCCTGGATCGGGTCCAGCTTCTGCGCGCGCTCCAGCGCCTCGCGTTTTTCAGGGCCCATGATCAGGACATGGACATTCATCGCATCGGCAAGCGCGGGGCGGGTCAGGGTGACGCGCGGCTCCTCGGCGCCCTCGGCGCGGATCGGCAGGACCAGGGGGGCATCGGCGGCCAGCCCTTCGGCCAGGCGGTCGGCGCCGGGAAACAGGCTGGCGGTGTGCATGTCGTTGCCCATGCCCAGCAGCACGACGCTGATCGGCAGATGCGGGCGGATCGCCTCGGCCAGACCCGGCGCCGCCTCGTCGGGGGTCGCGGCCCCGGTATAAAGGTCGATGTAATTCGCGACGGCCGCCCGGTCGCGCAGCAGGTGGCGGCGCAGCAGGCGGCCGTTCGACCGCTTGTGGTCGCCATCCACCCAGCGTTCGTCGCCCAGAAACACCGTGACGCGGGACCAGTCGATATCGGCCCCGCTCAGCGTTTCGAAGACCAGCGTGGGAGAGGTGCCGCCCGGCACGCAGAGGCTGGCGGCGTCGCCCGTGCGCAACTGCTGCGCCAGTTGCGAGGCGATCTGGTCGGCCAGCGACAGGGCCAGCATTTCCCGGTCGGGATATTCCTTGAATTCCATGGTCATGCGCGAATTTCCCTCCAACGGCGGTTGTCCCGATGCATCAGGCGCAACGCCTCCTCGGGGCCAGAGGATCCCGCGTCATAGGGTTCCGGCCGCCGCTTGCTGTCTTCCCAGGCGGCGATGATCGGGTCGGTCCAGGCCCAGGCGGCCTCGACCTCGTCGCCGCGCATGAACAGCGTCTGGTTGCCGCGAATCACGTCCATGATCAGCCGTTCATAGGCATCGGGCATGTCGCTGCCATCCGCGCCAAGCGCCTCGGCGAAGGACATGTCGAGGGGCACCTGCACCAGCCGCATTCCCCCCGGCCCCGGCTCCTTGATCATCACCTTGAGGTTCATACCCTCGTTGGGTTGCAGGCGGATGACAAGCTCATTCGCCTTGGGCGCGCCGCTGTCGTCAAAGATCGAATGCGGCGGTTCGCGAAACACCACGGCGATCTCGCTGGTCCGCGCCCGCAGCTTCTTGCCGGTACGCAGATAGAAGGGCGTGCCCTGCCACCGCCAGTTGGAAATGCAGACCTTCATCGCGACATAGCTTTCGGTCCGCGAATCGGGGTTTTCGGAATCCTCGGCATAGCTGCTGGACTTGCCGTCGCCCTGATACTGGCCGCGCACGATGTCGCCCGCCTCGACCGGCTGGAGGGCGCGGATCACCTTCAGCTTCTCGTCGCGCACCGCGTTCGGGTCGAAGTGATAGGGCGGCTCCATCGCGATCAGGCACAGAAGCTGCATCATGTGGTTCTGCACCATGTCGCGGATCGCGCCCGACTTGTCATAATAGCTGCCGCGCCCGGCCACGCCCACGGTTTCGGCCACCGTGATCTGGACGTGATCGACATATTGGGAATTCCACAGCGGCTCGAACAGGATGTTCGCGAACCGCACCGCCATCAGGTTCTGGACGGTTTCCTTGCCCAGGTAATGGTCGATCCGATAGATCTGTTCCTCGTCGAAATGCCGGGCCAGGGTCGCGTTCAGCGCGCGGGCGGTTTCCAGGTCGCGGCCGAAGGGCTTTTCCACCACGATGCGGCTGTTGCGGTCGGCGATGCCGTGGCTGGCCAGCCGGCTGGCGATGTCGCCGAACAGCGCCGGCGCGACCGAGAAATAGAAGGCATGGACCGCACGGGGCCGGATCCGCGATTTCAGTTCGGTCCAGCCGTCCTCGCCCCTGGCGTCAATGGGGGTATAGCTCAGCAGTTCCAGAAATTGCGCCAGGCGCGGGTCGTCGGCGGCGATGCCGCCGAATTCCACGATAGCCTTCGCGGCCTCGGACCGGAAGGCGGCATCGTCCTGGTCGGTCCGCGCCGCGCCGATGATCCGCGCGCTGTCGGGGATCTGCCCTGCGACGAAGCGGCGGAACAATCCCGGCAGGATCTTGCGCTGAGCCAGATCGCCGGTTGCACCAAAAATCACCAGATCGAAGTCATCGACCGGAATGACGCGAGAGACCATGCTGTCCTCCTTGCGGTTGGGGATCGCCATATCTGTTGTTAGCGTTAACAGCAACTCGGATCAACCTTTCAGCGCTTTGGCCAGCCGGGGCAGGCGGCTGCGTTTCAGCATCTGGGCCACGGTCATGTCGCCGCCCATCGCCGCCGCCTTGTCGCGCGCGGCCCCGACCGCCGAGGCGACGGCGCCCGGATCGGCGGCGTGCAGGTCCAGCAGGAAGGCGTCGGGATGGATCGCCCGCAGGCCCAGCCCGGCCATCAGCCCCTGGGGAAAATCGCGCAGGTTGGCGGTGACGATCAGCGACGCATCCCCGGCAAGGGCGGTTTCCGCCACATGACGGTCGGCGGGATCGGGGAAATCCAGGTCGATGGCGCGGCTGCCGTCGTCGGGCAGTTCGGCCTGGGGAAAGCGGTCGCGCAGCAGCGCGATCTCGGCCCCCGCGACGGCGTCCTGATCGCCGCCCAGCCGGGCCGCGGCGGCGCGCCATTCCGCCAGGATCCGGGGCGACCACAGCGGCGTGTAAAGCCCCGCCCCCGCCAGATCGGTCAGGATTTCCCGCAGGACGGTCGGGAACAGGACATTGGCGTCAAGGACCGCGCGCATCAGTCCAACCGGAAGAACAGCGCCTTGAGATAGCCGGTCTCGGCCAGTTGCGGCAGCGTCGGATGATCCGGCCCGGCCTGGCCGGTATGGATCAGCACGCCCCGCCGCCCGCCGCGCCCGATGCCCCGCGCGCTGACATTGCGGAAGGCGGTCAGATCGGCCGCGTGGCTGCAACTGCACAGGACCAGATAGCCGCCGGGCGCGACCAGCGGCGCGGCCAGTTTCGCCACGCGTTCATAGGCGCGCAAGCCCGCCTCCAACGCCGGTTTCGCGGGGGCGAAGGCGGGCGGGTCGCAGACCACCAGATCGAAGCGGCGGCCTTCCGTTTCCATCTGCTCCATCGCCTTGAAGGCGTCGGATTGGACGGTATCCAGGCGGTCGGCGGCATTCATCCGCCCTGCCCCGCCCTGGGCCAGATCCAAGGCCGCCGCGCTGCCGTCGACGCAGATGGCGCGGGACGCCCCCGCCGCCAGGGCCGCCAGCCCGAAACCGCCCACATGGCTGAACACGTCCAGCACAGTCGCGCCCTGGGCCAGCCGCTGAGCGAAGGCGTGGTTGGGCCGCTGGTCGAAGAACAGCCCGGTCTTCTGCCCGCCCATCAGGTCGGCCAGATAGATCGCCCCGTTCATCGGCACCGCCACCGGTTCAGACGGGGCAGCACCGCGCAGAACCTCCATCCGTTCCTCAAGCCCTTCCAGCCCGCGCGCCCGGCCCTGCCCGTTCAGGATCACGGTCGTCACGCCCGTCACCCGGATCAGCGCATCGGCCAGGTCATCCGCCATCCGGTCCGCCCAGGCCGCGTTGGGCTGGATCACCGCCGCATCGCCGAAACGGTCGATCACCAGGCCGGGCAAGCCGTCCGCCTCGGCATGGACCAGGCGATAGAAGGGCGCGTCATACAGCCGTTCGCGCAGCGACAGGGCCCGCGCCAGCTTTGCGGCCAGCCAGGCGCCGTCGATCCGCGCATCGGGTTCGGCATCCATCACCCGGCCGACGATCTTGGAATTGGGATTGACCGTCACCAACCCCAGGGGCTTGCGCTCCGCATCCTCCAGCACGGCGAAACTGCCCGGCGCGAGGGCGCGGCTGCGGCGGTCCAGCACCGCCTCGTCGGCAAAGACCCAGGGAAAGCCGTGGCGGATCGCCTGGGGCTTGGATTTCGGGCGCAGGCGCAGCACGGGCAGGTCGGTCATCGGGACATCCTTTCGCGCCCCGGATCTGGCATGGCGCCCCGCCCGGCACAAGGCCGTCGCGCGATCCCAGCCGCCGCAACAAGCACTGTTGAACCGTTAACGCTAACAGCGTATATACTCTTTGGAAGAAGGAGCCAGCCATGACCCTGCACGCCACCATCGACCGCGTTACCGACAGGATCCGCGCCCGGTCCCGGACCACGCGGGACGCCTATCTGACCAAGATCGCCCGCGCCGCCGAGGATGGGCCGCGCCGCGCCCATCTGTCCTGCGGCAACCAGGCCCATGCCTATGCCGCCATGCCCGACAAGGACGACCTCGCCCTGTCGCGCAAGCCGAATATCGGCGTGATCACGGCCTATAACGACATGCTGTCCGCCCACCAGCCCTATGAACGCTATCCCGACCTGATCCGCCGCGCGGGCCAGGCGGCGGGCGCCACCGTCCAGGTCGCGGGCGGCGTCCCCGCCATGTGCGACGGCGTGACTCAGGGCCGCGCGGGGATGGAACTGTCGCTGTTTTCCCGCGACGTGATCGCCCTGGCGGCGGGTGTGGCGCTGTCCCACGACTGTTTCGACGCGGCGCTGTATCTGGGCGTCTGCGACAAGATCGTGCCCGGCCTGGTGATGGCGGCGGCGACCTTCGGCCATATCCCGGCGGTGTTCTTGCCCGCCGGTCCGATGCCCTCGGGCCTGCCCAACGACGAAAAATCCCGCATCCGCCAGCAATTCGCCGCAGGCGAGATCGGCCGCGACGCGCTGATGGCGGCCGAGATGGCGTCCTATCACAGCCCTGGCACCTGCACCTTCTACGGCACCGCGAACAGCAACCAGATGCTGATGGAGTTCATGGGCCTGCACCTGCCCGGCAGCAGCTTCGTGAACCCCAACACCCCCCTGCGCGACGCGCTGACCGTCGCGGGCGTCGAACGCGCCGCGGCCATCACCCGCCTGGGCAACGACTTCCTGCCCGCCGGCGAGGTTCTGGACGAAAAGGCCTTCGTCAACGGCATCGTCGGCCTGATGGCGACGGGCGGATCCACCAACCTGGTGATGCACATCCCCGCCATGGCCAAGGCCGCGGGCATCCTGATCGACATCGAGGATTTCCACGACATTTCCGAATCCGTGCCGCTGATGGCCCGCGTCTATCCCAACGGGCTGGCGGACGTGAACCATTTCCACGCGGCGGGCGGCATCGGCTACATGATCGGGCAATTGCTGGACGCGGGCCTGCTGCATCCCGACGTGAAGACCATCAACGGCACCGGCCTGGGCGGCTATACCGCCGAGCCGAAGCTGGACGGAGACCGCATCCGATGGGAGGACGGATCCCGCCAGACCCTGAACGACAAGATCCTCCGCCCCGCCCACGATCCCTTCGCGCGCAGCGGCGGGCTGAAGCAGCTTCAAGGCAATCTGGGCCGGGGCGTCATCAAGATCAGCGCCGTCGCCCCCGAACGCCACCTCATCGAGGCGAAGGCCCGCGTGTTCTTTGACCAGGAACAGGTGAAGGCGGCCTTCAAGGCGGGCGAGTTCACCGAAGACACCATCGTCGTCGTCCGCTTCCAGGGGCCGCGCGCCAACGGGATGCCCGAACTGCATTCCCTGACCCCGATCCTGGCCGTCTTGCAGGATCGCGGGCTGAAGGTCGCGCTGCTGACCGACGGCCGCATGTCCGGCGCCTCCGGCAAGGTTCCCGCCGCCATTCACATCTCGCCCGAGGCGTCGGTGGGCGGCCCCCTGGCCCGCGTGCAGGACGGCGATGTCATCCGCCTGGACGCGGCTGGCGGGAGGATCGACTGCCTTGCCCCCGACTTCGAATCCCGCCCCGCCGCGGTCTTCGACCCCGCCCCCGGCAGCCAGGGCATGGGCCGCGAACTGTTCGCCGCCTTCCGCGCCGTCGCCGGCCCCGCGACCGAGGGCGCAGGCGTTGTGGTGTGATCTTGGACTTGGCAACCTCCCTGCCAGTGTTTACCCACGCCCCACGGAGCAGTGGCCGAGCGGTCTAAGGCAGCGGTCTTGAAAACCGCCGGGCCAGAGATGGTCCCGTGGGTTCGAATCCCACCTGCTCCGCCACTTGCCGTTGCGAAAGGGTTCTCCCGATCCGGCTCCGGCCGGATTTTTCCGTTGTTTTCGAGGGTTATGCGGGTGGAGCTGAGCCCTGGCCGCTGCGCCAAGGGGCTCGGAAGCGGTCTCTCAGGGCCGATATTCTCTGGACCTGTTGCCTTCGTCATTTCGGTGACGTTTTTGCAAGCACCTGATAAAACAAGGTTTTATCAGGTGTCCCGCAAAACACTTCGATTTCAGGGGCATTTGCCGCGTGGAACAGAAATCGAACTTTGCCGGGTGGCGACAGTGAAGAACCCAGATGAGCTACTCGCGCATGACCTTGTCCATTCGCCATGCGCAGTATGAACACATGCCCGCGTCATAGTTGAAGTCGTCTGGATTGAACTCCTCTCCGCACATTGAACATGTCAGATCAGCGCCCGGGCAGAGGACGCAACCTTCTCCGTTCACCCAGCTTTCACGATGGCATTCGGGACAGGTTGTAACTGGCGGTTCTCCGCCGTCCGTCATGGCGATGTATGCGTCGCTTGCCACAGACTCGCCGATTGCAGCCTCGAAAACATCCTCACGATCCAATGCCTCGCCGCACTCCGCGCAATCGATCTCCATTGCCTCGAAGCTCTGATTGTCGGAATCAATCTGCCGAACCAGAGAGGATCCACAATTCGAGCACCTGAGTTCTGTGACCGCTTCAACGAGGGTCTCAAACTCCCAGTTCATGTTCCGGAACGATTCAGTGCATCTCACCTGCTGCTGATCAAAAACATCCCTATTCTCAAGAAGTGACTTCCAGACACCATCTCTGAAGAGGTGTGCGGGCTCTTCCTGAAGGTGCCCCACCAACAGCTGCTCGATGACTGGCATGGCCGAAGCAAGAGCTTCTTTCGCAATCGCAGGTTTTACCGTCATGAACAGATGCTCGACATCATTTCTGATCCGAGCAAGCTCCTGGAGCTTTGACCAGTCGAGATTGAGCCCCAGCTCCTTGAAACGTTCCTCGATCTGTTGTCGGTCAACCGTGTTCCGGTGTGGCTTCTTAGGCACCATGAGAACGCGGCCATCTATCTTTCGCGGAACGAGATCCTTGTAGATCAGTGAGCCGTCTGTTCCTGGCGGCGACTCGTTCCAAAGCACCTGTTTGCATAGCAGCAGGACGCCGGCGTAAAGGTTCCGGATGGCGGACAGCACACGACGCTCGTCGCCTGTCTGGTAGTCCTCAACTCCGAGCTCGATCGAAAGCACCGCGTTGTCGAGCAACTCCTTCATGTTCAGTAATACTCGCGAATGTAGCCGTATGCCTTCTCGAACAGCTCGGCGTCCTGATGCAGCTTGAAGCGGAAGAGGGTCTGGCGAAGCGCCTTCTTGACTTCGCGTTCACCCGCGTGCGTGGCCTGCCAGCCATCGAAACGGACCGCGCGCACGATCTCGTCGATATCGTCCACAACCCGCTTGACCATCACCGGCGTGTCGCCGTTCCGGGCTTCCTCGAACAACTCGGTCAACGCCGCCTTGCCCCGGTCGATATCCTCTTCTTCCGGTGTCTCGCGTTCGGTCTTCACCACGTCTTTTGCCAGCGCCAGAAGCTCCTTCAGGAAGTCGATCGACAGCAGAAGACCCTGCTGATGCCGGTTTTTCAGGTCCTCCAGGCGCTCGCCTAGCGCCTTGAACTTCGGATTGCCCGCATGCTTCCGTAGGCGGCCCGCCAGCTTGACCGAGATTTCCTTGGCCTTCTTTTCGGGGTCCGGATTGCCGAGGACGGCCTCCAGCAGCTCGGCATCCAGAACCAGCGTGTCGAGATCATCCCGCACCGCATCGACGTGGACGTTTTCGTGGATCAGCTCGATGGTCTTGGCGCCCAGCCGATGCCAAAGCAGCCGCCCTGTGCCGCTGGAGGGTTTCAGCGACTCGTAGACCTGCGCCAGCCAGCGATAGTCGGTCTCGTACTGCGTCAGCACCGGATCAGGCGACAGCGCCTCCCAGATACGCGCCAGAACGCTGAAATCGGCCGCAAAGGCGTCGCGCAGGTCGTTGTTCGGGATACATTCCTGCGCGGCGATCAGGCCCTCGTAGCCGGTCAGGCTTCGGTCTACTCCCGCGAAATAGGCGAGGCACTTCTGCAGGGCGGTCGGCAGGGCGTTGATCAACTCGGCGATGTTCGATACCGCCTTTTGCACGCCTTCCTCGTCGAACTTCAGCGCCTGCGCTACGTCGTCGAAGATGCCGAGGTAGTCGACGATCAGGCCGTGCGTCTTCTGCTCGCCATAGGGGCGGTTCGTCCGACAGATCGCCTGCAGCAGCGTGTGGTCGCGCAGCGGCTTGTCCAGATACATCGTCTGCAGGATCGGCGCGTCGAAGCCGGTCAGCAGCTTCGACGTCACGATGATGATCTTCAGCGGGTCCTTGGGATCGCGGAAGCGGTCGAGCAGCTTCTCCTCGGCATCCCGGTCGCGCTTGAAGGCCGCATATTCCGGCTCGCCGCTGTTGACCGAGATCACCACGTCGGAAACCTCGGGCGGCAGGTGGCGGTCGAGTTCCTGCTTGTAGAGCAGACAACTCTCACGGTCGAAGGTCACCACCTGCGCGCCAAAGCCGTTCGGGGCGACCTTCTCCTGGAAGTGCTTGGCGATGTCGCCGCAAATCGCGCGGATGCGTTCAGGCGCCTTGACCAGGATCGACATCTTGGCCGCCGCCTTGCCCAGCCGATCCCGGTCCTCGTCGGTCAGACCCTGCGTCAGCTCGGCATAGGCCTCCTCGATGGCCTTCTGGTCGATGTGCAGGTCCACCAGGCGCGGCTCGAAATGCAGCTCCTTCGTCGCCCCGTCGCGGATGGAGTCGTTCAGGCCATAGCGGCTCATGTAGCCGCCTTCGTCGGTATCGGCACCGAAGGCGTAGAAGGTGTTCTTGTCGGCGCGGTTGATGGGCGTGCCGGTCAGGCCGAAAAGGAACGCGTTGGGCAGCGCTTCACGCATCTTGCGGCCCAGATCGCCTTCCTGCGTGCGGTGCGCCTCGTCCACCAGCACGATGATGTTGTCGCGGTCGTTCAGCACGCCGTCCGCCTCGGCGAACTTGTGGATCGTGGTAATCACCACCTTCCGCGCATCCTTGCCCAGCAGATCGGCCAGTTCCTTGCGGCTTTCCGTGCGCACCATGTTGGCCATGTCGGCCGCATAGAAGGTGCCCGAGATCTGACTGTCCAGATCGATCCGGTCCACCACGATCAGCACCGTGGGGTTCTTCAGCGCCGGATGAAGTCGCAGCTTGCGCGCAGCGAACAGCATCAGCAGCGATTTGCCCGACCCCTGGAAGTGCCAGATCAGCCCCTTGCGCGGCTGGCCCGCCACCACGCGCGCGACGATCTTGTTCACGCCGTCCACCTGCTGATAGCGGGCGATGATCTTGATGCGGTGCTTGCCCTTCTGCGTGGCGAACGCCGTGAAGCTGTCGAGCATGTCGAGCACCATCGCCGGGCGCAGCATCGAGGTGGCGGCCTTTTCCACCGCGCCCATCGTCTGTGGCCCGTCGCCGTCGCGCCAAGGGCCCCACATGTCGACCGGCATCCGGACCGAGCCGTAGCGGAACTCCTTGCCCTCGGTCGCGACTGAGAAGACGTTGGGCACGAACAGCTCCGGGACATTCTTTTCGTAGTCTTCATGGACCTGAATGGCGGCGTCGAGCCAGCTTTGGCTGGCCCGCACCGGCGTCTTGGCCTCGATCAGGACCAGCGGAATGCCGTTGACCAGCAGCACCAGATCGGCGCGCTTTTCGGTCTTGCCCGCCCGGATGATGAACTGCTGGGTGATGACGAAGCTGTTCTTCTCGATATCGTCGAAATCTATCAGGCGGATGGTGACGTGTTCGCCATTCGCGCCGAAGGGCATGGAGCGTTCGCCCAGCAGCCACGCGGCAAGTTCCTCGTTCGCCTTCACCAGGCCGTCCGACCGCGCGCCCATGATGATGGCGCGCAGGCGGTAGAGCACGTCATCGGCCCGGCCGGGGTTGGCGGCGATGTCGGGGTTCAGGCGGATCAGGGCGTCGCGCAGGTGGGGTTCGACCAGCACCTCTTGCGGCTGGCGGGGAAGGTCGGCGGGGGCGACGTAATGCCAGCCGAGGCCCGCGATCCGGCCGCCTGTGCGTGCGAGGCCGATGGAGAGCTGCGCTGGACGGGCCGAGGCCGCGCCCGCGAGCAGGTCGCGCAGATGGGCTTCGACGGTGTTGCCTTCGGTGAAGGTCAAGCGTTCTCCTCCACGATCTTGCTTAAAATCTGGCTTGATGCGCCCCGCGCGCCCGAAATCCGTCGCGCGATTGCTTCAAGCGATGCGTGAATTTGCGACAGTGACTGCGACGCTTCCATTTGTCGCTCTACGGACATCACCGGAATCGGGCTTTCCCGCAGATCAACCAAGTGAATATGCTTCAACGCAGAGCCTGATACACGGGAGCCAATATGGCGCTTGAAGAGACTGGACTCAAAGTAGAAGCGCAAGAACCATGGCTCAAGAAGTCCCCTAACAGGCTTCACCAAAGCGACCGAAACGAAGATGCTAAACGGCCGGCTGGTTTCCACGACTCGTGAAATACCAAGTGTGCCGTCCTTTGAGATCAACACGTCGCCTTTTTCAGGGTAGGCCCGCTTGATGAACTCGGCATGATCAGTCTCCGAGACGAAACGCGTCTCCGAAAAATCGATGCCTTGCCCGCGAGTGAGGTTCTCGACCGTCAGGAATGGGACGCCACTTTCGGTGTAGCTTGGCGTGTGGTGAACGCCATCAACGATCTTGCTTGCCAGTTTGCTTAGTGGCGCGACAGCGTGGTCGCCCCGCTGCGCGGACCGCGTAAAGATATCATCTACTGCCGCTTGAAAGACGACTTGACCTGTATCTAGCTGCCTCGTGAGAGCTTCCACAAACGCCTGCGAGGCCGACAACGCCTCCACCAACCGCGCCTGCTCCTGGATCGGCGGCAGCAGGAATTCCTCCGCCGCGAGAGCCTTCCAGTTGATCGTGGGTGACAGCGACCCGACAGAGATGCTCAAGGCCCGTTCCATGAATAGGTCGCTCTGCATAAAGAAGGGCAGAAACTCGGGCAGCACCGTGCCGGGCTTGGCGCGCAGCACCATGGCATGTGCCGAACAGATGCCCTCGAAATCCGCCACCGCCACCTTGCGCTGATAGACCCGGCGCTTGCCAAAGATGATGTCACCCGGCTGGAACCGCAGCTTGGTCGATTCCACATCCGTGGGTTCGCCCCAGCGCCGGATGCGCAGGCTGTCGGGATCAAGGTGTTCCAGCCCGACATAGCGGTCCACCCCGGCCTCGGCGGGGTTGTCGACCCGGTCGTTGATCTGCGTGGCGATTTGGTCGAACCGCACGCGCGTCCACCCCGCCTTGGAAATCGGCCGCTCAAGCATCGGCATCCTCCGCAGGCGTCAGGCCATCGAGCATGTCCACCAGCGCGTCCATGCCCGTCCAAAAGTCGCCCCCATCCTCATCAAACGCCGCCCATGTCGCCGCCAGCGTGGCACCGCCCGCCACCGCCGCTTTGGGCCGCTTCACATACCGCGCAATCGACAGGTTACCGTCGGCCGCCAGCACATCGGCCCCATCCGCCACCGCGGCAAAGCCGGGATCATCGGCAAAGGAGTGATATGCCGACAGGATGCGCGCCTGATGTTCGGGGCGCAGAAAGCTTTGCGCCCGTTCGCGCGCTATCTCGGCCACCGCGTCGATGAACAGGATGCGACCCTTGCGCGCCTCGGGCTTCTGCGACCGGCAGATCACAACGCAAGCCTCCATCGGCGAGTTGTAGAACAGCCCCGGCCCCAGCCCCAGCACGCATTCGACCCGGTCGGATTCGACCAGCCTGCGCCGCATCTCGGCCTCTTCGTTGCGAAACAGCACGCCATGCGGATACAGAATCGCACAGCGCCCGGTTTTCGGGTGCATCGACGACAGGATGTGCTGGAAGAAGGCATAGTCTGCCCGCCCCTGCGGAGGGGTGCCAAGGAAATTGCGCCCCCAGGCATCCTGCTCCCACGCGCCGCGGTTCCATTTCTTAATGGAATAGGGCGGGTTGGCGAGGACGACGTCGAAGGTGCGCAGCCGATCCCCCTGCACGAAGGCGGGCGTGGCCAGCGTGTTGCCGCTGGCGATATGGAAATCGTCCACGCCATGGATGACCAGGTTCATCCGCGCGATGGCGGCGGTGATGGTGATCAGCTCCTGCCCGTAAAGGCCGGTTGTGCGGATGTCGCCCCCGCGCCGCTTCACCTCGGCCAGGCAGGAAATGAGCATGCCGCCGGTGCCGCAGGTCGGGTCATAGATGCTCTCGCCCGGCAGGGGCTCCAGCATCTGCGCCATCAGGTGAACGAGGGTGCGATTGGTGTAGAACTCCTGCGCGGTATGGCCGCTGTCGTCGGCGAATTTCTTGATCAGGTATTCGTAGCCATTGCCAAGCTCGTCCTCGGGCACGGCGGCAAGGGTGAGGTCGTGCTTGGAGAAATGCTCGATCAGGTTTTTCAGTGTGCTGTCGGGCGTCTGTGCCTTGTCGGTCCAGTTGGCGTTGCCGAAGACGCCCTGAAGGCGCTCCGGGTTCGCGGCCTCGATGGCGAGGAAGGCCGACAGCAGCGCCCGGCCGACATCGCGTGGTGCCGCGCGAACGTCATTCCAATGTGCGCCTTCGGGAATGACGAAGCGGTCGTTGGCGGTGGCGGTCGCGTAGCCTTCGTCCCCGGTTTCCTCGAGTGCTTGCTGGTAATCCCCGTCCCAGACGTCGGACAGGCGTTTGAAGAACAACAGCGGGAAGATGTATTGCTTGTAATCGCTGGCATCAATGAGGCCGCGCAGCAAGGTGGCGGCGCCCCAGAGATAGCTTTCGAGTTCGCGCTGGGTCAGCCCGCTCATTGCAGCCACCCTCCTTCGACCAGCACCTTGCGCAGGTGGTCCTCGGCCGCCCGAGCGTCGGCCAGCGCAGTCTTGAACGCCTCGACGGCTTCGGGGAGCGGCGGGATGTCCTGGCCGATGGGCGGCAGGACGTAACGCGAGATGTTCAGCGTCCAGCCTTCCTTCTTGATCTCGTCCAGCGTCGCCACCTTGGCGCGATCCTCGACATCCTCGAATGCGCGGTACCAGGCCACGATCTGGTCGCTGTGATCCTGATCGAGGAAGTTCTGCGCCCGGCCTTTGCGGAACAGGCCAGAGGCGTCGACGATCAGGACCTTGTTCTTGCGGTCTTCGGGCTTCTTGCGGCGCAGGATGACGACACATCCGGCCAACTGCGTGCCGTAGAACAGGTTCGGCGCAAGGCCGATGACCGCCTCGACCATGTCCTTTTCCAGCAGGGCCTGCCGGATCGAGCCTTCGGCCGACTTCCGGAACAGCGCGCCCTGCGGCAGAACGACGGCCATGCGGCTGTTCCCGGTGGGCGCCATCGACGCGATCATGTGCTGGACGAAGGCGTAGTCGCCATAGCTTTCGGGCGGGATGCCGTACTGGGCCCGGCCCCAGGGGTCAGCCTCCCACAGGTCACGGCCCCATTCCTTTAGCGAGAACGGCGGGTTCGCGATGACACAGTCGAACGTGGCGAGGCCGCCCGTGCTGGAGTCCGTGAAAGCCGGGTTCCGCAACGTGTCCTCACGGGCTACTTGGAAGTCCTCGATCCCGTGCAGGACGAGGTTCATCCGGGCGATTGCGGCGGTGGTCAGGTTTTTCTCCTGACCGTAGATCTTCCCGTAGAAGGTGCGCGGGTCGCCGCCCTTGCGCATCACATGCTCAATAGCCCCGAGCAGCATCCCGCCCGTGCCGCAGGCGGGGTCGTAGATGCTTTCACTTTCCTTCGGGTCGAGGATTTCGACCATCATGCGCACGACGCTGCGTGGCGTGTAGAACTCGCCTGCCTTGTTGCGGCGGGTGACATCGGCGAACTTGCCCACTAGATATTCATAGGCGTCGCCGAGCACGTCGGTGCTGACTGTGGTGTTGCCGAGCCCGATCTCCGAGAAACCCTCGATCAGATCCTTCAGCAACTCGTCGGAGAACTTCTCCTTGTTGCCCCAGTCCGCCGACCCGAAGACGCGGAACAGCGTATCCGGATTGGCCCGCTCGATCTCCTGCATGGCCCTCTGGAGGGCCGCGCCGACGTTGGCCGGGACTTCCCTGATGTCGTTCCAGTGACAGCCCTCAGGCAGCACGAAGCGATGCACTTCCGGAAACAGGGAGGGGTCCGCTTCGCCGAAGATCTCACGAGCCTCTGCCGTTTCTTCGTCCCAGACGTCGGAGATGCGCTTGAAGAAAAGCAGGGGAAGAATGTAGCCCTTCCAATCGGTGCGATCGACAGCGGAGCCGCGGAGAGTATTCGCAGCGTCCCACATCGCAGACTTTAATTGCAGACCATTGTTTAACGAATTGTTCATTCTTCACTCTGAGCGCCACCGGGGGCTTTGGGGGCTGCGTCGGCCTCGACCGCCTTCAGCCGTTCATATTCCTCGACGGCCAACACGACGACGACAGTCCGCCCGTGCTTGGCCACCGCCACCGGCTCGGCTCGGGCGAGATCGATCAACCGTCCGAAGCCGTACTTCGCGTCTTTCGCGCTCAGGGTCTGCATTCGACTCCCCGCCTATGCCTTCACCACTTTTGGCCAATTTGGCCCAATGAAGCAATAGCAGCAGTGGCGTGAGATTGTGCAGCGAGGTGATCAGGTGTCGGAGAAGATGTTCTTCTGCTCGATCCAGCTGATCGGGAACGGGTCCATAAGTCGCGCAAGCTTAACGGCATCGCCCTGTCGTCCGTCGAGAACCGCCTCAATGATGCCAGGCTCAAGCTGCGTCAGGCGCAGGATGCGCGTCATATAGGACGTCGCGATCCCCTCGCGCTCGGCCAGTTCGGCGATGGTGGCGAACTCTCCCGACTCGAGCATCCGCTTCCAGCGGAAGGCGCGGGCCAGCGCCTTGACCAGCGTGTTGTCCGCCTTGCGGTCTGGCCGGAAACCATCGGGCAGTTGCAGTTCCTTCCGCCCGCCGCGCTTCACGACGCGGAACGGCACGTGGAGCGTCACCGTCTCGGGGATCGGCGACGCGCGGGTCACGCCGCTTCTCCGACGCCCCTGGCCAGCATCTCGCGAGCGAGGCTGCTGAGTCCGTCGATGCGGAGCCCGACGTTGAGCCCGTCCGTGCCTACGTCGACACGCTCGACTAACAGCGCCACAATGCGTGCCTGTTCGGCGGGGAAGAGTTCGTCCCAAAGCGGGTCGAGCTGCTGCAGGGCCGCACGGGCGTCGGCCTCGGAGATGTCGTCGGCGTGGGCACGTGCCGCCTTCCACGTTCCCGCAACGATCTCGGGCTGGCGGAGCACGGCGCGGAGTTGGTCTATGACGGCGCGCTCGATCTCGCCAGCGGGCACGCGGCCGACCGGACACGCACCAGCACCATGCTTCAGCACGGTCTGGCTGACGTAGTAACGGTACAGCCGCCCGCCCTTGCGGGTGTGCGTTGGCGAGAAGGCGGCGCCATCGGGACCGAACAGCAGCCCCTTCAGTAGCGCGGGCGTGTCGGCGCGGGTGCGCGCGGCGCGCTTGCGCGGGCTCTCCTGCAGGATGGCGTGGACGCGGTCCCACATCTCACGGTCGATGGTGGCATCGTGCTCGCCGGGGTAGCTCTCGCCCTTGTGGACCGCCTCGCCGATGTAGGCGCGGTTGCTGAGCATCCGGTAGATGTATTTCTTGTCGATCCGGTTGCCGCGCGGCGTCCGGAGGCCCCGCGTGCCGACCTCCCGCGCCAGTTCCGTGCAGGACCCGATCTCGAGGAAGCGGGCGAAGATCCAGCGCACATGCGCGGCGCTCTCGTCGTCGATCACCAGCTTCCGGTTCTCGACCCGGTAACCGAAGGGCGGCACCCCGCCCATCCACATCCCCTTCTTCCGGCTGGCGGCGACCTTGTCGCGGATGCGCTCGGCCGTCACCTCGCGCTCGAACTGGGCGAAGCTGAGCAGGATGTTCAGCGTCAGCCGCCCCATGGAGGTGGTGGTGTTGAACGACTGCGTGACCGAGACGAACGTCACGCCGTTCCGATCGAACACCTCGACCAGCTTGGCGAAATCCGCCAACGACCGGCTCAGGCGGTCGATCTTATAGACCACCACCACGTCGACCAGCCCGTCCTCGATATCCTCCAGCAGCCGCTTCAATCCGGGGCGTTCCAGCGTGCCGCCGGAGATGCCGCCGTCGTCATACTGATCGCGAACCAGCACCCAGCCCTCGGAGCGCTGGCTGGCGATGTACGCCTCGCAGGCCTCCCGCTGGGCGTGGAGGCTGTTGAACTCCTGCTCAAGCCCTTCCTCGGAGGATTTCCGGGTGTAGACCGCGCACCGCAGCTTGCGGACGACCTTGGATTTTTCAGGCGGCTTCGTCACGTCCGCCCCCTGTGGTTCTTGAGCCCGAAGAACACCCAGCCGTTCCACCGCGTGCCGGTGATGGCGCGGGCGATGGCGGACAGCGACTTGTAGGGTCGCCCCTGCCATTCGAAGCCATCGGCAGTGACGGTGACGATCTGCTCGACGCCCTGCCATTCTCGCAGCAGCCGCGTGCCGGTGATCGGGCGGTCGCGATCAGCGCGGATGCTGCGCTTCGCCCGGTCGCCGCCGTCAAGTTCCTCGCCCAGCCGTTCCAGCCGCCGGATCGTCTCCGGCTTCAACCCGCCATAGGCGAGTTCCTGGATGCGGTAGGCGATGCGGCTTTCGAGATAGCGGCGGTTGAACGGCGGCGGCTCGCTGTCGAACAGGTCGCGCCACTGTTGCTTCAGGTCGGGCGTCGGCGTGGTCTTGAGCGCGGCCAGGCGGGCGGGGATGGGATCGGGCTTGTTCATGCAGTTCTCCGATGAGTTGGAGTTGCATGACGGCATTGGCCGGGCGGATAGTGTAGGCAACGTTCTCCAGTATCGTCAAATACTTCGCCCGTCTCCCGCATACGCAACCGAACCAGCCCAAGCGCCAGCAGGCCGCAAAGCTCAGCGCGGCGTTCTGCGGGCGTCATCGCCGAAGGGGCGAGTGGGTTGGGGCGACGAATGGGACCGGGATCGAACATCATGATCCATCGGTGTCGGATTGCGCCGCCGGCCGCGACCTCGGAACGGGTCAGCCCGCGACCGACAGGAAAGGGTGAACCCCTCCGATGTTGCAACACCGCGATGGGTTGAGGGATCAGGGCGTTCCCACTATGTTCGAACTGTCCCCAATCGATTCACGAGGCCGCCCATGTCGCTGCAATCGCTCGACCGTACCCAATGGAGTTTTGCAGAGGCGCTGGCCCATGTGCAGAATGTGACGGTCGCGCGGCGCGCGGTGGAAGCGGCAAAGCTGCCGCCCAAACCGGTGCCGGCATACCAGACCTGGAACCCGCCGCAGGATCCCAAAGTGGCCTGGAAGGCGGAGGCGGAGACCGAGTTGCTCGTCGCTCTGCGAGACGGAGATCTTCTGGCGCAGGGGCGCTTCACCGAGGAGCGGACGCATGGTTGGGGCAACGGCGGCAGTAGTAGCGGCTTTGGTCTGCATTCGGGCTACCACACCAGCATACGTCCCGAGCAGTGGCGCGAGGGCAAGTATTCATTCGGGCGACTGACCGCGCGGGATTGGGAATTCATCGACATCCGCGTGGCGCGTTTCCTCGTGAAGGCGATCTGGCCGGATTACATCCCGGAGCCGGTGCGACCCGCGCAAGGCGCAGCAGATGCAATATACACCACGCCCTATCTCGACCTGATGCAGGCCGCGATTGCACATTTCGGAATTTCATCGGGGAACCAGGGCAAGAAGGAATGCCTCATGGACTGGTTTCTCGAGCAGCAGATCGAGGGCGAGCCGGTGTCGAACAAGCTCGCCGACGCCATGGCCACGCTGATCCGACTGCCTTCTGCACAGCGCGGTGGTGCGAAGCGGGTGCTTGGACCCGATCTGCGACAGACCGGCTGACACGCGGGATTGTCGCTGGTCGACATCGGGCGGCCACTGGCATATATTGCCAATGCGCCGAGGGAGATGCCGATGCCGACTCGCAATGTCGTCCTGACCGACAGCCAGACCGACCTGATCGACCGGCTGATTGCCGATGGCCGCTACCAGAATGCTTCGGAGGCGCTGCGCGCCGGGCTTCGCCTGCTGGAGCGCGAGGAGGCCGAGATGACCGCCTTGCGCGACCGGCTCGCCGCGGGGCTCGAGGAGGCACGCTCGGGTGTGCTCTCCGAGGGCTCCGGTGAGGACGCGATCCGCAGGGCCTTTGCCGCCGCGCGCACCGCGTCCTGATGCCGAAGCCCTGGCGGCTCACGCGACACGCGGAACGCGCGCTCGTCGAGATCGCACGCTGGACGCTGGAGACCTTTGGGCCGCGCCAGGCCGAGGCTTACGAGACGGACCTCGTCGCCCGCTGCGCCGCTATTGCCGCCGGTGAGGCGTACTCGCAGGACTGCCGCCGCATGATCGACCCCGACCTGCCGGAGGATTTGCGCTTCACGCGGGCGGGACAGCATTTCATCGTGTTCTTCGAGATGCCGGACCAGGTGATCGTCGTCGACGTGCTTCACGGCCGCTCTGACCTGCCGCGCCGACTAGCGGCCCTGGGGCCTCCGAAGGATCCGGAACACCCCTGGCAGTAGCCAACACCGAGGGGTGAGCCCGCGGCGTCGGCATCCTGATCGAGGGGTGAACCGCTCACCCCATTCGCGCAGCAGAGTGGTCACCCCTCTGATCGGGCACGGCTGCCAAGGGCGCTCCGGATTAGTCATTTGACCCGTTGGGGTCCACCCATGATCTGACGTAATTTCATGATCTTGCTGGAAGGGGTCACCCCTTTCCGGCGCGATGGTTTGCGGCCGGGAGGACCGGTTCCGACGTCGCGAGGGCGCTCTGATGCGCGGCAGAACCGAGGGCAACGACGCCCTTCAACCGGTTCCGCAGCCCCCGTGTCCCCCCGTCTCCGCCAACCCCTCCGCACTGCCGCTGCGGCCCTCCGGCCAACTGGCGTGCGTGCTCCCGTTTCGCGGGGCCGGCGATGAGCGGGCGGGACTGGCGGGCCTTCGATGCCGAGCTGCGCGCCCGCGTGCCGGAGCTGGCGGTGGAGCTTCTGGGCAAGCCGACCTTCCGCGCGGGGCAGGAATGGCGCTGGGGCCGCAAGGGCAGCCTCTCGGTCGTCGTCGGGGGCGCGCGGGCGGGGATGTGGTTCGACCACGAGGAAGGTCGGGGCGGCTGGTTCTCGGATCTCGTCGGCCGCGATCTCGGCATGGCGCGCGACGATGCGACCGACTGGATCGCCGACCGGATCGGTATGGCGGCGCTGCCACGGCCGACTCGTCAGCGATCGACACCAGGCGCAATGCGCGCAAACAATCCGGGCGAGCCGCCAACGGCACCGGCCACGGCGCCGCCCGAGAGCAACCCCGATGACGATGCCGCGCCCGCGCCGAACCGCGCGGACGAGGCCGCCGAGCGCGCGGCCCGGATTTGGACCAGCGCCGGTCCCGCCCCGGCCGACCACCCCTATCTCGTCGCCAAGCAGGCAGAGCCGCTCGCCCTGCGCATGGACGTGGGCCGCCGCCTCATCGTTCCGCTGCAGGACATCGACGGCCGGATCCACAGTCTCGAGACCATCGCGCCGGACGGGGCCAAGCGTTTCCTGGCCGGCGGCGCGAAGAAGGGGCATTTCGCGGTGGTGGGTGCGGACCCCCGGCCGCTTAAGGAGCCCACAAGCCCCGTCCTGATCTGCGAGGGCTGGGCCACGGGTGCGAGCCTGCACATCGCCACGGGCCACATTGTCATTGCCGCCATGGATGCCGGCAACCTGATGCCCGTCGCCGAGGCGCTGCGGGCGCGCTTTCCGGCGGCCGACCTCGTCCTCGTCGCCGACAACGACGCGAAGCCCGACCGCGACAGCAATCCCGGTGTCGAGGCGGCCCGCAAGGTCGCGCTCGCGGTCGACGGCCGTCTTGCCGTGCCCGACAGCCCTGGCGACGCCAACGACCTTTTTTGCGCAGAGGGGCCGGACGCCGTTGCGGCGCTCGTCGCCGGTGCGGCCCGGATCCCGCCGCCACCGCCGACCTATCCGGCGCCGGTCCGGACGCCCGACGAGGCCCGCGCCAGCCTTGCCGAGGCCATCGCCGGCTTCATGGCCGCGATCCCGGACTACTGGGCCGCCGTCGAGGCGGCGCAGGAGGAGGCGACGAATCCCGACGCCGACCGCGACCCGCTGGATTTCAACATCGTGGCGCGGGCGGCGCTGCCGCCGCTCCTCGGCCTGCCGGTCGATGTGGGCCTCGGCAAGACCTCGAGCGCGCGCGCCGCCATCGCCGAGCTGATCGCCGCAGGCGGGCTTGGGCAACGCAAGGTCGTCTATGCCGTCCCACGCCACGATCTCGGCGCCGATCAGGTCACGGAGCTCAAAGCGCTCGGCCTCAGCGCCATGCTCTGGAAGGGCCGTACCGCACCCGATCCGACCGACGACAATCCCGACCGGCTGATGTGCCTCGACACGGAGGCCACCTTCGACGCGCTCGAGATCGAGCACCCGGTCGAACAGAGCTGCTGCAAGGTCAAGAACGGGGCGGAACTGCTGCTCTGCCCCTGGTTCCACGAGTGCGGCTACCAGCGCCAGAAGCCGCTGGCGCAGGCGGCGCAGGTGATCGTCTGCGCCCATGACAGCCTTTTCCACATGAAGCCGCAGGCCATCGGCGAAGTCGGGCTCCTCGTCATCGACGAGGGCTTCTGGCAGTCGGGTCTGCGCGGTCTCGACGGCAAGGCGACGCTCACGCAGGACGGGCTGGAGCCCGGCCGCACCTCGGTCACCTGCTACACCGGCAAGGGAAAGATGGATGTCGGCGCCACCGCCGACCTGGTCGCCGCGCGCGAGCGCCTCTGCAAGGCGCTGCGTGTCACCGAGCCCGGTCCGCTGCGTCTGGGCCTGCTGGAAGCCGTCGGTCTCACGCCGGACGACTGCCGCCACGCCGCGACGCTGGAACGCCGCCGGATGCGCGACGCGGGCCTCCGTCCGGGCATGTCGCCGGTCGAGCGGCGCAAGCGCATCGAGGCGGTCCTGCTGCCCGCGGGCGAGCCGTGGGCCCCGCCCGGGCGCTGCGCCACGCTCTGGCTGATCCTCGCCGAGGCACTGGACAACGGCCATGACGCGGCCGGCGCGGAGCTCGTGCACGAGATGACCGACGCCGGTTCCGTCCGCGCCCTGCGCCTGCGCTGGCGCAGCCGCATGCGGACCGGCTGGGCGGCCGCAGCGCCGATCCTGCATCTCGACGCGACGCTGCGCCCGGAACTCGTCCAAACCTACCTGCCGCGGTTGCGTCTAGGCACGCCCGTCGCCGCGCGCCAGCCCCATGTCCGCGTCCTCCAGGTCACCGGCAGCCCGACCTCGGCTCGCGCCCTGACGCCCTCGGCCGATGCGCCCGAGCGGGACCGCAAGGCCGCCGCGAGCCGTCTGCGCGATCTCCGCGCCTGGATCGAGCTCCGGGCCCGCCAGTGCCATCGCCCCGGACAGGCCATCGATCTGCTGATCGTTGGGCAGAAGGCAGCCATCGATGCGCTCAGGTCGGCCGGGCTGCCGCCGCGTGTGGAAGCGGTGCATTTCAACGCGCTGAGCGGGCTCGACCGCTGGGGCGGGATCGGCGGCATGGTGATCCTCGGCCGCACTTTGCCTGCGCCTCACACGGTCGAACTGATCGCCATGGCGCTGACCGGCCGGATGCCCGCACCGAACCCGGAGGACGCGGGCTGGTGGTATCCCATGGTCGAACGCCGCGTGCGGCTCGCTGGCGACCGGACCGCGCCGCTCGCGATGGAGGAACATGCCGATCCCATCGCCGAGGCGGTGCGCTGGAGCATCTGCGAGGGCGAGCTGATCCAGGCGATGGGCCGTGGGCGCGGTGTCAACCGCACCGCCGCCACTCCGCTCGAGATCGACCTGCTCACGGACGTGGTCCTGCCGATCACGGTGGATGCGCTGGTGCCGTGGTCCGAGCTCCGGCCGACCCGGCGCGACCTGATGGCGCTGACCGGCATCGTGCTCGAGAACGCCGCCGACATGGCGGCTTGCTTTCCGGAGCTCTGGCCAACCCGCGAGGCCGCGAAGAAGGACGGCCAGAGGAAGGGGACAAATGACTATTATAGAGACCTCTATAATAGCAGATTGTCCCCTTCCTCTGCGGAAGTGACCTACCGCCCGACAGGTGCTGGCCATCGCACCCGGACCGCTCGCGCCGATCTCACCCGCATCCCTGATCCGGAAGCCTGGCTCACCAACCGCCTCGGGCCACTCGCCAGCTTCGAGCTGACGGTGTGCAACAGCGATGCATCAGAGGCCAATGGTCCGTCAAGCGCCGTGCGTCTCGACGCCCTCGCATCCCGTCTGACCGCCAGCATGCAGGCCGTCCTCGTCGCGCGCCGCGCCGCCCTCGATGTGCTCTCGGCACGGCTGGAGGCGGCGAAGCCCGTCGCCCCGACGCGATCCGTTCACCCCAAACCCACAGAGGAGATAGACGCATGATGTTCGACCGGATGCGCCTTTACGACGCCGGCCGCTTCCATGACACGGAACTGCCCGACTGGTATCGCGAGGCCCAACGCCTCAGCCAGGCGGAACGCATCGATTGGCATTGCGCCCTCGAGCGTGTGCTCGATTGCGAATACACGCTGCTGACGGAGGACTGCACGGCCAGCGCCGGCCTCGAAATCCGCTTCTGGCCGAGCGAGATGAACGGCATCCTTGTCCTGATCGAGGACCCCCTCGGGCTCGTCGAGCAGGTCGTCATCCTGAACCCGACCGACTGGCTGCCGTTCCTCTCGAAATACCTCGCACCCCTGATCGCAACCTCGACGCAGAGCGCCGTGCTGCAGATGCAGAGCAAGATCGCCAATACCCTGATCGCTTGGGCGCGCCACGGCGAAGGCAGCCATGTCGATCGCGAGACGGGATTGAGCCGGATTGATCTCGACAACGACCGGAACCGGCGCCGGGCCGAACAGGTCCGTCAGGCCATGGCAAAAGGCGGCAAGGGGTCCGCCGCATGACCGGGATGCGGCTCATGCCGAACGGCTACGGCGGTCGGCGCCGCGATCCCGAGCAGGTCAAGCGCGAGGGCTGGCGGGAACAGGGCGTCCTCGCGGTCTCTGCCGATGACGACCGCCTCACCTGGCCCGAGCGTGAAGTGGTCCGCCAACTGGGCGAAAAGCTCTACGGCCCGCGCCCTTCCGACAGGGAGGCGCGTCATGGCTGATCGCGAATGGACCGCCGACTGCGTCGCCGATCATTTCGAAGAGGCGTTCAGCACGCTGCGCAAGCTGCCGCCGGTGAAGGCGCAGGGCTACTTCAACACTTGGCCCGACATCGTGCGGACGAGCCGCGAGATCGCGGCGATGGAGCCGCAGCCGATGCGGGTCTGGCCCTCGGCCGCCGCGATCACCCGGCTCGAGCAGACCTTCGACTGGGTGCTCTGGATCGAGGAGGCAGAGCGCAAGCTGGTCTGGTCGCGCGCGGCCCGGGTGCCGTGGAAGCAGATCAGCGGGGAACTTGGCTGCGACCGCACCACCGCCTGGCGGCGCTGGCAGCTGGCGCTGACCAAGATTGCTGCGCGGCTGAATGCGCAGTGACTCCAAGGTGTTGCAACACTTTTTCCTTCGACATCTGCAACATGATCGTGCTATTCCGAAGGCAAGATGGGGAGAGTGCGCTGGAAAGCCCGCTCTCCCCTTTGCGTTGACGGGGGCCCTCTGGACCCCGGCTTCCAGCGAGGGTCCGGCCGGGGTCCACCCCACGGCAGTTTCCGGTTCCTTCCTGGCGATATTCGTATGCTGGCGGGCGAAGCTCGGCATTTCGCCAGCGACAGGGCCAGATTTTTGGGAAGCCACCGGAGTCCAGCGTCCAGCCGCGACGCCAAGAAACCCTCGTGAATTCAAGCATCTGACCGGCCGCGCGGGGTGGATACCCCGCGGATGCCGGAGTCCAGCCGGAAGCCGGCGGACCCCATCGCGCCGGAGTCCAGCCCAGCGGATGCCGACCTATCATCGACAGGAACCTGCATGAACCTCGCCTTCGCCCCCGAGCGGATCGAGATGTGGCCGCTTGCGCGCCTCCAACCCTACGCGAAGAACGCGAAGGTGCACGGGCCCGACCAGGTCGCAAAAATCGCCGCCAGCATGGCCGAGTTCGGCTGGACCGTGCCCTGCCTCGTCGGCGATGACGGCGAACTGATAGCGGGCCATGGCCGGGTGCTGGCCGCGACGCAGCTCGGGCTGACCGAAGCGCCGGTGATCGTGCTCGGGCACCGGACGGTGCGCACGCCCTACATGCGCGAGATCATGGACCGGCTGTCGGCCGGCGACACGATGCAGCGGATCGTGTTCATGAAGGCCGCGCAGGTCGGGGCGACCGAGGCGGGCAACAACTGGATCGGCTTTGCGATCCACCAGGCACCGGGCCCGATGCTTGCGGTCCAGCCGACGGTGGAACTTGCCAAGCGCAACTCACGCCAGCGGATCGACCCGCTGATCGACGAGAGCCCCGAGCTGCGGGAGCGGGTCAAACCGGCCCGGTCGCGAGATGCGGGCAATACGATGCTGTCGAAGGAGTTCGCGGGTGGCATCCTGATCATGACCGGGGCCAATTCGGCGGTCGGGCTGCGGTCCACCCCGGCGCGGTACATCTTCCTCGACGAGGTCGATGCCTATCCCGCCTCGGCCGACGAGGAAGGCGATCCGGTCACGTTGGCCGAGGCACGGTCGCTGACCTTCGCCCATCGGCGCAAGGTGCTGCTGGTGTCGACGCCCACCATCCGGGGGCTGAGCCGGATCGAACGGGAATACGAGGTGAGCGACCAGCGCCGGTACTTCGTGCCGTGCCCGCATTGCGGCGCGATGCAATGGCTGAAGTTCGACCGGCTGCGCTGGCAGAAGGGTAAGCCGGAAACGGCGGAATATCACTGCGAGGGCTGCGACGCGGCAATCACGGAACACCACAAGACGGCGATGCTGGAAGGCGGCGAGTGGCGGGCGACCGCCACGGCCGCCGATCCGACCACGGTCGGGTATCACCTCTCGGCGCTCTATTCGCCGATCGGCTGGCTGAGCTGGGAGCGGATCGTTCGGGCATGGGACGCAGCTCAGGGGTCGGACGAGGCGATCAAGGCGTTCCGCAACACCATCCTAGGCGAGACATGGGTCGAGACCGGGAAAGCGCCCGACTGGCGGCAGCAGGAGACCAACAGCGCGCCATCCCCGCGAACAGGCACGGAAGCTGTTTCCGAGTCGGGATTTCCATTGATCGGGAAAATGGAAGCACTCGCCCATCCGCAGGGCCTTCGATGGGGGCCTCTGCAAATGTTGACCAGGTGTTGACAAGAATTTCAAAAGCAAAAACCCGACGGTTTAAGTCGGGCTCCAACATTTTGATATCGTTGATTTGTTTGGTGCGGGGGCGCGCTACCTACGAGACCGACACTCGATCCAAGCGGCCATCTGACCGACCGTATATAGCCGCCTGAAAGCACCTGAGGCGTCCGATCAATCGTGTTGAAATCTCCGCACGAAACGCGGAAATCCCAACATGACTTATACAGGATCGCAGTTGGCAAGCTGACTTGGATAGTGGTCTAGATGGGACGCCAGCCGAATACCCCATCTGAACAACCAGGCAGCATTGCGTTCATCAGGGCGGTTTGCAGCATCTGTCGCTGATCCGCCTCGGGGATAGCCAGCAAATCCGCAGGCCCGAAAATCGCACGATGGGTCACGAAACCGCTGAGAAGGCTAAGCGCGAAATGCGCCCGTCCCGGATCCGCATGGCCAAACGCCCTGCTTAGAGGCAGGGCTAGTGACGTGCCAAAGAATTGCGCAATGATCGCCCGCGCCTCGCTGCAGAGGCTGGACTGTGTCAGTAAATGAAGCGGCCTGACATCTTCTACCTTGCGCGGATCACGCAGGAAGGCCAGATCGCAGATCCGGTTGATCATGGTCGCGCCATCGAGGTCCCCTGCGGCGATGTCATCGAGGGGCGCAAGCGCCAGCAAGGCCTGACGGAATATCTCGGCCTTCGACCCGAAGGCGCGATGGACATAGGCCACATCGACCCCAGCCGCGGCGGCGATGTCGCGCAGGCTGGTG
The DNA here is from genome assembly GCF_029027965.1 of Paracoccus sp. S3-43. Lineage (NCBI taxonomy): Bacteria > Pseudomonadati > Pseudomonadota > Alphaproteobacteria > Rhodobacterales > Paracoccaceae > Paracoccus > Paracoccus qomolangmaensis. The sequence continues at coordinate 1,214,166 of NZ_CP119082.1, read as the reverse complement.
TCGGAATAGGGCATCCGCGCGAAAAGCAGCATCGCCGATGCAAGAATGCGTTCTTTCCCGGTTGCCTGCCCCGGCATGCGGTCGGTCGAGTTGGCTGAGTTGAGCGTCCTTGGCATGGGTGGCTTGTGTTCGTCCGGTGGCTTCGACGCGAAGAAACTGAAAATGCTGCCCCGGAGCAGAGGTGCGGCAAGGTGCAGCCCACACCGGGTCGTGTTGTTTAGCTGGTTTTTCAACAGCAAACAACCAGCAGCCGCTTTTGCGCGACAATACAGGTTTTTACCCTGTCATCGAGCGTTGACAACAGGGGAGCGTAGGGCGAAAACCGCATCGGGACATGCGCGAAGCATCCATCAGCACAGCAATCAGAGGCAGATCATGGCAAAGCCCGGCAGAAACACCATTATTCTGGGCGGCCTGGCCGTTGTCGCCGTGCTTGGCTGGCTGGCCTGGGACCGGCTGCAACCCGCCGGTCTGCCGGCGGGTTTTGCCAGCGCCAATGGCCGGATCGAGGCGACCGAGGTGGATATCGCGGCGCTCACCGGCGGCCGAATCGCCGAAATCACCGCTGCCGAAGGTGACATGGTCAGCGCAGGCGATGTGCTGGTGCAGATGGACGTGGTGCAGCTGAACGCACAAAAACGTCAGGCCGAAGCGCAGCTTGCCCGCGCCGAAATCGGCGTCGAGACAGCAAGGGCGCTGGTCGCTCAGGCCGAGGCACAAGAGCGCGCGGCCCGGGCCGCGGTTGATCAGGCAGGCTCGGTTGCCGATGCCGCGTCGCGCAGGCTTGAACGCTCTGAGCAGCTTGCAAAGACCAGTGCGATCTCGCAGCAGGTGCTGGATGATGACCGCGCCCGGGACGCCCAGGCCCGCGCCGGTGTGGCCTCGGCCGAAGCCAGCCATGCGGCAGCGCTGGCGGGGGTCAGCAGCGCGCAGGCGCAGGTGGTCGATGCAAGTGCGGCCGTCGAGGCGGCAAAGGCGTCGATTGATGCGATCCAGGCCTCTCTGGACGACGCCACGCTGAAAGCGCCGCGCACGGGCCGGATCCAGTATCGCATCGCACAAGAGGGCGAGATTGTCGGCTCTGGCGGGCGGATCCTCAGCCTTGTCGATCTGGGCGATGTCTATATGACGGTTTTTCTGCCGACATCGCAGGTCGGCCGGGTGCAGGTCGGATCAGAGGTGCGCCTTGTCATGGATGCGGCGCGGGAATTCGTGATCCCGGCCACGGTTTCCTATGTTGCCGATGTGGCGCAGTTCACGCCAAAGACGGTCGAGACCGCCGATGAGCGCGAAAAGCTGATGTTCCGCGTCCGTGCCCGCATCGACCCCGAGCTGCTGTCGCGGCATATCGAATATGTCAAAACCGGCCTGCCGGGCATGGCCTATCTGCGGCTTGATCCGGATGCCGCCTGGCCTGACTTTCTTTCCAATGTCGCGAAATGACCGGCTCAGTTGCCGGGGTCTCCGGCCTGACGCTGCGCTATGGCAAGGTCACGGCGCTTGACAATGTGACGCTGGAGATCCCTGAGGGGCGCATGGTCGGGCTGATCGGGCCAGACGGGGTCGGAAAGTCCAGCCTTCTGTCGCTGCTGGCCGGGGCACGTGTGATCCAGCAGGGCAAGGTCGAGGTTCTGGGCGGCGATATGCGCGATGTGGCGCATCGCAACCGCGTCTGCCCCCGCACCGCCTATATGCCGCAGGGTCTGGGCAAGAACCTCTACCCGACGCTTTCGGTCGAAGAGAACCTTGATTTCTTCGGCTCGCTTTTCGGTCATGACAAGGCCGAACGCGAGCGGCGGATTACCGATCTGCTGGCTGCGACCGGCATGACGCCGTTCCGGTCGCGCCCGGCGTCAAAGCTGTCGGGCGGCATGAAGCAAAAGCTGGGTCTGTGCTGCGCGCTGATCCATGATCCCGATTTCCTGATTCTTGACGAGCCGACCACCGGCGTCGATCCGCTGTCGCGCCGCCAGTTCTGGGATCTGATCGACCGCATCCGCGCGACACGGCCGGGGATGAGCGTGATCACCGCCACCGCCTATATGGAAGAGGCCGCGCGCTTCGACTGGCTGGTTGCGATGAATGCGGGCCGGGTGCTGGCCACCGGCACCACCAACGATCTGCTGTCGCGGACCGGGGCCGACACGCTTGATGCAGCCTTCATCGCGCTTTTGCCCGAAGAAGACCGGGGCGAAGACAGTGCCGTGGTGATCCCGCCGCGGACCACCGATGACAGCGATATCGCCATCGAGGCCGAGGGGCTGACGCAGCGCTTTGGCGATTTCGTGGCGGTCGATAATGTTTCCTTCCGCATCCCTAGGGGTGAGATTTTCGGCTTTCTGGGTTCGAACGGCTGCGGCAAGACGACGACGATGAAGATGCTCACCGGGCTTCTGGAGCCGAGTGAGGGCCGGGCAAAGCTTTTCGGCCATGAGGTCGATGCAAGCGATCTGTCGGTGCGCCGCCGGGTCGGGTTCATGTCGCAGGCCTTCTCGCTCTATTCCGAGCTGACGGTGCGTCAGAACCTTGATCTGCACGCGCGGCTTTTCGATATGGCGGCCGAGAAGATCCCCGCCAGGGTTGACGAGATGATCGCCCGGTTCGATCTGGGCGACGTGACCGACAGCCTGCCCGAGGCGTTGCCGCTGGGTATCCGCCAGCGGCTTTCGCTGGCGGTGGCGATGATCCATGCGCCCGAGATCCTGATCCTTGACGAGCCGACCTCGGGGGTGGACCCGGTGGCGCGCAACGGCTTCTGGCGCATTCTGGCGGAACTATCGCGCAAGGATGGCGTGACGATCTTTGTCTCGACCCATTTCATGAACGAGGCGGAATGGTGCGACCGCATCAGCCTGATGCATGCGGGCAAGGTGCTGGTCTCGGACACCGCCGAGGGGATCACGAAAGCCAAAGGTTGCGCCACGCTGGAAGACGCGTTCATCGCCTATCTTGAAGAGGCGATTGGCGAGACGGCACCCGCCCCCGCCGCTGCGCCCGAGGCCGCGCCCGAGGCCCCCGCAGCCGGGGTGACCCATCACGCGCAGCAATCCGGCTTCAGCCTGCGGCGACTGCTTAGCTATTCGCAGCTGGAAAGCCTGCAATTGCAGCGCGATCCGATCCGGCTGACCATGGCGTTGGTCGGCAGCCTTCTTCTGATGATCGTGGTGGGGCTGGGCATCAACATGGATGTCGAGGATCTGACCTTCGCCGCCCTTGACCGCGACCAGACCACCACCAGCCGCAATTATATCGCCGATATTGCGGGATCGCGCTATTTCATCGAACAGCCGGCCCTGACAAGTTACGACGAGATCGACGCAAGAATGCGCTCGGGCGAGCTGGCGCTGGCGATCGAGATCCCGCCCGGCTTTGCCGCCGATATCGCGGCAGGCAGGGATGTGCAGGTCGGGGCCTGGTTCGACGGCGCCAACCCCAGCCGCGCCAATACGGTGCAGGGCTATGTGCAGGGCATGCATGCCGACTGGATCACACGTCAGGCGCGTCAGCTTTACGGTGACAAGGCGAGCGGCGGCAGTTTCGAACTGGTGACCCGATACCGCTACAACCCCGACGTGCGCAGCCTGAATGCGATGGTCCCGGCGATCATCCCGCTGCTTTTGCTGATGATCCCGGCGATCCTGACCACGCTTTCGGTCGCGCGTGAACGCGAACTGGGCTCGATCATCAATTTCTACGTCACGCCGGTGACGCGGCTGGAATTTCTGCTTGGCAAACAGCTGCCCTATATCGCGCTGGCCATGCTGAATTTCTTCCTGATGATGGCCATGGCGGTCACATTCTTCGCAGTGCCCTTCAACGGCAGTTTTCTGGGCTTTACCCTTTCGGCGCTGATCTATGTCACCGCGACCACGGCGCTTGGTTTTCTGGTGTCGGTCTTCATCGCAAGTCAGGTCGCGGCGCTGTTCGCGACCGCCATGCTGACGATGATCCCGGCGGTCAGCTATTCGGGTTTGATCTACCCGGTCTCTTCGCTGTCGGGTTTTGGCCGGGTTCTGGGCGAGATCTACCCCTCGACCTGGTTTATCACCGCCGCGCGGGGGGCTTTCTCCAAGGCCTTCGGAATGGCGGAACTGGCCGGGCCGATGCTGGCCATGGGCATCGCCATTCCGGTGATTATCGGGCTGGCGGCGGCCTTCCTGGAAAAACAGGCGAAGTGAGGGGCGGATGAACCTGCGCAACACCTTCAATCTGGGCGTCAAGGAATTGCGCGGGCTCTGGCGCGATCCGGTGATGCTGGTGCTGATCGTCTATTCCTTTTCGCTCTCGATCTGGACCTCTGCGAACGTCTCGCCCGAGGCGCTGACGAATGCCGCGATCTCGATCGTGGATGAGGATCAGTCGCATCTCTCCGCCCGCATCACCTCGGCCTTTTATCCGCCCTATTTTGTCGAGCCGCAGATGACCACGACGGCCGAGATGGATCGGCGGATGGATCAGGGGCTGGATACTTTTGCGCTGAACATCCCACCGGATTTCGCGCGCGATGTGCTGGCCGGAAAAAACCCGGCGATCCAGCTGAATATCGACGCGACAAGGATGAGCCAGGCCTTCACCGGCGGCGGCTATATCCAGCAGATCGTGTCCTCCGAGGTTTCGGAATATGTGGCGGGCTACCGGGCCGAGACCGCGCTGCCGGTCGATCTGGCGCTCCGCGCGCGGTATAATCCCTCGCTGGATCCGAAGTGGTTCGGCGCGATTTCCGCCGTGATCCGGTCGATCACCATGCTGTCGCTGGTGCTGACCGGCGCGGCGCTGATCCGCGAAAAGGAACATGGCACGGTCGAGCACCTGCTGGTCATGCCCGTCACCACGACCGAGATCATGTTTTCCAAGATCTGGTCGATGGGGCTGGTGGTGCTGCTGGGGTCGATCTTTTCGCTAAGTGTTGTGGTGCAGGCGCTGATGGCGGTTCCGGTGCAGGGCTCGGTCGTGCTGTTTCTTGCGGGCGCGGTGCTGATGGTTTTCGCCATGACGGGGCTTGGAATTTTCCTTGCCACCATCGCCGGGTCGATGCCGCAATTCGCGCTTTTGCTGATGATGGCGCTTTTGCCGCTGCAGGTGCTGTCAGGCGCGATGACGCCGCGGGAATCCATGCCAGAGATCATCCAGACCATCATGCTTGCAGCCCCCAACACGCATTTCATCATCCTCTCGCAGGGCATCTTGTTCCGAGGTGCGGGGCTTGACGTGGTCTGGCCCCAGTTCGCGGCGCTGGCGGCGATCGGGGTGGCGCTGTTCTGGGTGGCACTGATACGATTCAAGAAATTCCTGCGGTAAGGCATATGTTGGGCCGCCTGCTTCTGATCCTGACGCTTGCGCTTGCAGGCTGCGCTGCGCGTCCGGGGCCGGAAGTTCTGGCCCCCGATGCCGGTGCCCTGCCCGAGGGCGCCCGCCTTGTCCGGGTGCTGACCATGACCACCCGCGCGCCCGAGGCAAATCTGCCGGGGGCCTTTGGCGACTCTCGCTCCATCCGGCCAAGCTGGCTGGAATACGAGGTCTCGGTGCCGCCTGGCCATCGGCCGGGAAAGATTGAATGGCCGGATCGCAATGGCAGCAGCGCCGACCGGAATTTCGTGATGCGCAGCCGGCAGACGCTTAGCCGTGACGCCTTTGCAAAGCGTCTCTCGCGCGAGGGGGTCGGGCTTTATGTCCACGGCTTCAACACCCGCTTTCATGAGGCCTTGTTCCGTACCGCGCAGCTTTCGGTCGATGCGCATATCGAGGAAAAGCCCGTCCTTTTTACATGGCCCTCGGCAGGCTATCCGGGCGCCTATCTGGCTGATCGTGACGCGTCTGACTTTTCCCGCGCGGCGCTTGCCGATCTGCTGCGGCTTTTGACAAAGGGTCGGTCCGCTTCCGACGCGGTGCCGGTGCTGGCTCACAGCATGGGCGCGCGGCTGACGATGGAGACGCTGGTGCAACTGCGTCTTGCCGGGCGGGACGATGTGCTGGACCGGATCGAGGTCATCCTTGCCGCCCCGGATATTGATATCGATCTTTTCCGCGCCCAGATGGTCAGCCTTGGGCCGATGAAGCATCCCATCACGGTGCTCGTCTCCTCGGACGATCTGGCGCTGAAACTGTCGTCGCGGCTTTCGGCACGTCGGATACGGCTTGGGCTTGTCGATGTGCGTGATCCGGCGGTCCAGCGCCTGGCGGTCGCGACCGGAATACGGATCGTGGATATTACCGATATTCCGACCGATGATCCCGCCCACAGCCGCTATGTCGGCCTGCTTTCCGGCGAGGCCGGGGCTGTGGTTGAAAACACCCTTTTCGGTGAGGTACGCTTGGCTGGGGCCTTTGTCTTCAATCAGGTCGGCGGTGTCTTCACTGGCATCGGTGATGTGCTGGCGGATTGAGGCCGCGGCCTTGGCCCGGCGTTGGTGCCAGCGGCATTGGCCGGGTCATGGCCTCGACGTCGCGCCGTTTTGCCGGTAATCGTCCATGATGATCAGGGCAGGGACAGGGGATTCCGTGTCCGCCGCCGGACGCCGATGCTTTGCCTGTTCAGTCCGGGGGCGGCTGTTTCGGCGGTTTGACGGCGCTTTACGACATGTCGTCGGCATCGGGCCTTGGGCGCAATGCCTATGTTCAAGAAAAATCTTGAACTCTTTGATTTCGATCAACACTCGTTGATAGTTCTGTGCTAACTTCCGCCGGTAAATTGGAGACGCGACATGGCCCTTACTCCCAAATCAGATGGCTCGGGTGCAACCGGCGATGAAAGCCTTGGCATCGAGGCTTTTCAGGCCGTTGACCGCATACGAGAGGCGCTCTCGGGACAGCTCAGCGGCGGGGTCTCGCCCGGCTCGCTGATGATGGCCTATGTCGACTGGGCCTTTCATCTGGCGCAGGCACCGGGCAAGCAGATGGAACTGGGCGTCAAGGCGGGCCGCAAATGGCAGCGTCTCATGGCGCATCTGATGGCCTCGGCGATGGATCCGCAGGCCGCGCCGGTCATCACGCCCTTGCCGGGCGACCGCCGTTTCGCCGGTGAAGCCTGGGCGAAACCGCCCTTCAGCTGGATGTCGCAGGCTTTCCTGCTGCAGCAGCAATGGCTGCATAACGTCACCCATGAGGTTCCGGGCGTGACGAAGCACCACGAGGATGTGGTGTCTTTTGCCGCGAAACAGATCCTTGATGTCTGTGCGCCTTCGAACAACCCTTTTACCAATCCCGAGGTTGTGGCACGGACCTGGGCTACCGGAGGCATGAACCTTGTGAAGGGCTGGCAGAACTGGCTGCAGGACGTCGTCCGCCAGATCCGGCAGGAGCCGCCAGAGGGTGTCGAGGCCTTTACACCGGGTCGCGATGTGGCGGTGACGCCGGGCAAGGTAATCTTCCGCAACCACCTGATCGAACTGATCCAGTATACGCCCACGACAGAAACCGTGCACCCCGAGCCGGTGCTGATCGTTCCGGCCTGGATCATGAAATACTATATCCTCGACCTCAGCCCGGAGAATTCACTGATCCGCTGGCTGGTGGCGCAGGGCCACACGGTTTTCGCCATTTCCTGGCGCAATCCGGGTGCAGAGGATCGTGATCTGACGCTGGAGGATTATCGCCGGCTGGGCGTGATGGCCGCGTTGGATGAGATCACCCGTCTAATGCCCGATCAGAAAATCCACGCCACCGGCTATTGTCTGGGTGGCACTTTGCTGTCGATCGCGGCGGCTGCCATGGCGGGGAAGGGGGACGCGCGTCTCGCCTCGCTGACGCTGCTTGCCGCGCAGGTCGATTTCGCCGAACCGGGCGAGCTTGCGTTGTTCATCGACCCAAGCCAGCTGCATCTTCTTGAAAGCATGATGTGGAACCGCGGCTATCTCTCTGCCGATCAGATGGCGGGGGCGTTTCAGCTTTTGCGCTCGAATGACCTCATCTGGTCCCGGATGGTGCGCGATTACATGATGGGCGAGCGGACGGCGATGAATGATCTCATGGCCTGGAATGCCGACAGCACCCGGATGCCCTATCGGATGCATGCCGAATATCTGCGCAGGCTTTATCTGAATAATGAGCTTTCTTCGGGACGCTTCACCGCCGGGGGCAAGACAGTTCTGTTGCAGAACATCCGGGTGCCGATCTTTGCCGTCGGGACCGAGCGCGATCATGTCGCACCCTGGAAGTCGGTCTACAAAATCCACCAGTTCACCGATTGCGAGGTGACTTTCGCGCTGACGTCGGGCGGGCATAATGCGGGGATCGTCTCTCCTCCCGGTCACCCGCGCCGCCGCTACCGGCTGGCGACCCGCGCCCATGACGACGCGCTTTTGCCGCCCGAGACCTGGGTCGAGGCCAATCCTGCAACCGAGGGTTCGTGGTGGACGCCCTGGCAGGCCTGGCTTGCCGCGCGTTCGGGTGCCCCCGCCGCGCCGCCCGCAATGGGCAACGCGCTGGCAGATGCGCCCGGCACATATGTTTTCCAGAGGTGACAAGATGACCGGCACTCTGACCAACTATCTGTTTCACCAGATGAAAATCGGCGACCGCGCCAGTCTTGTCCGCCACGTCGGTCCCAAGGATATTGAATTGTTCGCCGCTGTTTCCGGCGACGCCAACCCCGCGCATCTGGATGCCGGTTTCGCCGCCCATGGGCCGTTTGGCCATGTCGTGGTGCACGGCATGTGGACTGCGGCGCTGATTTCGGCGGTGCTGGGCACCCGCCTGCCGGGGCCGGGGACGATCTATCTCGACCAGCAGATCCGCTTTAACAAGCCGGTTTCGCCAGGCGATACCATCACCGCCGAAGTTGAAGTGGCCGAGCTGATCGAGGGCAAGAACCGTGTCCGCCTGACGACCACCGCCCGCAATCAGCGGGGCGAGGTGGTGCTTTCGGGCGAGGCGCTGGTGCTGGCCCCGGTCGAGCAGGTGACCTGGGTGCCGGGTGACCTTCCCGAGGCGGTGGTCTTGCCGAAGGGGCGCTGGCAGGGCTTTGTCGAAGAGGCCCGCGCATTGCCCCCGGTGCGGGCGGCGGTGGTGCATCCCTGTTCGAAATCCGCGATCCTTGGCGCGATCGAGGTGCGCGACGAAGGCCTGCTTGACCCGATCCTGATCGGTCCCGGCGGAAAGATTCGCGCGGCGGCCGCCGAGGCCGGGGTCTCGCTTGACGGCTTCCGGATCGAGGAGACAGAGCACAGCCATGCAGCGGCGGCGCGGGCGGTGGAACTGGCGGCCTGTGGCAACGTCCAGGTGCTGGTCAAGGGCAGCCTGCATTCCGATGAACTGCTTGCGGCGGTGGTTTCGAAAAGCGGCGGCCTGCGCACCGAACGCCGGATCAGCCATGTCTATGCGATGGATGTGCCCGCCTATCGCAAGCCGGTGATCGTCACCGATGCCGCGATCAATATCGCACCGACATTGGAGCATAAGCGCGACATCTGCCAGAATGCCGTCGATCTGATGCGGCTTCTGGGGCGCGATCAGCCGAAGGTCGCGGTGCTGGCGGCGGTCGAGACGGTGAACGCGACGATGCCCGCCACGCTGGATGCCGCCGCGCTGACGGTGATGGCGGCTCGAGGCCAGATCACGGGCGCGCTGGTTGACGGGCCGCTGGCCTTCGACAATGCGATCAGCCCCGAGGCGGTGGCGACGAAGGGCATCGTCTCGCAGGTGGCGGGCGAGGCCGATATTCTTCTGGTGCCGGATCTCGAGGCCGGGAACATGCTTGCCAAACAGCTGATCTATTTCGCGGGCGCCACGGCCGCGGGGCTGGTTCTGGGCGCACGGGTGCCAATCGTTCTGACAAGCCGGGCGGATCCTTTATCGGCCCGCATCGCCTCGGCTGCGCTGGCCAAGCTGGTCGCGGTCCGCAAAGCGGAGGGGAAGGCGTGACCCGCGATCTGATCCTGACATTCAACACCGGATCCTCGACTATCAAGCTGGGGTTTTACGCACTGGAGGCCGCCGCGCCGCGCCCGCTGGCGTCGGGCGTGATCGATTTCCGCGATGAGCCTTTCGAAGTGCGCCTGACGCGCGAGGGCAAGACCTTTTCAGGCCCGATCACAGCGGATCCCGGCGATCTGACAGCCGTGCTGAACCAGGCTTTTGCCTGGCTGGCCGGGCATTTCAATCTTTCGCGCCTTGCGGTGATCGGCCATCGGGTTGTGCATGGCGGCGATGTCTTCACAGGACCAGTCCGGATCACCGATCAGGTGATCGCGCAGATCGACGCGCTGGCGCGGCTTGCGCCGCTGCATCAGCCGCAAAGCCTTGCGCTGATCCGGGCGATGCGGGGGCTTTACCCCGATGTGCCACAGACAGCCTCTTTCGACACGGCGTTTCATGCCACCAACCCGCCCCTGATCCGCCGCTTTGCCCTGCCGCGCGCGCTTTATGATCAGGGGATCAAGCGCTATGGCTTTCATGGTCTCTCCTACCGCTATATCGCCGGGCAACTGGGCGATCTGGCCACCGATGCAAAGGTGGTCGCCGCACATCTGGGCAGCGGCGCAAGCCTTTGTGCGATCCGGGGCGGCAAGAGCATCGACAGCTCGATGGGGTTTTCGACGCTGGACGGCATCCCGATGGCGACGCGTTCGGGTGCGCTGGACCCCGGCGTGATCCTGCATCTGATGGGCGAAATGGGGCAAAGCCTGAAACAGGTCGAGACCATGCTCTATCGTGAAAGCGGCCTTCTGGGCGTGTCGGGTTTCGAGGCTGACAGCCGCGAGCTGATGGCCAGCACGCGCCCAGAGGCTGCCGAGGCGATCGACCTCTTTTGCCTGCGCATCGCGGGCGAGGTGGCACGGTTGGCGACCAGCATGGGCGGGATCGATGCGCTGGTCTTCACGGCAGGAATCGGCGAGCATCAGCCCGGTATCCGCGCCCGTGTCGCCGCGCGGCTGGCCTGGCTTGGGGCAGAGCTTGACCCCGATGCCAATGAAGCAGGGTCGCGCAGGATCAGCACCGCCGCCAGCCGGGTGCAGCTTCTTGTCATTCCGACCGATGAGGAAAGCATCATCGCCCAGGAGGCCGTCAGCGAAGAGGCAGCGACATGATTGATCTGAAAGGCAAACGCGGCCTCGTGGTTGGCGTGGCGAATGAGGCCAGCATCGCCGCCGGTTGCGCCAGGGCCTTTCGCGCGGCGGGGGCAGAGCTGGCGCTGACCTTTCTTAATGAAAAGGCCCGGCCATGGGTCGAACCCGTGGCGCAGGAAGTGGGTGCGCCGCTGTTCCTTCCTTGCGATGTGCGTGAACCCGGCCAGTTGGAAGCCGTGTTTGACCGCATTACCGCTGAATGGGGGCGGCTTGATTTTCTGCTTCATGCCATCGCCTTCGCCCCGCGCGAGGATCTGCACACCAGCGTTGTCAACGCTTCGGCCGAAGGTTTTGCGACGGCGATGGATATCTCTTGCCACTCCTTCCTGCGCATGGCGCGGCTGGCGCGGCCTTTGATGCAGGCGGGTGGTTCGCTGATCACGGTCAGCTTTTACGGCGCGGATCGGGTGGTCGAGAATTACAACCTCATGGGTCCGGTAAAGGCCGCGCTGGAGGCTTCGGTCCGCTATGCGGCGGCCGATCTGGCGGGCGAAGGGATTCGTGCCTTTTCGCTTTCAACCGGTCCGGTCAAGACCCGCGCCGCCTCGGGGATCGACCGGTTCGATGCGCTGATGGATAAGATTCGCGCCCGTACGCCTGCGGGAAAACTGGTAAGCATCGAAGAGATCGGTACGCTGGCGGCCTTTCTGGCAACCGAGGCCGCAAGTCCCATGAGCGGATCGGTGGTCTATGCCGATAACGGATTTCACACCACCGCCTGAGGCAGGCGCGGGGCCCCGCCCTTGACCGGAAGGCGGATCCGGGGCAAAGCGGAATCAACATCAGTTGACAGCATTCTGACAGGCGCCGCCGCGTGACCTTCTTTACGGTTCATCCCTTCCATTCCTTCAATCTTGCCGTGGTCTTGCTGATCGCGGGCAAGATCCTGACCCTGAACATTGATCTTCTGCGCCGCTATTCGATCCCCGAGCCGGTGGCGGGCGGCTTTCTCTGTATCGCGGTAACGGGGCTCCTCTGGGCGCTGTTCGATCTGAAGGTCTCATTCGAGGTGGGGATCCGTGATTTCCTGCTGCTGGTGTTCTTTGCCGGTATCGGGCTGAAATCCGATATCCGCACGCTGCTTGCGGGGGGCAGGCCGTTGGTGATCCTGTTGATCCTTGCGACCAGCTTCATCCTTTTGCAGAACTTCGCGGGGATGGGGCTGGCGAGGCTCTTTGGAATGGAGCCGAAGACCGGGCTGATGGTCGGCTCGGTTTCGCTGACCGGCGGCGTTGGCACCACGCTGGCCTGGGCACCGATATTCGCCGAAAAGCTGGGGATCACGAATGCGCTGGAACTGGGGGTCGCGGCCAATACTGTCGGGCTAATCGCGGCCTGTGTGATCGGCGGGCCGATTGCGGCGCTCCTGATCCGGCGGGGCGGGCTGAAGGCGGAAAACAAGCGCGATCTGGACATCGGCGTTCCGAATGAGGGGCGCGCGGTCCGGATGGATTACTTCTGCATCCTCTGGTCGATCCTGGCGCTGAATGTCACCGTGCTGATCGGGCTGGCGCTGCATGAGGCGATCACGGCGGCCGGCGTCACGCTTCCAGCCTTTGTCAGCTGCCTTGTCGCGGGGATCGTGCTGCGCAACCTTTTGCCGCTGGCCCCGAGGCGGTTAGTGCGGCGGATCTGGCCTGGGGTCGATGATGCGCTGGCGCTGATCTCGGATCTGTCACTCGGGCTTTTCCTGATCATGGCGCTGATGGGCCTGCAGGTCTGGGAGCTGAACGGCGTCCTTCTGTTCATTACCGCCGCCCTTGTGATGCAGATCCTGCTGACGGTCGGATTCACGATTTGGGTCGTGTTCCCCGCGATGGGGCGCGATTATGAGGCGGCGGTGATCTCGGCCGGGTTTGGCGGTATCACGCTCGGCTCAACCGCCACCGCCATCGCCAATATGACCGCCGTGGCGCAGCAACATGGCGCGGCGCACCGGGCCTTTGTGATCGTGCCGCTGGTCTGCGGCTTTTTCATCGATATCGTCAACGCGCTGATCATCTCGGCGCTGGTCGGCTAGGGTGTGTTGACGTTCACCGGAGTCGGATGACGGTTGCGGCGAGAGCAATGAAGGCGCTGAAACTTTCATCAGTCTTGCAGCAGCGCATGGCGATGCCTCTGTATTCCTTGAGCCTGCCGAAGAGGTTCTCGATCAGGTGCCGCCACTTGCAGGTTTCGCGGTCGAATTCGGCGGGGAAGCGGCGGTTGGACTTTGGCGGAATGACCGGCTCGATCCCTGCACCGGTTAGCGCCTCGCGCAGCCAATCGGCATCGAACGCCCGGTCGGCAAGAAGTTGGCCACACGTCAGGCCATCGATCAGCGCCCCTGTGCCGCGCAGATCATGGGCCTGTCCCGGCAGCAGCCGAAAGTCGGTCAGGTTGCCGACCGCATCGGCCAAAGCCATGATCTTGGTTGTTATCCCTCCGCGAGAGCGCCCGATGGCCTGGCTTTGCGTCCCCCTTTTGCGCCCTGTCCGTGGCGGTGAACCTTGACGATGCTGCCGTCGATCATGGCGTATCCAAAATCGGCATCTTCAGCCAGGGCTCGGAACATGCGGTAGAACGCATCGGCCTTTACCCATCGCCGGAACCGCTTGAACACTGAGTTCCACTTGCCGAAATCCGCCGGCAAGTCGCGCCATGGACAACCGGTCCGGACTATCCAGAGACCCGTTCTGCGGAGCCGCCTTTGTGTTCCGAGCGAAGCGGGCGGATCGGATCAAGCTCTTGATCTGGGATCAGACCGGGATAGTGCTGGTTCACAAGCGGCTCGAGGGCGGCAAGTTCGTCTGGCCACAGGTGCGCGACGGGGTCATGCGCCAGACGCTGATCAACGATGATCTCGACGCCTTCACCCGGATCCCGGCAATGTACGGCAATTCCATCGCGCAGCTGGAGTCGGACGTGGTCTGGGGCATCATTACCTCGAACCCGGCCATGGCCGACGGCAACGCGCTGTTCCACACCACGCACAAGAACCTCGCGGGCACCGGCGCGGCGCTGGCGGTCGATGCGGTGGGCGCGGCGCGGGCGGCGATGCCCGCCACCGCCCTGCGCGGTGAGGTGCTGCCCGAGCGCGTCCCGGCCGAAGGCCTGCTGATCCTGCGCGACGGCGAGCCAGGCGAGCCGGAGGTCACGCTCTCGCCACTACGCTACCACTACCAGCACCGCGCCGAGATCGAGGCTGTCGTTCAGTGCGCTGCGCCACGACGAGGTTCCTGCGATCCTGCAGCGGGGCGAGCGCGTGCTGTCGCGGCGCGAGGCGCAGAGCTACGGCGCAGGCGGAGGCGTCAACATAACCATCATGGCGCGTGACGCCGAGAGCTTTGGACCTGCCCCGGTTTCGTTCCGGTCTTCTGAGAGCGATGCTCTCACCAAAGGAGACAGGATATGGCAGCGACACACGGCGACGAGTTCAAGCGGGATGCGGTTCGCATCGCGCTCACCAGCGGCCTGACGAGACGTCAGGTTGCGTCTGATCTTGGGGTTGGGCTTTCGACGCTCGGCAAGTGGATACGGGCGATTTCCGATGAGGCGAAGGTGCCTGACCGGGACGCCGATCTTCTGCGCGAGAATGAACGGCTGCGGAAAGAGAACCGTATATTGCGCGAGGAGAGGGAAGTATTAAAAAAGGCGGCTCAGTTCTTCGCGGCTCAAAAGCCGTGAGGTTTCAGTTCATTGCCAGCTATCGGGGCAGCCTTTCGCGCAGCCATCTCTGTCGCATGATGGGCGTAACGGATCGCGGGTTGCGCGCGTGGCTGCGCAGGCCCCCGTCCATCCGTCAGCGGCGCGACATGGTGATCCTGGCGCATATCCGCGAACAGCATCGGCTGAGCCTGGGCAGCTACGGCAGGCCGCGGATGACCGAAGAGTTGAACGAGCTGGGCCTGCGGGTCGGACAGCGTCGGGTAGGCCGTCTGATGCGCCAGAACGGCATCCGCATCATCCGCAGCGAGCGGCGTTCAAGCGCACCACCGACAGCGATCACGCCTTCAACATCGCGCCGAACCTCTTGCAACAGGACTTTTCGGCGAGTGCCCCGAACCAGAAGTGGGCGGGCGACATCACCTACATCTGGACGCGTGAGGGCTGGGTTTATCTGGCCGTCATCATCGACCTGTTCTCGAGGCGCGTGATTGGCTGGGCTATCAGCAACAGGATGAAACAGGATCTGGCGATCAGGGCGCTGAACATGGCTGTTGCCCTGCGCCGCCCGCCACCAGGCTGTATTCATCACACGGATAGTCAGAAGATGGTTGCCAGTTCTTGGGCGGCCTGACTCTCACAGCGATAGACCGTCTGGTAAGCTGGCGCCGCAAGGCGTCCTGCGCGGTTTGACCCACACACTGATCGACCGCCGTGTCTTTCCCCGGACCTGTCGGCCGCCCAGGAACGCCTTGCGGAGAGGCTGCGCCTCGCCGCTGCTTGTGACCCGAGAAGGGCCTGACCGATCCGGTCACATGACTGTCCTGTCCATGCATCCGGTTGGGGTGGAGCTTGTGGAACTTGCAACTCAAAGGGCCCAGACATGCACGAGACAAGCAATACCGCGAACCGTATTGTCGGCGGCGTCGACACGCACAAGGACTTGCACGTGGCCGCCGTCGTTGACAACCATGACCGAATCCTCGGAACCAGCAGCTTTGCCGCGACGCGACAAGGCTATCGCCAGATGCTCGCTTGGATGCGCAGTTTGGGCCAGCTTCAGCGCGTGGGGATCGAATCCACTGGCAGCTACGGCGCGGGGCTCCTGCGCTTCCTGCAAGCCGCAGGGATCGAGGTTCTCGAGATCACCGCGCCTGATCGGCAAGACCGGCGCAGGCGCGGCAAGAACGATGATCTCGATGCCCAGAATGCCGCACATGCGGCCCTCGCTGGAGCGAGAACGGTCACCCCACGAACCCGCGACGGGATGGTTGAATCCCTGAGAGTTCTTAAGGCTTGCCGTAAGACCGCTGTCACTGCGCGGCGTGTGGCCTTGCAGATGATCCACAACACGATCGTCTGCGCGCCCGATATCCTGCGCGATCAGCTCCGCCATATGACACGGATGCAGTTGGTGCGGACACTGGCCGCCTGGCGTCCGGATCTGACAGCCTATCGTGAAGTCGAGGCCGCCTATCGCATCAGCCTCAAGTCGCTCGCCCGTCGCTATATCGAACTGCACGATGAGATTGCCGACCTCGACATGATGATCAAAGCGATTGTCGAGGACCTGGCCCCTGAACTCGTCGCCCGCAACTCCATCGGCCACAACGGCGCCGCTCAACTGCTGCTTACGGCGGGCGACAATCCGGAACGCCTCAAGTCCGAAGCCAGCTTTGCCGCTCTGTGCGGCGCCAGCCCGGTCCCTGCATCATCAGGGAAGACCGTCCGACATCGTCTGAACCGCGGGGGCGATCGCGCGGCCAACAGCGCGCTGCACATCATTGCGATCGGCCGGCTCAGGACCGATGAGAAAACCAAGACCTATGTGGCCCGGCGCATCGCCGAAGGGCATAGCAAGCTGGAAGCCATCCGCAGCTTGAAACGCTACATTGCACGCGAGGTCTTCGGTATCATCATGCGCCGACAGCAGGACATCAACCGCACTCGCATTGCCGCTTGACAAACAGAAGGGCGTCCGCGGCGCGCAATACTGCGCCCATGACTACCAGAAACTTCTCCGCAAAAACGGGTTCAAGGTATCAATGAGCCGCAAGGGCAACTGCTATGATAACTCGGCCGTCGAGAGCTTCTTCAAGTCCCTGAAGGCCGAACTGGTCTGGAGGCGCGAATGGCACACCCGACGCGACGTCGAGATCGCCCTCTTCGAATACATCAATGGCTTCTACAACCCGCGCCGCAAACACTCAGCCCTCGGCTGGAAATCACCCGTGGCCTTCGAGCAGAGGGCCGCTTAACATGAGCACCTGACCGGAACAGAAGCGGTGCAGGTCCACTTTCGGTCGATGCGCAGGACGCCGAGGGCGTGCTGACCTCTGACCGTATCACTGAGACCGACATCCTCGACGGCCGCTGGGACAATGCCGAGGTAGAGGCCTGGCGGGTAAACTGGGCCGACACCGGCCAGCGCGTATTGATGCGCCGCGGTGCCATCGGCCAGATCCGGCGTGGGCGTCTGGCCTTCGTCGCCGAGGTTCGCTCGCTTGCGCATGTGCTCGGGCAGACGGTCGGGCGGACGTTCCAGGCGACCTGCGATGCCGCGCTCGGCGATGCGCGCTGCGGCGTCGATTTGGAGGATCCAGCGTTCAAGGGCACAGGCGGCGTCCTTGATCTTCTGCGAGACCGGGCATTCACAGCTTCGGGGCTCGGCGGCTTCAATTCCGGCCGGTTCACCTTTGGCACCGTCGAATGGACTAGCGGGGCCAATACCGGGCGGCGAGCGGAGGTCATTGCACATGATGTCACGGAGGGCATCGCGGTGGTGACACTGCTGGAAGCGCCGGTGCGGTCCATCGCTGGTGATGATGCCTTCATTATTCGTGCAGGTTGCGACAAGCGTATTGAGACCTGCAGCGACAAGTTCGCCAATACCGCCAATTTCCGGGGCTTCCCGCACATCCCCGGCCAAGATGCGGTGCTGCGCTACGCCACCAAGGATGGCGGGCATGAGGGGTCCGTGCTGTGACCTCCGCCGATCCCGCCCGCGTCATCACCATTGCGCGGGCCTGGCTCGGCACGCCGTATCACGACCAAGCGAGCCTGCGCGGTGTCGGCTGCGATTGCCTCGGGCTGGCACGGGGCGTCTGGCGCGAAGTGGTGGGCCCCGAGCCGTTCCCGATCCCGCCCTACAGCCGGGACTGGGGTGAGACCGGGCCGCGCGAGGTTCTGGCCGAGGGCGCGCGGCGCATGATGGCTGAGATTGCCCCGTGCGACGCCGGACCTGGCGCGCTGGTCCTCTTCCGCATGAAGCCCCGCGCCATCGCCAAGCATGTCGGGATCCTCACCGGGCCCGCCACCTTCCTCCACGCTTATGAGCGGCTCGGCGTGATCGAGGAACCGCTTACCCCATCCTGGCGACGGCGCATTGCCTTCGCCTTCCTGTTCCCGCAACGCTGAGACCCCGACATGGCCACCCTCGTTCTCGGTGCCGCTGGCGCCGCCATTGGCGGTTCGATCGGCGGCGCAATCCTTGGCGTCAGCGCCGCGACCATCGGCGGCTTCATCGGCTCGACCATCGGCTCGGTCGTCGACAGCTGGATCATCTCGTCGCTGGCGCCCACGCAGCGCATCGAAGGCGCTCGGCTCGACACGCTGCGCATCACCTCGGCCACCGAGGGCGCGGTCATCCCGCGGCTCTACGGCCGGATGCGGATGGGCGGCAACATCATCTGGGCGACGGATTTCCGCGAGGAGACGAAGACCACCACGCAGGGCGGCGGCAAGGGCGGCGGGGGCGGCAAGGTCAAGACGACCGAGTATCTGTACTACGCGAGCTTCGCCGTCGCCTTGTGTGAAGGTCCCATCACCGGCATCGGCCGCATCTGGGCCGACGGCAAGCCGATGGACCTCTCCGGCGTCACCTGGCGCTGGTATCCGGGCGACGAGGCCCAGACCGCCGATCCCTTCATCGCGGCGAAGATGGGCGCGGCCGGCACGCCTGCCTATCGCGGCTCCGCCTATGTGGTCTTCGAGGAACTGGCGCTCTCCGCCTATGGCAACCGCCTGCCGCAGCTCTCCTTCGAGGTGTTCCGGCCGCTGGCCGATCCCGACACCGCCGAGGGGCTGACCCGCGCGGTCACCATGATCCCGGCCTCGGGCGAGTTCACCTATGCCACGCAGGCGATCCGGAAGACCGATGGCGGCGCAACGGTACCCGAGAACCTGAACGCGCTGGCCGACTCCACCGACATGGTGGAGGCGCTCGACCGGCTGCAGGCGATGGCGCCTGCGGTCGAGAGCGTCAGCCTCGTCGTGGCGTGGTTCGGCGACGATCTGCGGGCGGGATCCTGCAAGGTGCGGCCGGGCGTCGAGGTGTCCGCAAAGTCGACCACGCCCGCCAGCTGGTCGGTGAATGGCGTGAGCCGCGCCGGTGCCTTCCTCGTCAGCCGCGACGATCAGGATCGCCCGGTCTATGGCGGCACGCCGTCCGACTTCGCCGTGGTGCAGGCGATCCAGGAGATGAAGGCCCGCGGGCTGCGCGTGACATTCTATCCCTTCATCCTGATGGACGTGCCGCCCGGCAACAGTCTGCCGAACCCCTATTCGGACAACGCCGCCGAGACCGGCCAGCCCGCGTTTCCCTGGCGGGGGCGGATCACCTGTTCGCCTGCCGCTGGCTTCGCAGGGACCGTCGACAAGACCGGCACGGCCGACGCGCAGGTCGCGAGCTTCTTCGGAGCCGCGACGCCCGCGAGCTTTAGTGTCTCGGGCCAGTCGGTTTCGTGGACCGGCCCGTCCGGCGACTGGGGCCTGCGGCGCATGGTGCTGCACTACGCCCATCTCTGCGCGGCGGCGGGCGGTGTCGACGCCTTCCTGATCGGCACCGAGATGCCGGGGCTGACGACGATCCGCTCGGGGGCCAGCACCTATCCCGCCGTGCAGGCCTATCGGGATCTGCTCGCCGATGTGCGCTCGATCCTCGGGTCCGGCACCAAGATCGGCTACGCCGCCGACTGGTCGGAATACTTCGGGCACCAGCCGGGCGACGGCAGCGGCGACGTGTTCTTCCATCTCGATCCGCTCTGGGCCGACACGAACACCGACTTCATCGGCATCGACAACTACATGCCGCTCTCGGACTGGCGGGACGGGTTCACGCGCGGCCAGGAGACTGAACTGCCGCAGGCGCTTAAATGGCAGGTCGCCCGCGCCGACGAGGATTACGATGCGGCCCTCGTCGAGGCGCGACGGATCACCGTGGACACGACCCGGATCGCGTCCGAGTCCTTCCTGATGGCCGTGCCGCCCGAGGAAGCCGAACGCCGCTGCCGCCGCGCGCTGATGGAGGCGTGGGTGGGCCGCGAGACGGCGGCGTTCCGTCTGCCGCCCTCGCGGCTCGCGCTCGATCCGGCCGACGCGATCCGGCTGGAGCATGACGGGCGGCTGGTCGATCTGCGGCTCGTCTCGATCGCCGACGCCGAGGCGCGCGGCATCGAGGCGGTCCGCCAGGACCGCGCGACCTACGATCTGCCGCCCGGCGATCCCCGCGCGGCCTCGCTGACGCGGGCGGTCGTGTTCGGCACGCCGGAGGCGGTGCTGATGGACCTGCCGCAACTGACCGAGGACCAGCCCGCGCATCGGCCCCTCATTGCGGCGCACGCGGTTCCCTGGCCCGGCGAGATGGCGGTGTTCCGCAGCCCTTCCACGGATGGCTTCGAGTTGCTGACCACGTTCGGCAGTCGCGCCCGGATCGGGACACTGGTCTCGGACTTCTATGCTGGCCCCACTGAACCGCCCTGGGTTTACCGGAGAGTTTGTGGTTCAATGATTAGGCTGCTTTTTCGGCTGCGTTCAAGCTTGCGTAGAAGGCCTCCTCTGCTTCGTTCGGCGTGACGTAACCGATGGCGCTGTGCAGGCGCGTCTTGTTATACCAGTCGACCCATTTCAAGGTTTCCCATTCGACCTGACCGACGGACTTCCAGGGTCCGAGGAACTTGATGACCTCGGTCTTGAACAGACCAATGATGCTTTCCGCGAGGGCATTGTCATAGGAGTCCCCGACGCTGCCGACCGAGGTGTCGATGCCTGCCTCAGCCAGCCGTTCGGTATATCGGATCGACAGGTATTGGCTGCCTCGGACGCCCTTCTGTTTGTCAAGCGGCAATGCGAGTGCGGTTGATGTCCTGCTGTCGGCGCATGATGATACCGAAGACCTCGCGTGCAATGTAGCGTTTCAAGCTGCGGATGGCTTCCAGCTTGCTATGCCCTTCGGCGATGCGCCGGGCCACATAGGTCTTGGTTTTCTCATCGGTCCTGAGCCGGCCGATCGCAATGATGTGCAGCGCGCTGTTGGCCGCGCGATCGCCCCCGCGGTTCAGACGATGTCGGACGGTCTTCCCTGATGATGCAGGGACCGGGCTGGCGCCGCACAGAGCGGCAAAGCTGGCTTCGGACTTGAGGCGTTCCGGATTGTCGCCCGCCGTAAGCAGCAGTTGAGCGGCGCCGTTGTGGCCGATGGAGTTGCGGGCGACGAGTTCAGGGGCCAGGTCCTCGACAATCGCTTTGATCATCATGTCGAGGTCGGCAATCTCATCGTGCAGTTCGATATAGCGACGGGCGAGCGACTTGAGGCTGATGCGATAGGCGGCCTCGACTTCACGATAGGCTGTCAGATCCGGACGCCAGGCGGCCAGTGTCCGCACCAACTGCATCCGTGTCATATGGCGGAGCTGATCGCGCAGGATATCGGGCGCGCAGACGATCGTGTTGTGGATCATCTGCAAGGCCACACGCCGCGCAGTGACAGCGGTCTTACGGCAAGCCTTAAGAACTCTCAGGGATTCAACCATCCCGTCGCGGGTTCGTGGGGTGACCTGACCCTGTTCGGCGGGGCGAACGCGCTCGCGATCGAGAGTGCGCCCGGCACCTGGGAAATCGTGCAGGCGGGCGTGGCAGAGCTTCTGGCGCCGGGTCGATATCGTCTGACCGGGCTCCTGCGCGGCCAGCGCGGGACCGAGGGCGCCATGGGCAACCCGGCGCCTGCTGGCGCGCGGGTCGTGGTGCTCGACGACAGCCTCGCGTCGCTGCCGATCGCCGAGGCCGATCTTGGCATTCCGTGGAACTGGCGTATCGGCCCGGCAAGCCGGCCTGTGAGCGACGAGACCTATGTGGCGCAGACCTTTACCCCCGCGGGCGCGGGACTGCGGCCCTTCTCTGTCGCCCATGTCGAGCAGCCGTGGCGTCGCCCACGCACGCCCGGCGATCTGACCATCCGCTGGACGCGCCGGTCCCGCGCTCTTTCCGCCGACAGCTGGGGCGGGCTGGAGGTGCCGCTGGCGGAGGAACTGGAAACCTACGAGGTCGAGATCCTCGACGGCGCGGCCGTGAAGCGGGTGCTGAGCGCGGCCACCACCAGCGCCGTCTACACCGCCGCCCAGCAGAGCGCCGACTGGGGCGCGCCGCTCGCCCCCGGCGACACCGTCAACATCCGCATCTACCAGCTCTCCGCCCTCGTCGGGCGGGGCGCGCCGAAAACTGTCACGCTCACGTTCTGAAAGCCAACCCATGTCCGACGCCACCACCCATCTCCTGCTGCCCCATATCCTGGCGGCGCAGGCCCAGAAGCACGTCACCCACAACGAGGCGCTGCGGATCCTCGACGGGCTCGTTCAGCTCTCTGTTATCGATCGGGACCTGGCAGCACCCCCTGCGAGCCCCGCCGACGGCGACCGCTACATCGTCGGCTCGGGCGCGACAGGCGACTGGGCCAGCTGGGACCTAAACGTCGCACTCTGGACCGATGGCGCCTGGCTCCGCCTGCCCCCACGGACCGGCTGGCGGGCGTGGGTCGAGGACGAGGGGCTGCTGCTGGTCTATGACGGGTCAGGTTGGGTAGGAACCACGCCGGCCGCGCTGCAGAACCTTGCGCTGCTGGGACTCGGCACGACGGCCGATGCGTCGAATCCGTTCTCGGCCAAGCTGAACGCGGCGCTCTGGACCGCGAAGACCTTGGCCGAGGGCGGCACCGGCGATCTGTTCTACACCATGAACAAGGAGGCTGCGGGCGACGATCTCGGCCTGACGCTGCAGACCGGCTTCGTGACCAAGGCGCTGGTGGGGCTGTTCGGCTCGGACAGTTTCCGGCTCGCCGTCTCCGCCGACGGCAGCACCTTCTTCGACGGGCTGAGCGTCGACAACGCGAACGGCATCGTCGATCAGCCCCGGCTGCCGCGGTTCAAGGCGTACACCAACTACGACAACTATGTCGGCGTAGGAACCTGGACGAAGATCGGCCTGAACAACACCGACTATAACGATCAGGGGGCGTTCGACGCCGCGAACAACCATTTCGTGGCGCCTTCGGATGGCACCTACCTCTTCGGCGCGACGCTGCTTTACAAGATCAACGCCAGCGCCACGGCCCGCATGCGCGGGCGGCTCGTGCTGAACGGCACGACGGAAATCCGCGGCTCCCTCGGCGAAATCTCCGCCACCCATGTCTCGCTAGCCACCGCGATCTGGCTGCAGACCATGGTCCCGCTCACTGCGGGCGACACCGTCGAGTTGCAGGGGTATTTCCGGGTCGCGGACGGCTACTTCGCGGCTGACCACACCTCGTTCTGGGGCGCGAAGATCGGCTGAGCGGCAACAACGGGATTGCACACGCCCCTTTGACCTGTGCGGCGCTAGCGGAAAGAAATGCCTTGAAGCTCTAGTTGGTGGAGGTTGCATATCGAGACACGAAAGCGCTGCTCGTGCCTCGCGAGCCTGCGCAAATGCCCAGAACAAAGGCTGCCAAATGCTGACAAGACGACACTTCGTTCGATCAACCACAGCGCTGTTTTCAGCGTCGGTCTCCGGCCCACTCCTCGCCGATACCTGGCCCACCGAGGCGCAGAAGGCTGCCTGGGATGCACAGGTGACGCCTCCAAATTATGTCCCCGAAACCTCCAATCCTTGGGGTCTGCACCCGCGGTTCCTGCCGCAACGAGTCGTCGCGAAGGACGGTCTCGTACCGGGAGATATCCATGTCGATGCGGTCGCGCGATATCTCTACCATATCGAGGAGGGTGGAACCGCTATGCGTTATGGCGTGGCGATCGGGCGTGGCGACCTCTACGAACCGGGTATCTATACGATACAGCGCAAGGTCGAGTGGCCGCACTGGACCCCGACCCAGAACATGATCGAGCGGGAACCGGAGATTTATGCGCAGTTCGAGGGTGGTGTGGAACCCGGGCCCGAGAACGCGCTCGGATCGCGGGCCATGTACCTCTACGTCGGGGATCGCGACACATATTTGCGGATTCACGGTACCCCGTTTCCGCAAAGTATCGGCAGCCGAGCCAGCTCGGGTTGCGTCAGGATGGTGATGGCGCACATCAACAGTCTCTATCCACGTGTCGAGATCGGCTCGACGGCGTATCTCTATTCGGCGGAAGGCAGCCTTGCGGCACCAGAGGTTGGCGACCTGTGGTGATGCGCGCCGAGCGACGGATGCTGCCGTTCGCATTCGTCAGGCCTGCGCCTGCCGACAGATAGCCGCTCCGTTTCTTGCCCGAAGTGGCAGGAGCGTTGTCTCGACCTGACCGCGATGCTCGTACCAGTAACACCCGTCGTCAGGCAGCAGGCGGACGGTTGAGAGATCCTGACCGTCCGCCGCCAATTCGAGAACGATCTCGGGAACGCCGGACTCGGGTTCAGTGGCAGGCAACTGGCCGACCTCCTGCGAGCCGCAGCTTGCGGTCAGAAAGAGTGCGACGACAGCCATCTTCATCCGTGTCCGAGTAATACTCAGCATTGTTGTTCCTTCCGCTTATGCCACTCCTCGCGACGGTTTTCATGGGTAGTGCTAAAACCGCACGGATCACCGCACTTTCTAGCAAAAATACAAACTGAAATACCACCGTATTTTGCTCTTGAAGCTCTAGCTACTGTAGGGGCTATGTCATGGTGATGCACCCGAATCCAGAGGTCCATTCATGCCGTCCGACACCCATCACCACGATCACGATCATGCCGAAGACGACCAGGCAAACGGCGGCAACTGTTGCGGGAGCGCGGGAACGTGCGGCGACATCGAGCCGACGACGCCCGCGCCGACGGGCGGGCGCAGTTTTCAGGTGTCCGGCCTCGATTGCGCCGAGGAGGTCGCGATCCTGAACAAGGTGGTTGGCCCGAAGATCGGCGGGGCCGAGCATCTCGCGTTCGACGTGATCAATGGACGGATGACTATTCTCGACAGCGCCAAGAGTGTATCGGACGGCGAAATTGCAGAACTGGTCGCAAGCACCGGCATGACCGCCAAGCCCTGGGATGCCGAAAACGCGTCGGTCGACCAGGCGGCCCATCTTGCACGACAGCGGCTGTTTACGGCGCTCAGTGGCGGCTTCTGGGCCGCGGGATTTCTGTGGCACATCATCGAGACCGGCATGGGGGGGGCACTCGGCCTCTTCGCAGGGCACGGCGAAGCGCCGATGCCACTGGTCGAGGCAGGGCTATTCGCGGTTGCGATCCTGTTCGGTGTCTGGCTCGTGGCACCCAAGGCATGGTCGTCCGCACGGAGGCTGTCGCCCGACATGAACCTGCTGATGGTGGTCGCGGTGGCCGGTGCCATAGGGCTTGGCGAATTCTTCGAGGCGGCGACGGTTGCGTTCTTCTTCTCGCTCTCGCTCTACCTCGAAAGCTGGAGCGTCGGGCGTGCGAGGAATGCGGTCTCGGCGCTCTTGGATCTTGCACCACCGACGGCGCGCGTGATCCGCGAAGACGGAAGCGAGGCCGACGTTCCGGCGGCTCAAGTCGCCGTAGGCTCAAGCTTCATAGTACGCGGTGGCGACCGTATCCCCCTCGATGGTGAGGTGACGGACGGCGCGGGCGCGGTCGATCAGGCGCCAATCACCGGAGAGAGTGCGCTGGTCCCAAAGGAACGAGGCGACGAAGTCTATGCCGGCACGATCAACGGCGAAGGCACATTGACGGTGCGCGCCACGAAGGCCGCCTCGGACACCGTCTTGGCCAAGATCATCCGCATGGTCGGCGACGCCCATGCCCGCCGCGCGCCGGTGGAGCAATGGGTGGCGAAGTTCGCCCGCATCTACACGCCTATCGTCATGGCTCTCGCCATTGCAATTGCCCTGCTGCCGCCGCTCATTTTCGGTGGGGCCTGGGATTATTGGTTCTACAATGCACTCGTGCTGCTAGTGATCGCCTGCCCGTGTGCTCTGGTCATCTCGACACCGGTCTCCATCGTCGCCGCACTCACCGCTTCAGCGCGGGCCGGAGTGCTGATCAAGGGCGGTGCATATGTTGAGGCACCGGGCAAGACCACTGCACTGGCCATGGACAAGACCGGCACGATCACCATGGGCGAGCCCGAGGTGGCGGCGGTGCATCCGCTGGGTAGAGCATCGGCGCAGGATCTGATGACCCTCGCCGCGGGGCTCGAGGCACGTTCCTCGCATCCCTTGGCGCGCGCCATTCTCGCGCGGGCAGAAGCCGACGGCATCAAGGTGTCCGCCGCAGAAGATACCCGAACCGTTCCTGGTAGGGGACTTGAAGGACGCACTGACGGCCGGTCGATCTGGCTAGGGTCGGACCGGTTTGCCGAGGAGAAGGGTTTCGGTGACGCCATTCCGAAGGATTTGCGCGACCGCATCGAAGGGGCTGGCAGCACCCTTGTTGCCGTGGGCGACGACACCGGCGTGACCGGCATCCTGGAATTGCGCGACCGTATCCGCCCCGACGCCAAGGGCATCGTGGCACAGCTCCACGCGCAAGGCGTGAAGACCATCGTCATGCTGACGGGCGATAACGAGCGGACGGCGCGCGCCGTTGCAGCCGAGGTCGGCATCGACGAGGTCCGCGCCGAGCTTCTGCCCGAAGACAAAGTGACAGCCATCGAAGAACTGGTCGAAACGCATGACATGGTGGCCATGATCGGCGACGGGGTGAACGACGCCCCCGCCATGGCGCGGGCGCATTACGCCATCGCGATGGGTGCTGTTGGTTCGGACGCGGCAATCGAGACTGCGGATATTGCCCTGATGACCGACGACCTTGGCAAGGTGCCTTGGCTGATCGGTCATTCGCGCCGGACAATGTCGATTATCCATCAGAACATCGGTATTTCCTTGGCGACCAAGGGCGTTTTCGTTGTCGCTACCGCGTTTGGAGTGGCATCGATGTGGGGCGCTATTGCAGCCGACGTAGGAGTGTCATTGCTGGTGGTGGCCAACGCCCTGCGCCTGCTGAACAGCCAAGAGGCCAAGGCGCCTCCGTCCGGCGGTGAACAGGTTGGTCCACAGATGACAAAGGCCGCGCTTGCCCATGCACATTGATCACGCAGCATTTGCAAGGTACCGTAATATCCATATCCGACCTCACCAAAGAGGCATGAGCAGTGAAAACCATCCGATTTCCCCGCCGCGCCGTCCTGTTGGGCGGGTTCGCAGCGTTTTTGTCCGGCTGTGCCAGCAAGTTCCGCAGCTATGGCGGACCCGAGGTGACCCGTGTTCGGCTTTATAAGGGGCAGCGCTTGCTTGTTCTCGACGGAGCCGATCGCGTATTGCAAACCTATCCGGTCGGGCTGGGTTTCGCTCCTGAGGGTCACAAGCAATTCGAGGGAGACGGCCGGACCCCGGAGGGCACCTACATAGTCGATAAGCGCAACCCTGAAAGCACTTATCATCTTTCGGTTGGCATCTCTTATCCGAATGAGGCCGACATCGCTTTTGCCGAGGCGCAGGGCCGATCCCCCGGGGGCGACATCTTCATCCATGGTGGTCCACGACCCGGCATCGACCCAACGGACGTCCGCGACTGGACAGCTGGCTGCATCGCGGTCACAGATCGGCAGATCGAGGACATCTATGCAATGGTGAAGGACGGAACACCTATCCACATCTTTGCATGACGGTGTTTCTCATGCGGCGGTAGCGCGCCGTCGCATTGGTCGCCGTTGCCCAGCTCCACGAAGCCAAGATGAGCGCCAGCAGCATCCAGTCCCCGAAGCTCGCGTAGAGTGTCGGCGGTCGCGCGGAGGGCAGGCTAGCGTCGATGATGCCCGTTTCGCCGGTATCGAGCCGCGCAACGATCTCTCCGCTCGTGTCGATGACCGCAGAGATGCCCGTATTCGCGGCTCGAATGACAGGAAGGCCTTCCTCTACGGCGCGCATACGTGCGGAAGCCAGATGCTGCTCAGGTCCGATGCTGGTGCCAAACCAGGCGTCGTTGGTTGCGTTGAAGATCCAGTCTGGCTTGAACAGGTCGTCGACCACATGGCTTGGGAAGATGATCTCATAGCAGATCGCTAGGGCGACCAGCGGCACACCCGGAAGCGCAAGCGTTCGCGGGCCCGGTCCGGGCGTAAAATCGCCCAGACCCGCCGTGAGCCGCTCGATGGGCGACCAGCCGCGGAATGGCACATATTCGCCGAAGGGTACGAGATGATGTTTCGCGTATCCGGTCAGGATTCTGCCGGTCGCGCCAAAAGCCTGGACCGTGTTGAAATATCGGGTGCCATCTTCGCTCGGTACACGGTCCGGCACACCGGTGAGCAGCACCCTGCCGTCTGGTAGCGCAGCGGCAATGCGATCCCGTGCCTCCGTATCCTCATCGAGGAAACCCGGAAAGGCGGTTTCCGGCCAAAGAAGAACGTCGAAATCGCCGGGCTGGGTTGAAAGCTCAAGATAGCGCGCGAAGGTCGCCTCGCGGTTCTCGGGCGCCCATTTCTCCTCTTGTGGAATGTTGCCTTGGACGATGCGCAGGTCGACACCGGGTGGCTGTTGTGCATCCGACTGGAGGCGAAGCGTGCCGACAGCCCACATCGTCGCGATGCCCGCCAGCGCCATGAGCGAAACGGTCAATCGTTGCCGCCCGGACGCCATGACAGCCGCGCCGGGAAGTGCCGCGACGAACACGGTGAGAAAGCTTAGCCCATAGCTTCCGACCCAGGCGGCGGGTTGGCGAGGAGCGGCGTAATCGACCAAAGCGTAGCCGGCGAGGTTCCATGGAAAACCTGTCAGAACGTGACCGCGCAACCACTCGGCCACGGTCCAGGAGGTCGCGAACAGGAGGCAGGCCAAGAGACTGCCCATGGCTCCACGCCGCGCGATTTCGGCGAAAAGCGCGGCGGCAATGGCCGGGAAAATCGCGAGACCTGCGGACAATCCCGCGACGGCCGGGATCGCCATCGCCCCGAACCGCTCGGCCTCGACGTAGAAACTCTCTGCAATCCACGAAATCCCGAAACCGAACTGGCCGAGACCAAACGCCCAGCCGACGAGGAAAGCGCGCCCGAAGGAGAGATCGCGAAGCCCGACAAACAACGCGGAATAGGCAACGGGAACAAGCAGGAGAATCGAAAGAGGCGGGAAAGTCAGAACCGTCAGCGCCCCGGCGGCGAAACCAAGCGTCATCCGCGAAAGCAAACAGGGGCGCAGAGCGATGCGGTTCAGAATTTCCGTCTTCACGACTTGATCGGACGCCGCGCGCTGATCCATGGCGCGGCGAGCAAGAGCCCTACGCCACTGACGACAAATACATCGGCCATGTTGAAGGCAGGCCAATGTGTTGTGCCAATGTAGAAATCGAGAAAGTCTGTTACAGCCCGATAGCGCACACGATCGATGACATTGCCCAGCGCTCCGCCAATGATCGCGCCGTAGGCAAGTGTTTCGGCCGCATTTTCGACGCGAAACAGCATGACAGCAAGCCAAACACAGATGGCAAGAGCGAGAGCGGTGAGGCTCCACCACGGCGCGCCGCCCAGCATCCCGAAAGTCACGCCGTCATTACGAGAAAAGACGAGGTTGAATCCCGGAAACACGGAAATCCCGGCGCTAAAAGTGGCGGCATTCGCAACGACAATGGCTTTGGTGATCTGATCGATTGCGAACGCAGCAAGCGCGGCAAAGACGCCGATCACTTTGGGTAGTGACATTGCCTCACCCCAACCAGACATCGAGAAACAGCATCAGAACGAGCCCGACAGCCAGGCCGAGCGTCGCCCTGTTCTGATAGCCGCTGCGATGGGTTTCGGGGATAATCTCGTGGCTGATGACGTAGAGCATTGCGCCCGCGGCAAAGGCCAGTCCCCATGGAAGCAGCGGTTCCGACAGTGTGATGATGCCGGCCCCGAGCAGACCGCCAATCGGCTCGACCATGCCAGTCAGCGCCGCAATGCCCCAGGCGCGCAGCTTCGGATATCCCTCGCCCAGCAGCGACACCGCGACGGCCAATCCTTCGGGCGCGTTCTGCAAGCCGATGCCGATGGCGAGTGGGAGGCCACCTTCCATGCCACCGGAACCGAACCCGACCCCGACCGCGAGACCCTCGGGAAAGTTGTGGATCGTGATCGCGATGATGAACAGCCAGACCCGCCGCAATGACGCCGCTTCGGGCCCTTCGCGTCCCGTCTTGAAATGCTCGTGCGGCAGCTTTTCGTTCATCAGGGCGACAGCCCCCATGCCCAGAAGGATCGAGACGCATACGATGGCCGCAGGCATCGCGCCGTTCTCGAACATCGGCTCTGCGGCATCTAATGCCGGGATGATCAGCGAAAAGAACGAGGCTGACAGCATGACACCGGCAGCGAAGCCGAGCGACAGATCGCGCGTGGCCCGGGACGGGATGCGCCCGAACAGCACGGGAGCTGCTCCGACTGCCGTGAGCGAACCGGCGGCGAGACTTCCGAGAAAGCCGAGCATTATCGGGGACAGATTTTCCATGGGCGGGCCAGATTATCCTTCGGCGTAGCTTGAAAAGACTTCCGTCGACCCGTCCTCGCGGATGAGGAAGACATCATAGGCTTCGCGGTCATCTTCAGGCCCCATACCGGGCGAGCCATAGGGCATCCCCGGAACGGCGAGGCCTACGGTGTCCGGGCGCTCCTCGAGAAGGCGGCGGATGTCAGCGGCCGGGACATGGCCCTCGATCACGTAGCCATCAATGACCGCGGTGTGGCAGGAGACCATGCGCTGCGGCACGCCGTTGTCGAACTTGAAGCGAACCAGCGATCCACCGAACATGTCCTGGCCCGTCGGCGCAAAACCGTTTTCTTCGAGATGGTTCATCCACGAGAGGCAGCAGCCGCATCCGTTCGTCTTGCGGACGTCGATCGCCGTTGCCTCTGCGAGGGCCTGTGCCGCCGGGAAAAGGGCGAGCGTGATGGCCAGAGCTTGGGTCATGCGTTTCATGGATCAGAGCCTTTCGGTTATCGTTTCGGCAATCTCGCTGCCGAGGTTTTCATTCAGAAGCGCCCGCGCCTCGGCCAGACGCGAGAGCGCGGCGGTATCATCCGCTTCGCGCTCGGCTGCTTCGGCGAGCCGGTCGTCAGAGAGGGGGTCAGTCGGGCGCCCATCCACGAGCACCTCATAGTGCAGGTTCGGACCTGTCGCCGTGCCAGTCGCGCCGACGCGGCCGATCACGTCTCCCGCCGCAACGCGTTGGCCTTGTGCCAAGTCTTCCGGCACGGCGCTCAGATGCGCGTAGCGCGTCATGGTGTCGGAGCCGTGCAAGATTTCGACCACGCGACCATATCCGCCGCGCCAGCCGATGAAATTGACCCGCCCCGGTGCCGTCGCTTGAACCGGTGTCCCACGTGCCGCTGCGAAATCGACGCCGGTGTGCATCCGGACGTTGCCAAAGACCGGATGCGTGCGGCGTCCGAACACCGAGCTCAGGCGCGCACCCTCGACCGGCTGTGCGAAGACGCGCAGCACCTCGCCATCGACGTAGATCGTCGCCTGACCGCTGCCGTCGTCCGGCCATACGATCTCGTAAAGCGAACCGCCGATCTCCAGTGCGGCGAAGGCGAGTTCGGGCTGTCCGATCCTGTCCTCGCCGACCCGCGCCTCACGCCAGAGAAGCCTTAGTGCTTCGCCGCCGGCCATCTCGCGGCGGAAATCCACGGTCCCACCCAGCATCTGCGCAAGGTCCACGGAAAAACGGGCGGGTATGCCGGCTTCGTCGAGTGCCGCGAAGATCGAGCTGTCGATCACGGCTTTGCCGGCAAGGGTTACGATTTCCGGATCCGGAGTCACGACCTGTGTGGACAACTGCTCGCCGAAAATCACCTCGATCCGAACCCCGTCCTCGACGGCAAGTGAGACGGTGCGGGGGCTGCCGTCCATGGTCGAAGCGACAGTGACCGAGTGCCCCGGCCGCAGCCGTCGCAGATCGTATTCCGCGCCAAGCGCGAGGGCAACTTCGGCTCTGTCAGAAGCCGCAAGTCCAGCTTCGGACAGCAAGAAATCGAGCGTCTCGCCTGGTAAAATGTCGCGCGACCACGTCGACAGCGGTGGCTCGATCGCCCTTACCGGCCTGTCGGCAAACGCGACCTGCAGAAGGGGCAGCGGGCTGAGGTCGGATGCATCGTCTGCCCATGCCGCCGCGGGCAGCATCACGGGGATGTCAACGTTCTGGGGGGCTTCAGGACCTTGGGGCATCCAGCTACCTGCCTGGGCAAGTTCCGGCGGCACGGGTTCTTTCGACAAAAGATCGGAGATCGCGATAGCTGCCCCGGGAACTGTCCCCGCAATTGCGACACAAGCCGCCAAAGTTCTGAGCCTCATGTCGCCCCCTCCATTTCTTCTTCCAGCGCGCGGCGAATTTTCGGCACCGCGAATTCTCTGGGTTCGTGATAGTCGATCATGGTGACGAACCGCCCAGAGGCTGCGAACAGGAAGACGCTCGCGCTGTGGTTCATCGTGTAATCGCCGCTCTCCGTCGGCACCCTTTCGTAGGTGGCGTGGAAGCCGTCCGCGACGCGCGCTATCTGCTCCTCCGGCCCCGTCCAGCCGCGAATCGCCGGATGGAAGTAGCCGACATATTCGGCCATCGTTTCGACAGTGTCGCGCTCGGGATCGACCGTGATGAAAACCACGTTCATCTCGTCGGCCTCGTCTCCCAGATCGTCGAGCCATCCCGAAATGTCCGAGAGCGTGGTCGGGCAGACATCGGGACAGTAGGTGAAGCCGAAGAACGCCATCGTCGGTCGCCGGATCAGGGTTTCCGGCCCGACCGCGTTGCCCTCATGATCCGTCAGACGGAAATCCATCGCGGTCAGAGCCACAGGCCGCTGCCCGATAGGCTCAGGTCCACCGGGGCCATCGACCTGCCACCAACCGGCAAAGAGCATCAGGGCGACCACCCCGACACCAGCCGCGCCGTACCCCAGGATCGCCCGTCGCCGCATCAGTCCTCCGGCCCCCGCGCGGCGATGCCGAGGATCGTCACCTCGACCGTCACTTCGCCTCCGTCGTCGAAAAGCAGGGTCAGCGGAAAGGTTTCCCCTTCTGTCATCGGTTCTTGCAGCCGCATTAGCATTGCGTGCAGGCCCCCCGGTTCGAGCGCGACGCTCTCGCCCGGGGCGATCGCGATTTCCCCCGCCGGGCTCATGGAACTCACACCCTCGGCATTGGTCTTCGTCTCGTGAATTTCGGGCATCATCGCGAGCGGTGTTGTAAGGCCGATCAGCGTCACCGGCTCGTCGCCAGTGTTGCGGATCGTCATGTAAGCGGCCCCGGGACGGTTCACCCCGATGGAGGCGCGGGACCACGCGTTCTCGACGACAACATCCTCGGGTGCGGCCAGCGCGGGCACTGAGAGCCCTCCAAGGGTCAAAAGCGCCGCCAGTGTGCTGGTCAAAATATACTTTTTCATCGTTTTGATCCTGCCCTTTCCATTCAGCTTTGCGCGGCAGCGACTTCGGCAGCCACCAATCGCCGCAGTTCTGCCTCCCCGAATGGATCGAGCGGCTTGCCGTTCACGAAGAATGTGGGCGTCTGGCGAACTCCCACGGTCTCTACATCGGCACGATCCTGATTCAGGATCGCCACGACATCGGGTGCCAGCATTTGCGTGCGCGCGGCCTCGGCATCGAGTCCGGCCGTGGTGGCGATCTGAAGGATCAGGCCAGGCGCCGGGGCACCGTGTGACGCCCATCTCGGCTGTTCCCGCAGAACGGCCTCGAGCACCGGCACGTAAACGTCCTGCATGTGCGCCGCCTCGAGCACGCGGATGGCTTCCTCGGATGCCGCGCCGTGGAAGGGCGTGTAGCGGATCACGACGCGGACAGCATCCCCATGCTCGGCCATGATGTCCTTCACGATGGGATGAAAGGCGCGACAGGCCTCGCAGGCCGGATCGAAGAATTCGACGATCGTGACGGGCGCTTCCGCAGGCCCGAGGATGGGCGAGTAGGGGCGGATCATCGCGTCCGCGAGTTCCGGCGCAACAGGCTCCGCTTCGGCCACCGGGCCGGGGCGGGTTGCAAACCAGGTGGCTCCGCCGAAACCGGCGACGCCGAGGGCGAGAACGGACAGGATCAGGCCGCGTCGGTTCATGTTCGTGTGTCCTTCAATGAAAGGGCCGACAGCGCCCCGATCAGCGCGAAGGCGGCGAGCGCCATCAGCGGGATCGGGACGCCGAAGACCAGTTGGTTGTCATCGGTGCAAGAGGGGCCGGTGGCCGTGCAGGGCTGGATGCGTTCGGGAACAAGACCGACGTACAGCCCTATGTGCCAGAGGGCGATTGCGCCGCCGCCAAGCGCCAATGCGATGCCGTAGCGCCCCACGCGGCCGTCCCGCCACCAAAGGCCGAACCCGAGGACGATGGCCAAGGGGAACATGAAGGCGCGCTGGAACCAGCACAGCACACAGGGCGTCTGCCCCAGCACCTCGCCGATGAAAAGCACGGCAAGCGAGGCGACGAGCGCGATGATCCACGCCAGCCCGAGGGCTATTTCTCCGGATATGCGGTTCATTTCGGTCAGATCCTCTCTTCCAGATCGGCGAAGATCTCTTCGGCGGAGGTGCCGTAGGGCCACGAGTCGGCGAAGCCCGCGTCGGGATCGAAGAGGAACAAATGCGACGTGTGGCCCATCGTGTAACCATCCGGCGCCGCAGCCTCTTCGACGCGTTCAAAGAAGATCGGAAACGTCTCGGAGGTGGCGGCGATCTGTTCCGGCGTGCCGGTCAGACCGATGATGCCCGCATCGAACAGCGGGACGTATTCGGCGAGTGCGGCGGGCGTGTCCCGTTCGGGGTCGATGGTGATGAAAATCGGCTGGACCTTGGCGGCATCGTCGCCCAGACCGTCCATCACCGCCGCGACCTCAGATAGGGTCGTCGGGCAGACGTCGGGGCAGTTGGTAAAGCCGAAAAAAACAAGCATCCAGCGCCCCGCAAAGTCCTTCTCGGTTCGAACCATACCCTGGTGGTCCGTCAGTTCGAACTCAGCGAAGAAAGGCGGCTCGGCGTCAGTTCGGGCGCTGTCGGCACGATAGTCGGACCAGAGTAAAAGCCATACGAAGGCAAGCGCTGCCACGCCTGCCAAAACCCAAAGAAACTTCTGTGCCGATGTAAGAGACAATCCTGTTCGCCTGCCATTGATCCTTGTGTGTCTGCGCGTCTACATCCTCTAGCCACTGAAGGTTCAAGCATGAAGATGGCGCCTTGATGCGACATCACGCGCCTGTGAATCCCGCACTTGCCCGCTCACACCGCAAAACCTACAAGGACTGTATACTTTTTCTGGAGGTGAGAATGCTCACGATCGGCACTCTGTCAAAGAAGACCGGCACGAAGGTGCAGACCATCCGGTACTACGAGCAGATCGGGCTCATGCCCGAACCTGGCCGGACCGAGGGCGGACAGAGGCGCTACGACGGTTCACAACTCGATCGCCTGTCCTTCATCCGCCACTCGCGGCAACTCGGCTTCTCGCTCGATGCGATCCGCGAGCTGCTCGACCTCAGCGACCATCCCAATCGGCCCTGTGATGAAGCTGATGCCATCGCGCGTCGCCAGCTCAAACGGGTGGAGCAGCGCATGGCCCGCCTGAAGGCGCTGCGCACGGAACTGAAACGCATGGTCCACGAGTGCAGCGGCGGGCGGACAGCGGATTGCCGGGTGCTGGAGGTATTGCGGGACCATTCTGAATGTCTGACCGAGCACGACGAGATTGGGGCCTGATTGGACCATGCCAATGTCGCGGCAGGAACTTAGACCAGCCGCAGGAGTTCTTCGATCGTAAACCACGAGCCGAAAACGAGAAATGGCCGCAGAACAAGATTCAAAAGAGAGACGCACGCTCTGGATCGTTCTGGCGCTCAATATCGGT
Source organism: Paracoccus sp. S3-43 (assembly GCF_029027965.1). NCBI lineage: Bacteria > Pseudomonadati > Pseudomonadota > Alphaproteobacteria > Rhodobacterales > Paracoccaceae > Paracoccus > Paracoccus qomolangmaensis. Next base: position 1,178,377 of record NZ_CP119082.1, on the reverse strand, counting down.
CTGGCCGTGGCTTTTTTTGCAACCGGTGCGTTCGGCGATTCCAGCGCCTTGATCGCCAACGGCCTCGACAACCTTTCCGACAGCTTCGTCTACGCTATCAGCCTGTTTGCGCTGTCCCGGTCCGGCAAATGGAAACGCGGAGCGGCGAACATCTCCGGTGGGCTGCTGATCCTGTTCGCTGCAGGCATCCTCTACGATGCATGGCGCCGCTACATCGGCGGGTCAGATCCGCTCGGGACGATCATGATCGCCATGGCCCTGATCGCCGCGGCGATCAACGCGGTCTGCGTCTGGTTGCTCGCCCGACTCCGCGAACCGGACGTCAACATCCGCGCGGCGAACACCTTCAGCTGGAACGACTTCGCCGCGAACCTCGGGATCGTCGTGGCTGGCGGTCTCGTCGCCTGGCTGGGAACGAACTGGCCGGACCTGGTCGTGGGTGTGGTCGTGGCCGGGATCGCGGCGTGGGGCGGTATCGACATCCTGCGCGATGCACACGGCGAACACCACAAAGCCGTTCATGCCGACGACCGGTAGCGATTGATCGCCTTCTGAGAAAAAGGACTTGAAGCTACAGTCGCTGGAGCATTTATGTAGATCCTCGCCAGACTCGAGGAGATGCATCTTGCCCGCCATTGACCCCTTGCTGACAGCCACGCGGCTGCTGGATTTCGAAGCCGCTCCTATTGCGGATCTGGTCGCGGGCCGCGGCTGGCAGGCTTTTGGCGAGCATGACCGGATCGGTGCCGCCTATGATTTCGTCCGAAACGAGATCGCTTTCGGCTACAATCGTGCCGACGACATCCCGCCCTCAGAAGTGCTGTCGGACGGCTACGGCCAGTGCAACACCAAGGGCACGCTGCTCATGGCGTTGCTACGTTGCCTTGGCATTCGGTGTCGCCTGCATGGCTTCACCATCCACAAGGCGCTCCAGCGCGGTGTCGTGCCCGAGTGGGTTTATCCGCTGGCCCCCGCGGAAATCCTCCACTCCTGGGTAGAGGTCGAGACCGAGAATGGATGGATCAATCTCGAAGGGTTCATCCTGGACACGCCCTTTCTGAAATCGCTGCAACGGGCGTTCATCGAGATGGAAAGCCTTTGCGGCTACGGGGCCAGCACCGACTGCTTGAGCGGCCCACCGGTCGAGTGGACCGGCGACGACACATATATCCAGAAGACCGGCATCGCCCGCGATCTCGCAACATACGCTATACCAGACGAGTTCTACCGGGGGCATCGCCAGGACTTCGGCGCCTTGCGCGACTGGCTCTATCGCCACGTCATCCGCCACTGGATGAACAGACGCGTGCGCGCAATTAGGCGGGGCAAGGTGCCGCAAATCCCCGGCCTCGCTCGCCCGAACCATCTTCATGAGGAGACGCACCGTGCCGCATGATCACGGCCATGCCCACATCGATCCCGCATCCGGTGACCGGCGCGTGTCCATCGCGATCTGGGCGAACGCCCTTCTGACCGTCGCACAGATCGCGGGCGGCGTCGTTTCGGGCAGTCTCGCGCTGATCGCGGATGCGCTGCACAACTTCTCGGACATGGCGTCGCTGGTGATCGCTTTCGCGGCGCGCAAGATCGCGCGGCGGCCCGCCGACGAACGCATGACCTTCGGATACGGCCGGATCGAGATTGTCGCTGCACTGATCAACTACACGACACTCATCCTCGTCGGCGTTTACCTGATCTACGAGGGCGGTATGCGCATGATCGATCCGCCCGAGGTTCAGGGTTGGACCGTCGTGATCCTCGGCGGCGTGGCGCTCGTGGTCGACGCTCTGACTGCGGCGCTCACCTGGTCCATGCAGAAGGGCAGCGTGAACATCCGCGCGCTCTTCCTGCACAACCTCTCGGATGCGCTCGCCTCGGTCGCCGTGATCGTCGGCGGCACGCTGATCATTCTCTACGACCTGCGCTGGGTCGATCCCGCAATCACCATCGGTATCGCGCTGTATATACTGTATCTCGCACTGACCGAGATCGGCGGCCCGATCCGGACACTGATGCTGGGCAGCCCGCCGGATATCGACAACTCGGCCGTGATTGCCGCGATGCGGGACGTGGACGGCGTTACGGATGTCCACCACGTGCATCTATGGCAGATGCAGGAACACGAGGCGGCGCTCGACTGCCACGTGGTCGTCGCCGAAGATGGATGGACAAGAATTGAGGCCATCAAGGGCGAGATCAAAGCACGACTGAGCGAGCGCTTCGGCATCGCTCATTCCAGCCTCGAATTCGAGAATGAAAGGAACGCCCACACCAACGCCAACCTCTACGGTCACGGTAGTAATGGCCATGAATGATCAGGAGCACGAATTGACGGAAGAACGATATTATCTCGCACCTTCATACACTTAAGCGCAGGGCGGGCAGTGTCAGCTTGGTGGAGATGGGGTGGATGCCGCTCTCACCCTGACGGCATCGCGATGTGCCATACTCGTGGTGTCGAAGCACAAGCTGAAGGAGAGGGCATCCATGGAAGAAGTTAGCATTATCGGGGTCGATCTGGCAAAGAACGTGTTCCAGCTGCACGGGGCGGCAGCGGATGGGGTGGTTGTTTTCCGCAAGAAGCTGTCGCGACTGCAGTTTGCGCGATTCATGACGGACCATCCCGCATGCGACGTGGCGATGGAGGCGTGTCCCAGCGCGCACCATTGGGCGCGGGAATTGTCCGCCTACGGGCACAGCGTCCGGCTCATTGCGCCGCATTACGTCAAACCGTTCATCAAGCGCCAGAAAAACGACGCCGCCGACGCGGAAGCAATCGTTGAGGCAGCGATGCGTCCGACCATGCGGTTCGTCGAACCCAAGACCGAAGCCCAACAGGCCCGGGCGGTGGCGTTTCGCGCCCGCGAGCAGATCGTGAAGCAGCGGACCGAAGCGATCAACGCCCTTCGCGCGCACCTCTATGAATTCGGGCATGTGGCGCCGGAAGGGGTCGGATATATCCCGCGGCTGGCGAAGGTGGTCGAGGATCCTGGTTCGGGCCTGCCTGACCTGGCGCGAGACATCTGCCGCATGGTTCTGGAGCAGATCGAACTGTTGACGTCCCGCCTTACCGCAGTCTCGGCAAAGCTCGCCGCCGCGTCCAGGGCGGCCGCCATGCCCCGGCAGTTACAGACCATGCCGGGTGTCGGACCGATCACTGCGCTCGCAGTCGAAACCTTCGCGCCGCCGATGGACCAGTTCCGGCGTGGCCGCGATTTTGCAGCTTGGCTCGGGTTGGTGCCGCGGCAACATTCTTCTGGCGGAAAACAGAGGCTGGGGAAAACATCGAAGATGGGGCAGCGGGACATCCGGCGACTGCTTGTCACCGGCGCGATGGCGGTGGTCCGCTGGGCGCTGCGCCGTGGCGCACCGCAAAATCCCTGGCTTGAGCGCATGCTGGAACGCAAGCCACCGATGGTCGCAGCCTTCGCGCTGGCCAACAAGATGGCGCGCGGCATTTGGGCGATGCTGACGCGCGGCGAGGACTATCGCGATCCGGTGATGGCCACCGCCTGATCGGGCGCGTCGGCAGGAACGGAACGCAGAGTTGTGAGGAAGGCATGATCCGAATGGGCAAATGATCGACATGATCCGGGTTGGGCAAACCAGGAACCTTCTCAGAGCTTCGAGCTCGCTGTTGGAGATTTGGCCCCGGTCCGCGCATCACCATCCCGGCCAGCGGCATCTATCGGGCCGCACTAACAGGCCTGACAAGAGTCCGCACTCGATCACATGTCTAATGTTCAGAAATTCCTTGCAAATGAGGGCGGCATCCACAAGAGAAGGTTGGATATCAGGCCCATCCCCTCCGCCACTTGCCCCCGCGAAAGCGTTCTCCCGATCCGGCCGCGGCCGGATTTTTCCGTTGTTTTCGAGGGTTATGCAGGAGGGGCTGAGCACCGGCCTCTGTGCCGGGAGGGCCGGAAGCGGTCTCTCCGGGCCGATATTCTCTGGACCTCATGACTGCGCGGATTTGGTGAATTTCTCGTAAGTTCTTGTAGAAGCGTAGGAAATTCAAGCCTCTGAAATTGCTTGGATTGGAGTCGCGTTTGCGTCTGCCGCGACCGGGTTCGGAAGTTCTCAGGCCATTGCCCGCTCCAGTCGTTGCTTCCGACGCTCCCAATCGGGCATCACCTTGTCGAGTAGCTCGAAGAATGCGGGGCCGTGATGAGGCTCCGCCACATGGCAGAGCTCGTGGGTGATCACATAGTCGATGGCGTCGACCGGCGCCTGCACGAGGCGGCGGTTCAGCAGCAGACGTCCGGCCGGTGACATGGACCCCCATCGCTGCCGGGTCTGGCGTACGATGAGACCTTTCGGCCTGAATGCCTCGGGATCCGGGAACAGACCGAGACAGAGTTCGATCCGTTCCGGAAACTTGATGTTGGCCCGGTCTCGATACCATGCCTCGACCAGTTCGCGTGTCACCTCCGGCCTAGTCGGCCGGTGAGTCTGCACGACGATGAAGCCGCGGATCAGCTTCACGCTTTCCTGGACATGCGGGACGACCTTCAGCCGGTACTGGCGCCCGAGGTAAAGATGCGTTTCTCCGGCGACGAACCTGCGCTCCGGCGTCCGCGGCAGGAATTGGGCAAAGTACCGTTGCTGCCTCGTCACCCATGCCGCGCGCTTCCGCAGCTTGGCTTCGATGGCGTCTAGTGTCGCGTCTTCCGGGGCCGCGATCACCACCGACGCATCCGGCTCGACGGCGATCTCCAGTGTCTTCCTCGGGCGGCGGACGATTTCGTATCGTATCTCCTGCTCACCGTACTGCAGGCAATGCAATTCCCGCGTCATGCTGCGAACCGGGCTCGGGCGAGGTCCATAATCTTCAGTTCGAGCTCGTCGAGGACCTCCACGGGCAGTTCGACGCCCTTTTCGTCGCGCAGGACGTCGAAGAAGTAGTCATCGATGGCGTTCCGCAGATTGTTCTGGGCCACCTCGTTCGACCAGATGTCCACGATCAGGTGGGACTTGATGATGTCGATGATCTGTTGAGCGATCGCTGCGGCATCGTCGCCGGCTACCAGCTCATCGCCTTCGGTCTTCAGCTGACCGTCCAGGATCCCGAAGAACGCCTGCGCATCCTCATCGCCCCGGATGCTTTCCGGAACATCGCGGCCGCGATCCTTGCGCGCGACCTTGCTCGCGAGGTCCACGACGCTGTTCAGGTATTCGCGCTCGGACAGCCGCTTCTCGCGGTAGGCGCGGATGGTCTCTTCGAGCAGCTCGGAGAACTGTTTGTAGAACGTCGGGTCCTCATCCATCTTCTCGGTGATCGCCCGCCGGGTTGCGCTGGCGATGCGGTCGGCCCTCGACGCCTCAGAGACCCCTGTCTCCTCGACGACGGCCTTCAGCGCGTCGGGATCGTTGATGTTGACCACCTCGATGATGGTTTCCGCCGGCATTGCCACGACGTGGTCATCAAGGAGCTTCTGGATCTTCGGCTCGAACTCGCGGACATCGACCGTCTCCTGGTAGCGGAGCTGGACCGAGCGCTTGAGTTCGGAGAACTGCTTCCAGTCGCGTTTCAGGGCATCGATCTTGGCCTCGTCGAAGACATCGAACAGCTTGTCGGACGAGAGCGAGATGTGCAGGCAGCGGCTGAATGCCTTGAGGCGCCCGTAGAACTCATGGCGCAGCGCCTCGTCAGCGAGGTGCTGCTCGAACTGCTCCATGTCCTTCTTGTTTCGAACCGGTTTGAACAGATCCCAGAGCTGATCGTGCAGCTGGGGCAGCTTGCGGATCTCCTCGCGGACGTCATGCACCGTTCCGGCGAGGTCAGCCGCCTCGTAGCCTTCGAAGGCGCTGTACGTCGTCAGCGCACTGTCCAGCTCGCCCAGCAGCCCCTCATAGTCGACGATGAAGCCGAACTGTTTCTCCGTTCCGCCGTCCTCGTAGAGCCGGTTCACCCGCGCAATCGCCTGCAGGAGATTGTGTTCCTTCAGGGACTTGCAGACATAAAGGACCGTGTTCCGGGGCGCGTCGAAGCCGGTGAGGAGCTTGGAGACGACGATCAGGATCTCCGGATCGCCGGAACCCTTGAAGGCATCGATGATCTGGCGATTGTACTCTTCCTCGGTCTTGTACCGCGCCATCATCTGCGACCAGAAGCGGCGGACGAGGTCCTTGGATTCCTGGTCGACCTCCTCGTTGCCCTCGTTCTCATCCGGCGGGGAGATGACGATCGCACTCGAGACATGGCCGATCTCGTCGAGAACCTCCTTGAAGCGGACGGCCGCGGCCTTCGAGGGGGCAACGAGCTGCGCCTTGAAGCCGGTCCCCTGCCAGTGCTGGCGATAGTGCTCGGAGATGTCGAACGCCTTGGCTCGGATGGCCTGGTCAGTCTTGGCCAACGCGTCCATCCGGGAGAACTTGCGCTTCAGATCACGCTTCTGGTCCTCGGTGAGCCCCTCGCTGATCTTCTCGAACCAGCGGTCAATCACGGTGCCAGAGACCTGCTGCTCCACAAGTCGTCCCTCGTAGAGCAGCGGCACGACGGCGCCGTCGGCGACCGCCTCGTCGATGGCGTAGCGGTGGATTAGCCGCCCGAAGGTCGAAAGCGTGTTCTTCTCCTTCTTCAGCAGGGGCGTGCCGGTGAAGCCGAGGTAGCAGGCCTTGGGCAGGAGGCGTCGCATCTTGGCGGCGAACTGGCTGTGGCCGCCGTAGCGCCCCGTCTGCGTCCTGTGGCTCTCGTCGACCAGCACGAAGATGTTCGGGTCGTCGTCCGCCAGCTTGCTGTTCCTCAGCGCCGTGTCGAACTTGTTGATGATCGTGGTGACCAGCGGAGCCTTGTTCTGGACGAGCTCCAGAAGGTGAGACCCGCTCGTCGCGCGGACCGGCTCCAAATCACACGACTTGAACGTGTCCTTGATCTGCTTGTCGAGATCGTCGCGGTCCGTGACGATGAGGATCCGCGGGTTTTCGATGCTTCGCTCGAGAGCGAGCGACCGCCCCAGCATCACCATGGTCAGTGACTTGCCCGAACCCTGGGTGTGCCAGATCACGCCGCCCTTGCGGGCGCCGCTAACGTCGTGCTGCTTGACCGTCTCGACTGCGCGGCGGATCCCGAAGAACTGCTGATGGCGTGCCACCTTGCGGACGCCGCCGTCGAACACGGTGAAGCGGCGGATGAGATCGAGCAGCCGCTCCGGCCGGCAAAGCGCGTACACCGTCCGGTCCTGAACCGTGACCGCGCGGTCGCCCTCGGCGGCCATCGCGTCGAAATAGGCGCGCGCGCCCGCGAAATCACCGGAGAAGATGGCGTCCTTCTCCACCGCGGTGAGCACGCGGTTGGCGAAGGGCGCGATGGCCTCGTCGGTATCCTCTTCGTCGCGCCAGGTCTGCCAGAACTTACGCGGCGTCCCGACCGTCGCGTAGCGCGCCTCGTTGCGGTTCATGGCCGTTAGCAGCTGGGCGAAATGGAAGAGCTGCGGGATGTTGTCCTCGTTCTGGTAGCCGATCAGCTGGCTGTCCGCCTTCTTCAGGCTCTCGGTCGGCCGCTTGTTCTCGATCACCAGGATCGGGATACCGTTGACGAACGCAACGATGTCGCAGCGCTTGGTCTGACTCGACGCGGTCCTCTCGACCGAGAACTCCGCAGTGACGTGGAAGACGTTGTTCTCGGGCTGCTCCCAATCGATGTAGCGGAACGAGTAGCTCTTCGAATCGCCGTCGATGGACTTCGTGATCGTCGTGCCGAGGACGAGCGTGTCGTAGATGTCCTGGTTCGTCCCGCGCAGCCCCTTCAGCCGATCTGGCGTGGGCTTTAGCCGCCGCATCGCCTCGTGCGCGTCCTCGAGGTCGAAGCCGTACTCGCGGCCCCGATGGGTAAAGCGGTTGATGCGCATCAGCTGCTCGGCGAGTACGTCGTCCAGCACGACGTTCCGCAGGCGCCCGCCGCGGAGGCGCAGCGCCTCCTCCTGCGAGAGCGGCTTAAACCCGAGGGCCACCAGCAGTTGCAGCGCTGGCACCTGGGACTGGTGTTTCTCGGCGGCGTTGAAGGTCATGGGGCGCGCTCCCGGGCCCGGATTAACTTGCGGTCAAGGGGCTCTGTGGCTATATACGGACCAAAGGATTGGGCATTTCCCGGTCGACAAAGGGGTCCTGGAGTTTCCGGGGCCCCTTTGTTTTTTCCTGTCTGACAAGCGCTTAGGGGAAGCATTTGAGCCCTCCCAGCTTGGGCTCGATGATCTCGAACGCGCGGTTCGGCTGGCCCGGGCGCAGCCGCGACAGCGCGATGGGCCGGGCCGTCAGGTCGGCCAGCTGCAAGCCCGAGGCATTCGCGGCCTTCGGGATGAAAACCGGCTGGAAGTCGAAGCGGCTGAAGTCGTGCCGGCGGTAGCCCCAATGGCTCTGGTTGCTGGCGATGCGGCGGAACTCCAGTTCAAGCTCGGCATCTTCCTTGGCGCCCCGGCTCTCGAACACGACGTGAACGGTCTTCCCGTGCTGCTCGAAGCGGTTCATCATGGCCTGCAGCCGCTCCATGCAGAAATGCAGGGCGATCTCGTAGGGGTTCCAGGGGTTCGCGTATTTCGCGCGGTGCTTTTCCTTGTCGATGACCGAAGCGAAGATCGTCATCGGCGCTGCGTCCATCAGCGCGTTGAGCTCGTCGAAGAAGCGGGTGCGCAGCGCCCGGTCGGTGCGAAGCAGGCCGAAGGGGCCGAGGCTCTTGCGGATTTCATGTTCGTGCAGGACGACCGAGTCGTGGCCCCAGATGCCGAACTTGAACCGCTGCATGGCGGGCACGATGGCGCTGACGTATTCGTCCTTGCGCATGACGCAGAAGGTCAGCGCGAAGACGGGATATTGCGGGTCGATGCTGACCATCCCGTGATCGCCGCTCTCGTCGGCATAAACGATGAAGTCGGAGAAGTCAGGCAACCGGCGCCTCCAGCTTGACCCGCCATTCGCCCGTCAGCAGCTTCTGCATGAGGCCGCGCTTCTGCAGAGCTACGGCTTCGATTTCGCGTTCGGTCAGTTCCAGGTCGGTGCGAAACACCGCAAGCTTCGCGGCGATCTCGCGTTGCGCCTCCCTTGAGGGCAGCTTGAACTCGATGCTTTCGAATTCATCGCGTTGCAGGAGACGGCGCTTTCCCTCCTTGTTCCCTTGGCTCGACCGCGCTTCCAGCAGGAACCGGACGTGATGTGTGCGAAGGAGCGCGACCATGAATTCAGGATCGACGTCGGGGCTCAGCTTGATGACCCTGTAGGCAGGACTCACGATCCCGTCGGCTGAGCCCGCGTACCGTCCGATAGCTCCGTAATATGCGGACATGGGATCGTAGACAAAATCGCCGGGCGAAATCGTCCAGTAGTTCGACAAATCCTTGCTGGCGACGCTCCGCGTGAAGTGTTCCGACTGCTTGCGGATGGCGTATTTTCCAACTGTGACGACATCGTCCGAACCCAGACCAGCGTTCTTGTCCTGCCGCTCCTCGAACACGTCGCCAAAGCTGCTTGGCGCCCAGTTCGACTGCGGCACACCCCGCCCGATTGCCCGGCTGGGGGCCAGAAGCTGCTGGGCGATGCCTTCAAGCCGCCGCGCCTTGGCGGCGCGAAGCGCGGCGAGCTTTTCGAGCGCCTCGTCCCAGGTCCGCAGGATCGCGGCGATCCTGCGCTGTTCGGGGAGGGGGGGGAAATCGATAGTCAGGCGCTTGAAGATCGGCAAACCAATGGTCTTGATCGTCGAGCCAACAGCCATGCGCTCAAAGAAGGGCTTCTGCGTCTGCATCCACGCATAAAGAAACCACGGATCGAGAACCCTCTTGGCGGAGCAGGACCAAGCGATAAAATGCTGACTGACAGCCATTTCGCTCTTCAGGACAGCAGACTTTCCGACCCCTGCATCCCGCGACAGAATCACCGTTTCCGGTGGCAGCAAGACGGCTGATGAGTGTCTGATGCCAAGGTGAGAAATCTGCTTGTCGGTTTCGGATATGTATCCTTGGTCGAGCTTGGCACTATCCGCCAATGAGACCCAAGCCACGCCGCCATTCCAATACTCCGGTCTTCCTTGATCCGGTGTGTGGCCGCTCGCGCGGTCGGCAACGTCATCCAGCCGGGCTCTTCGCCAACCCTTTGGCAAGGCACGTCCGAGATCGGGAAACGGCTTTAAGGTATCGCCGCCATCAAGCATCAACGCCGAGCTCCTTCAGGTATCCGGCCATCTTTGCCCGGACCTCGGCCAGCTCTGCCTCGATCCGCAGGATGTCCTTCTGCACAGCGGCCACGTCGATCTCTTCCTCGGGCTCGAACGTGTCGACGTAGCGGGGGATGTTGAGGTTGTAGCCGTTCTCGGCGATCTCCTCCGGGCTTGCCCGGTGCGAATACCGCTCGACTTCGGCGCGGGTGGCGTAGGTCTCCAGCACCTTCGCCACATGCGCGTCATCCATCACGTTCTGGGTCTTGCCCGGCGTGAACTCCTTGCTGGCGTCGATGAACAGCACGTCGCGCCGGTCCGCGTTCGCGCCGCCTTCCTCGCGCGAGCGGTCGAAGATCAGGATGGCGACCGGGATCCCCGTGGTGGTGAACAGGTTGGCGGGCAGGCCGACGACGGCGTCGAGCAGGTTCTCCTCGATCAGCTGCTGCCGGATGCGCCCCTCGGCCCCGCCCCGGAACAGCACGCCATGCGGCACGATCACCGCCACGCGACCGGACTGGCGCCTGGCGATCTCGATCATGTGGGTGATGAAGGCGTAGTCGCCCTTGGACCTGGGCGGCACGCCGCGCCAGAAGCGCCTGTAGGGGTCGCTTTCGGCGTTCTCGGCGCCCCATTTGTCGAGCGAGAACGGCGGATTGGCGAGCACCACGTCGAAGCGCATCAGGTGGTCGCCCTCGACCAGCGCGGGGCTGTTGAGCGTGTCGCACCACTCGATGCGGGCGGCGTCCTTGGCGTGCAGGAACATGTTCATGCGCGCCAGCGCCCAGGTCGCCCCGTTCACCTCCTGCCCGTAGAGGGCGAAGTTCTCGGATCCCACCTCCTGCGAGGCCTGGATCAGCAGCGAGCCCGACCCGCAGGCGGGATCGCAGATCGTGTTGCCGGGCTGCGGCGCCGCCAGTTTGGCGAGCAGGCGCGAGACGGCGGTGGGCGTGTAGAACTCGCCCGCCTTCTTTCCGGCGTCCGAGGCGAAGCGCGAGATCAGGTAGATGTAGCACTCGCCGATGATGTCCTCGGTCACCCGCGACGGGCGCAGGTCGAGCGCAGGCTTGGCGAAGTCCTCGAGAAGATTCTTCAGGCGGCGGTTGCGATCCTTAGGGCGGCCGAGATTGGCCTCGGAGTTGAAGTCGATGTTGCGGAAGACGCCCTCGAGCTTGGCCCGGTTCGCGTCCTCGATCTTCTCCAGCGCGATGTTGATCAGCTCGCCGATATTGGCCTCGTTCCGCTGGGCGTAGAGGTCGTAGAAGCTGGCGCCCTCTGGCAGGATGAAGCGCTCGCGCTCGAGGCGGCGGCGAATGCGGGCCACGTCGTCGCCATACTGCTTGCGGTAGGTTTCGAGATGGTCGTTCCAGAGGTCCGAAATGTACTTCAGGAACAACATGACGAGGATGTAGTCCTTGTACTGGCCGGCATCGACGGCGCCCCGGAAGGTGTCGCAGGCCGCCCAGGCGGTTTGATTGATCTGCTGTTGGGTAATCTGATCGGTCATCAGGCAATTTCCTTCTGGTCGGCGGCCTTCGCGGCCTCGCCGAGAATGGCGCTTACGAGTTCTTCGCGGCGAGCGGCGAGTTGCCGGAGCAGTTGTCCCTCCTGCCGGGCGAGGGCATCGAGTTCGACGATACGTTTCTGCGTGGGCAGGTCGGGCACGGCAATCTCGAGGTTCTCGAGGACCGCCATCGGGATCATCCTGAGGCTTGTGCCTTGTGCTTCTGCGCCGAGCCTGCGCTGCGCATCGGGCTGGTTGATGGCCCACGCCACGTATTCCGGGAGAACGCGGTCCCTGTCGGGGCGAACGATCACCAACGGGACAATGACCACGACGGGCTCCGGCAGCGAAGCGGGAATGGCCACCGCGGCGTTCGGCTCGCCACGCGATCGAAAGACGACCTCGCCGCCGCGGACGAAGTATCGGTCGGACAGCTTGTCCAGGTCGTACCTCTGGAAGTCCGGTCCTGGCGCTTCACCGTTCGTTCCGACGTCACGCAGTTGAAGCGCCGGCACGCCACCCTCCGACAGCGGATCGAGCCTGCCGCGCGCCGTGTAGCCGGAGTGAATGTCCGAGAGCTCCGCGAGCCGCATGAAAGAATCCTCTGTAAGGCGATTTACAGAGATCTATGCGAGCCCGTCCCTCGAGTCAATCCTTCAAAGCGCAGTTTTCTTCCTACAGAGAAAAATGCAGCGCCTGATGCTGCCATGTGAGCGGGAACGGCTCCAGCACCTGCGCGAGCGTCACCTCCGGCCCCTGCTTCCCGTCCAGGATCGCGTCGATGATGTCAGGCGCGAGCAGCGTGAGCCGTAGGACGCGGGTCATGTAGGAGGGCGCGATGCCCTCTCGTTCGGCCAGTTCGGCGATGGTGGCGTATTCGCCCGACTCGAGCATCCGCTTCCATCGGAACGCACGGGCCAGCGCCTTGACCAGCGTGCTGTCAGTACGCTGCGATTGCGTGGCGCCCTCGGGCAACTGCATCTCCTTCTTCCCGCCACGCTTCACGATCCGGAACGGGACGTGGAGCGTCACAGTCTCCGGGATCGGCGTGCTGCGGTTCATGCGGCCGCCTCGATGCCGCCGGCCAGCATCTCGCGCGCGAGGCTGCCGAGCCCGTCGACGCGCAGGCGGACATTCATTCCTTGCGTGCCGACTTCGACTCGCTCGACCAGCAGCGCGACGATGCGTGCCTGTTCGGCGGGGAAAAGTTCGTCCCAAAGCGGGTCGATCTGCTGCAAGGCCGCGCGGGCATCGGCCTCGGAGACGTCGTCGGCGTGGGCACGCGCCGCCTTCCACGTTCCCGCAACGATCTCGGGCTGGCGGAACACGGCGCGGATCTGATCGATGAGGGCGGCCTCGATCTCGCCCGCAGGCACACGGCCGACGGGACACGATCCGGCGCCGTGCTTTAACACCGTCTGACTGACATAGTAGCGGTAGAGCCTGTCGCCCTTGCGGGTATGCGTCGGCGAGAAGGCGGCGCCATCTGGGCCGAACAGCAGCCCCTTCAGCAGTGCGGGCGTGTCGGCGCGTGTGCGGGCGGCGCGCTTCCGGGGGCTCTCCTGCAGGATTGCATGGACACTGTCCCACGTCTCGCGGTCGATGATAGCTTCGTGCTCGCCGGGATAGCTCTCGCCCCTGTGGACCGCCTCACCGATGTAGGCGCGGTTGCTGAGCATCCGATAGATGTATTTCTTGTCGATCGGGTTGCCGCGCGGCGTGCGGATGCCGCGCGCGCCGACCTCCCGCGCCAGTTCCGTGCAGGACCCGATCTCGAGGAAGCGGGCGAAGATCCAGCGGACATGCGCGGCGGTTTCCTCGTCGACGACCAGCTTCCGGTTCTCGACGCGGTAGCCGTATGGCGGCACCCCGCCCATCCACATGCCCTTCTTCCGGCTGGCGGCGACCTTGTCGCGGATGCGCTCGGCCGTCACCTCGCGCTCGAACTGGGCGAACGAGAGCAGGATGTTCAGGGTCAGCCGCCCCATGGAGGTGGTGGTGTTGAACGACTGCGTGACCGAGACGAAGGTTACCCCGTTCCGGTCGAACACCTCGACCAGCTTGGCGAAGTCGGCGAGCGAGCGGCTGAGCCGGTCAATCTTGTAAACCACCACCACATCGACCAGACCATCCTCGATGTCCTCCAGCAGCCGCTTCAGGCCGGGCCGTTCCAGCGTGCCGCCGGAGATGCCCCCGTCGTCATACTGACCGCGGACCAGCACCCACCCTTCCGACCGCTGGCTGGCGATGTAGGCTTCGCATGCCTCGCGCTGGGCGTGGAGCGAGTTGAACTCCTGCTCCAGCCCTTCCTCGGAGGATTTCCGGGTGTAGACGGCACACCGCAGCTTGCGGACGACCTTCGATTTATCCGGCGGCTTCGTCATGTCCGCCCCCTGTGGTTCTTGAGCCCGAAGAACACCCAGCCGTTCCAGCGCGTGCCGGTGATCGCCCGCGCGATGGCGGACAGCGACTTGTAGGGCCGACCCTGCCACTCGAAGCCATCGGCGGTGACGGTGACGATCTGTTCGACACCTTGCCACTCTCGCAGCAGCCGCGTGCCGGTGATCGGGCGGTCGCGATCGGCGCGGATGCTACGCTTCTTGCTGTCGCCGCCGTCCAGTTCCTCGCCCAGCCGCTCAAGGCGCCGGATCGTCTCCGGCCTCAGCCCGCCATAGGCCAGTTCTTGGATGCGGTAGGCCAGACGGGACTCGAGGTAGCGACGGTTGAACGGTGGCGGCTCGCTGTCGAACAGGTCGCGCCACTGTTTCTTCAGGTCGGGCGTCGGCGTGGTCTTGAGCGCGGCCAGGCGCGCGGGGATGGGATCGGGCTTGTTCATGCAATTCTCCGGTGAGTTGGAGTTGCATGACGGCATTGGTCAGGCGGATAGTGTAGGCAACGTTCTCCAGTTTTGTCAGATACTTCGCCCCCATCCCGCATCCGCAACCGAACCAGCCCGAGCGCCAGCAGGCCGCACAGCTCGGCGCGGCGCTCTGCGGGCGTCATCTGGTCGGGCGGGAGCGGATTGGGGCGTTTCATGTCTCGGTAGCCGTGATCGGTGTTGCTTACCGATCAAAAGCCACCCAGCCGTCCGAGGTGGGACATCTCAGCGGAACCGGATGCGGAAATGCGAACGAGGCGAGAACATCAGGACTTGCCGATCACGGATTTGTCCATGATTATCGCAGGTTGAATCAATCAAGAGTAGTAGTTCATCGAGGTAAGTTCATGGCGCGCAAAGCATCTCCGATCGGTCCGCATGTTCACTGCCTGATCGAGGATGCCCGCGTTGATCTTGCGAGAGCGGTCCTCGCGGTAAGGGAGGGCGAGAACGAGCCCGATTTCGGCCTTCCTGCCGAGCTTCCCGACCCGGCAGATGAAGAGGCGGTGAATGAGTTTCGGCAAGGCCTGCTTCAGACCTTGTCGGAGTACGACCCGGACGAGTTGCGGCCCGCAGAGCAGCGATCCCGTCGCGTCCTTGCGTTGGCAGAAGGCAAGGGCATCGACTCCCTCACGGCCATCACGGAACAGCAACTCACCGACGAGCAATCGCTCGAATTCGATCGGCAACCCGATCCGCTCTGCAAGAGCATCTGGGCCTTCCTGAACGCCCGCCAGACATTCGAGGATGCCGAGAGTTTCCATTTCGCAAGGAAGTTCAGAGACTACGGCAAGTTGTACGATGCCTTCGAAGTGGAACTCGAAAAGGCGGTCAACCTCAACTCGGGGGTAATCGACGAGATCGCTCTCGCCGGGAAGATCACGAAGGTCCTTCAGCTCAAGACGGCCTGCACAGTCAAGGCGCTCGATCTGCCAGCCACACCCGCGCATCCCGCGTCGATCATGCTGATAGTTCGCCATGGCGGGCCGCTGTCGAGCGTCCATGACCACCGGAACGACGGGCGCCGCGGGACGATATATTATCGTCCGCCGAACGAGGCGACGCTCATCTACACACCCGCGATCCGACAGATCGAGGTCTGCGCGGATAGCTCGGTGGTTCGACAGGGCGTTGCCGGGTCGTTCGCCGAGGAAGCACTCGGCCACGACGTGTCACAGAAACCGCTGACGTGGAAGCGCTACAACCTTTCGCGCTTTCGCAGTTCTCTGCGGCTCGATCTGCCTCGTGTGTCCGGCTACGAGATCACCGCCGCCCGCGTCCTTGAGGCCGAAATCCGGCTTGGCTCCTGGAGCCGAAAGCTCCTTCTGAAGGTGGCGGCGGATGATGATATCGAGGAAGTCGCCGACCGCTACCTCAAGCCTAACAACATCTTCCGGCGCGCCGATGGCTTCAGCCGCGTGGGAATTGCCGTCACCTACAATCGCGTCGGTGACGACAAGGTGCGGACGCTCAACATCACCATTTCTGGTTCAAAGAGCTGCAATCTTCAAAGCAACAAGGATCCGGATGAGCGGAACCTCGGGTTCGCGCTGCTCGATGCTTGGGGCATTCTCAGTGCATTCAAGCAGATCGAGACCACCGACCTGCGTGGGATTTTCCCCCAGCTGGTCATGCTTCACGACCGAACTGAAGACGATGTCGGCGGAGAGCATCTGCGCGAACTCGGTCTCGATCCGGATCGCATGATTCAGGGCGGTCTTCTCGACCGGCGGGGGCGGCAGGACATCGTGCTGATCGACGATGACGACATGGGCGGCGAAGCTGCTGTCAAGCCATCCGGTATCGAGGGCATGTCGCGAATTGTCGGCGCCTTCGGCAAGGACGGAGGACTGAGGCCGACGTCGGATCTCGAGATGTACGAGATCAACCGCGAGTGGCTGCACGAAACGGTGGTCGGGCTTCTGAAACCGATGTTGAACAAATCGGCGGCGCAGGTGCTCGATCCTGACCTGTCGTTGCTGGGGTCCATGCGGATCGATGGCGCCGATGTACCGATCTACTTCGCGCGCCGCCTTCATGACCTCAAGACGATTTCTCGCCTTGATCAGCTTATGCGCGCGCGGAACGCGGCCGGCGTCGGCATCGTACTGTCTGCCAGCGCTGACGGACCCGCATATCTCGGTCCGAACCTCATCGTCCAAGTACTTTCCTGCCTGTCTCCCGGCGCTGACGATCTCCTCGTCTCCAGGGACGCGCTCGAACTCGCCTATCGGACCAACCGCTCGCTGGCGCGCGGCGGCGCGACGCCGCAGGTTCTCCGGTCGGGGACGCAATCGGCGACGTTGCATATCCCCGGCAAGGCTCCTCTGGCACTGACGGGCGCGGATCAGATCACGTTGTTCGATCGTCTGGTCGCCGCCGAGAAGACCGGCAGCCCCGATGTCCAGGTCAAGCATCTGATGGACGGGCTGGGATCGCGCAGCCCCCAGCAGGCATTCCGGAAGGAGACCTGGGACAGCATCCGCGACGTCTACATCGGCGCAGGTTCCAAACGAGGATACTGGCGCCTGCTGGTTGATGCGCCGCCGACGGAAGGCGTCGCCGAAGCCCGGGTCGAAGAGACCGTCTAACAACGGTCTAACATGCGACGGGGGACGGTCTAACAAACCGCTGATTACTGGAAGGGCTCCACATAGAGGAGCAATCCAGTGCCGACTCCCTTCCCCTCGCGCCAGGCAGCCCCGACGAACTGGTCCGGTGCCGCGACGACCAAGCCCACCACCGCCCACAAATCGGAATGGCGCTGCACGCGCTGTGAAAAGCTGCTCGGCGTCTGCCGGGACGGCCGAATGCACCTGCGCTTCGCGCGGGGGCACGAGTATCTGGTGGGCTTCCCGGTGCAGGCCACCTGCCGCGGCTGCGGCTCGCTGAACAACGCGACCGCACCCGCGCGCTGACGCGCGCATTCACCCAACCCCCTGAAATCGCAGAGACGCGCGACGTCCTGACCTGGCCACGAGAAGGCGCCGGACGCCTGGCCGCAAGGCAGGCGTCCGATGTCTATCGCGTGGCACGAGATCCGTGATCACCTCATGCATTCTTCTTCCAACCTTCACTTCCAGCGCAGTTTCGACGACGTCCGGCGTGCGCAGGCTGCCCTCACACCGTTCCGGGATCCGGCGGCCCTGCTGGACGGTCTGCATCGCAGGACCGGCGATCAGGGCCAGAAGAACCGGGCTCTCTCCGCGCTGGTCGAGGCGGCGCAGGGCGACGGGCCCGCGTCCGACTGCGCGCTGACGATGCTGTTGCTGGCGCTCTGGCCCGGGCTCGACGCCATCCGGCGCCGGTCGATCTGGCGCAGGCTCGGCACCGCCGACGAGGTCGCGTCCGATGTTCTGGCGCGCACCACTGAGGCGATCCGCGGCCTCGACCTCAGCCGCGTCAACTGGATCGCGGCCACGGTGCTGCGCAACGTCGAGCGCGACATGATCCGCGTGCGCCAGCGCGACCAGGCACGCGAACATCTCGCCAGCGGCGCCAACCCCGACGAGGTGGCGGACAGCGGCGACAGCGGGATCGGCGCGGCCGGGTACGCACGGCTGAACGGCGCCGTGCGGAAGCTGCTCGGCGATGACGCCCTGCTGGTGATCCGCGTGGCGATTGAGGGCTTCTCCCAGGCCGAGGTCGCGGTCGAACTGGGCCTGACCGAGGCCGCCGCCCGCAAGCGCTACCAGCGCGCCATGCGCCGGCTGCACGACGCTCTCGAGGAAATCCCCTGAGCCGATGTCTCGATCCGGTCCCGCCGGTGGCTTTTCCCATTCGAGCGCCCCGAGCGCCTTCCCTCCAACCGAAAGCAGACACGCATGAACCGCACTGCCGATCTGTCGCTCGAGGATTTCAGGCGTCTTCCGGGGCTCTATCGCCGCTGGGAGCTGACCGAGGTCTGCGAGCCCAACCGCAACTATCAGATCGAGGACGCCGGCGTCCACGCCGACGGGACGCCGCTCTTGGCGATCTACGTCGCCGAGCCCGCGCCCGACGTCCGCGAGGCCGCGTGATGCGCCTCCTCGATCACCTCATCTCACGGAGAAAAGCCATGCCGGACCAGCCGGACGACATCACCCGTCTTCGCAAGGCGAGCTACGCGCTCGAAGACCTCCCCGAAACCATCTCCCTCCCGCAGCGCGCCGGTGACGAGCCACGCGAGCCGCTGCCGGTCGTCGAGGCGAGCGTCGACGAGATCGCCTTCGCGATCGTGGAAGCGGAGCGTGAGAGCACGGCCGCCTACCGACGCGCCGATGCGCTGAAGCGGCTCTACAAGCTCGCTCGCGAAGCGGGTTGCGTCGGCGCAGATCGCGCCGCCACGGCGGTGCTGAAGAAGGAGGGCCAGTGATGGCTCTTCCCATCATCGGCGCCGACGAACGGCTCGCGCAGCGCAAGGGCATCAAGGGCGTCATCTTCGGCCGGTCCGGCATCGGCAAGACCAGCCTGCTCTGGACGCTGAACGCCTCCACCACGCTCTTCCTCGACCTCGAGGCCGGGGATCTGGCGGTCGAGGGGCTGGAGATCGACACGCTCCGGCCCCGCACCTGGAAGGAATGCCGCGACTTCGCGGTGTTCATCGGCGGGCCGAACCCGGCGCTGCGCGAGGACCAGCCCTACAGCCAGGCGCATTTCGACGAGGTCTGCGGGCGCTACGGCGATCCGGCGGTGATCGGGAAGTACGAGACCGTCTTCATCGACTCGATCACGGTGGCCGGGCGGCTCTGCTTCCAGTGGTGCCGTGGGCAGCCCGAAGCGTTCTCCGAGAAGACCGGCAAGCCCGACATCCGCGGCGCCTACGGTCTGCATGGCCGCGAGATGATCGGCTGGCTGACCCATCTGCAGCACACGCGCGGCAAGCATGTCTGGTTCGTGGGCATCCTCGACGAGCGGCTCGACGACTTCAACCGCAAGGTCTTCCAGCCGCAGATCGACGGCAGCAAGACCGGGCTCGAACTGCCGGGCATCGTGGATCAGGTCATCACCATGGCCGACATCCCGGACCCGGGCGGCCAGCCGCAGCGCGCCTTCGTCTGCCAGACGCTGAACCCCTGGGGCTATCCGGCCAAGGACCGTTCCGGCCGCCTCGACAGGGTCGAGGCCCCGCATCTCGGCCGGCTGATGGAGAAGATCCAGCGCCCCGCGGCGCCGGTCTCCGAACGTCTGACCTGGCCGCCGGTGACGCCCACCGATCCCGCCCCCGCGCAGGAGCCCAGCCATGGCTGAGCGCCTCTCGCCACGCCCGGTGTCCCGATCCGGTCGCCGGAGTGGCTTTTCCCCACTGACGCCGCTGCGCGTCCCATCCTCCAACTGAAAGGAGCCGCGCAATGTCCGGACCCTGGAACGACTTCAACTCCGCCCAATCCAACACCAACGTCATCCCCAAGGGCACGCTCGCCAAGGTGCGCCTGACGCTCCGCCCCGGCGGTTTCGACGACCCCTCGCAGGGCTGGACCGGAGGCTGGGCGCGCCGCGCCGCCACCGGCGCCGTCTACCTGGACGCCGAATACACGGTGCTCGAAGGGCCCTACGCCCGGCGCAAGGTCTGGTCGCTGATCGGCCTCTACAGCCCGAAGGGCCCGGACTGGGCGAACATGGGGCGCGGGTTGATCCGCGGCATCCTCAACTCGGCGCGCGGCGTGTCCGACAAGGACAACTCGCCCGAGGCGCAGGCGCGCCGCCGCATCAACGGCTTTGGCGATCTCGACGGCGTCGAGTTCGTCGCCCGCATCGACATCGGCACCGACACCAACGGCGAGGACAAGAACGAGATCCGCGCCGCGGTCACCCCCGACCATCGCGACTACGCCGCGCTGATGGGCACGGTCGCGTCGCAGTTCGCCGCCGCCCCGGCGCAGGGCCACGCCGTGCAGCAGCCCGCCACGGCCACCCAGCCCAGCCAGCCCGCGTCCGCCCCCGGCGCCGCCGGTCGGCCGAGCTGGGCGCAGTAAGGGGGAGACCGGCCATGCGCCTGCGCCCCCGCCAGAAGACCTTCGTCGAGCGCAGCGTGGCTGCGCTCGCTTCCCGCGGCAACACGCTGGGCGTGGCGCCCACCGGTGCGGGCAAGACCATCATGCTCTCGGCGGTCACCGGCGAGATGATCGGCGACGGCGCGAAGGCCTGCGTGCTGGCCCATCGCGACGAGCTGACAGCCCAGAACCGCGCCAAGTTCCAGCGCGTGGTGCCGGGCGTCGCCACATCGGTCATCGACGCCACGGAGAAGTCCTGGGGCGGCCAGGTCGCCTTCGCCATGGTGCCTACGCTGGCGCGGGCTTCGAACCTCGCGGACATGCCGCGCCTCGACCTGCTGGTCGTCGACGAGGCGCACCATGCCGTCGCCGACAGCTACCGCCGCATCATCGACCGCGTACGCGCGGCCAATCCCGACGCCCGCATCTTCGGGGTCACGGCGACGCCGAACCGGGGCGACAGGAAGGGCCTGCGCGAGGTCTTCGACAATGTCGCCGACCAGGTGCGGCTGGGCGAACTGATTTCCTCGGGCCATCTCGTGCCGCCGCGCACCTTCGTCATCGATGTGGGCGTGCAGGACGAGTTGCGCTCGGTCCGCAAGACCATGTCGGATTTCGACATGGCGGAGGTGGCGGGCATCATGGACCGCGCCCCCGTCACGGACGAAGTGATCCGGCACTGGAAGGAGAAGGCGGGCGAACGGCAGACCGTGGTGTTCTGCTCCACCGTCGCCCACGCAGAGCATGTGACCGACGCCTTCAGGGCGGCGGGCGTTTCCGCCGCGCTGATCCACGGCGATCTGGCGGCCGAGACCCGCAAGGCGATCCTCGCCGACTACGCGGCGGGCGACATCCGCGTCATCGTCAACGTGGCGGTGCTGACCGAGGGCTGGGACCATCCGCCCACTTCCTGCGTCGTGCTGCTGCGGCCGAGTTCCTACAAGTCCACGATGATCCAGATGGTCGGACGCGGCTTGCGCACCGTCGATCCCGAGGAACATCCCGGCATCGTCAAGACCGACTGCGTCGTGCTGGATTTCGGCACCTCGAGCTTGATCCACGGCACGCTGGAACAGGATGTCGATCTCGACGGCAAGACCGAAACCGGCGAGGCGCCGACCAAGACCTGTCCGGCCTGCGAGGCGGAGATCCCGCTCGCCGCCACCGAATGCCCGCTCTGCGGTGAGGCGTTCCCGCGGGAGGATCTGGATGCAGGCGAAGGCGGCGCCGCCGCGCCGCTCTCGGGCTTCCTGATGACGGAGATCGACCTGCTGAAGCGATCCAGCTTCGCGTGGGTCGACCTCTACGGCACGGACGACGCGCTGATGGCCACGGGCTTCGCAGCCTGGGGCGGCATCTTCTGGCTGGACGGGGTCTGGTACGCCATCGGCGGGGCGAAGGGCGAACGCCCCCACCTGTTGGGTGTCGGCGAACGCACCGTCTGCCTCGCGCAGGCCGACGACTGGCTGAACACCCACGAGACCGACGAGAGCGCCTTCAAGACCCGCTCCTGGCTGCGCCAGCCGCCGACCGAGAAGCAGTTGCAATACCTGCCGCCCGAGTGCCGCCACGACTTCGGCCTGACGCGCTACCGCGCCTCGGCGCTGATGACCTTCGGCTTCAACAAGCGCGCCATCCGCCAGCTGATCGACACGGCCGCCCGGCCCGAACGGAGGGCGGCATGACCCATGGCCTCCGTCATCCCCATCACGGCCGAGGACCGGCGGCGGCTCTGGCATCCGCGTGGAACGCTCTGTGCTGTCTGCCGGCAACCCACCCGTGGTTTTGGCTGGTTCGATCCGCACCGGTCGAAGCGGCCCCGGCCCTCGGTCTGGTTCTGCTCGATGCCCTGCCAGTCCTTCTGGACGCGTTTGGCGCGGGAGCGTTTCGCCATGGTTGATCTGACCGAGGAAGAGCGCGCCGCGATCACCGCCACCATGAAGCGCGTGGCGCTGCTGATGGACGAGATCGGCTGGGCCACTCCGCTCGCCGACCTGACCGAGGCGCAGGTGCGCGCGCTGATCGAGGAAGCCGTCGAGGGCTTCCGCGAGGCCATGTCCGACATCGCCCGGGCGCAGACGCCGGAGGTGCCGTTTTGATGCTGGACTACAATCACCGCCCCAGCTTCGCCGACCGGGTCAACTCTGCCGTCGATCGGGCGCTGACCGCCGATCAGGCGACACGGACGCCCCGCGACTACCTCGGCGGCTCGCGCCTCGGCCATGCCTGCGAGCGCGCCTTGCAGTTCGAGTTCACGGCGACGCCGAAGGACGAGGGCCAGGACTTCAGCGGCCAGTCGCTGCGCATCTTCGCCATCGGCCATGCGCTCGAGGATCTGGCCGTCGCCTGGCTGCGCGGCGCCGGGTTCGATCTCTACACCCGCAAGGGCAACCGCCCCGATGGCGGCCAGTTCGGCTTCTCCGTCGCGGGCGGGCGCATCCGCGGTCATGTCGACGGCATCGTCGCCGCCGGGCCCGAGGGCTTCGATCTGGCCGTTCCCGCGCTCTGGGAATGCAAGACGATGAACGCGAAGAACTGGCGCGCTTGCGTCAAGGACGGCGTGACCAAGTCGAAGCCGGTCTATGCCGCCCAGATCGCGCTCTACCAGGCCTACATGGAGGCGACGGTCCCCGGTATCTCGGCCGCGCCCGCCGTGTTCACCGCGATCAACAAGGACACCGCCGAGATGCACCACGAACTAGTGCCTTTCGATGCCGATCTCGCGCAGCGCATGTCCGACCGGGGCGTGCGGATCCTGCAGGCGACCGATGCGGGCGAGCTTCTGCCGCGCGTCGCCACCACGCCCGACTTCTTCGAATGCCGCTTCTGCCCGTGGTCCGAGCGCTGCTGGGGGCTGCCGGCATGAGCGACGACGGCATCCTGCATTTCAACCCGTGGATGGACTTCAATGACGGGCCACCGTCCGAGAACCCGTTCGGCTGCGATCCCGACCCCGAGCAGATCGCCGTCTTCCTCGACACCGTGTTCAGCTGGTGCGAGGGGCTGATCCCGCTCCGCGGCTTCGTCGACAAGGGTCAGGGCCGGGACGGCAAGCCACACAATATCTGGATCGCGGCCGACGACAGCGCACCAGGGAAACTCGCGACCTTTGCCGCCTGGGCGAACCGCGAGGGCGCCGCCGTCTATGTCATCCCCGGCACGGTCGAGGAGCAGGGCCAGGCCCGCGCCGCCGACGTGCTGCAGATGCAGGCCGTCGTCGTCGATCTGGACGCGGGTGACATCCCGGCCAAGCTGGATCACGTCACGCGCCACCTCGGCGCGCCCACACTCATCATCGAAAGCGGAGGGCGCACGCCCGAGGGCGCCGCGAAGCTCCATGTCTGGTGGAAACTGACCGAACCCGCTGAGGGCGAGGATCTGGCCACCCTCTGCCGCCTGCGCGGCGAGATTGCCGTGAAGGTCGGCGGCGACACGCATTTCCGCTCGGCGCACCAGCCGATCCGGGTGCCCGGCACCGTCTATCACAAGCACGGCCATCAACGCCTCGTGCAGATCCGCGAACGTCGCGACGTCGAGGTGGATCTTGCGGACTTCGCCGAGAAGGTCGCCGAGATGCCGCCGCTGCCCGGCGTGGGCTTCGCCAGCGACCTCACCGCACCAGCCTCGAAGCCCGGCATCGACGCGGTGCTCACCACGCCGGTGCGCGAGGGCGCGGTGGACGACTGGTCTCGGTTCCAGGGGGCCAGCGCCGCCATCGGCCATTACGTGCGCCTGGTGCACGAAGGCCGCCTCGACCCCTTCGCGGGCTGGGAGGCGATCTGCGGCTACAACGCCGCCATGCTGCGCCCGTCCTGGCCGCTCGATCGGCTGATGGCCGAGTCCGAACGGCTCTGGGCGCTGCATTTGAAGCGCAACGGTCCGCCGCTACTGCGCGCAGCCCACGTCGATGCCCCGGCCAGCCCGCTGCCGACCTTCAGCCTCGGCGCTCTGCTCGACGACACGAGCCCCATGCCCGAGGACGTCATCGGGCCGCGCGTGCTGACGCCGGGCGGGCTCCTGGTGCTGGGCGGCGCGCCCAAGGTCGGCAAGAGCGACTTCCTGATCTCCTGGCTCGTCCACATGGCGGCGGGCGTGCCCTTCCTCGGCTTCGCGCCGCCCCGGGCACTGCGCGTGTTCTATCTCCAGGCGGAGATCCAGTATCACTACCTGCGCGAGCGCATGCAGCAGATCGCGCTGCCCGCCACCGTGATCGCCGCCGCGCGCGACACCTTCATCGCCACACCGAAGCTGAAGCTGCTGCTCGACGCGGAGGGCGTCGCCCGCGTGGCCGAGGCGATCCGGGCTGCATTCGCCGACGCGCCGCCCGACATCATCGTCATCGACCCGATCCGCAATCTCTTCGACGGCGGACCTGAGGGCGGCGGCGAGAACGACAACACCGCCATGATGTTCTTCCTGAAGGACCGGGTGGAGCTTCTCCGCGATGCCGTCAATCCGGACGCGGGCGTCATCCTCGCCCATCACACCCGCAAGGCCAGCAAGCACCAGGTCAAGGACGATCCCTTCCTCGCGCTCTCCGGCGCCAGCGCGCTGCGCGGCTTCTACACCTCGGGTCTGCTGATGCACCGGCCTGACGAGGACAGCAGCGTCCGTAGGCTGGAGATCGAGCTGCGCAATGGCCCCGCGCTGCCGGGCAAGCTGATCGACAAGGTGAAAGGCGAATGGGTCGAGCTGAACCCGCTGAACGAACGCCTGGTGCGCAAGGAGGTTGGCGCCAAGCTCGATGCCGAGCGGCTGCGCAAACACGATGTCATCCTCGGCATGCTGCTGGATGAGGCGGCGAGCGAGCGCCTCTACACCGCCATGCAGTTCGCCGAGACCTTCGAGAACCGGGGCGGTCTGGGCAGCAAGCACACGATCCGTGAGCGCCTCAGCGTGCTGGCGACCAAGGGCTTCGTGAAGTTCCTGCGCGACCCCTCGGGGTTCGGCTTCCCCGTCACCCGGTCGCGGTTCGGCTACCTCTGCGTCGAGGGCATGCAGTTCGGCGCGCCCGTCGAGGAGGTCGATCCGGACACCGGCGAGGTCACCACAACCGCCCGTCCGGTCCTGCCCAGCCACTTCAAATGCCCCCAGTCCGGGCTCTGCCTTCAGGTCGAAAACCCCGCCGTCTGGGTCTACCCGGAGGGGCTGGAGGACGACCTAACTCATATGAGTGAGGCCTGACTCATATGACAGCGCCAACTGTGCACTCAATGAAATCAACGGGTTACGGGCAAATAAGAGTTAGGTCCCTAACTCATGCCCGAAGACTTCATGAAGTCTTATTCCGCAATGATTTCAGCCACTTGAACACCTCGGAACAGTTAGGTGTCAAACCCCCATACTACGTATGGGAGGGCCACCCCACAGGGTTGGCCACTCCTCCCATACGTCCGAGCCAGCCGCGCGCGCCGCCGTGACTCTCCCTTGTGCTCTCCGATCCGACGACGGCGGCCCCGTACCGCCAAGCACCAGACCGCCGTCGTCTTCCACCACCACAGGCCACCGGCAAAGGAGACCCATCATGGCTCAGCCGACTCTGATCCCGAATTGCGACGGCGCAAGGTTTGAATCGCTGCCGCTCGACGCCCCCCGCAACCGCTGCATCCTTGCGCTCGACCTCGGCACCTCGACCGGCTGGGCGATCCGCGGCCATGACGGTCTGGTCACCAGCGGCACCGTCTCGCTGCGCCCCGGCCGCTTCGATGGCGGCGGCATGCGCTACCTGCGCTTCACCAACTGGCTGACCGAGATCGACCGGCTCTCCGGTCCCGTCGCCGCGATCTGGTTCGAGGAAGTCCGCCGCCACGCGGGCACCGACGCGAGCCATATCTACGGCGGGCTCATGGCCACGCTGACCGCATGGGCGGAACTGCGCGGCGTGCCCTATGAGGGCGTTCCGGTCGGCACGATCAAGCGTCACGCCGCTGGCAAGGGCAATGCCGACAAGGTCGCCATGGTCACCGCCGTCCGCGCCCGCGGCTTCAGCCCCGCCGACGACAACGAGGCCGACGCAATCGCCATCCTGCTCTGGGCGATCGAGACGAAGGGAGGTGTCGCATGAGATGTCACCCCCACGGCTACGGCGGCCGACGCCGGGATCCCGAGCAGGTCAAGCGCGAGGGCTGGCAGGAACAGGGCGTCCTCGCGGTCTCCGCCGATGACGACCGCCTCACCTGGCCCGAGCGTGAACTGGTCCGCCAGCTGGGCGAGAGGCTCTACGGCCCGCGTCCCTCTGACAGGGAGGCGCGCCATGGCTGATCGCGAATGGACCGCCGACTGCGTCGCCGATCATTTCGAGGAGGCGTTCCGCACCCTGCGCAAGCTGCCGCCGGTGAAGGCGCAGGGCTATTTCAACACTTGGCCCGACATCGTGCGGACCAGCCGCGAGATCGCGGCGATGGAGCCGCAGCCGATGCGGGTCTGGCCCTCGGCCGCCGCAATCACCCGGCTCGAGCAGACCTTCGACTGGGTGCTCTGGATCGAGGAGGCGGAGCGCAAGCTGGTCTGGTCTCGTGCCGCCCGCGTGCCGTGGAAGCAGATCAGCGGCGAGCTGGGGTGCGACCGCACGACCGCCTGGCGTCGCTGGCAGCTGGCGCTGACCAAGATCGCTGCGCGCCTGAATGCGCAGTGACTCCAATGTGTTGCAACACTTTTTCCTTCGACATCTGCAACATGATCGTGCTATTCCGAAGGCAAGATGGGGAGAGTGCGCTGGAAAGCTCGCTCTCCCCTTTGCGTTGACGGGGCTCTTCTGGACCCCGGTATCCAGCGAGGGTCCGGCGGGGGTCCATCCCACGGCAGTTTCCGGTTCCTTCCTGGCGACATTCGTATGCTGGCGGGCGAAGCGCGGAACATCGCCAGCGACAGGGCCGGATTTTTGGGAAGCCACCCGGAAGCCGGAGCCACCCGCGCCCTGCGCAAACACCAATGAACGCTGGCCTTCCGACCGGACACCGCTGGTGGCCGCTGGACCCCGCTTGGAGTCCAGCCCGGCATCCGGAGTCCGGAAGCCACCGGCATCCACCCCACCGAGGAACCTTGTCCACCATGACGCTGAGCTTCGCCCCGGATGCGATCGAGACTTGGCCGCTGGCAAAGCTCCAGCCCTACGCGAAGAACGCGAAGGCGCATGGCGCGGACCAGGTCGCGAAGATCGCCGCCAGCATGGCCGAGTTCGGCTGGACCGTGCCCTGCCTCGTCGCAGAGGACGGAGA
The DNA here is from genome assembly GCF_029027965.1 of Paracoccus sp. S3-43. NCBI lineage: Bacteria > Pseudomonadati > Pseudomonadota > Alphaproteobacteria > Rhodobacterales > Paracoccaceae > Paracoccus > Paracoccus qomolangmaensis. The sequence goes on along the minus strand of NZ_CP119082.1, from coordinate 1,150,665 downwards.
GCTGATCGCCGGCCACGGCCGGGTGCTGGCCGCGACACAGCTGGGTCTGACCGAAGCGCCGGTGATCGTCCTCGGGCATCTGACCGAAGCGCAGCGCCGGGCCTACCGGATCGCGGACAACAAGCTCACCGAGCTCGGCACCTGGGACGAGGCGCTGCTGTCGGCGGAACTGAATGACCTCTTGGCCGAGGATTTCGATCTGTCGCTGGTCGGGTTCTCCGACGGCGAGTTGGACAAGCTGCTGGCCTACGTCGCGGAAGACGACGGTGAAGAGGGTGGCGCCGGGGGCTCCGTACCGCCGGTGACCATTCCAGAGCCGCCGCGCAACCCGGCGTCGCGGACGGGCGATCTGTGGATCCTCGGTGACCATCGCCTCCTCTGCGGCGACAGCACCAGCGCGGCCGATGTGCGCCGCCTGATGAATGGCGAGCGCGCGATCCTGTTCGCGACCGATCCGCCCTATCTCGTCGACTACGACGGCTCGAACCATCCGACCCGCAACAAGGACTGGTCCGCGTCCTATGGAACGACCTGGGACGACAGCTCGCAGGGCGCCGAGCTTTACGACGGGTTCATCTCGGCGGCCGTCGCCGAGGCGATCACCGAGGATGCCGCCTGGTACTGCTGGCACGCCTCGCGCCGCCAGGCGATGCTCGAGGCTTGCTGGGAGAAGGCGGGGGCCTTCGTGCATCAGCAGATCATCTGGGTGAAGGACCGCGGGGTTCTCACCCGCTCGCATTACCTCTGGAAACACGAGCCCTGTTTCATGGGCTGGCGCCGCCCGAACCGGCCGCCGAAGATGGCCGAGGAAACGCTGCCGTCGACATGGGCGCTGCCCAGCTTTGCCAAGGACGAGCGCCCCGACCACCCGACGCCGAAGCCGCTCGACGCTTTCGGGATCCCGATGCGCCAGCATGTGGCGCGGGGCGGGCTTTGCTACGAGCCGTTCTCGGGCTCCGGCTCGCAGATCATGGCGGGCGAGGCCAACGGCCGCCGTGTCTTCGCGATGGAGATCAGCCCGGCCTACATCGACGTCGCCGTCGAACGCTGGCAGGCCGAAACCGGCAAGGAGGCGATCCTCGACGGCGATGGCCGGGCTTTCGCGCAGGTGAGAACGGAGCGGCTCGGCCAAGACGCCGAAGCCCCCGCCGATGTTTCGGACAGGGACGCCGCTCCGGTCACGGACACCGCTCCCGAACCCGCGCGAAAGCGCAAGACCGCCGCGTGACATGCATGACCTGGCTCTACCTTCCTCCGGAGACACTTCCGGATCCGGAGACGCATGCCTCTTCGGCCTCTCGCTCTGCTCCGGCGCAGGCGGTCTCGACCTCGGGCTCGCCATCGCCATCCCCGGATATCGTGCTGTGGGCCACGTCGAACGGGAAACCTTCGCCGCAGCCACTCTCGTGGCGCGGATGGAAGATGCGTCCCTGGATCGGGCTGTTGTCTGGGACGACGTTGGAACCTTCGACGGCCGCCCGTGGCGCGGCGCGGTGGACATCGTCACTGCGGGCTATCCGTGCCAGCCGTTCTCCGTCGCGGGCAAGCGCCGGGGCGCGGAGGACCCGCGCCACCTCTGGCCGCATGTCGCCCGCATCATCGGCGAGGTCGAGCCGCCCTTCGTGTTTCTCGAGAATGTCGCCCATCATCTCCGCCTCGGCTTCCCCGAAGTCGCCGCAGGACTGGTCGGCATGGGCTACCGCCTTGCGGCAGGCCTCTTCACGGCGGCGGAAGTCGGCGCGCCCCACAAGCGCGAGCGGCTCTTCATCCTCGCCATCCGCGAAGGGGACGAGCTGGCCGACCCCGCGCGCCTGCTCTGGCACCCGGTCGAGTGGCGGGAACCGGACGGAACTGCTGCGGCTCTGGCCGACGCCAAGGGCCAGCGCCAACGAGAACAGGCAGACAATACCGACGCCGTCGCAGAAAGCGGGCCAGCACGGCATGAACCTGGCGACCACGGCTGCGATGTGGCCCACGCCGCAGACCGACAGTTTCCGCAGCCGGGGCGGCGAACGACGAGACGAGAAGGGTCTGGACCGCATGGCGCGGGACTGGCCGACGCCGATGGCGAACGACGGCTGCAAGCCGAGCGCGGGCAACCGCAAGACGGCCGATCTGACCCATGCGGTGGGATTGTGGATGACGCCGACGGCGCGGGATCACAAGGACGGGGCGACGACACTCGCGAACACGCCGGTGAACGGCCTGCTTGGCCGCCAGGTCCTGGTGACGCCGATGGCTGGGAGCGATACCTCCGAGCCGCGCCGGACCTTGAACCCGCTGTTCGTCGAGGCACTGATGGGTTGGCCCACCGGGTGGACCGGCTTCGCCTCTGTGGCAACGGCGTGGTCCCCTTGGTTGCGGCGCATGCGCTGCGAACTCTCGCGGCTGAACTGCTGGCCGATGGATGAGGCAGCGGCATGAAGCAGACCCGCCTCATGTCGCTGGTCGAGTCCGTCGCCAACGTGATCGTCGGCTACGGCGTCGCGGTCGTGACGCAGATCCTGATCTTCCCGATCTTCGGGCTGCACACGACGCTGGCGCAGAACCTGAAGATGGGCGCCATTTTCACCGTCGTCTCGATCGCCCGTTCCTTCGCCTTGCGGCGGGTGTTCGAGGCGATCCGGATGCGGAGCGCCAAATGATCGACCGCCGCCCCGTAGGGACGGCGGTCATCAGCTTGTCGGGGTCCGGCGCGTCAGGCGGCGGGGAGTTTGTACACGCGCCCCCGATCCTCGACCTTCTCCGAGGTCACCTCGAGCCCGAGCTTCTTCTTCAGCGCCCCCGCCATCGCGCCGCGCACCGTGTGCGACTGCCAGCCCGTCGCGGCCATGATCTCCTCGATGGTCGCGCCGTCCGGTGCGCGCAGCATGGCGATCAGCGTGGCCTGCTTGGTGCCCTCGCGCGGTGTGCGCGTCTTGGGCGCGGTTTCGGCTACGGTGGGGGTGTCCGGCGCGGCCTCCTCGGTAGGCGCGTCCGTCGCGCCCGCAGGCGCGGGGTTCGCGTCCTCGGTCTCGATCCCGATGGCGGCAAGGCCCGCGTCGGTGGCAACCAGCGTGACGCCGTGGCCGTCTCCGGTCTCGCGCCACATAAGCTCGCCCTTGCGCGTGTCGGCGTCGACCTCCTGCAGGAAGTTCTTCGCGAGCATCGCGCCGACCACCTTGGCAGCGGCGCCGCCGCGCAGGCTCTCGGGCAGCGGCAGTGCGATGCGGTCCTCGCGCTGTGCGGCGGCGCTGAGGATGATGGCTTGGGTGTCAGAAAGCTTGGTCATGGGATCGTCTCCGTATTCGGGCCCGCGTCATGCGGCGCCTCCTACGACCCCGAGCCGCGCAGGGCGCGCGGCGGGAGTTCCGGCAGTGCCGGAGATCAGCGGGCGTGCTCGCCCTCGCCGAAGGCGCTGTCGGTGATGCGCTTCAGGAGGCTGGCGTAGTGTTCGAGGGTGCCGACATGGCCCCAGTTGATCTCGTCGGGGTGGGCGTTGAAGTGGTCGTCGCTCAGCGTCTGCAGCCGGGCGAGCATCTCGTCGATCTCGGCCTTCTTGCCGATGAAGGCCGCGAGCGCGGCTTCCTTATTCCGGCGCGCCTTCTCGGCGCGGAGTTCGTGGCGCGGGGTGGTGATCGGGTTCAGGCGCGTGGTCATCGTGATGGCTCCTTGGTGAGTTGCATCGTCCTTCTGAACGGACGTTCGCTCCGGTCGCGCTGCTTATCAACTCGATAAGAACATGATTTCGATAGATAATCGGAGCCGTCGATGCAGGGCATGAGCGAGCGCCAGTACGCCGCGCATGTCGGGCTGTCGCGGGGCGCGATCCAGAAGGCCAAGGCCGCCGAGCGGCTGGTCCTCTATCCCGACGGCAGCATCAACGCGGCCGCCAGCGACGCCAGACGTGCCGAGACGACCGACCCGTCCAAGACCCGCAAGCCGCCCACGCCGAAGCTGAAGCCCGTCCCCGAGGCGGCCGTGGCCGCTGTTGGCGACACGCTGCGTGAACAGGGGCTGGCAGTCCCGGCCGTCGGCGGCGGCACGACCTTCCTGCAGGCGAAGACCGCGAACGAGGTGCTGAAAGCGCAGGAGCGGCGCATCCGGCTCCAGAAGCTGAAGGGGGAGTTGATCGAGCGGGCCCGCGCGCTGGCGCTGGTGTTCCGGCTGGCGCGGGAGGAACGGGACGCGTGGGTGAACTGGCCTGCACGCGCGGCGGCGCTGATGGCGGCCGAACTGTCAGCCTCGTGCGCCGACGTGACCGGCCAGCAGATCACCGTGGAGCCAGCCGCGATGCAGAAGGTCCTGGAGAAACATGTACGCGCCCACCTCGACGAACTCGCCGAGGTCCGGCCCGACTTCCGGTGACGATGATGGCCTGATCGACTTCGACGGCGCGGGCGAGATCCTCCGCGCCTGGGGCAACGGGTTGCGGCCCGACCCGGACCTGACCGTTTCGGAATGGGCGGACCGGCACCGGATGCTCTCGGGGCGGGCTTCAGCCGAGCCCGGGCGATACCGCACGGTGCGCACGCCCTACATGCGCGAGATCATGGACCGGCTGTCGCCGGGGGATCCCACGCAGCGGATCGTGTTCATGAAGGCGGCGCAGGTCGGCGCGACCGAGGCGGGCAACAACTGGATCGGGTTCGCGATCCACCAGGCGCCGGGTCCGATGCTGGCGGTCCAGCCGACCGTGGAACTGGCCAAGCGCAACTCGCGCCAGCGCATCGACCCGCTGATCGATGAAAGCCCAGAGCTGCGGGAGCGGGTGAAGCCCGCGCGATCCCGCGATGCGGGCAACACGATGCTCTCGAAGGAGTTCGCGGGCGGCATCCTGATCATGACGGGCGCGAACTCGGCGGTCGGGCTTCGGTCCACCCCGGCGCGCTACATCTTCCTCGACGAGGTCGACGCCTATCCCGCCTCGGCCGACGAGGAAGGCGATCCGGTCACGCTCGCCGAGGCGCGCTCCCTGACCTTCGCCCACCGGCGCAAGGTGCTGCTGGTCTCGACGCCCACGATCCGGGGGCTGTCGCGCATCGAGCGCGAGTACGAGGCCAGCGACCAGCGTCGGTTCTTCGTGCCGTGCCCACAATGCGGCCACGCACAATGGCTGAAGTTCGACCGGCTGCGCTGGCAAAAGGGCCGCCCGGAGACGGCCGAGTATCACTGCGAGGGCTGCGACGCGGCAATCGCGGAACACCACAAGACGGCGATGCTGGAGGGCGGCGAATGGCGGGCGACCGCCACGGCCGCCGATCCGACCACGGTCGGGTATCACCTTTCGGCGCTCTATTCGCCGATCGGCTGGCTGAGCTGGGAGCGGATCGTGCGGTCATGGGAAGCAGCCCAAGGGTCGGACGAGGCGATCAAGGCGTTCCGCAACACGATCCTCGGCGAGACATGGGTCGAGACCGGGGAAGCGCCCGACTGGCAGCGGCTCTACGACCGGCGCGAACGCTGGAAATCCGGCACGGTGCCAGCAGGCGGGTTGTTCCTGACAGCCGGAGCCGACGTGCAGAAGGACCGGATCGAGGTCGATGTCTGGGCCTGGGGTCGCGGCTTGGAAAGCTGGCTCGTCGATCACGTCGTCATCGAGGGCGGGCCCGACCGGCACGACGCCTGGTCGGAGCTGACCGCGCTGCTGGACAGGTCCTGGCCGCATGAACGCCGCGCGCATCTCAGGATCGCGCGGCTCGCCATCGACACCGGCTACGAGGCCCCGGCGGTCTATTCCTGGTCGCGGGCGCAAGGCTTCGCGCAGGTGTCGCCGGTCAAGGGCGTCGAGGGGTTCAACCGCTCGAGCCCGGTGTCGGGGCCGACCTTTGTCGACGCGACCGAGGGCGGCAAACGCCTGCGGCGCGGGGCGCGGCTCTGGACCGTGGCGGTCTCGACCTTCAAGGCCGAAACCTACCGCTTCCTGCGGCTGGCACGCCCGACCGAGGAGGAGATGGCCGACGGGGCGGCGTTCCCGCCCGGCTCGGTGCACCTGCCGCACTGGGTCGAGAACGAATGGCTGAAGCAGTTCGTGGCCGAGCAGCTGGTGACGGTGCGCACCAAGCGCGGCTTCGCCCGGCTGGAATGGCAGAAGCTGCGCGAGCGCAACGAGGCGCTGGATTGCCGGGTCTACGCCCGCGCAGCCGCCTGGATCGCGGGCGCGGACCGCTGGCCCGACGAGAAATGGCGCGACCTCGAGGATCAGCTCGGGGCCGCCCCCACCGACACCGATCCCGCCGGGCAGATCAACCGGCCGGGACAGGCCCCGCAGGGCAAGCGCCGCTCCGACTGGCTCGGGCGGCGGGAGGGATGGTTCTGAACATGATCGACTGGACGGAAACCGAGCTTTCGGCGCTGCGCCGGGCCTATGCCAGCGGCACGACGCGCGTCAGCTATGACGGCAAGTCGGTGGATTACGGCTCGGCCGAGGATCTGCTCGCCCGCATCCGGACCATCGAGCGCGCCATCGCGGGCTTCAGCCGCCCGCTGCCCGTGGCGGGGCTCGCTGGCTTCTCGCGCGGGGATCGCTGATGTCGGCGACCTGGTTCGACCACGCCATCGCCACGGTGGCGCCGCGCATGGCGGCTCGGCGCGTGATGGCGCGTCAGGCATTCGAGACGCTGACGCGTGGCTATGACGGCGCGGCGCGCGGGCGACGGACGGACGGCTGGCGCGCGCCGGGATCCTCGGCCGACACCGAAATCGGCGTCGCCGGGGCGCTGCTGCGCGACCGCATGCGCGATCTGGTGCGCAACAACCCGCATGCGGCCAAGGCCGTGGCGGTGCTGGTCAACAACATCATCGGCGCGGGCATCATGCCCCGCGCCGCTAGCGGCGACGACAAGCTGGACCGGAAGGTCGATGCGCTCTTCGAACGCTGGACGGCGGACTGCGACGCCGATGGCCAGCTTGACTTCTATGGCCTGCAGACGCTGATCTGCCGGGAGATGGTCGAGGCGGGCGAGGTTCTGGTGCGCCGCCGCCTGCGGCGCGCGAGCGACGGCCTGCCGGTGCCGCTGCAATTGCAGGTGCTGGAAGCCGACTTCCTCGACGCCACCAAGTCCGGAGCCCTCGGCGCAGGGCGCCTCGTGCAGGGGATCGAGTTCGACCCGGTCGGGAAGCGCCGGGCTTACTGGCTGCATGCCGAGCATCCGGGCGACGCCTACGGGGCCTTGCAGAACGGGTTGCAGAGCCGCCCGGTCCCCGCGACCGAGATCGCCCATGTCTACGAGAAGCAGCGCACGCAAGCGCGCGGCGTCCCCTGGGGCGCGCCGGTGATCCGGTCGTTGCGTGATCTCGACGACTATGAAGTGGCCGAACTGGTTCGCAAGAAGACCGAGGCCTGCGTCACCGCCATCGTCTTCGGCGACGACGAGGCGCAACAGGGCATCGCGCCCTCCGTGGTCGATGCCGACGGCAACCGGGTGGAACAGTTCGAGCCGGGGCTGATCGCCTATGCCCGCGGCGGCAAGGACATCCGCTTCAACCAGCCCTCGGCGACGGGCGGCTACGGCGAATACAAGCGCGCGAGCCTGCACACGATCTCGGCAGGCTTCCGCGTGCCCTACGAGCTGCTGACGGGGGACCTGTCCCAAGTGAACTACTCCTCGATCCGGGCGGGTCTCGTGGAGTTCCGCCGCCAGATCGACGCCGTCCAATGGCAGCTGTTCATCCCGATGTTCTGCGCCCCGGTGTGGCGGTGGTTCACGGAAGCCGCATGGGCGGCGGGGCAGATCCCGTCGCCGATCGTGCCTGTGGAATGGTCGCCGCCGAAGTTCGAGGCGGTCGATCCGCAGAAGGACGCGATGGCGAACCTGCTGTCCATCCGCTCGGGCACCATGACGCTGGCCGAGGTGATCGCCCGGCAGGGCCGCAACCCCGACGCCGTGCTGGCCGAGATCGCGGCGACCAACGCCAAGCTCGACGCGCTGGGGTTGGTCCTCGACAGCGACCCTCGCCGCGTCACCAAGACCGGCAGCGCACAATCCAAAGACGGGGCCAGCGATCCGGCGAACGATCCGGCCGCCGACGAACCAGACGCCGACGACCCGACCGCCGACGCGGATACAGACCCGGCGCAGGCCGACCAACAGGACTGACCTTCATGGACACGATGATCGAACTGCCGGCCATGCGCCGGTCGGCGGAGCTTGCGCCGAACACGGCCGATGCCGACAACCGCACCGTCGAGGTGGTCTGGTCGGCCGGGGCTCGCGTCCGCCGTGCCACCTTCTTCGGCGAGCCTTATGACGAGGAACTCAGCCTCGACCCGGCCCATGTCCGGCTCGACCGGCTGAACGCGGGCGCGCCGTTCCTGAAGGTGCACGAGCTCGACACGCTCGACGCGGTGATCGGCTCGGTCGTGCCGGGCTCGGCCCGGATCGAGAACGGTCGCGGCATCGCCTTGGTCCGGATCAGCGAGCGTGCCGATGTCGAGCCGATCTGGCGCGACATCCAGGCGGGGCACATCCGCGCCGTCTCCATCGGCTACCAGGTCCACCGGTTTGATATCTCGAAGCCTGATGGCGCCCGCGAGCTCTGGCGCGCGGTGGACTGGACGCCCTTCGAGGTCTCCGCCGTCGCGGTCGGAGCCGACCCAGCAGCGGGCTTCCGCGCCCAGCACCCCCTTCACGACTGCGTCCTCCACCGCCGGGACGCCCCTTCCACCACGAAAGGACCGATCCCGATGACGGACACGACCCAGACCCCGGCGAGCGACGCCGCAACCCCCGCCAACACCCAGCCGACCGCGCCGGTCGAAACCGAGGACACCCCCATGACCGAGCCGAAACCGGCTGCGCCCGACCCGAAGGTCGCGGCCAGCGAGACGCGCAGCCAGAAGACGCAGGTAACTCCCGCGCCCGATACCGAAGTGGTCGCCACCCGCGCCCGCGAGGCCGAGCGCGACCGCGTCTCCACCATTTACGATCTGGCCGGGCGGCTGAACCTCGAGCGCGGCTTCGCCGAGGATCTGGTCAAGCGCGGCGTCAGCATCGACGAGTCCCGCCGACTGATCCTCGACCAGGTCGCCGCGAAATCCGACGAGACCCGGAACTTCCCCCATGTCTCCGTCCCGCTCGGCGGCCGAGACGAGTGCATCACCCGCCGTGACGCGGTGGCGAACGCACTGCTGCACCGCTACAGCCCAACGCTGTTCCAGCTCGAGGACGCCGCGCGCCAGTATCGCGGCATGACGCTGCTGGAGCTCGCCCGCGAAAGCCTCGGCAATGCCGGGGTCAACACGCGCGGCCTGTCGCGTGACGAGGTGGCGACGCGCGCGCTGCACTCGACCTCGGACTTCCCCGAGATCCTGTCGGCCGTCACCAACAAGACGCTGCGGCAGGCCTACGAGGCCTATCCCCGCACCTTCATGCTGTTCTGTCGCCAGGTGCTGGCGACCGACTTCAAGGCGATGCATCGCGTCCAGCTCGGCGAAGCCCCGCAGCTGCTCGAGGTCGGCGAAAGCGGCGAGTTCAAGCGCGGCACGCTGGGCGAGAGCAAGGAGAGCTACAAGGTCAAGACCTATGGCCGGGTGGTCGCCATCACCCGTCAGACGCTGATCAACGACGATCTCGACGCCTTCACCCGCATCCCGGCGATGTACGGCAACTCCATCGCCCAGCTGGAGTCGGACGTGGTCTGGGGCATCATCACCGCCAACCCGGCGATGGCCGACGGCAATGCGCTCTTCCACACCACCCACAAGAACCTGGCAGGCACCGGCGCGGCGCTCGATGTCAGCAGCGTCGGAGCGGCGCGCGCGGCGATGGCCAAGCAGACCGGCCTCGACAAGAAGACGGTGCTGAACGTCCGGCCTGCCTTCCTGATCGTGCCGGCCTCACTGGAACTGAAAGCCGAACAGCTGGTGGCCCAGAACCTCGTGCCCGCCGCGACGTCCAGCGTGGTGCCGCAGTCGATCAGGACGCTGGCGCCGATCAGCGAGCCCCGGCTCGACGCCGCCAGCGAGACCGCCTGGTATCTGGCGGCCAGCCCGAACCAGATCGACACCATCGAGTACGCCTATCTCGAGGGCCAGCAGGGCGCCTATATCGAGACGCGCAACGGCTTCGACGTCGACGGGGTCGAGATCAAGTGCCGCCTCGACTTCGGAGCCAAGGCCATCGACTGGCGCGGCCTCTACAAGAACCCGGGCGCGTAAGGCGCGCTTCCTGAACCCTGACACACGGGCGGTCCTGACGGGCCGCCCTTCGTCTTTCCACGAGGATCCCCATCATGAAAACCTACGTCCAGCCCGGCAACACCATCACCCTGACCGCGCCCTATGCCGTCGCCTCCGGCGATGGCCTGCTCGTCGGCTCCATCTTCGGCATCGCCGCGGGTGCCGCCGCCATTGGCGAGCCCGTCGAGACCGCGCTCGTCGGCGTGTTCGACATCACCAAGGTCGGCTCCCAGGCGTGGACGGTTGGCGCCAAGGTCTATTGGGACGACACCAACAAGCGCACCACGACCGTCGCGACCGACAACACCCTCATCGGCGCGGCCGTCGAGGCGGTGGCGAGCGGCGCCGGCGACACCATCGGCCGGGTGCGCCTGAACGCGACGTTCTGATGTCGGCCTTCGCCGCCGCCATCGGCGCGCTCTTCGCCGATCCGAACATCGGCCGGGACGCGGTCTACATCGCCGACGGCGGTACACCCGTGCTGGTGCGTGCCGTCGCCCGTCGCGCCGACGCGGTCACCGACTTCGGCGACGCGCGGCTCTGGTCCGAAACCACCCGGATCGACCTGCGCGTGGCCGAGGTGGCGAACCCGCGTCCCGGCGACCGCATCGAGATCGACGGCGACGCCTTCCTCATACAGGGCGAGCCGGTCCGCGACCGCGAGCGGCTGGTCTGGACCGTCGACCTGAGGCCCGCGTGAAACTGAAGCTCGACATCGATCCCGACATCGTCGCGATGATGGCGGCCGAGGTCGCGGCGGGTGAACGGGCCGTCACCGCCGCCATTCGCGAGGCCGGGACTGGGCTGAAGACGGCGTGGCGGTTGCAGATCACCGGCGCGGGGCTTGGTACACGGCTCGCCAACTCGATCCGGAGCCAGAACTTCCCGAGGTCGGGCGAGAGCCTTGAGGCTGCGGCGCTGGTCTGGTCGAAGGCGCCGGTAATCGTCGGTGCGCATGACACCGGGCCGCTGATCCGATCGAAGAACGGGTTCTGGCTGGCGATCCCGCTGCCCGCGGCGGGCAAATCCCTGCGCGGCGGCCGGATCACCCCCGGTGAATGGGAGCGGCGACGCGGCCTCCGCCTGCGTTTCGTCTATCGCCGGACGGGCCCCAGCCTGCTGGTCGCCGAGGGGCGGCTGAACACGAAAGGCCAGGCGGTGGTGTCGCGGTCGAAGACCGGGCGCGGAAAGGTCACTGCGCCGATCTTCCTGCTGGTGCCGCAGGTCAAGCTGCCGAAGCGGCTGGATCTGGCGCGGGATGCAGACCGGGCGTTGGACAGCGTGCCGGGGCTGATCGTGGCGAACTGGGTGGGGGGTAGGTTGTGATCGCATCGATGCGCAATCTTGCTCGGCAGCCACGAAACCGACGGCTCGGGTTACCCCGCGCAGCACGACAGCTTCGCGACATCCTTGTCGAAGGTCTGCGCGGCGAGCTTCAGCCCCTCTACCGTGGTCAGATAGGGGAAGATCGTCTCGCCGAGCGCCTTTGTCGTCATGCCGAACTTGAGCGCCATGGCGAGCGTCTGGACACTGTCGGCTCCCTCCGGCGCCATGATCACGCCGCCCAGGAGGCGGTCGGTCGCCCGGTCCGCGACGAGCTTGATCAGGCCGCGCGTGTCGCGGGCGGCGAGCGCGCGGGGCACGTTGTCGAGCGTCAGCACACTGGTCTTGACGTCATGACCCGCGGCGCGCGCCTGCGCCTCGGTCAGCCCGACGCCGGCGACCTGCGGATCGGTGAACACCACCCACGGCATCGCGGCGTTGTCGTAGCGCTCCGCCCCGCCCAGAACGGCGTTGCGGGACGCGAGCTTGGCGCCATAGGCGGCCATGTAGACGAACTGGTCGCGGTCGGTCACATCGCCCGCCGCGAAGATGCCGGCCTTCGTGGTCTGCATGTCGTCGCCCACCCGGATCGCGCCACGCGCGTCGGTCTCGACGCCCATCTCCGCGAGGCCCAGCCCCTCGGTGTTGGCTGCGCGTCCCGTCGTCAGGACGAGGCGGTCGGCCGTCAGATCGCGGTCTGCGCCGTCCACCGTCACCGTCAGGACCGCACGGGCCCCGTCGCGCCGTGCGGCGTCGTAGGTCGCGCCATCGACAACCGCGACGCCCTCGGCGCGCAGCGTCTCCGTCAGCGCCCGGGACACCTCCGGCTCTGTGCGCGGCAGCAGGCGCGAGCGGCAGACAATGGTGACGCGGGTGCCCATCCGCGCCATCATCTGCGCCAGCTCCACGCCGATGTAGCCGCCGCCGAGGAAGATCAGGCTTTCGGGCAACCGGTCCAGCTCCAGCAGCGACGTGCTGTCGAGCGTTGGTGCGTCCTGGATCCCAGGGATGTCGGGCACGGCGGGTCGGCCACCGGTCGCGACGATCACCTTGGGAGCCGTGATCCTGCGCCCGCCGACCTCGACCCCGCCGAGGACGAGACGCGCCGGACCCTCGTCGAGATAGGTCACACCGCCGTAGCCCGGCAGCAGATCGGCGTACTTCTTCTGGCGCAGTGTCGCGACAAGATCGTCCTTGGCCGCAATCAGCGCCGACCAGTCGGCGACCTGCGCCTCGCTGTTCAGGCCCGGGAACCGATGTGCTGTCTGCGCACCGTGCAGGGCTTCCGCGGCCCGGATCATCGTCTTGGAGGGCACACAGCCCACGTTCACGCAGGTCCCGCCGATGGTGCCATGGCCGATCAGCGCGACGCGCTTGCCTCCCTCGGCGGCGGTGATCGCGGCCGAGAACCCGGCCGATCCGGCGCCGATCACGGCAAGGTCGAAATCGCCCTTGGGCGCGCAGCAATCGTCTTTCATCAAGTCATCCATCCGTTCGAGTGGTCTGGCGCCGCTGCCGTCTCCAGACCGCGTACACGGTCAGCGCGACGAAAAAGGCGAGCGCGGGCAGCAGAACGTAGTCGAGCCAACCCAGCCAGGCCGACAGGCCCACGGCACCCAGAAGCACCACCAGCACCGGAGTGAAGCAGCAGAGCGCCGCGATGACGGTGCCGACGATCCCTGTCGCGATCAGCTTGCGGTCGGACTGCTCGGTCATCTCGTCAGCCCGCGACACGCGCCGGGTAGCCTGCATTGGCCGACGCGGTCGCGATGGCGTCGGCGCTCGTCGCGGCGGTGTCGAAGATCACCGTGGCGGTGCGGGCATCGAAGTCGATCTCGACGGCGCGCACGCCCGCGACGCCCTCCATCGCACGCTTCACGGTGACTGGGCAGAGCGCGCAGGTCATGTTGTCCACCGCGAAGGTGACGGTCTGCTCGGCGGCGACGGTCTGCGCGGCAACAGGGATGGCGGTGATCGGCACAACGGCGGTCAGGCCGAACAAGGCGAGTGCAAGGATCTTCTTCATGTGGATGTCCTTTCGGGGTCAGTAGAGAAGCGGGGCCCACCAGTCGATGGTGAGGGCTGCGAGAACGAGGATCAGGGAGGCCCAGAGAGCCGACTTGGTGATGCGCGCCGATGCTGGCCTTGCGCAGTAGGAACCGGGTTCGCAGACGGTTGGCTTGCGGAAATAGACCTGCCAGAAACCCGCCGCGATGAAGCCGAGCGCGATCACGGCGAAGATCGGCTTGTAAGGCTCCAGAGCCGTCAGGTTGCCGATCCAGGCGCCCGAGATGCCGAGAGTCAGAAGCACCAGCGGCCCGATGCAGCAGGCCGAGGCGAGAAAGGCGCCCACCACACCGCCCGCCGCGAGCCAGCCCTTTCGGGCGGGGCGATCCGCGCCCGTGCTGTCCGTTCTGTCGTCTGTCAGCGCCATGTCGCGCACCTCTCGTCTGTGATTGACGATGGGTGTAGGGTCTGTAGCAACTACAGGCTCAAGAGGAAACTTGCCCATGACCGATCACGAGCGCGAGAGCGGCTTCACACGCGGCGACCTGGCCCGGGCGACCGGCTGCAACATCGAGACGATCCGCTATTACGAGAAGACCGGCCTGCTGCCCGACCCGCCCCGCACGGACGCCGGCTACCGGGTCTATTCCGCCGCACACGCCACACGCCTCCGCTTCATCCTGCGCGCCCGCGAACTCGGGTTCTCGATGGAGGACATCCGCGGGCTGATGGGGCTCGGCGACGGCGCCGCGCCGACCTGCGCCGAGGTCAAGGAACGGACGGAGCGGCACCTTGCCGATGTCCGCGCGAGGATCGCGGATCTTCGGCGTATCGAATCCGTCCTCGCTACAACTGCATCCAGGTGTTCGGGCGCCGAAGTCCCCGATTGTCCGGTGCTCGACGCGATTTCCAACTCGGCCGACCCATGACACCTCGCGAAACCATCCTCGCCGCGCTGCACGCGCGGCTCTCAGCGCTGCCCGCGACCGCCCTGCGCGGTGAGGTGCTGCCCGAGCGTGTCCCGGCCGAGGGCCTCCTGATCCTGCGCGACGGCGAACCAGGCGAGCCCGAGGTAACGCTGTCGCCGCTGCGCTACCACTACCAGCACCGGGCCGAGATCGAGGCGGTCGTGCAGGGCTCCGACCGCGACACCGCCTTCGACACCCTCTGCGCCAGCATCGGCACAGCGCTCGTCGCCGACCGGACACTGGGCGGGCTCTGCGACTGGGTCGAGGCGGAAGCGCCACGGCCCGTCGATCTGCCGGTCGAGGGCGCGGCTAGCCTGAAGGCCGCCGTGATCCCGGTGGTCCTGCACTATTCCACGGCCGACCCGCTGGCCTGACCCCGAAAACCCGAGGAGAACACCATGGCACGAGCCCAGGGGGCGCGGGCGCTGATGGCGCTTGCGTTCGAGACGACCTATGGAACGCCGCCCGTGGGCGGCTTCACCCGCATGCCCTTCGCCAGCACCTCGCTCGGCGCGGAGCAACCGCTGCTGAACTCGGAACTGCTGGGCTACGGTCGTGATCCGCTGGCGCCGATCAAGGATGCGGTGACGGCCGACGGCGATGTCGTCGTGCCGCTCGACGCGGAGGCCTTCGGCTTCTGGCTGAAGGCGGCCTTCGGCGCGCCGACGACCACGGGCGCGGAAGCGCCGTACAGCCACGAGTTCCAGTCGGGGTCGTGGACGCTGCCCAGCATGTCGATCGAAACCGGCATGCCGGAGGTTCCGCGCTATGCGATGTATTCCGGCTGCGTGCTCGACCAGATCACCTGGCAGATGCAGCGCTCGGGCCTGCTGACCGCGACGGCGCGGCTGGTGGCGCAGGGCGAGACGGTGGGCACGACGACCGGCGCCGGGACGCCTGCCGCGCTGGAGCTGAAGCGCTTCGGTCATTTCAACGGCGCGATCACGCGCAATGGCACCGCCCTCGGCAACGTGGTCTCGGCCGACATCACCTATGCCAACAACCTCGACCGGATCGAGACGATCCGCTCGGACGGGCGCATCGACGGCGCGGACCCGTCCATTGCGGCGCTCACGGGTCGGATCGAGGTGCGCTTTGCCGACCAGACGCTGGTGACGCAGGCGATCAACGGCGAGGCTTGCGAGATGGAATTCGCCTATGTCCTGCCGTCCGGCGAGAGCTTCACCTTCACCGTGCACGCCGTCTACCTGCCGCGCCCGCGGATCGAGATCTCCGGGCCGCAGGGGGTGCAGGCGACCTTCGACTGGCAGGCCGCTCGGGACAGCGTGGTCGGCCGGATGTGCACCGCAACCCTGATCAACGACATCGAGGTGTATTGACGATGCTCACGCTCGACCTGACGAATGAACCGCGCTGGCATGATCTTGCACCCGGCGTCCGCGTGGAGCTGCGCCCGCTGACCACGGCGCTGATGGTGGCGACCCGCAGCGATCCGGTCGTCGAGGCGGTGCCCGAGGAGGCTTCCGACGAGGAGCGCGCGGTCGCCTTCGCCAAGGCGCTGGCGCGGCGGGCGGTGCTCGCCTGGGAGGGCATCGGGGACGCGGACGGCAACCCCATCGATCCGAGCCCCGAGGCCATCGACGCGCTGCTCGACATCTGGCCGATCTTCGAGGCGTTCCAGCTGACCTACGTCTCCAAGGGTCTGCTGCTGGAGCAGGAAAAAAACGCCTCCGCGCCCTCGCCGAATGGTCCTTCGGCGGGGGCGAGCGCTACTGCCAAGCCTGCCCGCAAGCCTGCCCGGACTGCCCGGCGCGGCTGAACCGTCCGGAAACGCCGGAGGGTTGGCAGGTCTGGGACCTGGTCGGCCGCCTCGGCGGACAACTCCGCGTGTTGCCCGGCGCGGTGATCGGCTGGGACATGTCGGCGGCGCTGGGGCTCGGTGACGCGCTCGGCGTGCCCCCGCTGGCCATGGCCGAACTGCTGCCCGTCATCGAAGCGGTGATGGTCGCCAAACTCAACGAACAGATGGATCATTCCAATGGCTGAGAAGCGCGTTTCTGTCCGCCTCGCCGCCGTGGGCGGACGGCAGGTGCGCGCCGAACTGGAAGGTGTTGGCGAGGCCGGCGCGCGCGGCTTCGGCCGGCTGAGCCGGGAGATGGAGGCGGCGAACACCCGGCTCGCTGGCTTCGCGCGTCGGGTTCGCGTCGCCGCCGCTGCCGCCGTGGCGGCTGCCGCAGCCGCTGGCGTGGCGATGATCCGCTCCGGGCTGCAGACGGTCGATGCGCAGGCCAAGCTCGCCCAGTCGCTCGGCACCACGGTCGCCTCGATCCAGACGCTGGAGCGCGCGGGCGAGCTGGCGGGCGTTTCCATGTCCGGCATCGAGCAGGCCACCAAGGATCTGACGCGCCGTCTCAGCCAGGCGGCCGCCGGGACCGGCCCCGCCGCCGATGCGCTCGACCGGCTCGGGCTCTCGGCGAACGAGCTTATCGCCCTGCCGCTGGATCAGCGGGTCGGCGCGATCAACGCGGCCATCGAGAGCTTCGTGCCCGTCGCCGAACGTGCGGCCGTCGCGGGTCAGCTGTTCGGCGAGGAAGGCTCGATCGCCATGTCGCGGATCGACACGGCGACGCTGCGCCAGGCGACAGAGGACGTGCTCGCTTTTGGTGTGGTCGTCTCTGAACAGGATGCCGACCAGATCGAGCGGACGAACGACGCGATCTCCCGGCTCGGGCTGATCTGGCGCGGGTTGTCGAACCAGCTGGCCGTCGCCGCGGCCCCCGCGCTGGAAGCCGTCGCCAACGCCATGGCGGCGGTTGCCAGCCGCACCGGGCCGCTCGGCATCGCCATCCGTGGCCTCTTCGACAACATCGGCCGCCTGACCACCTATGCCGCGACCTTCGCCGCCTTCCTCGCGGGACGCTGGGTCGCCGGCATGGCCGCTGCGGCGCTCTCGGTCCGGGGCCTCGCTACGGCGCTGGTCGTTCTGCGTGGGGCGCTGATCCGTACCGGTATCGGCGCGCTGATCGTCGGTGCGGGCGAGCTCGTCTACCAGTTCACCCGTCTCGTCTCCGGCGCGGGCGGCTTTGGAGAGGCGATGTCGCTCCTGAAGGACGTCGCCGTCGAGGTCTGGGAGCGGATCAGGATGGGCGCGGCGGCGGCGGGTGCGGCCGCCACGGCGATGTTCTTCGATCTGAAGGCCGACGCCGCCTCGGGCATGCAGAGCGCCATCGAGAGCGTCGTCGGTTTCGGGAACACCGCCGCGAACACGTTCGAGGGGGCCTACGAGACCATCAAGGCGATCTGGGGCCTGCTGCCCGCCGCCATCGGCGATCTGGCGTTCCAGGCCGCAAACAGCCTGGTCGACGGCGTCGAGGCGATGCTGAACGGCGTGGTCTCGCGCATCAATGGCTTCATCGGCGGCATCAACCAAGGGCTCGAAGCGCTCGGGTCGGAGCGGCGCATCACGCTGGTGCCCGACCTCGACCTCGGTGAGATCGAGAACCGGTTCGAGGGCGCGGCCAGTGCTGCCACGACAGCGGCGCAGGCAGCCTTTGATAGGGCTTTCGAGGACAACCCGCTGACCGCGCCCGACCTTGGTCTGACCGACGCGGCGAACCGGGCGCTCGAGTCCGCCAACCTCTATAGGGGCGCCGCGCGCGATCTGGCGGAAGGGGCCCGCGCCCCACTCGAAAGCTGGCAGGCCCTGCGCGATGCGGTGCGCGGCACCGACGAGGCGAGCGCCGATGCGCTGACCGAGGCCACAGGCGCGGCCGAACGGCTGGAGACGGCGCTTGGTGAAGCCGGCCGCGCCGCGACAGGTGCAGGCGCGGCGGCCGGAGCTGCCGCCGCTGCGGCAGAGCCCGCGACCGAGGCCGCCGTCACCGGCTGGCAGGCGGTCACGGCGGCGCTGTCGGACTACGCCAGCAAGGCGCGCGAGATCGGCGGCGACATCGGCCAGAGCCTCGTCGGCGCCTTCCAGTCGGCCGAGAACGCGGTGGGCCAGTTCGTGAAGACCGGCAAGCTCGACTTCCGCGATATGGTCACGTCGATGATCGCCGATCTCGCCCAGCTGGCGGCGCGGCGGTTCATTCTCGGGCCGATCGCCAACGCGCTCTCCGGCGTGTTCTCCGGGGCGGGCGGCATCTTCGCCAGCGTCCTGCATGCGGGCGGCATGGTCGGCTCGGCTGGGTCGTCCCGCATGGTCCCGGCCATGGCCTTCGCCGCAGCGCCGCGCATGCATGGCGGCGGCATGGCCGGACTTCGCCACGACGAGGTGCCCGCGATCCTGCAGCGCGGTGAGCGGGTTCTGTCGCGCCGCGAGGCCCAGAGCTACGGCGCAGGCGGCGGGGTCAACGTCACCATCATGGCCCGCGACGCCGAGAGCTTCCGGCAGTCCCGCACGCAGGTTGCGGCCGACATTGCCCGTGCGGTCTCGCTCGGGCGGAGGGGCATGTGATGGCGTTTCACGAGGTTCGGTTCCCCGACAACATCAGCCGCGGCGCGCGGGGCGGGCCCGAGCGGCGCACCCAGATCGTCGAGCTCGCCTCGGGCGACGAGGAGCGGAACGCCAGCTGGGCCAACTCGCGCCGCCGCTACGATGTCGCCTACGGCATCCGCCGCGCCGACGATCTGGCGGCGGTGGTCGCCTTCTTCGAAGCGCGCAACGGTCGGCTCCACGGTTTCCGCTTCAAGGACTGGGGCGACCACAAGTCCTGCCTGCCCTCGGGCACGCCGTCGCCCACCGACCAAGCGATCGGCACAGGCGACGGCACGACGACCGCCTTTCAGCTGGTCAAGCGCTACACCTCCGGCGCGCAGTCCTGGACACGCGCCATCACGAAGCCGGTGACCGGAACCGTGCGTATCGCGCTGTCGGATGTAGAGCAGCTCTCCGGCTGGTCGGTCGACGTCACGACGGGCCTCGTCACCTTCGCTGCGGCGCCGGGCTCTGGCGTCGCGATCACCGCGGGCTTCGAGTTCGATGTGCCGGTCCGCTTCGACGCCGATGCGCTCGACGTGACGCTCGACCTCGAGCGGCTCGGCTCGATCACCTCCATCCCGCTGCTGGAACTGCGCCGATGAAGACCCTCGACCCCGCGATGCAGGCCCATCTCGACGAGGGCACGACCACGCTCGCCTGGTGCTGGCGGATCACGCGCGCCGATGGCGTCACCTTCGGTTTCACCGACCACGACCGGACGCTCAGCTTTGACGGGACCGACTTCGAGCCCGCGAGCGGGCTCACGGCCTCCGAGGTGCGCTCCGGCTCCGACCTGTCGGTCGATGCGCAGGACGCCGAAGGCGTGCTGACCTCGGACCGGATTACCGAGACCGACATCCTCGACGGCCGCTGGGACAACGCTGAGGTCGAGGTCTGGCGCGTGAACTGGGCCGACACGGGCCAGCGCGTGCTGATGCGACGCGGCGCCATCGGCCAGATCCGGCGCGGGCGGCTCGCCTTTGTGGCCGAGGTGCGGTCGCTCGCCCATGTGCTCGGCCAGACGGTCGGGCGGACCTTCCAGGCGACCTGCGATGCCGCGCTTGGCGATGCGCGCTGCGGCGTCGAGCTGGAGGCTACCGCCTTCAAGGGAACCGGCGCCGTCATCGATCTCCTGCGCGACCGGGCCTTCACCGCCTCGGGGCTCGGCGGGTTCGAGGCGGGCTGGTTCACTTTCGGCACCATCGAATGGACCAGCGGCTCCAACGCGGGGCGTCAGGCCGAGGTGCTTGGCCACGACGCGACGGACGGCGTGGCGATCCTGACCCTGCTCGAAGCGCCGGTGCGGGGGATCGCAGAGGGCGACGCCTTCATCATCCGCGCGGGCTGCGACAAGCGCATGGAGACCTGCGGGGCGAAGTTCGCGAACACCGCCAACTTCCGGGGTTTCCCGCACATCCCCGGCCAGGATGCCGTTCTGCGCTACGCCACGAAGGATGGCGGGCACGAGGGAGGCGTGCTGTGACGCAACCCCTCGCATTGGCCGACCCCGCCCGCGTCATCGCCATCGCGCGGTCATGGCTGGGCACGCCGTACCACGACCAAGCCAGCCTGCGCGGTGTCGGCTGCGATTGCCTCGGGCTGGCCCGCGGCGTCTGGCGCGAGGTCGTCGGTCCCGAGCCGTTCCCGATCCCGCCCTACAGCCGCGATTGGGGCGAAACCGGGCCGCGCGAGGTGCTGGCCGAGGGCGCGCGGCGGATGATGATCGAGGTGCTGCCCGCCGAAATCGGTCCCGGAGCACTGCTCCTCTTCCGGATGAAGCCCCGGGCCATCGCCAAACATGTCGGGATCCTCACCACGCCCGCCGCCTTCGTCCACGCCTACGAGCGGCTCGGCGTGATCGAGGAGCCGCTCACCCAATCCTGGCGGCGGCGCATCGCCTTCGCTTTCCTGTTCCCGCAACGCTGAGATCCACACATGGCCACCCTCGTTCTCGGCGCCGTGGGCACCGCCATCGGCGGCTCGATCGGCGGCAGCATCCTCGGGCTGTCAGCCGCGACCATCGGCGGCTTTGTCGGCTCGACCATCGGCTCCGCCGTCGATGGCTGGATCGTCTCCTCGCTCGCGCCGGCGCAGCGCATCGATGGGCCGCGGCTCGACACGCTGCGCATCACCTCTGCCACCGAGGGCGCGGTTATCCCGCGGCTCTACGGCCGCATGCGGATGGGCGGCAACATCATCTGGGCGACGGATTTCCGCGAGGAGACGAAGACCACCACGCAGGGCGGCGGCAAGGGCGGCGGCGGCGGCAAGGTCAAGACGACCGAGTATCTCTACTATGCGAGTTTCGCGGTCGCGCTCTGCGAGGGCCCGATCACCGGCATCGGGCGCATCTGGGCCGACGGCAAGCCGATGGACCTCTCCGGCGTCACCTGGCGCTGGTATCCGGGCGACGAGGCACAGACGGCGGACCCGTTCATTGCGGCCAGGATGGGCGCGGCCAACACTCCCGCCTATCGCGGCACGGCCTATGTGGTGTTCGAGGAACTGGCGCTCTCGACCTATGGCAACCGCCTGCCGCAGCTCTCCTTCGAGGTGTTTCGTCCGTTGGCCGATCCCGACACCGCCGAGGGGCTGATCCGCGCCGTCACCATGATCCCGGCATCGGGCGAGTTCACCTATGCCACGCAGGCCATCCGCAAGACGGATGGTGGTGCGACGCAGGCAGAGAACCTGAACGCGCTGGCCGACTCCACCGACATGGTGGAGGCGCTGGACCGGCTGCAGGCCATGGCGCCCGCGGTCGAGGGCGTCAGCCTCGTCGTCGCCTGGTTCGGCGACGATCTGCGCGCGGGATCCTGCAAGGTGCGGCCCGGCGTCGAGGTGTCAGCCAAGTCGACCACGCCTCTGTCCTGGTCGGTCAACGGCGTCAGCCGCGCCAATGCCTTCCTCGTCAGCCGCGACGATCAGGATCGCCCGGTCTATGGCGGCACGCCGTCCGACTTCGCCGTCGTGCAGGCCATCCGGGAGATGAAGGCGCGCGGGCTGCGCGTCACCTTCTATCCGTTCATTCTGATGGACGTGCCGCCCGGCAACGCGCTGCCGAACCCGTATTCCGACAATGCTGCCGAGACCGGCCAGGCCGCATTCCCCTGGCGGGGGCGGATCACCTGTTCCCCCGCAGCGGATTATGTGGGATCGGTCGACAAGACCGCCGCCGGCGCGGCACAGGTTTCGGCGCTTTTCGGTACGGCGACGCCAGCGAGTTTCAGCGTCTCGGGCCAATCGGTCGTCTGGACCGGCCCATCGGGCGATTGGGGCCTGCGGCGGATGGTGCTGCACTATGCCCATCTCTGCGCCGCCGCAGGCGGTGTGGACGCCTTCCTGATCGGCTCGGAAATGCCGGGGCTCACCACCATCCGCTCGGGCGTATCCACCTATCCGGCCGTGCAGGCCTATCGGGATCTGGCAGCTGATGTCCGGTCCATTCTGGGCACTGGAACGAAGATTGGCTACGCTGCCGACTGGTCGGAATATTTCGGGCACCAGCCGAGCGATGGCAGCGGCGACGTGTTCTTTCACCTCGATCCGCTCTGGGCCGATCCGGAGATCGATTTTGTCGGGATCGACAACTACATGCCGCTGTCGGACTGGCGGGACGGGTTCGACCATCTCGACGCCGCCGATAGCTGGCCCGCGATCTACGATCGGGCGTATCTGCAGGCGAACATCGCGGGTGGCGAAGGCTTCGACTGGTTCTACGCCAGCGCCGCCGATCGGTCGGCTCAGGTGCGAACGCCGATCACCGATGGTGCAGCGGGAAAGCCGTGGGTCTTCCGCTACAAGGATCTGCGCGCCTGGTGGTCGAACCAGCATTACGACCGCCCGGGCGGGGTGGAGAGCGCGACGCCGACGGCATGGGTCCCGCAGTCGAAGCCGATCCGGTTCACCGAACTCGGCTGCCCCGCCATCGATCGTGGCACCAACCAGCCCAACGTCTTCTTCGATCCGAAGTCCTCCGAGAGCTTCACGCCACATTTCTCGCGGGGCTGGCGCGACGATGCGATCCAGCGCGCCTATCTCGAGGCGAGCTATCTCTGGTGGGGCGAGGCTGCGAACAATCCGGTGTCCTCAGTCTATGGCGACCGGATGGTTCATGTCCCGGAATGCGCCGCCTGGACCTGGGATGCACGGCCCTATCCGTTCTTCCCGGAACTGACCGGCGTCTGGACCGACGGTCCGAACTGGCGGCTCGGCCACTGGCTGACCGGACGCCTTGGCGCGGTCTCGCTGGCCGCCCTCGTGCGGCACCTCTGCCTGCGGGCAGGCATGCCCGAGGATCGGATTGATGTCTCCGGGCTCTGGGGCGCGGTCGAGGGATATGTCATCGGCGCACTGGAAAGCCCACGCGCCTCCATCACCACGCTGTCGCGGCATTTTGGTTTCGACGCCGTGGAGACCGAAGGGATCATTCGTTTCGTGATGCGTGGCCGGGCGTCGGTCTTGACCATCGACCCCGATCACCTCGTAGCTACCCGCGAGGGTGACGTGCTGGAACTGATCCGCAGCCAGGAAACCGAGCTGCCGCAGGCGCTGAAGTGGCAGATCGCCCGCGCCGACGAGGATTACGACACCGCGCTAGTCGAGGCGCAGCGCATCACGGTCGACACGACGCGGATCACATCGGAGAGCTTTCCGATGGCGGTGCCGCCCGAAGAGGCGGAACGCCGCTGCCGTCGTGCGCTACTCGAGGCCTGGACCGGGCGCGAAAGCGCAGCCTTCCGCCTTCCACCCTCGCGGCTGGCTCTCGATCCCGCCGACGTGATCCGGCTCGCCCATGACGGGCGGGAGATCGAGTTCCGTCTCGTCTCCGTCGCAGATGCCGAGGCGCGCAGAGTGGAGGCGATCCGCCAGGACCGCGCGACCTACGATCTGCCGCCGGGCGATCCGCGTGCCGCCTCGCTGACGCGCCCGGTCGTGTTCGGAGCGCCCGACGCGATATTGATGGACCTGCCGCAACTGAGTGAGGATCAGCCTGCGCATCGTCCCTTCGTCGCAGCCCATGCCGTTCCATGGCCCGGCGAGATGGCGGTGTTCCGCAGCGGCTCGTCCGATGGCTTCGAGCTGCTGACCACCTTCGGCGGTCGGGCACGGATCGGCGTCCTGGTTTCGGATTTCTGGCCGGGACCGACCTCACGCTTCGATCTCGGCAACGTGCTGGTGGTAGACCTGCTTTCGGGCACGCTGGAGAGCGTCACCGATCTGGCGCTGTTCGGCGGCGCCAATGCACTTGCCGTCGAGAGCGCACCAGGCATCTGGGAAATCGTGCAGGCGGGGGCGGCCGAACTGATCGCACCGGGGCGCTATCGTCTGACCCGGCTCCTGCGCGGCCAGCGCGGTACGGAAGGCGCCATGGGCAATCCGGTCCCAGCCGGGGCGCGGGTCGTGGTGCTGGACGAGAGCATTGCCTCGCTGCCGATCGCCGAGGCCGATCTCGGGCTTCCCTGGAACTGGCGCATCGGCCCGGCAAGCCGTCCGGCCAGCGACGAGACCTATCTTGCCACCACCTTCACGCCCGAGGGCGTGGGGCTCCGGCCGTTCTCGGTCGCTCATGTCGAGCAGCCATGGCGAAGACCCCGGACACCGGGCGATCTCACGATCCGCTGGACCCGCCGTTCACGATCCCTCTCGGCCGACAACTGGGGCGCCGGCGAGGTGCCGCTCGCCGAGGAGGTCGAAGCCTACGAGGTCGAGATCCTCGATGGCCCGGCCGTCAAGCGAACCTTGGCCGCCGCCAGCACCAGCGTGGTCTACACCGCCGCCCAGCAGTCCGCCGACTGGGGCGCGCCGCTCGGGTCTGGCGACACGCTGACCGTCCGCATCTTCCAGCTCTCCGCCCTGATCGGGCGGGGCATGCCCAAGACCGTCACACTGACATTCTGAGAACGCCCATGTCCGATGCCACCACCCATCTGCTTCTGCCCTACATTCGGGCGGCGCAGGCACAGAAGCATGTCACCCACAACGAGGCGCTGCGGCTGCTCGACGGACTCGTCCAGCTCTCCGTCCTCGATCGGGATCTGACGGCGCCGCCCGGCAGCCCCACCGACGGCGACCGCTACATCGTCGGCTCTGGCGCCACCGCGGCGTGGGCGGGCTGGGATCTGAACGTCGCGCTCTGGACCGACGGTGCCTGGCTTCGCCTTCCGCCGCGAACCGGCTGGCGGGCATGGGTCGAGGACGAGGGCCTGCTGCTGGTCTACGACGGGTCTGATTGGGTCGGCACCACGCCCAGCCAGTTGCAGAACATGGCGCTCCTCGGCATCGGCACGACAGCGGATGGGTCGAACCCGTTCTCGGCCAAGCTGAACGCCGCGCTCTGGACCGCGAAGACCGTGGCCGAGGGCGGCACCGGCGATCTGTTCTACACCATGAACAAGGAGGCCGCTGGCGACGATCTCGGGCTGACGCTGCAGACCGGCTTCGTGACCAAGGCGCTGCTGGGCCTCTTTGGCTCCGACCGGTTCCGCCTCGCAGTCTCCGCCGACGGCAGCACCTTCTTCGACGGGCTGAGCGTGGACAACGCCACTGGCATCGTCGACCAGCCCCGGCTGCCCCGGTTCAAGGCGTACACCAACTACGACAACTATGTCGGCGTCGGCACCTGGACGAAGATCGGGCTGAACAATACCGACTACAACGATCAGGGCACCTTCGACGCCGCGAACAACCATTTCGTGGCCCCGGTCGACGGCACCTACCTCTTCGGCGCGACGCTGCTTTACAAGGTCAACGCCAGCACGTCCGCACGAATGAGCGGCCGGTTCGTGCTGAACGGCACGACGGAAATCCGCGGCTCCCTCGGCGAAATCTCCGCCACCCACGTCTCGCTCGCCACCGCGATCTGGCTGCAGACCATGGTGCCGCTCACCGCGGGCGATACCGTCGAGCTGCAGGGGTACTTCCGGGTCGCGGACGGCTACTTCGCCGCCGATCACACGTCCTTCTGGGGCTGCAAGATCGGCTGAGCGGTGGAAGGAGGATCCCGATGACACCACCCCGATCCGACGGCTTCGTCCGCATGCCCGACGCCGAATTCGAGGCGATCCTGACCCGGGCCGCCGAGGAAGGCGCGAAGCGCGCGCTCGCCGATGTCGGTCTCGACGGCGACGAGGCCGCGCTCGACATCCGCGATCTAGCTCGCTCGTCGACTGCATCCGCCTGGTGCGCCGCACCGCCATGCAGACCGCCGTCCGCATGATCACCACGGGCGTCATGCTGGCGCTGCTCGCGGGCATCGCCATCAAGCTCAAGATCTTCGGCGGCAGCCCGTAGCCGCGCCCCATCCCCATTCATCAGCCCGCAATGACCCGCCCTCGTGGCGGGTTTTTTTTCGTTTCGGAGAACCCCATGACCACGACCTTCTACGACCACTGGCGCGACGTCCCCGTGAGCAGCTGGCGCTGGCCCAACTTCTCGCCAGCCGAGATCGCCTGCCGGGGCACTGGCAAGCTGCTCATCAACGAACCCGCGCTCGACAGGCTGCAGGCGCTGCGCGACCGGCTGGGCAAGCCGCTGATCGTCCGCTCCGCCTATCGCAGCCCCGAGCACAACCGTGCCGTGGGCGGCGCGACCCGCTCCAAGCACCTCGACGGCGCCGCCTTCGACATCGCCATGGCGAACCACGACCCGGTGGCGTTCGAGGCGGCGGCGCGGGAGGTCGGATTCCTCGGCTTCGGTTTCTACCCGCGCTCGGGCTTCATCCATGTCGACCTTGGACCCGCCCGGCAGTGGGGCGAGCGGTTCCCGGTCCGGGCGACCGCATTTGCAGCCGAGACGCCGCCCGCGCGCGAGGTGCTGGCTGACAGCCGCACCATGAAGGGCGGCGGCGCAGCCGGTGTGGCGACGCTGGGTGCCGCCGGGGTCGAGGTGGCTCAGAGCGTCCTGGCGGAGACCCAGTCCGCGATCCTGCCGCTCGTGCCGTATCTCGACACACTGCGCTGGGTGTTCATCGCGGTGGCGCTCGCCGGCATCGCGGTCACGATCTACGCTCGGCTCGACGATTGGAAGAAGGGGCTGCGATGATCGCCGCGCTCCTGACCGGGTTCGCCGCCCGCCCGTGCATGCGGGTAGCTCTGCGCTACGGCGCCATCGCGTTCGCCGTGCTCCTGTTCCTGCTTTCGCTTCGGCGCTCCGGGGGGCGAGCGGGACGCCTCGCCGCACGCCTTGAAACCATGGAGAAGGCCAATGACGTCCAACGTCGGATGCTGGAAGCGGCGGCTCGCCGTCCTCGCGATCACCACGAGCTTGCTGAACGGATGCGGGACGGTTCGTTCTGAGCATGGCAGGCTCGCGACTTGCCCGCCCGTGGTCGAGTATGGCCGGGAGTTCCAGGCGCGGGCAGCCGACGAGCTCAATCTGCTGCCGGAGGGATCGGCAATCGTTGAAATGCTCGCCGACTACAGCGTCATGCGGGATCAGGCTCGGGCGTGCTCTTAGTAAACTGAGCAGTATAGTTATCTTTATGTTTGCCCTACTAAACCTTTAGCCCCGCCCACCTGACCATAAGCGTCCCGGCCAGCATGCTCACGCCAATCGCGAGGAGTAAAGGACCAGCGAATTCCTCTGCAACAATGCCCGATGTCGAGGAAACCGACAGCAGCATGAGACTAAACTCGCCCCCATGAGCAAGAATGATTCCAGTTCGCCATGAAATCTGAAGCGACTCGCCGAATAGTCGGGCGACGGCCATAACAATCAGCGTCTTGCCCACGAGAAGAATGACAAGCCAGATCAGTACTACACGCCATGCAGATGGAATGATCCAAAGTGGCAATTGCGTCCCGATGCCGACAAAGAAAATCCCGACAAACAGATCGCGGAAGGGCCGAATCTCGTTCTCGACAGCATGGCGCGCGTCGCCCTCGCCGATGATCATCCCGGCCGCGAATGCGGCGAGTGCCGGAGAAAGGCCGGCGGTGGCCGCGACAATCGCAGACCCTAGTACAATGGTGAGCGCGAGAAGCTGGGCAAGTTCCGGATCGCCACGCGACGCTACCCAACGGGCCAGCAACTGCAACGGGCCACGGGCAATGAACAGAGCTGCAACCAATGCCGTTGCACTGGCGACGACCGTTATCACGCCATACCCTTCGGCGGCTCCACTCATCGAATCGTGCAGAAGCAGGAATGCGACAGCTGCCAAGTCTTGAAACAGAAGCACTGCAATGGCCAGACGCCCTTGGGCCGATCCCAGAGCGTTCGCGCTTGCGAGCACCTTGAGGCACATGGCCGTGGATGACATGGCAACGGCCCCGCCGATGAGGATTGCGGGGACGGGCGCGAGATCGAAGATCAGACTCGCTATCAACGACACCGATATCGTCGTGACTGCAACCTGCGCGGCTCCAAGACCGAAGACATGCTTCCTGAGCGTTACGAGCTTCTCGAACGAGAATTCCAGGCCAAGAGCGAACAGCAGGAGTACTACTCCGATCTCGCCGATGCTGCTCAGGGCAGCGTTTTCGGCGATCAGGCCGAGGCCGGCAGGTCCGATGACTATGCCGGCAAGAATGTAACCGACGATACTGGGCACGCCGATCCGTGAACATATCGTCACGAGCACGAACGCGGCAAAGACCAACAAGGCCGCACTTTCAATAAATCCGGTCACGCCATGCATGTTCTTGTCCTTCTTCTCCTGATGGCATGGCGCAGGTAAGGCCAATACCTGTAAACTCTAGACGTGCGACCGCGCCCACTGCGCTATCTGCGCGGCAGGCATTGCACCGCTCGTCCTCGCGATTTCCTTGCCGCTCCTGAACAGGATCATGGTGGGAGTGCCGCGGATCCCGTAGCGGCCGGCAATCTGCTGTTCGGCCTCGGTGTCGAGCTTGCCCAGGCGGACATGGGGTTCGAGCGAGCGCGCCGCCGCCTCGAACTGGGGCGCCATCATCTTGCATGGCCCGCACCACTCGGCCCAGCGTGAATCTACCCGGTCCGAGCCGATCTTCGACGGCGGGGCCGAAGATCCACAGCGTCCACATGTTCAGTATGAGGTGCAGCCAGCCCCCGTGCAGAAAGATGTTGGTCAGGAACGGGGTCCAGTCCGACGGGGCGACGAGGCTTAGTTCCCCGAAGAAGCGCGAGGGAACCAGCGCGAACTCGAACAGGAACCGGTCCAGCACGCGCGGCGGCAGGCCGCTCTGGCAGAGGAAAGCGAGAAGGCTGATCCCGACGACTGACCAGACGGCCACGGGGGGTATCTGCGAGCAACGGTATCGGCCCATGGAAACATCTCATTTCCCCGAGCGCATGCAGCTGGCCGTCATCACGTCGTCTTTCTTGCAATTGTCACAGCCGTCCACGCCGGAGGATCAGAGGCGGGGAAGGATTCGAGCGAGGCTTCGAGGACCGGATCGAAACTCTCCCTGTCGCTGGTAGACGGGTCGGCCGTGCTCTCATGCTGGACGCCTCTTGAGAGGCGGCGATCGGGGCGGAACGGGACCCGGAAGGCTCCCGGAGCATCGACGCCCCTGTGCAGCCGGTGGCGCGTCTCCCCCGCCCACGGGTTCGCCATCCGGGCCCCCCCAGCGTCCTCGCGCACGACATAATGCCAGTCCTGCCGCTCTGCGAAGTCCACGGCGCTGTCGCGATCCGGAAACTTCAGCCGGATCGGACGATAGGGATCGCCGCTTGCCGTCCATCCCATCAGCGGCTCGATCTGCGGCGGCCGGGACGGCTCGAACTCGAGAACCCAGTAGCTGGGCCGGGGCGCCGATGTCATCGCGGAACGCGCCGGGCGGTAGATGACCGCGGTCGGCACGTCCCAGGATGGCAGATCGGTTCCGGGAATTTTCGGCGGGAATGGTGGACGATTATGGCCGCGCATATCAGTTCTCCCGGGTGTCGGTGGATACGAGAAGGTGACGTTCGAGATCGTCGAGTTTTTCCATTCGCCTCGAATTCAGGCGAACGGCGCGTTCGATGTTCTGCGAAGGAAAGGCAGCAGCGTGCAGGACGTCCGACCGCATCGCTATCGTGAGATCGGCGACGGCATTCATCACGCCCTCTCCGTCCCCGTCCGAGAGCGTGCCGTCAGCAAAACCGGACTGCAAGCTCTCCAGTACCTGCTCGAAGCTGGACACGACCCCTGCACTCGCGACCACAGCCAGCTTGTGGCTGAGAACACGCAGTTCATCGATCAGCTTCGCATCGTGCCTTGCGGTTTCCACGATCTCTGCGACCTTCTCGATGCAGGCCATGTAAATGTCGCATTGCTGCTGGAGGATGATGACCCTTCCTTCCTTGCGAAGCTCGAGATCGGTCTGGCGATTGAGAAGCGCCGCGGTCAGAATGATCGTCACGACAGCGCCGAGAAAGATGAGCGTCATCTCCTGCGCGAAAGGCAGCGTGTCTTCGGCAAGATACATCGAGCGAAAAAGGAAAACGATGCCGATGCCCAAGGCAGCGGCCGCAGCCGCAAGTGCCAAGTCAGGCAGGCGGTTCGACATCAGCACCTCGCATTTTCGGTATCAGGGGGCATGCACGGCCTTGCATCGGCGCACGCCTCTGCGTCCGGGTGCCGCAGGAAGATCGGCGTCGGACCGCTGCCGAACGGATTGAAGCCGGCGCTAAGGCAACGGTCGAAGATCGTTTCGTCCCATCGGGTGAAATCGGGCTCCTCGCCGGCAAGTCGCCCGTCATCCACCACAGGGCACCTCACGCCTTTGCCGATGGGGGAGCGTCATCGAAGGCCGCACCGTCCGAACGATCCGCCTTGCGAAGCCGTAGCCCGAGGAGGATCATCATCACCCCGAAGACCGCGGCGTAGAAGCCGATCAGCCAGCCGAGCGCGAGGAAGCTTTCGACCGGGCGCGTCAGCAGCATCCAGGTCACGACGACACCGAGAACGACCGAGACGAGGCCGCTCAGGATCAGCCAGATCTCGCCCTCGATTTCCTTGCGCAGGCGGATTGCTGCCGCGATCTCGAGGGCACCCGAGAACACGGACCAGAATGCGATGCTGGCCCAGAGGAATGTCGCAAGCACAAGCGTCGCCACGAACGGCGAGAAGACCACGACGACCCCCGTGGCGATCCCCAGAATGCCGCTGAACATCAGCCAGCCCCAGCGATCGCCCCCGCGGATGTTGCGGACGGCGGCGACGAGGCCGAACACGCCATCGGCGAAGGCGAAAGCGCCGAAGACCAGCGTCAGAGCAAGCAGCGACTCCGCAGGCATGAGGAAGGCGAGAACCGCGATCACCAGCGCCAGGACACCGCGCAGCACGAACAGCCACCAGTTCCCGGACAGGCTGCACAGCATGTCCTGCATCGTGTCGGATTGTTTTGCAGAGGTTGTCGTCATTGGTCCATCTCCTGTTCAGGTTTCAACTCAGTAGTACCGATTGTCTCCGCGCCGGCCAGGGCGGCCACCACGCGGCGGCGGTCCTCGACCGGCTGAGGCAGACACTGCGTCCGGGCAATTTCCCTTTCCACGGGCGCGCGCCCCGATGCCTCGCCGATCAACCCGGCCTCGACCAGCGTGCCGCGCAGTGTCTCCGCCGCGTTCTCTGCAATCTTCAACACTTCCGCCTCAGTGAGACCCAGGAGGTGCGCCGTCTCCGCGATCGTGGCGTCTTCCAGGTACATCCGATAAAGGACGCGGCGCTCGACCGGAGCAAGATCTGCGATAGCCCGGTGCAGTGCCATGGCGATATCATGACGATCCACTTCGGTATCGGGGTCTGTGCCGCCGTCGTCGGCGATGAGGTCCTCCAGCATCAGCACTTCGTCGGGCTGGTAGAACTCGAACATCGCCTGATCCGCCTCGGTCGGATCCTCCGCCGGGGCCTCGGGTTCCGCCTCGATCGAGGCGGCATCCTCGGGCACCGCGCGGCGCGCAGCCTGCGCCTCGGCCTCGATGGTCTCAAAAGCCAGCCGTTTCAGCCAGTCGCCGACGGAAAACTCCGAAGGCCGATCCTCGAAGCGGGCCAGCCCCTTGAGGATCGTCGCATCGAAGAGACCGCGAACGCTCAGATATCCCTCCGGCACAGACCCGCTACACTCGAGATAGGTCAACTCGCGCCTGACGGTATCGTAGACCGTATCGAGATGATCCTCGATCAGGTCGAAGAAGAGTTGGCGCCGG
Source organism: Paracoccus sp. S3-43 (assembly GCF_029027965.1). Lineage (NCBI taxonomy): Bacteria > Pseudomonadati > Pseudomonadota > Alphaproteobacteria > Rhodobacterales > Paracoccaceae > Paracoccus > Paracoccus qomolangmaensis. The sequence continues at coordinate 1,118,657 of NZ_CP119082.1, read as the reverse complement.
TCCGCTTCCGCCGCATCCCGCGCGGACGGCAGCGGGGCGCCGATCCGGCGCCGGCGGGCGGGACGCTTGTATTCAGACTCGTGCTTGAGGCGCGCCACATGCCGGTCAACCCGCTGGCGCAGGTCGGCAAAGGCCTTGCGCAGGACAGGCTCGATCTCAAACCCCTCTTCCTGTGCCGCGATCACGCCCGAGGGCAGTTGCAGGCGCAGGCTGACCTGGATGCGCGTCTTGCCCCTCGTCTGGGAGGCGACGACTTCGAGCCGGACCAGATCCTCGCGGAAGCGTACAAGGTGCGGTTCAAGTTGCCGCACCTCTTCCTCGATGACCTCAGGCGCGCGCTGTTGGCCGTGCCGGTCGAGATTGCGGAATGATCTGATGACGTTCATGCCGTGCACCTTCCTATAACTCTCCGAAGAGATGGTCCGGCGCGACCGATATCGCGCCGGGCCAGTCTTTTGCGCTGTCACTCGGCGGACTTGTCGTCCTTGGACTGCACCTCATCCTTGGCCTCGGCCGGGACGTCGGGCGTCGGAGCGTGCGCCTTTTCTTGGGCAACTTTGCCGGACTCGTCGATCCCGGCCTTGGCCTGATCGTCCGGGCTGTCGTCACCGGTGTCCTTTGCGATCTTTTCGAACACGACCTTCTGCTCGTCCGCCGACCAGGCGACGCGGACCTTGTCACCATCCTCGATCCGCCCGGAGAGCATCTCGCGAGCCAACTCGGTCTCCAGCTCCGACCGGATCAGCCGGCGCAGCTCGCGGGCGCCGAATTCGGGGCGGAAGCCGACCGCGCCGAAGTGATCCACGACGCTCACGTCGAACTCGAGCTCGACGCCCTGGCCGAGGGCGGTCCGTTTCACCCGGTTCAGCTGCAACCCCACGATCTGGCGGATTTCCGACTGGTTCAGCGAGTGGAAGACGATGATCTCGTCGATCCGGTTGATGAACTCTGGCCGGAAATGACCGCGCAACACCTCCATCAGCTCGGACTTCTGCTTTGCCTCGTCGAACTCCTTGGTGCCGCGCTTCTTGAGGTTGCGCTGGATGATGTCCGAACCGAGGTTCGACGTGGCGATGATGATGGTGTTGGTGAAGTCCACCACGCGCCCCTTGCCGTCGGTCAGCCGACCGTCGTCGAACACCTGCAACAGAATGTTGTAGACATCCGGGTGCGCCTTCTCGATCTCGTCGAGCAGCACGACCGAGTAGGGCCGACGGCGCACCTTCTCGGTCAGTTGCCCGCCTTCGTCGTATCCGACGTAGCCGGGAGGCGCGCCCACCAGCCGGGCGACCGAGTGGCGCTCGCCGTACTCGGACATGTCGATGCGGATGATTGCGTCCTGATCGCCAAAGATTACTTCGGCGAGCGTCTTGGCCAGTTCCGTCTTGCCAACCCCGGTCGGCCCGAGGAAGAGGAATGTCGCGGTCGGGCCGCGTCCCTCGCGCAGTCCTGCGCGCGCCAGGCGCACCGCATCCGCCACGGCGCGGATGGCCTCTTCTTGGCCGATGACGCGCTCGTGCAGCTTCTCCTCGAGCTTGAGGAGCTTGTCTTTCTCCTCGGTGGTCAGCTCAGTGACCGGAACGCCGGTGATCTTCGAGACGATCTGCGCGACATGATCGGCGCGCACCTCGGCGGTGGCGGAGGCCTGGTCGCGCTTCCAAATCTCCAGAAGCTCGTCCAGTTCCTTCTGCTTCTGTTCGAGTTCCTTCTTCAATTCCGCTGCCCGGTCGAATTGCTTGCGGGCTGCGGCATAGTCCTGCTCGCGCTTGATCTGCGCGACCTCGGCCTCCAGCTCCTGGACGTCCACGGGGCGCGCTGTGGCGCTGATCTTCACACGTGCGGCGGCCTGATCGATCAGGTCGATCGCCTTGTCAGGCATGAAACGGCCAGTGATGTAGCGGTCCGAAAGCTCGGCCGCCGCGACGATGGCCTCGTCGGTGATCGTCACCTTGTGGTGCGCCTCCAGCGTGTCGCGCAGACCGCGCAGGATCATGATGACCTGAGCCACCGTAGGCTCCTCGACATAGACCGGCTGGAAGCGACGTTCGAGTGCTGCGTCCTTCTCGATGTATTTCTGGTACTCGTTGAGCGTTGTCGCGCCGATCAGGTTCAGCTCGCCCCGCGCCAGCGCCGGCTTGAAGGTGTTGGCGATGTCTAGACCGCCTTCGCCACCGCCCTGACCGGCGCCGACGATGGTATGGATCTCGTCGATGAACAGGATCAGACTGTCCTTCTCCTCGGTGATCTCCTTGAGGATCTTCTGCACCCGCTCCTCGAACTCGCCCCGATACTTCGACCCGGCCACCATCGAGTTGATGTTGAGTTCGACCAGCCGCTTGTCGCGCAGCGCCTCTGGCACTTCCCCTGCGACGATCCGTTGTGCAAGTCCCTCGACGATGGCGGTCTTGCCCACGCCAGGCTCGCCGATCAGCACCGGGTTGTTCTTTTTCCGGCGGGCCAGCACTTCGATCGTCGTCTCGATCTCACGGGCGCGGCCGATGACGGGATCGAGCTTGCCCTCGCGGGCGAGCTTCGTCAGGTCACGGCTGAACTGGTCCAGATCGGGCGTGCTGGAAGGCGCCTCCACGCGGCCTTCCTCGGCTCCCTTGCCCACGACCTTGGTCACCTGCTGGCGAAGCGCCTGCGGCGTGAGGCCGTACTTGCGCAGGATAGACGCGGCCAGGCCCTCGCCCTCCTCGGCGAGGCCGATCAGCAGATGCTCGGGGCCGACATAGGAATGGCCGAGTTCGTTCGAGGCGATGAAGGCCCGGTTCAGCGCGTCCTTCAGGCGAGGACTGACGCCGATTTCGCCCTCCGTCTTGGCCTCTCCACGCTTCGCTTCCTTCTCGATCTGGCGCCGCAGATCGTCCACATCGACCTTGAACTGTTCCAGGATCGTCTTGACGACGTCGGACGAGGTCAATGCCAAAAGCAAATGTTCGGTATCGACCTCGCTGCGCCCGAACTCTCCGGCCTTCTGTGCGGCATCCTGCAACAGCTTGTTGCCCTGTTCGCTCAGCCGGTCAGCGATGGTGCGTCCACCGCCGCGCCGCGATCCACGCCGCGGGGCACCCTCACCGAAAGTGGCGTCGACGACATCGTCATCGCCGTCACCCATGGAGCCGAGCGTGCCGCCCCGCAGCGGGCTGTCGCCGAGAAGGCTGCCGAAACCGCTATCGCCGAAGAATTCGTCGAAAAGGGAATGCCGCCCGAACAGGGACTCCAGCGGCGATGCGCTGCGGCCCGACCGGCGCACCATTTCACGGTAGTGCTGATCGCACAGCTCCATGTTCTGAACTCTGCCGTTCACCGAAGCGCGCACGCGCGCCGTCGCCGGGCGACCGCAAATATCGCAAGTTCCATTTGCCATTTTTGCTCTCCGTTTCTTTATCCAGTCAGGGTTGTCCGCCGATCATCTGCGTCAGTTACGGCGTCACGCAGCGACCGCTTCCGTTCTTTTCACCTGGGACCCAATTGCCACCAGATCGGGCTCGTCCAGTGTCTCGCGTTGCAGGAGATCCTGCGCCGATTGCTCGAGCAGCGCCCGGTTGGCTTCGAGAAGCGAGAGGGTGCGCTTGAACACGCCATCCACGATGTCGCGCACCTTCGCGTCCATCCGCTCGGCAGTGGCGTCGCTGTAGCGGCGGTTCAGCCACGACGACTGGTCGCCGGTGCCGAGAAAGCCGGGCCGATCGGTGTCGTAGCTGACATGCCCGAGGTCTTCGTCCATCCCGTACCGCGCGACCATGGCGCGGGCGATATCGGTAGCCTTGACCAGATCGTCGGCCGCCCCGGTCGAGAGGTGGTCGTAGACGATCTTCTCGGCCGCGCGCCCGCCGAGGAGGACGGCGATCTTGTTCTCCAGCTCCTCGCGCGTCATCAGGAAGCGGTCCTCGGTCGGGCGCTGGATGGTGTAGCCGAGCGCGCCGATGCCGCGCGGGATGATCGAGACCTTGTGCACCGGATCCGTGCCGGGCAGAGCCATCGCCACCAGCGCGTGCCCCATCTCGTGATGCGCCACGATCTCGCGTTCGCGCGGATTGAGCACGCGGTTCTTCTTTTCCAACCCTGCGATGATGCGCTCGACGGCATTGTTGAAGTCGTCCATCGTCACCGCATCCGCCTTGCGGCGCGTGGCGAGCAATGCTGCCTCGTTGACGAGATTGGCGAGGTCCGCCCCGGAAAAGCCGGGAGTAAGCGCTGCGACCTTCTCGGCATCGACGTCCGGGGCGAGCTTCACCTTTTTCATGTGAACGCCGAGAATCTGCACACGTCCCTTCTTATCCGGCCGATCCACCAGCACCTGCCGGTCGAAGCGTCCCGCACGCAGCAGCGCGGGGTCGAGGATCTCTGGTCGGTTGGTGGCGGCCAGGAGCACGATGCCCACCGAAGGGTCGAAGCCGTCGAGCTCGGTCAGAAGCTGGTTCAGCGTCTGCTCACGCTCATCGTGGCCGCCAGCGATCTGGCCGGAGGAGCGCGCCCGCCCGAGAGCGTCGAGTTCGTCGATGAAGATGATCGCCGGCGCGGATTTCCGGGCCTGCTCGAACAGGTCGCGCACCCGTGCGGCACCGACGCCCACGAACATCTCGACGAACTCCGATCCCGAGATCGAAAAGAAGGTCACGCCCGCCTCACCCGCCACCGCGCGGGCCAGCAGCGTCTTGCCGGTGCCCGGCGGCCCAACGAGCAATATGCCTTTGGGGATATGTGCGCCCAGCTTTCCGTATTCGGCGGGGTTCCTGAGGAACTCCACGACCTCCTCGAGCTCGGCCTTGGCCTCGTCCACGCCAGCCACGTCGGCGAAGCTGACGCCGGTTTCTTTTTCCATGTAAACTTTGGCCTTGCTGCGGCCGACCTGCATGAACCCGCCGAAGCCCTGCTTGTCGGCGAACTTGCGGAACAGCAGCATCCAGATTCCGAAGAAGACAAGCGCTGGCGCTACCCAGGAAATCAGCGTGCCGAGAAAAGTGTTTTGCGGAACGCCAGTGATCTCGATACCTGACCGGTCTATCCGCTCCAGGATTGCGGGATTCACTACGGTCGTCACAAACTGCTTCTTGCCGTCGACCGGTTCGGCGAAGGTGCCTGTGATAGTGTCTGCCCCGACCGCGACAGAGGAAATTTTCCCGTCAGCGAGATACTTCTCGAACTGGCTGTAGCTGATCGGCGCGACGGATTGCCAGCCGGCGATCAGGTTCTGGATGAAAAGCACGGCTATGAAAGCCACCACCCAGTACCAGATGTTGTATTCGGTCTTCCTTTCCATACCTATTCGCCCCCCTCTAGCGTAAAAGCCGCGACTTGATCCGCTCGAGCAGCGCCAGCAGAATGCGCCTTTCGTCCGCCGACAGATCCTGCAGGATTTCATCTTCGAGCGCCGACTGCCGCGGCGCGAGTTCCTCCAGCATCGCCCTGGCCTTAGGTGTTGCCGTGACGATCTGCGACCGCCGGTCGTCGGGCGAGGGCCACCGCTCGACCCAACCGCCCTGTACCATGCGATCGACGAGCTGGCCCGCAGTGGCCCGGCCTACCTCCAGCCGCCCGGCCAGATCGCCGATGGTCAGCCCGGGCGAATCCTCGACATGTGTCGCCGCCATCCAGGACAGGCGGGTCAGGCCGCTGTCGCCGATCTCGTTGTCGATCCGCTGCTGGATGAGCTGCGCGACCCGGTGGATCGTCGTCCCGATCAGGGCAAGATCAGAAGAGATCATGGGTATCCTTCCTCCACTGCATGAGAAACAGGATAGACTGCTCTCCATCCAAGGCGCAATGCATGCACCATATATGCTTGCATAATAAATGGGACCGCCTATCTTGATAGGCGGTCTCCGAACCCACATCCGGCCGGCACCGTTGCCCGGTCCGTCCATGCCGACGGTTCGGGGGCATCGATCAGCAACAGGAGGCCAGCAATGCTCTACCCGACATATCTGCGCCGCAGCGATCCCTTCGCGCTGATGCGCTCCATGATGCGCGATCTCGACCGTGGTTTCTGGCCGCCGTCCCGCGCGGCGTTCCCGGCGGTGAATGTCTGGCAAGGCCCTGAGGCCGTTGGAGTCACCGCTGAACTTCCCGGCATCGAACCGGGCGACATTGAGATTTCGGTCAAGGACAGCGTCCTGACCCTTTCGGGCGAACGCAAGGCGCCCGAGGTTCCCGACGGTGCGCGCTGGCACCGCAACGAACGCGGTTACGGCAGGTTTTCCCGCGCTATCCGCCTGCCGTTCGCGACCTCGGATGACAAGGTCGAGGCGAGGATGACGAACGGCGTATTGCGGATCGTCATCTCCCGGCCCGAGGAAGAAAAGCCGAAGAAAATCGAGATCAAGGCAGCCTGAGAAGAGCTGGCACGATGAGCACCGACATCACGCAAGCCGCCGAAAAGACGCCGACCGACTCGCCCGAAACCACCGGCGACGGACGCATCTACCGCCCGTTGACCGATATCGTCGAGACCGATCAGGGCGTCTCCATGATGCTTGAAATGCCTGGGGTCGCTCCCGATGCGGTCGAAATCACGCTCGAAAATCGCGTGTTGACGATCCGCGGCAAGGTTGACCCGGTGCGGCCGGAAAACCTCGAACTTGCCCATGCCGAATATGGCGAGGGCGATTTCGAGCGTGCCTTCACGCTTTCCGAGGACTTCGACCCCGACAGGATCGAAGCCGAGATGCGTGGCGGCGTCCTCACCCTGACGCTCCCCCGAGCCCCTGAAGCGCAGCCGAAAAGGATCGTCGTCAAGGGCGCCTGAAAACCGAAGGAGACCATATCATGCAGATCAAAGACTTCATTCCCTGGGCGCGCAAGGACGGCGCGCCAGATGCCAAGAGCGGCGAAGACAACCCGATCGCGACACTCCAGCGCGAAATGAACCATGTGTTCGAGAACTTCTGGAACAAGGTCGGTCATTTCGAATGGCCCTGGGGCAGCGGCGAAGCCAAATCCGACATGGTCGAGACCGACAACGCGATCGAAGTGTCGATCGAGCTGCCGGGCATGGAGATGAAGGACATCGAGGTGACAGTTAACGATGACATGTTGACTGTGAAGGGGGAGAAAAAGATCGAGCGCAAAGAGGAGAAGAAGGGATACTATCTCTCCGAGCGCAGCTACGGCGCGATCTACCGGACAATTCCGCTCCCTCCCGGTGTGGATGGCGAAAAGGCGCAGGCATCCTTCAAGAACGGGGTTCTGACGATCAAGCTGCCCCAGACTCCCGAGGCGCAGGCGAAGGTCAAGCGCATCGAGGTCAAGAACGGCTGATTTGCCACATTGGGTGTCGCCGGTTTGCGGCGTCCCCTCCGCTCCTTGCGATATCGCACCGTCTGGAGAAGCCCCGGGGAGCTTGTCTCTCCGGGGCGGCCTTCGAGAGGCAATCATGAAAGACTTGCAACGATCCGGGCTGACCCGTGAACAATGGTCGGCGATGACGCTCTACGAGAAGTTCGAGCAAGTTGTCATCTTCGTCCTCAGCGTCATCATTGCGGCGATCGTCGTGGCGTCGGTCTGGGCGCTGATGCGCGAAGTCGTGAACCGCCTGGTTCTGGGGGCATTCGACACTCTCGATTACGCCACCTTCCAGGTGGTGTTCGGCATGATCTTCACCGTGGTGATCGCGCTCGAGTTCAAGCGCTCCCTTCTTGTTGCGACCGAACGCAGCTTCGGGATCCTCCAAGTCCGCACGATCGTGCTGATCGCGCTCCTCGCCGTCGCGCGCAAATTCATCATCCTGGACCTCGGCGAGACGGAGCCGGCAAAGATTGCCGCACTCGCCGCCGCAGCGCTTGCACTGGGCGCTGTCCACTGGCTGGTGCGCGATCAGGACCGGCGCGAGCAGCACCATGCCGGAACGGCGGCAGGCGGGGGTGACCGGGTGCTTCCATGCGCGGCTCGTTGCGGCGACCGCGGCCGCGCTCGTCCTGATGGTGGCCTGGCAGAGCCTGCCGATCCTCCAGTCCGCCATCCTCGGCCGCTTCGCCGAACCGCGCACCGTAGCGCCGCGGGGCGATCTGGCCGCCTCCGAACAGAGCACCATCGCGATTTTCGAAGCCGCCCGCGACAGCGTCGTCTTCATCACCACGGCCGAACGGGTGATCGACCCCTGGACCCGCAACGCCTATGACATCCCGCGCGGCAACGGCTCGGGCTTCGTCTGGGACGAGCTCGGCCACGTGGTGACGAACAACCATGTCATCGCCGGGGCGAGCGGCGCGACCGTGCGCCTGGCCGACGGCCGCGCCTATCCCGCGCGACTGGTCGGCCGCGCCCCCGAGCACGACCTTGCCGTCCTGCACATCGGGGTGGGCGCGGACCGGCCGCCGCCGATCCCCATTGGCACCAGCGGCGATCTGCGCGTGGGCCAGAGCGTCCTTGCCATCGGAAATCCCTTCGGGCTCGACTGGACGATGACGACAGGCATCGTCTCTGCCCTCGGTCGCGAGCTTCCGGGCGAGGGCGGACCGCCGATCCGGGGCCTGATCCAGACCGACGCGGCGATCAACCCCGGCAATTCGGGCGGACCGCTGATCGACAGCGCCGGGCGGCTCATCGGCGTCAACACCGCCATCTTCAGCCCCTCGGGCGGCAGCGCCGGGATCGGCTTCGCGGTGCCGGTCGATACCGTCAACCGGGTGGTGCCGCAGCTGATCGCGCGCGGCCGCTATGACCCGCCGCGGCTGGGCATCCTGACCGATCCCCGCATCGATGCTATGATCGCGCGCGAGGGCGGGTCTGGTGCTCTGGTCCTTGGTGTGGAACCGGATAGCCCCGCAGCCAGTACCGGGCTGATCCCGGCGCGGGTGTCCCAGGACGGACTGATCGTCGTAGGTGACCGTATCGTCGGTCTCGGCGCCTCGAGGATAGGTGATTCGCGGGATTTATTCGCTGCTCTCGAAGAGTATCGGCCGGGTGACAGGGTCGAGTTGCACATCCAGCGCGGCGCACAGCTCCTGCGTCTCGAGATCACGCTTCGCCAGCCGATGTAGGACGGGCGACATGACGACCATGCTGATCCGGCACCGGCTGTTGAACCTTGTCCAGTCTGCGCTTCTGCTGACCCTCATGGCGGCCATCGCCTGGGTATCGGTGACTGCGGTCCTCGGTGCGCAGGCCGGTCTCCTCGCGGCGCTCGGCATGCTCCTGGGCCTCGCGTTCGCGCCCGACCTCTCGCGGCGGATGCTGATGTCGGCCTACCGGGCGCAGCGCCTGACCGCACGTGAGGCGCCGGGCCTCGTCGCCACCCTCGCCGAACTGGCGCGCCGCGCCGGCCTGCCGCGCATCCCCGCGCTCTATCGCGTGCCGAGCTCCCTGCCCAACGCCTTCGCCATGGGCAGCCCCGAGGACAGCGCGATCTGCGTCACCGACGGGCTGCTCGGGCTACTTGACGGGCGCGAACTGGCCGGTGTGCTGGCCCACGAGGTCGGCCATGTCGCCAATCGCGATCTCTGGCTCATGGGGCTGGCGGATGTAATGTCGAGGCTCGTGTCTCTGGCAAGCTGGATCGGACAGTTCCTGCTGATCCTCAACCTGCCCCTTGTCCTTGTCGGCGCCGTCCATGTGCCCTGGCACATCGTGCTGCTGCTCATCCTTGCCCCCACCCTGATGACGCTTGTCCAGCTTGGCCTGTCTCGGACCCGCGAATATGATGCCGACCGGGCCGCGGCCGAGCTGACCGGCGACCCGGAAGGCCTCGTTCGCGCGTTGCGCAAGCTCGACCGTCAGCTCGGCCGCTTCTGGGAAGAGATCCTGCTTCCCGGGAGGCGGATGCCCGATCCATCGCTGCTTCGGACGCATCCGCCGACCGACAGCCGGATCCGCAGGCTCCGCGAACTGGCCGCGCGCAGGACGGCCCCGATCCCGCCCCTCGCAGACTTTCCGAGCGACAGGTTTCGTGCGCCGAAGACGGCGCCCCGCTTCCGAAGCTTCGGCCTCTACTGGTAGGAGACGGCAGCGGTCCGTCTTTCCCTGTGACGGCCAGCGATGGCAAAGAAGCAGAGAAGGTTGGATATCAGACCCATCCCCTCCGCCACTTGCCCTCGCGAAAACGTTCTCCCGATCCGGCTACGGCCGGATTTTTCCGTTGTTTTCGAGGGTTATACGGAAGGGGCTGAGCACTGGCCTCAGCGCCAAGGGGCTCGGAAGCGGTCTCTCAGGGCCCGTATTCTCCAGACCTCATGACTGCGCAGATTTGGTGAATTTCCTATAAGTGCTTGTCGGAACAAAGAAAAATCCCGGCCCTGAAATTACTTGGATTGGGGTCGCGTTTGCGTCTGCCGCGACCGGGTTCGGAAGTTCTCGGGCCATGGCCCGTTCCAACCTCTGCTTCCGCCGCTCCCAATCGGGCATCACCTTGTCAAGTAGCTCAAAGAATGCGGCGCCGTGATGTGGCTCGGCCACATGGCAGAGCTCGTGGGTGATCACGTAGTCGATGGCGTCGACCGGCGCCTGCACAAGGCGGCGGTTCAGCAGCAGGCGTCGGTGCGGCCTTGGCCTGAAAAAGCACGGGCCGCAGCGGATGCCGCGGCCCGTGGTTCATGTCGCGGACAGTCAGGACAAGGCCCTGCCGCGCCGCCCGGCCCTTCCCAGCAGCACAAGCCCCCCCGCCAGCAGCACCCCTGCGGGCGGGACCGGGACGGGCGCAGGCTCGGCGCCGGATTCCGTATAGAAGCTCTGCCCATAGGCCGCCCCCAGGCCGTGACCGGCGAAAGACAGCCGGTTTGTCGCAAGCCCGGTCGTCACGTCCACCTCATAGATCGAGGTGCCAGCCACGCCGTACAGCTTGCCATCGGGCGCCGTCGCCAGCCCGAAGACGTTGCCGACGCCGAAAGGACCGATGGCCGCCGTGCCGCCCGGATTTGCCAGGTCGATCTTGACCAGCTGGTTCGCGCTGGAAGCGAGATAGAAATCGCTTCCCACAAAGGCCAGATCGCCGCCCGAAAAGAATCCGATGGAGCCAAGCGAGCTTCCCGCCCCGGTCGTCGTATTCAGCGTGTAAAGATTGGTCGTCGTATTCCCCGCCCCATACAGCGTGCCGTCAACACCGAAGACAAGGGCGTTTCCACCGTTGATCCCATGGGTTCCGATCAGGGTGCTGGCCCCGGTGCCGGGATTGATGCGGTAGAGAGCCGTGAAGCTCATCCCATAAAGATTGCCTGTCGGATCGAAGGCAATGTCGGTCATCACCACGCCCATGTCGCCGATGACGGACACCGCGCCGGTCGTCGTATCAACCGTGCCCAGCATACCGTTCGAATCGTGAACATGCATCGTGGCGGACAGCGCAGGAGTCGCCGCCATCACAAAGAAGGCGGTCGTCATTCGCTTGATGTACATCGTGCGGTACCCCCCAGTATCGTTAACCAAACCAAAGCAAACCGACCAGTCTGCCCGGACACCGTAACACGGACCATGATTCGCACGAAGTCGTGAATGGAGGCAGCGGTCCGGGCCCTATCGCCGCCGCTTGGACCGCTTGTTGCCGCCGCGCTGTCCCGCCCGGCCCGCCGTGGACCGGCCCGAGGCCTTGACGGCATCCTCGGCCGCCTCCTCGATCACGGACTGGCGCGCCAGCGGATCGTCGGCGACGGCCAGTTCCACGGCTTCCAGGCGCTTTACCTCGTCGCGGATCCGGGCGGCTTCCTCGAATTCCAGGTTCTCGGCGGCCTTGCGCATCTGCGCGCGCAGGGCGTCGAGATGGGCGGCCAGGTTGGCCCCGACCATCGGCTTGTCGATCTTCGCCGTCACGCGCGACTGGTCGGTGTCGCCCTGCCACAGGCCCGCCAGAACATCCTCGACATTCTTGCGCACGGTCTGGGGCGTGATGCCATGCGCCTCGTTATAGGCCATCTGCTTGGCGCGGCGGCGTTCGGTTTCGGCCATCGCGCGTTCCATGCTGCCGGTGATGCGGTCGGCATACATGATGACGCGGCCATCGGCGTTGCGCGCCGCCCGGCCGATGGTCTGGATCAGCGAGGTTTCGGACCGCAGGAAACCCTCCTTGTCCGCGTCCAGGATCGCCACCAGCCCGCATTCGGGAATATCCAGCCCCTCGCGCAGCAGGTTGATGCCGACCAGCACGTCGAAGGTGCCCAGCCGCAGGTCGCGCAGGATCTCGATGCGTTCGATCGTGTCAATGTCGCTGTGCATATAGCGGATGCGGATGCCCTGTTCGTGGAAATATTCGGTCAGATCCTCGGCCATGCGCTTGGTGAGCGTCGTGACCAGGGTCCGCAGCCCGGCGGCGCTGACGCGGCGGATCTCGTCCAGCAGGTCGTCCACCTGCATCTCGACCGGGCGGATCTCGATCTCGGGGTCCAGAAGGCCGGTCGGGCGGATGACCTGTTCGGTGAAGACGCCGCCGGTCTGGTCCAACTCCCATTGCGCGGGCGTGGCCGACACGAAGACCGATTGCGGCCGCATCGCGTCCCATTCCTCGAATTTCAGGGGTCGGTTGTCCATGCAGCTTGGCAGGCGGAAGCCATGTTCGGCCAGCGTGAACTTGCGCCGGAAGTCGCCGCGATACATGCCGCCGATCTGCGGCACGCTGATATGGGATTCGTCGGCGAAGACGATGGCGTTGTCGGGGATGAATTCGAACAGCGTGGGGGGCGGCTCGCCCGGCGCGCGACCGGTCAGATAGCGGGAATAGTTCTCGATGCCGTTGCAGACGCCGGTGGCCTCCAGCATCTCAAGATCGAAATTGGTGCGCTGTTCCAGCCGCTGGGCTTCCAGCAGCTTGCCCTCATCGACCAGTTGCTTCAGCCGCCCCTGAAGTTCCGCCTTGATGCCTTTGATCGCCTGCTGAAGCGTCGGGCGGGGCGTGACATAGTGGCTGTTGGCATAGATGCGGATCTGGCGGAAATTGTCGGTCTTCTGGCCGGTCAGAGGATCGAATTCGGTGATCGCCTCAAGCTCGTTCCCGAAGAAGTCGAAGCGCCAGGCGCGGTCTTCCAGGTGGGCGGGCCAGACCTCGACCAGGTCGCCGCGCACCCGGAAACCGCCGCGCTGAAAGGCTGCGTCCAGTCGGCGATATTGCTGGGCCACAAGCTGGGACAGGAATTCCCGCTGGTCATAGCTGTCGCCCACGACCATGTCCTGGGTCATCGCCGAATAGGTCTCGACCGAGCCGATGCCATAGATGCAGCTGACCGAGGCGACGATGATCACGTCGTCGCGTTCCAGCAGCGCGCGCGTGGCCGAGTGGCGCATCCGGTCGATGGCCTCGTTGATCTGGCTTTCCTTCTCGATATAGGTGTCGGATCGCGGCACATAGGCCTCGGGCTGGTAATAGTCGTAGTAGCTGACGAAATATTCGACCGCGTTGTCGGGGAAGAAGCCCTTGAACTCGCCGTAAAGCTGGGCGGCCAGCGTCTTGTTCGGGGCCAGGATGATCGCGGGGCGCTGCGTCGCCTCGATCACCTTGGCCATGGTGAAGGTCTTGCCGGTGCCGGTCGCGCCCAGCAGCACCTGGTCGCGTTCGCCCGCCTGCACGCCATCGGTCAGTTCGACGATGGCGGTCGGCTGGTCGCCCGCGGGCTCAAACTCGGTCCTGAGGACGAAGCGCCGCCCGCCTTCCAGCTTGGGGCGGGTGACCTCGGCAAAGCGCGTGGTCGGGGCGTTGGTGTTGTTGTGACCCATCGGGCGTCCTTTTCGGCAGACTTCCAAAGTGTGTCGCCGCACGCGAATGTCAACCGGCAGTGCTGACCGATTGCGGCAGCAAGGGGGCGCTCGCGCCCCCTCTTGGCCTGCGGCCAATTCACCCCCGAGGATATTTGCGTGAAGAAGAAACTACCGCTTGAAGCGGGCGGGCTGCAATTCGGCCCAGCCCTGCTTACCGTCCAATTCATCAGCCAGGATTTCCGCGGTGACCGGACCCAGCGTGAAGCCCTGATGGCCGTGGCCGAAATGCGCCCAGAGGTTCGGCTGGTCGGGCACCCGGCCGATCACCGGCAGCATGTCGGGGATGCAGGGGCGGCGGCCGGTCCAGGGTTCGGCCTCGACCGGGGAACCGATGTCGAACAGCTCGCGCGCGGCCTTTTCGCCATGCTTCAGCTGCGGCGGCGTCAGGCGGGGATGGCTGGTCAGTTCGGCCGCCGTGGCGATCCGCAATCCGCGCCGCATCGGCGACATCACCACCGAGTTGCCGAAATCCGCGATCGGATGGTTGGGCGGCGTCTGCATGTGGTAATGGCGGTGATAGCCGCGCTTGAAGACCATCGGCACCGTCAGGCCGAAGCGTTGCAGCAGCATCGGCGACCAGGGGCCGAGCGCCACGACGGCATGTTCGCCGCTATGCTCGTCCACCTTCCAGCCGTTGCCCGCGCGATGCAGATCGCCCGCGTCGGCGTTGACGATCCGCCCGCCCCGGCGTTCGAACAGCGCCGCATAGGCCGCGACCAGCCCGCCGGGATCGGAACAGGTCCAGGCGTCCGCCCAATGGGTCGCGCCCTCGACCTCGATCTTGATCGCCGGTTCCAGGGCGCGCAGGGCGCGGCCGTCCATCAGCCGCGCCTCGACCCCGAATTCGTCCAGGAACCGCTTGGCGGTGACACGGGCCTTTTCCATCCGCGCGGGGGTCCGATGGACCTCGATATAGCCGTCGCGGCGGATGATGTTGTCGGCGCCCGCCGCGTCGATCAGCGGCGCATGGCGGTCGGTCGATTGCCGGATCATCTTGCCCCAAACCAGCGTCGCGCGGCGGTGACCCGAAGGCAGCGAGTTGATCGCATAGGTCCAGACGGCGTTCAGTTGCGACAGCAGGCCGCCGACGTTCCATTTCACGTCATAGCCCCGGCCGAGCGCGATCTGGATCAGCGCGCCGGGGGCCAGCGGCATGGCATAGGGTTCGACCGCCTCGGTCTGGATCAGGCCGGCATTGCCATAGCTGGTTTCCCGCCCCGGCACGCCGCGTTCGACGATGGTCACCTGATGACCGCGCGCCTGCAAAGCCAACCCGGTCGTGACGCCGACCATGCCTGCACCCAGAACCAGAATCTCTGCCATGTCCTTCCCCTGACCAAGTTTCAGTCAGGGATGCAGAGTCACTCGGATCGGGCAAGGATTATCGCACGATCTTCGGCAGCCATTCAAAACTTTGCAAGATTCAGGCGAAAAGCTCTCGGCAAAAGCTCAATCCTTCGACCAGAGCGTCCACTTCCTGCCTGGTGTTATACATCGCGAAGGAGGCCCGCGCGCTGGCGGTGATTCCGAAGAACTCCATCAGCGGCATGGCGCAGTGACTGCCCGCGCGCACGGCGATGCCGCGCTTGTCGAGGATGGTGGACAGGTCATGGGCATGGGCGCCCTGCATGGTCATCGAAAAGATCGCACCCTTGTCCGGCGCATCGCCCTGGACGGCCAGCCAGTTGAGGCTGCGCAGCCGGTCGCGGGCATAGTCGCGCAGGGTCCGTTCATGGGCGGCGATGTTCTCCATCCCCAGATCCATCAGGTATTCCAAAGCCGCGCCCAGGCCGATCTGGTTGACGATGCCGGGGGTTCCCGCCTCGAAGCGCAGGGGCGGATCGGCATAGTCGATGGCGTCCCGCGTCACCGTGCGGATCATGTCGCCGCCGCCCATGAAGGGACGCATCTCGGCCTGCCGCTCGCGCCGGATCCACATCGCGCCGGATCCCGAGGGGCCATAGAGCTTGTGGCCGGTGATGCAGTAGAAATCCACGCCAAGGGCCGCCAGATCGACCGGCATGTGGACCGCCGCCTGCGACCCGTCCGCCAGCACCGGCACATGGGTCGCCCGCGCAATCGCCCCGACGTCAACGATGGTGCCGGTGACGTTGGACATATGCGTGACGGCGATCAGCCTGGTCTTCGGTCCCACGGCGGCCAGAACCTTTTCCGGCGGCAGCGACCCGTCGGGTTCGGGTTCGACCCATTTCAGCACCACGCCCTGGCGTTCGCGCAGGAAATGCCAGGGGACGATATTGGCATGGTGTTCCAGCACCGTCAGCACGATCTCGTCCCCCGGCTGGAACCGGGGCGCGGCCCAGCCATAGCTGACCAGGTTGATCCCCTCGGTCGAGCCGCTGGTGAAGATCACCTCGTCTTCATGCGGGGCGTTCAGGAAGCGGGCGATGATGGCGCGGACGCGTTCGTAATTGTCGGTCGCGAGGTTCGACAGGAAATGCAGGCCGCGATGGACATTGGCATATTCGCCCTCATAGGCGCGGGTGATCGCCTCGATCACCTGGCGGGGCTTCTGGGCGCTGGCGCCGCTGTCCAGATAAACCAGCAGGCGGTTGTTCACCTGCCGCGACAGGATCGGGAAATCGGCGCGGACACGATCGACATCAAAGCTCATTGCGCTATCTCCGGCAGGATACCCAGGGCGGCCGCGATCAGCGACAGGACGAAACCCGCCACGAAGGCGGTGCCGATCAGGCCCAAAGCGACCTTGGCGCTGTTGCGGAACCCATGCAGCGCCTTGGTGAACTGCACCGTCAGCCACAGGAACAGCGCGATGGCGGCCAGGCCCAGCAGGCCCGCCACGCCGGGCAGGACCAGGGACAGGACCAGTTGGACGACCTGGATCAGCAGCAGCAGAACCTCGATCCAGACGGTCAGCAGCAGCGCGTCCTCGAACCGGCCGTGGCCGCCGAACAGGCGGCCGACGCCCGACATCAGCCCGGCCGCCAGCACGATGGCGACAAGCTGCATGGCGGCCAGCGCCATCGGCTGACGGCTGAGCATCACGACCTGGGTTCCGTCCGGGTCAGGGCCGTTGACCAGCATCGCCGCAAGCGAGGTCAGCAGCGCGGAAACCGAGACTGCCACGATCAGCGCCATCCAGCGCGCCGAGACCGGCCAGCCCTGCGCCATCAGCGCATGGGCCGCTGCCTGCGGATCCCGGAACGACAAACCGACCAGGGCCTTGACGTCGTCGAAACTCATGCTTCCCTCGCCAGCGCCGAAAGGCCGGCGCCCCAGATCATCAGAAAACCAAGGCCGCAGACGGCGCGGACCAGGGTCAGGCCCGGTCCCTGCCCCACCAGTCCCGCGACCAGCCCGGCCAGCAGCATCGCGGGCGCGACCGCCAGCAGCGCCCAGAACAGCGCCAGGCGCGAATCCTCGGGCGTCAGCCGCCACGGGGTCAGCCGCGACAGGGCCGCGACCAGCCCCGCCAGGGCATAGCCCAGGATCGGCATCATGAACATCACCGCCAGCAGCGCGCCGCCCATCCGCGCCTGGAACGGGACCGAGGGGTCGATCTGCGCCAGCCGCGCGTTGGCGGGCGCCTGCGCGATCAGGAAGATCAGCATCGCCGCCATCAGGACCGCCAGCTTGACCCGTTCCGGCATGTCGGAAAGGCCCCGCACCACCCGGCGCGGGGCCACCCAGCTTTGCAGCACGCGGGGGACGATGCCCCCCCTGCTCATTGCGTGGCGTGAAGGGTCAGCCATGCTTCCAGCCGGTCGTTGATCTCGGCCCGCAGATCCTCGTCCTCGATCTCCTCAAGCGCGTCGGCCAGGAAGGACAGCACCAGGAACACGATGGCCCGCCCGTAGGGCACCCCGCGAGAGCGCAGATAGAATAGCGCCTCCTCGTCGATGGCGCCGGTCGTGGAACCGTGCGAGCATTTCACGTCATCCGCGTAGATTTCCAGTTCCGGCTTGGCCAGGAACTGGCTGCGTTCGTCCAGCAGCAGCGCCTGGCTGATCTGGTAGCCGTCGGTCTTCTGGGCGCCCGGCTTGACCAGGATCTTGCCCTGGAACACGCCCTCGGCCCCGTTCTTCAGCACCTTCTTGAAGACCTGGCGGCTTTCGCAGCGTTCGGCCCCGTGGGTGATGAAGACGGTGTCGTCGTGATGGAACGACCCGACATTGCCGTCGCCCAGCACGGCCGCGGCGATATGGGCCACCGCGTCGTCGCCCGCGATGTCGATCACCGCCTCGTGCCGCATCAGCGTGCCGTTGACCGACAGGCCGAAGCTTTTGAACAGCGCGCCTTCGGCCACGCGGGCGAACAGATGCGACAGGCCCAGCTTCTGATGCCCGGCGCGCTTGGCGGTGATGTGGTGCAGCCGGGCGCCGGGGCGCAGATCGGCCTCGATCACGCCGTTGGAGCGCGCGCCCACCATGCCGGTTTCCAGGAAGGTCAGTTCGGCGCCCTCCTCGACCCGGATGACGTGGTGCCAGGCGACATCGGCATCCTCGGACGCGCGGCGGTGGATCACATGAACCGGGCGCGCGGGCGAGGATGTGACGCGGATCAGCACCCCGTCCGCTGCCGCGGCCGTGTTCAGCGCGGCGAAGGGGCGGCGCACCGGGGTCTGGCCCGCCGTTTCCAGCCTGCCATACAGATCGGCCGCCCAGTGGTCCGGCCGGGTGTCGGCATGGGCCAGTGTCTCGATCTGAATCCCTTCCAGCGCCAGGTCGTCCGAGGCGGCGGCGTCGAAGCGCCCGTCCACGAAAACCAGCTTCAACCGGTCGCGGTCACCGAACAGCGGCGAATCCGCCTCTTTGTCCAGCAGCGGGATGGGTTGCGGAACCGGCGCGTTGAAGGCGCGCGGATCGGTATAGCGCCAGTATTCGTCGCGCGGACCGGGCAAGCCCATCTCGCGCAACCGCGCCAGCGCGTCCCGGCGCGCCGCCGCCGTGAACCCGCCCTGCGGCAGGGTCAGCACCGCCATCCGCGCGTCAAGCGCGTTGGCGGGCCTCGGCGATCCCTCGACGGTCGGGGTCTGGTCCTTGGTCCTGACTGCCGCGTCCGCCATCAGCGGGCCTCCGCCAGCAGGTCGCCATAACCTTCTTCCTCGACCTGCAAGGCCAGTGCGGGACCGCCCGATTTGACGATCCGGCCATCGGCCATGATATGGACCACGTCCGGCTGGATGTGGTTCAGCAGCCGCTGATAATGGGTGATGACCAGGAAGCTGCGGTCGGGCGAGCGCAGCGCGTTCACCCCGTCCGAGACCAGCCGCATCGCATCCACGTCAAGACCCGAATCGGTCTCGTCCATGATGCACATGCGCGGCTCCAGCATGGCCATTTGCAGGATCTCGTTGCGCTTCTTTTCCCCGCCCGAGAAGCCGACATTGACCGGGCGCTTCAGCATGTCCGGGCTGATCTGCAATTCGGCGGCCTTGGCGCGCACGATCTTCAGGAACTCGCCCGAGGACAGTTCCTCCTGCCCGCGCGCCTTGCGTTGCGCGTTCACGGCGGTGCGCAGGAAGGTCATGTTGCCAACGCCGGGGATCTCGACCGGATACTGGAAGGCGAGGAACAGCCCGGCGGCGGCGCGTTCCTCGGGCTCCATGTCCAGCAGGCTTTCGCCGTCCAGCGTGGCGGTGCCTTCGGTCACCTCATAGCCGTCGCGGCCCGACAGGACATAGGACAGCGTGGATTTGCCCGACCCGTTCGGTCCCATGATCGCATGAACCTGACCGGCGGGAATCTCCAGCGACAGACCCTTCAGGATCTGCTTGTCCTCCGCCTCAAGTTTCACATGCAGGTTGTCGATTTTCAGCATCTTTTCCTCATCAGATGGTGGTGGCGGTGCCAGCGGTCCGGCACCATCATCAAATCCCTTCGCGGCCTCAGCCGACCGAGCCTTCCAGCGAAATGGCGACCAGCGACTGCGCCTCCATGGCGAATTCCATCGGCAGGGCCTGCAAGACCTCGCGGCAGAAGCCGTTCACCACCAGGGCCACCGCCTCTTCCTCGTCCATGCCGCGCGACCGGCAATAGAACAACTGGTCGTCATCGACCTTGCTGGTCGTCGCCTCGTGTTCGACGCGGCTGCTGGTGTTCTTCACCTCGATATAGGGCACGGTATGGGCGCCGCATTTGTCGCCGATCAGCAGGCTGTCGCATTGGGTATAGTTGCGGCTGTTGGTCGCGCGCGGGTGCATCGACACCAGACCGCGATAGGTGTTCTGCGCCTGCCCCGCCGAAATCCCCTTGGAAACGATCCGCGACCGGGTGTTCCTGCCAAGATGGATCATCTTGGTCCCGGTATCGGCCTGCTGGAAGTTGTTGGCGATGGCGATGGAATAGAACTCGCCCTGCGATTCGTCGCCGCGCAGGATGCAGGAGGGGTATTTCCAGGTGATCGCGCTGCCGGTTTCCACCTGCGTCCACATCACCTTGGCGCGGGCCTCGCGGCAATCGGCGCGCTTGGTGACGAAGTTGTAGATGCCGCCCCGGCCTTCCTCATCGCCCGGATACCAGTTCTGGACGGTCGAATACTTGACCTCGGCGTCTTGCAGGATGACGATCTCGACCACCGCCGCGTGAAGCTGGTTCGTGTCGCGTTTGGGCGCCGTGCAGCCTTCGAGATAGCTGACGTAAGATCCTTGATCCGCAATGATAAGCGTGCGTTCGAACTGGCCGGTGTTTTCCGCGTTGATGCGGAAATAGGTGGACAGTTCCATCGGGCAGCGCACGCCCTTGGGGACATAGACGAAGGATCCGTCGGAAAACACCGCGCTGTTCAGCGTCGCGAAATAGTTGTCCGACTGCGGCACGACGCTGCCCAGGTATTTCTTCACCAGGTCGGGATGTTCGCGGATCGCCTCGCTGATGGAACAGAAGATCACGCCGGCCCTGGCAAGCTCCTCCTTGAAGGTCGTGCCCACCGACACGCTGTCGAAAACCGCATCAACGGCCACGCGGCGGCCCTCGACGGGGGCTTCGTCGGCGCCCTCGACCCCGGCCAGGATCATCTGCTCTTTCAGCGGAATACCCAGCTTTTCATAGGTCGCCAGCAGCTTGGGATCCACCTCGTCCAGCGACTTGGGCTTCACCTCCATGCTTTTCGGGCGGGCATAGTAATACTGGTCCTGATAGTCGATGACCGGATAGTTCAGCATCGCCCATTTCGGTTCCGTCATGGTCAGCCAGCGGCGATAGGCTTCCAGCCGCCAGTCCAGCATCCATTCCGGCTCGCCGTTCTTCTGCGAGATCAGGCGGACGATATCCTCGGACAGCCCCTTGGGGGCATAGTCCATCTCGATCTCGGTGTCCCAGCCGTATTTATAGCTGCCCATGTTCTGCACGGTCTCGACCGTTTCGCGGTCGACGCCCTCGCGCACCTCAAGATCGGTGATCTCGTTCATCCTTTGTCCTTCCATGGGCCGGGCGGTCGCCTAGCCAGTCCTGTCGCGCCAGCGTGAATACGCGCTTTCCCACACTTGCGCAAATCGGTTCACCTGATCGTCGCCCACAGCCGGGCTTATGGATATCCGAATTGCCGATTGCGCGGCCCTGTCGTCGAAACCCATGGCCTGCAAAACGCCGCTGGCCCGAACCTTGCCCGAGGAACAGGCCGACCCGGCTGATATCGCAAAGCCCGCCAGATCCATCTGCATGACCTGGGTCTCCCCCTTCCAGCCCGATGTAAGAAGGCAGGTCGTGTTCGGCAAGCGTTTCGCGCCCTTTCCGGCAATCATTGCGCCCGGCGCGGCAGCCAGCAGCCGCTCCTCCAGCGCATCGCGGCGTTCGGCGACCTGATCCCACAGCCCGGCGTCAAGATCCCGTTGCGCGGCGGCGGCGGCGGCGGCGAATCCCAGGATGCCGATCAGGTTCTCGGTCCCGCCGCGGCGGCCCTGTTCCTGCCCCCCGCCCCGGATCAGCGCCGGAATGTCGGTGCCGCGCTTCACGATCAGCGCGCCGATGCCCTTGGGACCGCCCAGCTTGTGGGCGCTGACAAAGCCCGCCGTGACGCCCAGCCAGTTGAAGGCAAAGGGGATTTTTCCGAACGCCTGGGTCAGGTCGCTGGAGGCCAGCCCCTGCGGCAAGTCCTGGATCACGCCGGTTTCGTTGTTCGCCAGTTGCAAGGACGCGCGCGCCGGATCGGGCACCGAGACGATCCCGTCCCCGTCCACCGCCAGATCCTGTTCGCACCAGACCTTGACGGCGCTGTGTTCGACCGGCGCGCAATGAACGCCACGGTCCGCCAGCACCATTGCCGCAGCCTCGGTCGTGCCGGATGTGAAGATCACGTCCGCGCCTTCCGCGCCCAGGGCCGCCGCCACCTGTTCGCGCGCGCGCTCCATCGCCATCTTGGCCTCGCGCCCCTCGGTATGGACCGAGGACGGGTTTCCGACGATCTCCATCGCCTCGCGCATCGCGGCCTTCACCTCGGGGCGCAGCGGGGTGGTGGCGTTCCAGTCCAGATAGGTTCTCATCCGATCACTCCGGCGATCTTCTGGGCCAGCTTGCGGGCCACGGCGTCCTTGGCCATGCGCGGCCATTCCTCGGGTCCGTCCTCGGTGATGACGGTCACGGCGTTTTCGGACCCGCCCATGATGCCGGTGCCCTCGCTGACATCATTGGCCACGATCCAGTCGCAGCCCTTGCGCAGCCGCTTGTCGGTGGCATGGGCGACGACATCGTTGGTTTCGGCGGCAAAGCCCACCACCAGCCGGGGACGGCGCGCGCCGGGCTGGCTGACCCAGGCCAGGATATCGGGATTCTCGGTCATCTCCAGCGACAGAGGCTTGCCCGATCCGTCCTTCTTCATCTTCCTGGCCGATGAATTCCTGATCCGCCAGTCGGCCACCGCCGCCGCCATCACCGCCGCATCGGCGGGCAGCGCGGCCTCCACCGCGTCGCGCATCTGCCCGGCGGTCTGGACGCGGATCACCGTCACCCCCTCGGGCGGGGCCACCTCGGCCGGGCCGGTGACAAAGCTGACCCGCGCGCCCATGTCGCGCAGCGCGGCGGCAATCGCCGTCCCCTGCGCGCCCGAGGAGCGGTTGGCGATGTATCGCACCGGGTCGATCGGCTCATGCGTCGGGCCTGACGTGACGATCACATGCCGCCCCGACAGCGCGCCCGACCGCACCTGCGATTCCGGCAACAGCTTCAGCGGCGCGACGGGTGACAGTTCCTCGCGGATCGCGGCGACGATGGCCTCGGGCTCGGACATGCGGCCGGTGCCGAATTCGCCACAGGCCATGTCGCCGTCCTCGGGGCCGACGAACAGGATGCCGTCGTCGCGCAGGGTCCGCAGGTTGCGCTGCGTCGCCGGGTGGTGCCACATCCGCACGTTCATCGCGGGCGCGACCAGCACCCGCTTGTCGGTCGCCAGCAGCAGGGTCGAGGCCAGGTCGTCGGCCAGCCCATGCGCCATCTTGGCCAGCAGATCGGCGGTCGCGGGGGCCACGACCAACAGATCGGCATTGCGCGACAGCTGGATATGGCCGATCTCGGCCTCGGAGGCGATGTCCCACAGGCCCTCATGCGCGGCTTCCCCGGCCAGGACGGATACGGTCATCGCCGTGGTGAACTGCGCGCCGGCCTGGGTCAGGACCGGCGTGACGGCCGCGCCCTCGGCCCGGATCAGGCGGATCAGCTGGGGCACCTTCATCGCCGCGATGCCGCCGCCCACGATCAGCAGGATACGCTTGCCGTTCATCTTGCCCCCTTGGCGATACGCATCAGACACATAGCCCCCCGGCCCCCGCGTCGCAAGCAATCGGACCCCCGTTAACCTTTCCTTAAACCGATCCCGTTAACCATCGGCGGGATTGAAGGGGGTTTCCATGGTCGCCATCGCCTATTCGGTCGCCTTCGAGGGGATCGAGGCGCGGCTGGTCGAGGTTCAGTGTTCCGTCGCGGCGGGCCTGCCCGGTTTCGCCATCGTCGGCCTGCCCGACAAGGCCGTCAGCGAGGCGCGCGAGCGCGTCAAGGCCGCCTTCGGGTCGCTGTCCATCGCCATGCCGAACCGGCGGCTGACGGTGAACCTGTCCCCCGCCGACATGCCCAAGGAAGGCTCGCATTTCGACCTGCCCATCGCGCTGGCGATCCTGGCCGCGCTGGAGATCATCCCGTCCGAGGAACTGTCGCGCTGCGTGGCCTTGGGGGAACTGGCGCTTGACGGGCGGCTGGTCGGCGTCGCGGGCGCCCTGCCCGCCGCCATGGCCGCGGCCGAGGATGAACGCGCCCTGATCTGCCCCCGCGCCTGCGGCCCGGAAGCCGCCTGGGTCGATGCGGTGCCGGTGCTGGCCCCCGCCACGCTGCGCGAGGTGATCGACCACCTGACCGACCGCGCCCCCATCGCCCGCGCCACGCCCGGCATGATCGACCGCGCCATCACAGGCGGTTGCCTGTCCGAGGTGAAGGGCCAGGAACGCGCGAAGCGCGCATTGGAAATCGCCGCCGCCGGGCGGCACCACCTGCTGATGGTCGGCCCGCCCGGCGCGGGCAAGTCGATGCTGGCCGCCCGCCTGCCCGGCCTGATGCCGCCCCTTGGCGCGGCCGAGGCGCTGGAGACCTCCATGATCCATTCGCTGGCGGGCACGCTGGATGACGGCGGCATATCCCGTCGCGCGCCCTTCCGCGAACCGCACCACACCGCGTCGATGGCCGCCATCGTCGGGGGCGGGCGGGGTGCGAAACCGGGCGAGATCAGCCTGGCCCATAACGGCGTGCTGTTCATGGACGAATTCCCGGAATTTCCCCGGCAGGTGCTGGAAACCCTGCGCCAGCCCATCGAGACGGGCGAGGTCGTGGTGGCCCGCGCCAATGCCCATATCCGCTATCCCTGCCGATTCCTGCTGATCGCCGCCGCCAACCCCTGCCGCTGCGGCTATCTCGCCGATGCAAGCCGCGCCTGTTCGCGCGCGCCGACCTGCGGGTCGGACTATATCGGCAAGATCTCGGGTCCGCTGATGGACCGATTCGACCTGCGGCTGGAGGTTCCGGCGGTCGGCTTCATGGACCTGGAACTGCCCTCGGGCGGCGATACCTCGGTCCAGATCGCGGCGCGGGTGGCGGCGGCGCGCGACGTGCAGGCGGCGCGCTTCCGCGACCATCCGCAGGTGCGCGTGAATGCCGAGGCCTCGGGCAGTCTGCTGGACCAGATCGCCGCGCCGGATGACGAAGGCCGGGCGCTGATCCTGAAGGCATCCGAACGCCTGGGCCTGACCGCGCGAGGCTATCACCGCATCCTGCGCACCGCGCGCACCATCGCCGACCTGGCCGGTTCCGCCGCCGTTCGCCCCCCTCATCTGGCCGAGGCGATCGGCTATCGCCTGCCCTTCGTGGCGGGCGGCTGACCGGGGGCGCCTGTGGATGGCTGACTGTGGGTGGCTGACTGGGGGGCGGCTGACTGGGGGCGGCTGACGAATTGCGTATCGTGCAAGGCGGATCTATGGCAGGGCGACCCTGACGACGGATCCCTGCCATGCCCCACAAAAGCGCCCGGATCGGCGGCATCCTGATCGCCCTCGCGCTTTTGGCGACCATCCCGCATCAATACGGGGCGGGCCGGTGGTCCGAGGTCGTCGCGGCGGCGCTGCTGGTCGCGGCGCTGGCGCTGTTTTCCGCCTCTGCAAGCCTGTCGCGGCTGGCCTTCGTGGCGGTTGGGATCGGGCTGATCGCCTGGGCGGCCGCGACTCGCCAGGGGTGGCAGGAGGCGATCCTGACCGCCCTGACGCGCGGCGGCTTCATCATCGCGCTGTTCACGGCGTTGTCGGCGCTGCGCAGCGCGGCCATCGGATCACAGGCGATTCTGGAATGCGGGCGGTTTCTGGCGCGCCAGCCGCCCGGCCGCCGCTATCTGGCGCTGACGGTCGGCGGGCATCTGTTCGGGCTGATCCTGCTCTATGGCTCGATCTCTCTGCTGGGATCGCTGGCCGCTGAAAGCACCGCGCGGGAAGCGGACGGGGAACTGCGCCGCCACCGGTTGCGCCGGATGTTGGTGGCGATTCAGCGGGGCTTTGCCTCGACGCTGTGCTGGTCGCCGATGGGGCTGTCGATCGCCGTGGCGATGACGGTCGTCCCCGGCGCGTCCTGGCCGAAAGCCGTCGCCTTCTGCCTGGTCAGTTCGGTCCTGATGATCGGCATCGGCTGGCTGCTGGACACGATCCTCAAGCCGCAACTCTCTGCCCCGCCCCCGCCGCGCGCGGTGGAAAGCGATAGCTGGCTGCTGCGCCTGCGCCCCTTGCTGGTGCTGCTGGGCATCGTCGTGGGCAGCACCCTGGCGCTGCATGTCGCGGCCGGCGTGGAGGTGACAGGCGCCGTGATGACGGTCGTGCCGCTGATCGCCATGGCCTGGATCCTGATCCTGCCGCCGCTGCCGGGCGGGCGCATCGCCACCCTCGCCGCCCGCATCGGCCAGTTCGCCATGCGGGAACTGGCGGGCTATAGCGGAGAGATCATCCTGCTGTTCATGGCGGGCTTCATCGGCAGCCTGGGAAGCTGGCTTCTGGTGCCGGTCATGCAGGCGCATGGCCCGGACCTGTCGGCGATCCCGCCGCTGCTGATCCTGGCGGCCCTGGTCTGGGTCATCCCGCTGACCGGCCAGATCGGCATGAACCCGATCCTGGCCGTGTCGCTGCTGGTGCCGCTGCTGCCCTCGCCTGCGGCGCTTGGCATCCATCCCACGGCCATGGTCCTGGCGATCACCGGCGGCTGGGCGATCAGCGGCAATACCTCGCCCTTCACGGCATCCGTGCTGCTGGTCGGCAAGCTGGGCGGGGTCGAGGCGCGCCATGCCGGGATGGTCTGGAACGGGCTCTACGCCCTGGCCACTGGCACGGCGCTGACCCTGTGGGTGCTGGTCGCCGCGACCCTGCTGTAAGGGCTGCGGCGGCGGGTCATTCCACCTCGACCAGCAGATCCTTTGCGTCGATCTGTTCGCCGGGTCTGACGTGGATGGCTTTCACGGTTCCGTCGCGGTCGGCGTGGAGGCCGGTTTCCATCTTCATCGCCTCGATGGTCAGAAGCAGGTCGCCCTGGTGGACCTTGGCCCCCACTGTCGCCGCGACCGAGGCCACCACGCCCGGCATCGGAGCGCCGATATGACCCGCATTCGCCGGATCGGCCTTGGGGCGCGCGGCGGCGGTCGCCGCGGCCTTGCGGTTCGGGACGCGAACCTGGCGGGGCTGGCCGTTCAGCTCGAAGAAGACCTTCACCTCGCCCTTCTCGTCGGTCTCGCCGATGGTCAGGAAGCGCACCTCCAGCGTCTTGCCGGGGTCGATCTCGACGCTGATCTCGTCGCCCAGCTCCATGCCGTAGAAGAAGTTCCGCGTCGGCAGGGTGCGCACCGGGCCATAGATCTGATGCCGCGCCATGTAGTCGGAAAAGACCTTGGGATACATCAGCCAGCCGTTCAGATCCTCGCCGTCAATCTCGACGCCCAGATCCTCGGAGAGCGTCGCGCGGGCGGCCTCCAGATCGACGGGGGGCAGATGCGCGCCGGGGCGGTCGGTGATGGGGGCCTCGCCCTTCAGCACCTTGCGTTGCAGCGCCTCGGGCCAGCCGCCGGGGGGCTGGCCCAGATTGCCCTTCATCATGTCGACGACCGAATCGGGGAAGCTGACCTCGACGCCCGGGTCCAGCACCTGCGCGGGCGTCAGATGCTGGGCGACCATCATCAGCGCCATGTCGCCCACCACCTTCGAGGACGGCGTGACCTTGACGATGTCGCCGAACATCCGGTTCACGTCGGCATAGGCCTGGGCCACCTCGTGCCAGCGATCCTCCAGCCCCATGCTGCGCGCCTGGGCCTTGAGATTGGTGAACTGGCCGCCCGGCATCTCGTGCAGATAGACTTCCGAGGCGGGCGCTTGCAGGCCGCTCTCGAAGGCCGCGTATTGCTCGCGCACCCGTTCCCAGTAGTTGCTGATCTGGCGGATCGCGCCGATATCCAGGCCGGTGTCGCGGTCGGTGCCTTTCAGCGCCGCCACGATCGACCCAAGGCAGGGCTGAGAGGTGCCACCACTGAACGCGTCCATCGCCGCATCGACCGCATCGACGCCCGCCTCGGCGGCGGCCAGGATCGTCGCCCCGGCCAGGCCCGAGGTGTCGTGGGTGTGGAAATGCACCGGCAGCCCGACCTCGTCCTTGAGCGCGCGGATCAGCACGCGCGCGGCGGCGGGCTTCAGCAGGCCCGCCATGTCCTTCAGCCCCAGCACATGCGCGCCCGCGGCCTTCAACTCCTGCGCGGTCCTGACGTAATAGGCCAGGTCGTATTTGGACCGGTCCGGGTCCAGCATGTCGCCGGTATAGCAGACCGTGCCCTCGCAGATCTTGCCGGTCTCGATCACCGCATCCATGGCGACGCGCATGTTTTCAACCCAGTTGAGGCTGTCGAAGACCCGGAACACGTCGACGCCGGTCCCGGCCGCCTGGCGCACGAAGGATTGGACCACGTTGTCGGGATAGTTGGTATAGCCGACGCCGTTCGAGGCCCGCAGCAGCATCTGCGTCATCAGGTTCGGCATATGCGCGCGGATGTCGCGCAGCCGCTGCCAGGGGCATTCCTGCAGGAAGCGATAGGCCACGTCGAAGGTCGCGCCCCCCCAGCATTCGACGCTGAACAGTTGCGGCAGGTTGGCGGCATAGCTGGGCGCCACGCGGATCATGTCGATCGACCGCATCCGGGTCGCCAGCAGCGACTGATGCCCGTCGCGCATGGTGGTGTCGGTGACCAGCAGCCGCGTCTGGGCGGCCATCCAGTCGGCCACGGCCTGCGCGCCCTTCTCCTCCAGCAATTGCCTTGTGCCGGGGGCGGGATCGGCCCCCCTATCCTTTGCGGGCGCGGGCGGCACCGGCGGGCGTCCTTGCGCGGGCGGCGTGGCGCGGCCCGCCGTCTCGGGATGGCCGTTCACGCTGATATCGGCCAGATAGGTCAGGATCTTGGTGGCCCGGTCCTGGCGCCTGTCGAACTGGAACAGCTCGGGCGTGGTGTCGATGAACTTGGTCGTATAGGTGTCATCCAGGAAGGTCGGGTGCTTCAGCAGGTTGATCACGAAGTCGATATTCGTGCTGACCCCCCGCACCCGGAACTCGCGCAAGGCGCGGTCCATGCGCCGGATCGCCCCTTCGGGGGTCTGCGCCCAGGCCGTGACCTTGACCAGCAGCGAATCGTAATAGCGCGTGATCACGCCGCCCGAATAGGCGGTGCCGCCGTCCAGCCGGATGCCGTTGCCGGTGGCGCTGCGATAGGCGGTGATCCGGCCGTAATCGGGGATGAAGTTGTTCAGCGGATCCTCGGTCGTCACCCGGCATTGCAGCGCGTGGCCCGACAGGGTGATCTTGTCCTGGCTGGGCACGCCGGTCGCCTCGGCCAGCGTCGCGCCCTCGGCGATCCTGATCTGGCTTTGCACGATGTCGATGCCGGTGACCTCCTCGGTCACGGTATGTTCCACCTGGACGCGCGGGTTCACCTCGATGAAGTAGAACGCTTCGCTGTCCATATCCATCAGGAACTCGACGGTCCCCGCGTTCTGATAGCCGACCGCCCGGCCGATCCTCAGCGCCAGCTCGCAGACCTCGGCCCGCTGTTCCTCGGTCAGATAGGGCGCGGGGGCGCGTTCCACGACCTTCTGGTTGCGGCGCTGCACGGTGCAGTCGCGTTCATAGAGGTGATAGAGCCCGCCATGCGTGTCGCCCAGAAGCTGCACCTCGACATGGCGGGCGCGCAGGATCATCTTTTCCAGATAGCCCTCGCCATTGCCGAAGGCGGCCTCGGCCTCGCGGCGGCCCTCGCGGACCTTCTCGACCAGTTCCTCGGGGCCGTTGATCGGCCGCATCCCGCGCCCGCCGCCGCCCCAGGACGCCTTCAGCATCAAGGGATAGCCGACCGCCTCGGCATCGGCCTTGATCGCCTCGAAATCCTCGCCCAGCACCTCGGTCGCGGGGATCACCGGCACGCCTGCCGCAATCGCCACCCGCCGGGCCGAGGCCTTGTCGCCAAGCGCCCGCATCGTCTCGGCGCGCGGGCCGATGAAGGCGATCCCGGCGGCGACGCAGGCATCCACGAAATCGGGATTCTCGGACAGCAGCCCATAGCCCGGATGGATCGCATCCGCGCCGCTTTCCCTGGCCACCCGGATGATCTCGGGGATCGACAGATAGGCCGCCACCGGCCCCAGCCCCGCACCGATCCGATACGCCTCGTCCGCCTTGAAGCGGTGCAGCCCCAGCTTGTCCTCCTCGGCATAGACCGCGACCGTCCGCTTGCCCAGCTCATTCGCCGCCCGCAGGACGCGGATCGCAATCTCGCCACGGTTCGCAACAAGGATCTTCTGAAACATCGCGCGGTCCCCTTCGAAGTTGCGCGCGAGACTAGCGATGCCGCAGCGCAGCGCAAGCCGCACGGTGGACCGACCGCAACAAAAAGGTTACGCGGGGTCGTGTTCGCTTGATGTTCTTATTCTGCGGTTGCTTTTTGCGACGAGGTCACTATCTGATGCGCTTGGCTGACAGGGACGGTCCATGGAACAGAAGTTCATCGAAGTTCGCGGCGCGCGCGAGCATAACCTGAAGGGCGTGGACATGGACATCCCGCGCGACAAGCTGGTGGTGATCACCGGATTGTCGGGTTCGGGCAAGTCGTCCTTGGCCTTCGACACCATCTATGCCGAAGGGCAGCGCCGCTATGTCGAAAGCCTGTCGGCCTATGCGCGCCAGTTCCTGGACATGATGGGCAAGCCCGATGTGGACCATATCAGCGGATTGTCCCCCGCGATCAGCATCGAACAGAAGACCACCTCGAAGAACCCCCGGTCCACGGTGGGCACGGTCACGGAAATCTATGACTATCTGCGGCTGCTGTTCGCCCGCGCGGGCACGCCCTATTCCCCCGCAACCGGCCTGCCGATCGAGGCGCAGCAGGTGCAGGACATGGTCGACCGGATCATGGAGATGCCCGAGGGCACCCGCGCCTATCTGCTGGCCCCGATCATCCGCGACCGCAAGGGCGAATACAAGAAGGAATTCCTGGAGCTTCGCAAGCAGGGCTTCCAGCGCGTCAAGGTGAACGGCCAGTTCCATGATCTGGACGAGCCGCCCATCCTGGACAAGAAGTTCCGCCACGACATCGACGTGGTGGTGGACCGCATCGTCGTGCGCGAGGGGTTGGAGACGCGGCTGGCCGATTCGCTGCGCACCGCCCTGGATCTGGCGGACGGCATCGCCATCGTGGAAACCGCCGCCGCCGAGGGTGAGGGCGATCCCCAACGCACCACCTTCAGCGAGAATTTCGCCTGCCCGGTCAGCGGCTTCACCATCCCGGACATCGAGCCGCGCCTGTTCAGCTTCAACGCGCCCCTGGGCGCCTGCCCGGTCTGCGACGGGCTTGGGGCGGAACTGTTCTTCGACGAACGGCTGGTGGTGCCGGACGCCGCCCTGTCCGTGGACAAGGGCGCCATCGCCCCCTGGGCCAAGTCGAAATCGGCCTATCTGACCCAGACGATCAACGCGCTGGCCAGGCATTACGGCTTTGACAAGAAGACCCCCTGGAAGGATCTGCCCGCCGACGTGCAGCGCATGTTCCTGCACGGATCGGGGGCCGAGGAGATCGCCTTCCGCTTCGACGATGCCGGACGCGTCTATAACGTCACCCGCGTGTTCGAGGGCGTGATTCCCAACATGGAACGCCGCCTGCGCGAATCCGACAGCGCCTGGGTGCGCGAGGAGTTCGAGCGGTATCAGAACAACCGTCCCTGCGGCGCCTGCCACGGCTATCGCCTGAAGCCAGAGGCCCTGGCGGTGAAGATCGCCGGAAACCATATCGGCGAGGTGGTGGAACTGTCGATCCGCGAGGCCCTGGCCTGGATCGAGGCCGCGCCCAAGCACCTGTCCAGGCAGAAGAACGAAATCGCCGTGGCGATCTTCAAGGAAATCCGCGAACGGTTGGGTTTCCTGGTGAATGTGGGCCTGGACTATCTGACGCTGAGCCGGGCGGCGGGCACGCTGTCGGGCGGCGAAAGCCAGCGGATCCGCCTGGCCTCGCAGATCGGGTCCGGGCTGACGGGTGTTCTGTATGTGCTGGACGAACCCAGCATCGGCCTGCATCAGCGCGACAACGATCGGCTGCTGGACACGCTGAAGGGACTGCGCGACCAGGGCAATTCGGTGATCGTGGTCGAACATGACGAGGATGCGATCCGCCATGCGGACTATGTCTTCGACATGGGACCGGGCGCGGGCGTTCATGGCGGCACCGTGGTCAGCCAGGGCACGCCTGACCAGATCGCCGCCGATCCTGCCAGCCTGACCGGGCAATACCTGTCGGGCGCGCGCGGCATCGCGGTGCCGAACGAACGCCGCAAGGGCAACGGCAAGACGCTGACCGTGGTCAAGGCTACCGGCAACAACCTCAAGGAGGTGACGGCGGAATTCCCGCTGGGCAAGTTCGTCTGCGTGACCGGCGTGTCGGGCGGCGGCAAGTCCACGCTGACCATCGAGACGCTGTTCAAGACCGCAAGCCTGCGCCTGAACGGCGCCCGCCAGACCCCCGCCCCCTGCGAGACGATCAAGGGGCTGGAGCATCTGGACAAGGTGATCGACATCGACCAGCGGCCCATCGGCCGCACGCCGCGGTCGAACCCGGCCACCTATACCGGCGCCTATACCCCAATCCGCGACTGGTATGCGGGCCTGCCGGAATCCAAGGCGCGCGGATATAAGCCCGGCCGGTTCAGCTTCAACGTCAAGGGCGGCCGCTGCGAGGCCTGCCAGGGCGACGGCGTCATCAAGATCGAGATGCATTTCCTGCCCGATGTCTATGTCACCTGCGAGACCTGCAAGGGCAAGCGCTACAACCGCGAGACGCTGGAGGTCCAGTTCAAGGGCAAGTCCATCGCCGACGTGCTGGACATGACCATCGAGGAGGGGCAGGAGTTCTTCAAGGCCGTGCCCGCGATCCGCAACAAGATGGACGCGCTGATGCAGGTGGGCCTTGGTTACGTGAAGGTCGGCCAGCAGGCCACCACCCTGTCGGGCGGCGAGGCGCAGCGAGTCAAGCTGGCCAAGGAACTGGCCCGCCAGTCCACCGGAAAGACCCTGTATATCCTGGACGAACCCACCACCGGCCTGCATTTCGAGGATGTGCGCAAGCTGCTGGAGGTGCTGCACCATCTGGTCGATGAGGGCAACACGGTCGTGGTGATCGAACACAATCTGGATGTCATCAAGACCGCCGACTGGATCATCGACATCGGTCCCGAAGGCGGCGACGGCGGCGGGCGCATCGTCGCCACCGGCACGCCCGAGGACGTGGCCAAGGTCGCCGAAAGCCATACCGGCCGCTATCTGGCGCCGATGCTGGCGCAGGCGCGGGTGCGGGCCGCGGAATGACGGTCTAGCGAAGCTCTATCCGCCACACTCTGCATCCGGCCTCGTCGCGCAGGGACATTTCCACCGGCAGTTCGAAGCCTGCACAAAGGCGGATGCTGTCCGGGGCCACAAGCTCGACCCGATAGGGTGCGGCGGTAAAGGGATCGGCCAGGCGGGGGGTCATCGGGCAAGCCTCGGTCGGGGTCGGATCGATCACGACATGCCCCGCCTGTTGCGCCTTGCAGTCGAGCAGCGACTGGATCTGGGCCAGGTCGTTGTCCCGCGTCTGGTCGCGCCTTTCTGCCCGGCCCTGTCCAGGCCCACCGGTGGCGACCAGCCCCGCCGCCAACACCGTCACGCCAAGCACCGTCAACCCCTGGACCGCCCACCGCCTAGCCATCCAGATCCTCGCGGTAACAGGCGGCGACCAGCAGCCCGGTCAGCGCGACCAAGGCCAGCTTGGCCGCAAGGCGCGGCGTCAGATCGCCCGACAGGAACGCATGGACGGCCGCCACCACGTCCCCCAGCAACACCAGGGCAGCCGCCAGCACCGTGATCGAGGCGAAGATCCGGCGCGCCTGCGACCGGCGCCGGGGATCAGAGCCGATGTCGCGGCGCGCCATCCGCGCGTCCAGCACCACGAACAGCGGCAGAAAGGCGATGAGAGCGGCGATGGAAAACCGCATCGACCCGCTGTCGCGCAGCCCCCTGTCCACCAGATCGGGAAAAACTCGGTCTATGACCTGAAACCCCAGCCCCAGGACATGATAGCAGACCAGCACCAGGGCGATCATCAGCAGCGCGTAAAGCATGGCCTCGCGCGCCGAGACATATGGCCGCGGGCGCGGCACCGGAGGCAGGTCGCCGCCCGGATCCCAGGCGGACAGGGCCTGGTCGATCTCAGGCCCGGTCCAGCCCGCCTGGCCAAGCGCCGCGCGGATTCGCGCCGCGTCATGGCCGGCCGCCATCGCATCGCGCACGAAATCCGAAAGATGATCGACCATCGCCACCTTGCGCACACCCTTTTCCGGGCAGGTTCATGCGCTTTGCCCCAAGCTGTCAACGGCCCGGAAAATTTCGCCGGGTTTGACGATTTTCCTCTTGCACCCCCCGCCGCAGTCCCATAAATCACCGCTCACCGAAGGCGATACACCCTCGGGAACGGATGCGGGCGTAGCTCAGGGGTAGAGCATAACCTTGCCAAGGTTAGGGTCGTGAGTTCGAATCTCATCGCCCGCTCCAAACAAAAAAGCCGGACCTTGGGGTTCGGCTTTTGTTTTTGCTGGATAAAAAAATTCGCCTTTTGGTTGCAGAATCTGCAAGGTGGGCTATGATCCTTCAAAAAAGGCTCTGGCCCCATCACCAATGACTCAAAAAACGAACAATAACAGGCCAGAGCTTAGGCGGGCGACCCGGAAACCCCTGACACAAGCGCGAAAATTACGGCTGACTCATTCCTGAGCGTGCCGTTAACCATCCGGGTCGCGCCACTTTTCGTCGATTATCTTTACACTGTCAAGTTGAGTAACGGAGATGGGATGGCCCCACGCCCTGACCTGCCCCCGCTGTTGATTCAGGTCGGTCTGGACATTCTGGACGAGGACGGGTCCGAGGGGCTGACCCTGCGGCGAATAGCCGCACGGGCGGGGGTGTCCCATGCCGCTCCGGCGCATCATTTCGGCGGGCTGCCGGGGCTGAAGGTTGCAATCGCGACCTGTGGATTCCGGTCCTTCCTGGACCACCTGAATGCCGCGCGCGACGGCATGTCCGACAGCGACCCGTTTCAGCGCCTGCTGGCGGTGAACCTGGCCTATATCCAGTTCGCGTCCTCGCGCAGGGGGCTGTTCCGGCTGATGTTCGACCAGTTGCCCGCCCAGGATCCCGAATTGAGCAAGATCGCGCTTGGCAGCTATGCCGTGCTGAAGCAGCTGTGCGCGCCCTTTGTGGAAGGGCGCCCCGCCGCGGCCCTGGAGACCGCCGTCTGGGGGCTGACCCATGGTTATGCGGCACTGAACCTGGATCAACGCCGCCCGCCGAATTCCCCTTTGGACATCTCGTCATACGAAGCCGCGCTGCGCCTGCTGATCGGCTGACCGGCGGGCGCCACGCGCGCGATTTCGGCCGTCCATGCGGATCCGGGCGTTTTGCGGATCATAGGGACTGTCCTCGGCCACTTCGGCGTCCCACAACTCGCGGAACATGCGGACCTTCAGCCTGGTGCCCGGCCGGGCGAGGTCGGGGCGGACATAGCCCATGCCGATCTGCTTGCCGAAGGCCACCGAATAGCCGCCCGAGGTCAGGCGACCGACAGTCCGGCCGTCCAGGAACATCCCCTCGCGCCCCCAGGGATCGGCGTCCTGCGGCCCGTCGATCAGCAGCGTGACGCAGAGGGACCGAATGCCCTTGTCCTGCATCGCCGCCTTGCCCCGGAAATCCTTGGACAGATCCACGAAACGATCCAGCCCGGCCTCAAGCGGCGTGGCGTCCCGGCCCAGTTCGGTCCCAAAGGCACGATAGGATTTTTCCTGCCGCAGCCAGTTCTGCGCCCGGCTGCCCACCAGCTTCAGGCCCAGCGGCTCGCCCGCCTCGACCAGCCTGTCGAAGAGGTGATTCTGCATCTCGATCGGGTGGTGCAGCTCCCAGCCAAGCTCGCCGGTATAGGCCACGCGGATGGCATTGACCGGCACCATGCCCAGCTCGATCTGTTTCGCTGACAGCCAGGGGAAGCGCTTATTCGACAGCGCGGTGTCCGGCTGCGCATCGCGGATCAGACCCGCCAGAATGTCGCGGGACGCGGGCCCCGCCAGGGCAAAGACGCCCCATTGCGTCGTCACATCCTGGATGGCGACGTATTCGCCGCCCGCCGCCATGAAATCCTCGGCCGATTTCACCAGGTGGTCGCCGTCATAGGCCGCCCAGGCCCCGGCAGAGACCAGGTAGTAGTCGTTCTCGGCCAGCCGGACGATGGTGTATTCGGTCCGCGTGGTTCCCGCATCGGTCAGCGCATAGGTCAGGTTGATGCGCCCGACCTTGGGCAGCCTGTTGGTCGTCAGCCAGTCGAGGAAGGCCGTCGCGCCCGGCCCCTTGACCATGTGCTTGGCGAAGGCCGTCGCGTCGATCAGCCCCGCCGCGTTGCGGATCGCCTCGGCCTCGGCCTTGGCATAGCGCCACCAGCCGCCGCGCCGGAAACTGCGCGAGGCGTGATCGTCGAAGCCCTCGGGGCCGTAATAGTTCGGGCGTTCCCAGCCGTTCACATGGCCGAACTGCGCGCCGCGCGCCTTCTGCCGGTCATAGGCGGGCGCGGTGCGCAGCGGGCGGCAGGCTTCGCGTTCCTCGTCGGGGTGGTGCAGGATGAAGACATGCTCATACGCCTCTTCGTTCTTGCGGGCGGCGTATTCGGTGGTCATCCAGCCGCCGTAGCGGCGCGGATCCAACGAGGCCATGTCGATCTCGGCCTCGCCGTCCACCATCATCTGCGTCAGGTAATGGCCGACGCCGCCCGCCGCCGTGATGCCGAACGAAAAGCCCTCGGCCAGCCACATATTGCGCAGGCCGGGCGCCGGGCCGACCAGCGGGTTGCCGTCGGGCGTATAGCAGATCGGGCCGTTGAAATCGTCCTTCAGGCCCACGGTTTCGGAGGTGGGGATGCGGTGGATGAAGGACATGTATTCCCCTTCGATCCGCTCCAGATCCAGCGCGAACAGATCGGCGCGGAAGCTGTCGGGCACGTCAAAGAGGAACCGCGCCGGGGCATTCCGTTCATAGGGCCCGAGGATCCAGCCGCCGCGTTCCTCTCGGACATACCATTTGGCGTCGGCATCGCGCAGGACCGGATGCTCGGGGTTGCCCTCGGCCCGCCATTTGACCAAAGCCGGGTCCGGTTCGGTGACGATATACTGATGCTCGACCGGGATCGCGGGGATCTTGATGCCCAGCAGCCGCGCGGTGCGTTGCGCGTGGTTGCCGGTGGCGGTCACGACATGCTCGGCCCGGATCTCGACGGTCTCGCCCGACCCGACCAGGTTGCCGCCCTTCTCGACCAGCTTCTCGCAGGAAACGATCCATTCGGACCCGGTCCACTTATAACCGTTGACCTGGATCTTGCGCTCGATGGTGGCCCCGGCCATGCGCGCGCCCTTGGCCATGGCCTGGGTCACGTCGGCGGGGTTGATATAGCCGTCGGTCGGATGGAACAGCGCGCCCTTCAGATCCTCGGTCCGCACCAGCGGCCAGCGGTCCCTAATCTGCCGGGGCGTCAGGAATTCGTGTTCGATCCCGACCGTCTCGGCGGTGGCGGAATACAGCATGTATTCGTCCATCCGCTCCTGCGTCTGCGCCATCCGCAGGTTGCCGCAGCGCGTGAAGCCCGCGTTCAGGCCGGTCCGGGCTTCCAGTTCGGCATAGAGCTTGACCGAATAGTCGTGGATATGGGTCGCGGCAAAGTTCATGTTGAACAGCGGCAGCAGCCCCGCCGCGTGCCAGGTGGATCCGGCGGTCAGTTCGTCCCGCTCGACCAGCAGGGTTTCCCATCCGGCGCGGGCCAGATGCAGGGCGATGCCGCAGCCGACCGCGCCGCCCCCGACGACAAGAACCTTCACATGCGACTTCATCCGCGCGACTCCCTGGGCCTGTTGTTGCCCCGTTACTGCCACGGCCCGCGCCAAACGGTTCGATAGGCCCGACCTATAAGGGCGAAAAGCGACATGCTGCGACGCAGCACTTGTGCGAATCTGCAACGGTCCCTTAGGGTGCGCGCCACTGGGGGGATGGGGGACCGGATGCAGATATGCCGCGACAGGCAGGCGATGCGCGATTGGCGGCAGGGCCAGGGCCGCGTGGCCCTGGTGCCCACGATGGGCGCGCTGCATGACGGGCATCTGGCCCTGGTCGCGGCGGCGCGCGCCTGGCTGGACGCGCAGGGCGGCGGCCGGGTCGTGACCTCGATCTTCGTCAATCCCACCCAGTTCGGCCCGAACGAGGATCTGGCGGTCTATCCGAGGGACGAGGAAAACGACTTGGCGCTGCTGCGTCAGGCGGGTTGCGACGCGGTGTTCCTGCCGACCGTCGCCGAGATCTATCGCCCCGGCGCACAGACCGTGGTCGAGGTCAGGGATCTCTCGCGGATGCTGATGGGCCGGTTGCGCCCCGGCCATTTCCGGGGCGTGGCGACGGTGGTGACGAAGCTGTTCAACATCGTCCGCCCGGATGCGGCGGCCTTCGGCGAAAAGGACTATCAGCAGCTTGCCGTGATCCGCCGGATGGTCGCGGATCTGGACATGCCGGTCCGGATCCTGCCCGTGCCCACGGTGCGCGAAGCCGATGGCCTTGCCATGTCGTCGCGCAACCGCCGCCTGTCGCCCGGGCAGCGCGCCGCCGCCCCGGTGCTGGCCCGCGCCCTGGACGGGGCCGAACGCATGGTGGCCCAGGGCGCGGGCCTGTCGGCCATTAGGGCCGAGATCCGCCGCATGATCCGCGCCGAACCCCTGGCCGAAATCCGCTCCATCGACATCCGCGATGCCCACGACCTGTCGCGCATCGCCACCATCCAAGCCCCCGTGGCGATCCTGCTGGCCGTCCGTTTCGGCGACGTGCTGCTGATCGACCAGCGGGTCGCGCATCCGAAAGGCTGAACGATGTCCGCCCAAGCCCCCGTCAAGCGCGTCACCGCCCCGCAGATCCTTGCCCGCAAGGGCGGCACCCCCATCGTCGCGCTGACCGCCTATACCGCGCCGCTGGCGGCGAAGGTCGATCCCCATGCCGACATCATCCTGGTCGGCGACAGTCTGGGCATGGTGGTCCACGGCCTGCCCTCGACCATCGGCGTGACGATCGAGATGATGATCCTGCACGGCCAGGCGGTCATGCGCGGCAGCCAACGCGCCATGGTGGTGATCGACATGCCCTTCGGCAGCTACGAGGAAGGCCCCCGGCAGGCCTTCCGCAACGCCGCCCGGATCCTGGGGGAAACCGGCTGCGGCGCGGTCAAGCTGGAAGGCGGCAGCCGCATGGCGCCGACGATCCGCTTCCTGGCCGAGCGCGGCATCCCGGTGATGGGCCATGTCGGGCTGACGCCGCAGCAGACGCATACCTTCGGCGGCTTCAAGACCCAGGGCCGCGACACCGACAGCTGGGCGCGCCATATCCAGGACGCGGCCGACGTGGCCGAGGCCGGGGCCTTCGCCATCGTCGTCGAAGGCGTGGTCGAGGATCTGGCCGACCGCATCACCGAGGCAGTGGCCGCACCCACCATCGGCATCGGCGCCTCGGTCCGCTGCGACGGGCAGATCCTGGTGCTGGACGACATGCTGGGCCTGACCGGCCGGGTGCCGCGCTTCGTCCACAGGTTCGCGGATCTGGGCGCGCAGGCGGACCGGGCCATCGCCGATTATGCGGCGGCCGTCCGGGACCGCAGCTTTCCGGGGGACGGCAACGTCTATCGCTGACGGACCCGGATCAGGACGGTGCGGCAGGCGGACCGGTGTCCGCCGCGCGGCGGCCTTCTTTCCCTAGCCCTCGAAATCCGCCCTGCGCGCCAGTCGCGACAGGGCCAATGGCACCAGCAGCAGCAGCGACAGGCCCAGATAGATCAGCGAAAAGCTGGTCCGCTCGGCCAGGAAACCGATGGTTCCCGGCGCCAGCAGGATCCCGGAATAGCCCATGGTCGTGACCACCGACAGGCCCACGCCCTGCGCCAGCCCCGGCAGGTTGCCCGCCGCCGAAAAGGCGATCGGCACCATGTTGGCGATGCCGATCCCCGCCAGGCCGAAGCCGATCAGCGCCACCGGGGGCGATCCGGCCAGGGCCGCCAGGGCCAGCCCCGCCATGGCGATCAGCGTGCTGGCCTGCAACGTCCTGACCGCGCCATGCCGCCGCCGGATGCCGTCCCCCAGAAAGCGCATCACCGCCATGGTTCCCGCGCAGGCGGCGAAGCCCCAGCCCGCCAAGGCCAGCGAGGCGCCCATTTCCCGTTGCAGGTAAACCGCCGCCCAATCCAGGATCGCGCCCTCGGGGATCATCGAGGCAAGCGCCATCACCCCGATCAGATAGGGCAGCGGCGTGCGCGGCAGACGCAGCGGCTGATGCGCCTGCCCTGCCGCCGGGCTGTCGCGCAGCAGCCGGGGAAAGGCCAGGGCCAGGATCGCGGCGACGATTCCGGTCACCGCGACCGCATGGGCCAATTCGCCCATCGCCTGGATGCCCAGGCCGCCCGCCCCCGCCCCGGCAAGGCCGCCCAGCGACCAGAAGCCGTGGCAGGACGACATGATCGCGCGGCGCCCCGCCCGCTCCACCGCCACGGCATTGGCGTTCATCGCCACGTCCATGGCGCCGATCAGCCCGCCGAAGACCAGCACCGCCGCCGCCACCGCCCATACCGTCGGCGCAAGCGAGATCCAGATCAGGCTGGGCGCGAACAGCACCGCCGCCAGCCTGACCGCCCAGGCCGACCCGCGCCGCGCCACCAGGGCGCCGAAGACCGGCATCAGGCAGATCGACCCGACCCCCAGCGACAGGACCAGCAGCCCCGCCACCGATTCGCCGATTCCCAGCCGCGCCATCATCGCGGGTAGCTTCGGCGCCCAGCTTCCGACCACCAGGCCATTCGCAAGGAACAGCGCGGATACCGCCCGGCGTGCCCCGGCCCCGACAGCAGTCGTCATCACGATCCCATCTTCTGCGCGAAAATATCGCCGGGGAATCCCCGGCACGGGGAGGGGGCAGCGCCCCCATCCCTACAGCATCGACGGCACGACCAGATCCGGGGGCCGGTGGCCGTCGGCGAAGGTCTTGATGTTGATGATGACCTTTTCGCCCATCTCGGCCCGGCCCTCGACCGTGGCCGATCCCATATGCGGCAGCAGCACCACGTTGGGCAGTTCGCGCAGGCGGGGGTTGATCTCGTGCCCGTGCTCGAACACGTCCAGCCCCGCCCCGGCGATTTCCCTGGCGCGCAGCATCCGGGTCAGCGCGTTCTCGTCGATCACCTCGCCGCGAGAGGTGTTCACCACCACGGCCGAGGGTTTCAGCAGCTTCAGCCGCCGCGCGTTCAGCAGGTGGAAGGTCGACGGCGTATGCGGCGCGTTCACGCTGATGATGTCCATCCGCGCCAGCATCTGATCCAGGCTTTCCCAATAGGTCGCCTGCAATTCCTCCTCGATCTCGGGGCGCAGGCGGCGGCGGTTGTGGTAATGGACCTGCATCCCGAAGACATTGGCCCGCCGCGCGACCGCCTGACCGATCCGGCCCATGCCCAGGATCCCCAGGCGGCGCCCGCCGACGCGGCCGCCCAGATGCGCGGTCGGCGCCCATCCGGCCCAGCGGCCCGCCTGCATTTCCGCCATGCCTTCCGGGATGCGCCGCGTGACGCCCAGGATCAGCGCCATCACCATGTCCGCGGTATCCTCGGTCACGACGCCGGGGGTGTTGCTGACCAGGATGCCGCGCTGCCGGGCGGACTGCACGTCGATGTGATCGACGCCCGCGCCGTAATTGGCGATCAGCTTCAGCCGCTCTCCGGCCTGGGCCAGCATGTTGGCGTCGATATGGTCGGTGACGGTCGGCACCAGCACATCCGCCCCGCGCATCGCCGCCGACAGGTCGTCGCGCGACATTCTGGCGTCATCCTCGCGCAGCACCACGTCGAACAGCTCCTTCATGCGCGTCTCGACCGCCTCGGGCAGGTGGCGCGTCACCACGACGCGCAGTTTCTGGCGCGAGGGTTGCGGGCTGTGCATGATGGCCTCACTTTCTCGATGTCATGTCGGGGCGGCCTTTCAAACCGGCGCCGCTTTTGGCAAACTGCCCGCGATATGGGGCAGGCACAAGACCCCATCGGGGACGCCGCGCGGCCCCGGCAATGGGCAGAAAGGGCCGCTGCAAGGCGGTCGGCGGGAACGGACGGAACATGCGGATACGGACGCTATTGTGTGGCGGGGCGGCGATCGTGGCGGCATCGGTGGGTCTGGCGCTGGCCCAGTCGCAGGCCGTGCCGCAATCGGCGGATGCGCGGATCCTCCGCGTCCAGGACGAAGGCGGCGGGGTGACGCGCGGCCCGGTCACGAACCTGCCCGTCCCCCGCTATGTCAGCCTGAAGGGGTCCGAGGGCAATGCCCGGCGCGGTCCCAGCCTGTCGCACCGCATCGACTGGGTGTTCCGCCATGCCGGGATGCCGCTGCGGGTCGTCGCCGAGTTCGGCCACTGGCGCCGGGTCGAGGACAAGGACGGCGCGGGCGGCTGGATCCATTATGCGCTGCTGTCGGGCGTGCGCACCGCGCTTGTGACGCAGGACATGGTGGAACTGCGCAGCCGCCCCAACCCGGACGCCGACATCGTCGCGCGCGCGGAAATGGGCGCCATCGTCCGGCTGGGCGAATGCAACCCCGGCTGGTGCCGCATTTCCGGCGGCGGGCAGCGGGGCTGGGTGCCCAAGACCTCGATCTGGGGCGTGGACCCGGACGAGGTGCGGGACTAGGCCAGCCCGCGTCCGCGCAGCAGGGCGTCCACCCCCGGCATCCGCTGGCGGAAGGCCAGCCACAGTTGATCCGCCGGGGCCGAGCCGCCGCGCGACAGGATCGTCTCCTCCAGCCGCCGCGCGGTCGCCGGGTCGAAGATGTCGCCGGTTTCCTGGAAGGCGGCGAAGGCGTCGGCGTCCATCACCTCGGACCACATATAGCTGTAATATCCGCTGGCATAGCTGTCGCCGCTGAAGACATGGCTGAAATGCGGCGTGGCGTGGCGCATCGGGATCGCGGCGGGCGCGTCCAGATCCGCCAGAACCCGGCCCTGGGCGGCCAGCGGATCGGCGGGCGGATCGCCCCGGTGGAAGGCCAGGTCGACAAGCGCGCTTTCCAGATATTCGGTCGTGGAAAAGCCGGCATCCGCCTTGCCCGCCGCCAGCAGCCGGTCGCGCAGATCGGCGGGCAGCGGTTCCCCGGTCCGGTAATGCCGCGCATGGGCGTCCAGCACGGCGGGCTGTTCCAGCCAGTGTTCGTAAAGCTGGCTGGGCAGTTCGACGAAATCCTGCGCGACCGACGTGCCCGAGATCGACGGCCAGGTCACGTCCGACAGGATATGATGCGTGGCATGGCCGAATTCGTGGAACAGCGTGCGCGCGTCGTCCCAGGACAGGAAGGCGGGCGCGCCGGGCTGTTCCGGCGGGGTGAAGTTGCAGACATTGACCACGATGGGCCGCTGGCCCGCGCCGATCTTGTGCTGGACTTGCAGCG
This sequence comes from Paracoccus sp. S3-43, assembly GCF_029027965.1. Classification (NCBI taxonomy): domain Bacteria; kingdom Pseudomonadati; phylum Pseudomonadota; class Alphaproteobacteria; order Rhodobacterales; family Paracoccaceae; genus Paracoccus; species Paracoccus qomolangmaensis. The sequence continues at coordinate 1,075,411 of NZ_CP119082.1, read as the reverse complement.
ACGAACACCACGCCCCCGACCGTTTCGAGGGTCGGGCGAAGTAATCGCCCACGAAGATCGCCATCAGCCTGCCGTCGCGGGTGATCCGCCAGGCGCGGGCGTCGGGCGACCAGAGCGGCGCCTCGACGGGCTGGAACTCCAGCCGAAACAGGCGGTGCGCGACATCCATCATCGCCCCCAGCATCGCCTCCAGCGTCAGATAGGGCTTGATCTGGTCGGCGTCGAAATCGTGATCCTGCCGCCGCAGCCGTTCGGCGTAATGCCGCCAGTCCCAGGGTTCCAGGGCGCCGTTCACGCCGTCGTCGCGCAGCATGGCGGTCAGCCGGGCCTCGTCCGCCGCCGCGCGGGCGCGAGCGGGCTCCCAGACCTGGCTCAGCAATTCGGCCACGCGGTCGGCGCTGCCCGCCATTTCGGGTTCCAGCTTGTAGGCGGCGAAATCGGCATATCCCAGCAGCCGGGCGCGTTCGTGGCGCAGCGCCAGGATCTCGGCCACCAGGGGCAGCGTGTCGGTCGCAGACCCGCCCGCCCCCTGCCCCGACCCGCGCGCGGTCCAGGCCCGGAACGCCACCTCGCGCAGCGCCCGGTCGCCGGCATGTTCCAGGAAGGGCACGATCAGAGAGCGGTTCAGCGTCACGATCTGCCCGTTCATCCCGCGCGCCCCGGCCGCCGCGCGCATGGATCCGATCAGCCAGTCGGGCAGGCCCGCCAGCCGGTCGTCGGGGACCGGCAACACATAGTCGCGTTCGTCGGCCAGCACGTTCTGGGAAAACCGCGTGGTCAGCACCGCCATGCGGGCGCGGATCTCGGCCATGCGGTCGCGCGCGGCACCTTCCAGCCCCGCGCCGGACCGGGTCAGGCCGCGCAGGGCCAGCTCGGTGATGCGCCGGTCCTCGGGCGGCAGTTGGTCGGCCGTCGCCGCCACCGCCTTGACGCGGGCATAAAGGCGCGGATCCATCCCGGTCTTGCTGTTATAGGCGGCAAGGCGCGGGGCGAAGTCGCGTTGCAGCGCCTCTCTCGCCGGGTTCGAATCGACATTCGCCAGCGTGTAGAAGATCGAGAGCACGCGGTTGAGCCCGTCCTCGGCCACCTCCATCGCGGCGACGGTATTGGCAAAGCCGGGCGGTTCGGGATTGGCGGCGATCGCCTCCATCGCGGCTTCGGCGGCGGCCAGTTCACGGTCGAAGGCGGGGGCGAAATCGCCGTCCGCGATCAGGTCGAAACGCGGCAGCCCCTCGGGGCCGGTCCAGCGGGTCAGTTCGGGGTTCATGGCGCCTCCTTGGTCGACACAACCTAAGGGGCGGCGGCGCCGCGTTCCAGAGCCGATCCGCAGACCGGGCAATCCGCGCGCCGCGCCGTGCCGATCATCCGGCTTTCGCCGTAAAGCCCGTCGAAGATCAGCATCCGCCCGCGCAAGCCCTGCCCGGCGCCGGTCAGGTGCTTGATCGCCTCCATCGCCATCAGGCTGCCGACGACGCCCGGCAGGGGGCCGATCACCCCCGCCTCGGCGCAGGGCGGGGCGAGGCCCGGCGCGGGCGCGGTGGGGAACAGGCAGGCCAGGCACGGGCCGCCGCGCGCCGGGTCGTACATCGTCACCTGCCCTTCCCATTGCGCGATGGCCCCGGCGATCAGCGGCACGCGGGCGGCGACGCAAGCGCGGTTGATCGCATCGCGCGCGGCAAAGCTGTCGGTGCCGTCCAGGACCAGATCGTGCCCGGCGACCAGATCCGCATCCTCGGCCGTGATCCGGCGCGGCAGGGGTGTCGCCTGCACATGCGGGTTCAGGGCGCGCATCGCGGCCGTGGCGGCCTGTGCCTTGCCCTGCCCCAGCTGGTCGCTGCGAAAGATCACCTGGCGTTGCAGATTGGACAGGCCAACCGTGTCGTCATCGGCCACCGTGATCCGCCCCACGCCCGCCGCCGCGAGATACAGGCAGACCGGCGCCCCCAGCCCCCCCGCGCCCACCACCAGCACCCGCGCGTCGCGCAGGCGCATCTGGCCCGGCCCGCCGATCTCTCGCAGCACCAGATGGCGGGCATAGCGGTCCAGTTCGGCATCGCTGACCGCAGATGGCGTGGGGACAGGCGGCGTGGGCGCAGATGGCGTGAGGGCAGGTGGTGGTGGCGCGGGTCGGTCAACCGGCAGCGCGCGCGACCGCAGCCAGCCCAGCCCCGCGCGATAGGCCAGGATCAGCGCTGCCAGCCCGCCCGCGACCAGCCAGCCGCGCGCCGATCCGCCGAACAGGCCGATCCCGGCCAGATGCGACAGCACGATCCCAGCCCAGACCAGCGCCAGCGCCGCCAGCAGCCAGCGGCGCGGCAGGCCGAAGACCCAGCCCCCTGCGGCAATCGCCGCCAGCAGCCAGACCCCCGTCACCCGATCACGCCCCGGTCGAGCCGAAGCCGCCCGCCGCCCGCGCCGTTTCCCGGCTGAATCCGTCCACGACCGTGAAGGCGGGCCGCAGGACCGGGACGAAGATCATCTGCGCGATCCTCTCGCCCGGCCGGACGGTGATCGGCGGCGAACCTGCGGGATTGCGGTTCCAGGTGCTGATGAGGATTTCGCCGGTATAATCGGGGTCGATCAGCCCGGTCGAATTGCCCAGCACCAGCCCCCGCCTGTGCCCCTGCCCCGACCGGGGAAGGATCAGCCCGGCAAAGGAGAAATCGCCGAAAGACAGCGCGATCCCGGCGCTGATCAGCACGGCGGGCGCCTGCGGCGCGATGTCCAGCGGGGCGTCGACGCAGGCGAACAGATCCACCGCCGCCGATCCCGCCGTCTGGTAATCGGGGATCCCCCATTCGCGAATCCGCGGATCCAGTATCCTGACTTCCATGACGCCCCCTTTCTTCCGGGTCCGCCATAGCGGAAGCGGGTCAGACCTGCCAGCGCGGCTTGCGCTTGTCGAAGAAGGCCGCGATGCCGTCCGGGGCCTCGTCGCCTTCCCAGACGGCGACCAGCCGGTCGATGCTGTCCTCGATCACGGCGGCGTCGATGCGCGGGCCAAGGGCGCGACATTGCGCCTTGGCCGCAGCCACCGCGCCGGGGGCGGCCAGCAGGAAGGGCGCGACCTCGGCCTCCACCGCCGCGTCCAGATCGCCGGGGGCGACCGCGCGGGCGGCAAGGTTCAGCGCCACCGCCTCGTCCGCGCCGAACAGCCGGGCCGAGAAGAACACCCGCCGCGCCTTGTCCTCGCCCATCCGAGCCAGGACATAGGGGCCGATGGTGGCGGGGATCAGGCCCAGCTTCACCTCGGTCAGCCCGAAGCGCGCTGTGTCGGCCGCGATGGCGATGTCGGCCACCGCCATCATGCCGACGCCGCCGCCGAAGGCATTGCCGTGGACGCGGGCGATCAGCGGCTTCGGCAGCAGGTTCAGCGCCGACAGCATCCCGGCGAGGGTCCGCGCGCCCGCCCGCCGGGTCTCGGCATCGGCCTCCATCTGCGCGCGCATCCAGGCCAGATCGCCGCCCGCGCAGAAGCTCGCGCCCTCACCCGCCAGCACCACCACCCGCACCGCAGGGTCGGCACCAAGCTGCGCCGCCGCTTCGGTCAGCTCCTCCATCATCGCTTGCGACAAGGCGTTGTGCTTGTCGGGCCGGGCCAGCCACAGGGTCGCCACGCCGCGCGGGTCAATGTCGATGCGGATCGTCTCAGGCATGGTCCGCCCCCCTCAAGCTGCGCGCAAAGGCGGCGGCTTGGTCGATCACCGCCATGTCCAGCCCATGCGCATATCCCCGCGCCGCCAGATGCGCCGCGACCTTTTCCGTGGCGACATTGCCCGCCGCGCCCGGCGCATAGGGGCAGCCGCCCAGCCCGCCCACGGCGGCGTCGAAGACCCGCAGGCCCCGCGCCATGCTGGCGTCGATATTCCGCAAGGCCCGGCCCGCCGTGTCGTGGTAATGCCCCGCAAGGCGATCGGCGGGCAGTTCGTCCAGCACGGCGGCCAGCATGGCGTCGATCGTCTCGGGCCGTCCCTGCCCGATCGTGTCGCCCAGGCTGATCTCATAGCAGCCCATGTCGCGCAACGCGGCGGCCACGCCGGCGACGCTGGCGGGCGGGGTCGGCCCGTCGAAGGGGCAGTCCGTCACCACGCTGACATAGCCGCGCACCGGAATGCCGTCGGCCCGCGCCGCCGCCGCGACCGGGGCCAGCCGTTCCAGACTTTCGGCGATGGTGGCGTTCAGGTTGGCGCGGCTGAAGCCTTCGGACGCGCTGGCGAAGATCGCCACCTCGCCGGCGCGCGCGGCCTTCGCGCCCTCATAGCCCTTGATGTTCGGCGTCAGCACCGCATAGCGGACGCCCGGCGCGCGGGTGATGCCCGCCATGACCTGCGCGGCGTCGGCCATCTGCGGCACCCATTTCGGGCTGACGAAGCTGGTGACCTCGATCCGCCGGAAACCCGCCTCCGACAGCAGATCGACCAGGGCGATCTTGTCCGCCGCCGGGATCAGGCGTTTTTCGTTCTGCAAGCCGTCGCGCGGCCCCATTTCGAAGATTTCGACGGTGTCAGGCATCGGGAAGCTCATAGAAATCACGTTCGTAAAGCTGCGGCTCGTCTTCCTGCGGCAGCGCGCGGCGGAAGGCGGGGCGCGCGGTGCAGCGGTCGGCATAGGCTTGCAGCGCGGGCGACAGGCGGACAAAGCGGCCCGCCGTCCAGACCGACCAGCCGACGGCGCAATCCACGCCCGAGAATCCCTGCCCCATCAGCCAGTCCTGGCCCTCGACCGCCTGTTCCACCAGCCGCAGCGCGCGCGCCAGCCGCGCGGTCTCCAGTTTCATCACGGTCAGGGATCGGGTCGCCGGATCGCGCAGCATCAGGTGGCTTTGCGTCAGGTTGGCGATGTGCTGGCCGATGGTTTCGGCAAAATGCAGCCAGTCGAGCCAGCCCAGCCGCCCCTCGGCCCCCGGCGCGCGCCACAGCTGCGGACCGCGCGTTTCGCACAGGTATTCGACCATGGCGCCGGATTCGTGGATCACGTTGCCGTCGATCTGCAAGGCGGGGGCGCGACCCACCGGATGGATGGCGGCATATTCGGCGGCGCGCATGTCCTTGCCGCGCAGATCCATCACGCGCAGGGTGAAGGGCAGTTCAAGTTCATTGAGCAGCCACAGGATGCGCATCGACCGCGACAGGGGGACGTGCCAGAGGATGATCTCGCCCTTGTCGTCCTTGACCGGACCGCCTTGCACAGGCGGCGGCGCCTCGGTGGGGATGGGTTCGGGCGGTCTGTCAGGCATCCTCGTCCTCCAGCCGGATCAGGGGGGCGCCGGCCTCGACCTGATCGCCCGCGCTTGCCAGAACCTCGGCCACCACGCCGTCGCGGGCGGCGGTCAGGCTGTGTTCCATCTTCATCGCCTCCAGCACCGCCAGCCGGTCGCCCGCCTTGACCGACTGGCCCGCCGCGACATGGACCGATTTCACCAAGCCCGGCATGGGCGAGAGGGTCAGCGCCGCCCCTGCCCCGGCATCCGCCTGCCGGTCCAGGGGATCCAGCGGCAGCAGATGCAGGCTGCCCGCGCCGAAAACGCTGACGCCGCTGTCATGGGCGGTGACGCGGTGGCGGCACAGGCTGCCGTCGACCCACCAGCGGTCGCCCTGCCAACGCACCTCATGCGGCCGGCCGTCCAGCGTGACGCGCGCCGCGCCGGGGCCGAGCACCTCCAGCACGGCCTCTCCGTCCTGCCATGCGATGGTGCGGCGCAGGGGCTGCCACAGGGTCGTGCCCCCCCTGACCTGCGGGTCGGCCAAGCCCGCCAGGCCGATGACGGCCAGGGCGCGGGCGGCAGGCTGGGGTTCGGAGGCCGCCACAAGCGCATCCAGATCGCGGCCGATCAGGCCCGTATCGACGTCACCCGCGCGGAACCCGTCATGGCGCGTCAAGGCGATCAGGAAATCCAGGTTCGTCACCGATCCCGCGACTTCGGTATCCGCCAGGGCCGCTTCCAGGGCGCGGAGCGCGATGGCGCGGGTCGGACCCCAGGTCACGAGTTTGGCGATCATCGGGTCATACCAGGGGCTGATCGTGTCGCCCTGCCGGACGCCGGTCTCGATCCGCGCGCCATCGGGGAAACGCAGATGCGCCAGACGGCCGGTGGCGGGCAGGAAGCCCGCGGGCACATCCTCGGCATACAGGCGCGCCTCGAAGGCGTGGCCGTCGATCGACAGGTCTTCCTGACGCGCGGGCAGCGGCTCGCCCGAGGCGACGCGCAACTGCCATTCGACCAGATCGATGCCGGTGATCGCCTCGGTCACGGGATGTTCGACTTGCAGGCGGGTGTTCATCTCCATGAACCAGAAGCCGTCGGGGCGCAGGCCCCCGCTGCCGTCCACGATGAATTCGATGGTGCCCGCGCCGCTGTAACCGATGGCCTCGGCCGCGCGGACGGCGGCCCCGCCCATCGCGGCGCGCATTTCCGGGGTCATGCCGGGGGCGGGGGCTTCCTCGATCACCTTCTGGTGGCGGCGTTGCAGCGAACAGTCGCGTTCGAACAGGTGAACCGCGCGGGTGCCGTCGCCGAAGACCTGAACCTCGATATGGCGGGGGCGCTGGATGTATTTCTCGATCAGCACGGCGGGGTTGCCGAAGGCGGTCGCGGCCTCGCCCTGCGCCGATTGCAGGGCGGCGGCGAAGTCCTGCGGGCGTTCCACCAGCCGCATCCCCTTGCCGCCGCCGCCCGCCACGGCCTTGATCAGCACCGGATAGCCGACTTGGCCCGCCTGCGCCTTTAGATGCGCGGGATCCTGGTTTTCGCCGTGATAGCCGGGGACGACCGGCACGCCTGCCTTGGCCATCAGCGCCTTGGCGGCGTCCTTCAGCCCCATGGCGCGGATCGCCTGGGCCGAGGGACCGATGAAGACCAGCCCCGCCGCCGTCACCGCATCGACGAAATCGGGGTTTTCCGACAGGAAGCCATAGCCCGGATGGATCGCCTGCGCGCCGGTATCCAGCGCCGCCTGAATGATCGCATCGCCGCGCAGATAGCTGTCCTTGGGCGCGGGCCCGCCGATATGGACCGCCTCGTCGGCCATGGCCACATGGCGGGCGGCGCGGTCGGCGTCGGAAAAGACCGCCACCGTGCGCACCCCCAGCCTGCGGGCGGTGTCGATGACGCGGCAGGCGATCTCGCCCCGGTTGGCGATCAGGATTTTCTGGAACATGGCGGCACCTGGATGGGGCGGGCCAAGCCGGGGGCTTCGCGCCCCCGGACCCCCGCGGGATATTTGGACCAAGGCAAAAGAGGCATGTCCGCGCCCTACATTCGGAACAGGCCGAAGCGCGTCGGCTTAATGGGGGCGTTCAGGCTGGCGCGCAGGGACAGGGCCAGCACCTCGCGGGTCTTGCGGGGGTCGATGATGCCGTCGTCCCAGAGCCGCGCCGAGGCGTAGAGCGGGTGGGACTGGCGGTCGAACATCTCGATGGTGGGGCGCTTGAATTCGGCCTCGTCCTCGGCCGTCCAGGTGCCGCCGGCGCGTTCGATGCCGTCGCGTCGCACGGTCGCCAGCACCCCCGCCGCCTGTTCGCCGCCCATCACGCTGATGCGCGAGTTGGGCCAGGTCCAGAGGAAGCGCGGCGAATAGGCGCGGCCCGCCATGCCGTAATTGCCCGCGCCGAAGCTGCCGCCGACCAGCATGGTGATCTTCGGGACATTCGTGGTCGCCACCGCCGTCACCATCTTGGCGCCGTGCCGGGCGATGCCTTCGTTTTCGTATTTGCGCCCGACCATGAAGCCGGTGATGTTTTGCAGGAACACCAGCGGGATGGACCGCTGCGAACACAGTTCGATGAAATGCGCGCCCTTCTGCGCGGCCTCGGAAAACAGCACGCCGTTATTGGCGACGATGCCGACCGGGCAGCCCTCGACATGGGCGAAGCCCGTGACCAGCGTTTCGCCGAAGCGGGCCTTGAATTCGTCGAAGCGCGAGCCGTCCACCACGCGGGCGATCACCTCGCGGATGTCATAGGGGGTGCGCAGGTCGGCGGGGACGACGCCCAGGATCTCCTCGGGGTCATGGGCCGGGGGTTCGGGCGTTTGCCAGGCCACCGTGTCGGGCATCCGGCGGTTCAGGTTGGCGATGGCGCGGCGGGCCATGGCCAGGGCATGGGCGTCATCCTCGGCCAGGTAATCGGCCACGCCGGACAGGCGGGTGTGAACGTCGCCGCCGCCCAGATCCTCGGCGGTCACGACCTCTCCGGTCGCGGCCTTCACCAGCGGCGGACCGGCCAGGAAGATGGTTCCCTGGTCGCGCACGATGATCGTCACGTCGGACATGGCCGGGACATAGGCGCCGCCCGCCGTGCAGGAACCCATCACCACGGCGATCTGCGGGATGCCCTTGGCGCTCATCTGCGCCTGGTTGTAGAAGATGCGGCCGAAATGGTCGCGGTCGGGAAAGACCTCGTCCTGGTTGGGCAGGTTGGCGCCGCCCGAATCGACCAGATAGACGCAGGGCAGATGGCATTCCTGGGCGATCTCCTGCGCGCGCAGGTGCTTTTTCACCGATAGCGGGTAATAGGTGCCGCCCTTCACGGTGGCGTCGTTGGCGACGACCATCACGTCCTGGCCGTGGACCCGGCCCACGCCCGCGATCACCCCCGCGCCGGGCGCCGCGTCCTCGTACAGGCCATGCGCGGCGGTGGCGCCGATTTCGAGAAACGGGCTGCCGGGATCCAGCAGGTTCGCCACCCGTTCGCGCGGGGGCATCTTGCCGCGGCTGGTATGGCGCTCCATCGCGCGGGGGCCGCCCCCGGCGGCTGCGGCCAGCGCCGCCTGCCGCGCGACCTCGATCAGCGCCAGATGGGCCTGACGATTGGCGCGAAAGCTGTCCGATGTGGTCAGGGCGGAGGATGTCAGCTTCATGGGCAGGCTTTCCCGACAGGGGCGCGGCGCTTTGCCGCAGCCGAGCTTTTGTTCACAGTGATTTGATCCAGATCATGTTTTCGGCGCCACACCGGATCCATGCCGCGACCTGTAACCTTTGAAGGAGTCGTGTGATGAAAACCCTGTGTCTTGCCGTTGCAGCCGCGTTGGCTGTCCTGTCCCCGGCGGCTGCGCAACAGGCGGGCGACCTGACCGTCGGTCTGGGCATCCATAATGTGAACCCCAAGTCCGACAACGGCTCGCTGGCGGGGGGCACCGTTCCGGTCAGCATCGGCGACGGCACGCGTCCGACGATCACGGCGGAATATTTCTTCCGCGACAATATCGGGGTCGAGCTGCTGGCGGCGCTGCCCTTCAAGCACTCGATCGATTCGAATGGCGCGCGGATCGGCACCGTGAAGCACCTGCCCCCGGTCGTCTCGCTGCAATACCATTTCGACGCCACGCCGCAGTTGAAGCCCTTTGTCGGAATCGGCGTGAACTTCACCGGCTTCTATGACGCCGAGGCCGAGGGGCCGCTGGCCGGATCCGACCTGCGCGTCAAGAACAGTTGGGGCCTGGCCGCGCATCTGGGTGCGGATTACTGGATCAACGACCGCTCGGCCCTGCGCGCGGACCTTCGCTGGATCGACATCGACGCCGATGTGACGCTGGACGGCGCCGATATCGGCACGGTCGAGGTCGACCCGGTGGTCGCGGGCGTCAGCTATGTGATGAAGTTCTGACAGCCGGAAAGGGCGCCCGTCCCCGGATTCGCGGCGCGCCCTTACCATTCCCGCATGTCCCGCAATTCGAATGTGCGGCGTGCCGTCGCCGTCATCCGGCAGCCCGTCCCCGCGATGGAGCGCATGGAGCCGCCGCCATAGCGGTCATACTGAAAATCGCATTCCGCGTCGCGCCAGGCGATCCAGGCCCGCTGCGCCTTGAGCAGGCTGTCCGAGGCGGTCTGGTCATCCTTGAAGACGCCACGGACCTGGTTCCATTCCTCGTTCAGCAGCCGGTCCCAGGCATCGTGTTCAGCCGACAGGCATCCGCCGATCCCGATGGTGCCGCTGCCTCCCGGCGCCTCCTGGCACTGGTTCGCGGCCGCGCCGATGCAATCGGGGTCGATCCGGCCGCGCGGCGTATCGGCAAAGCAGGCCTCGACCACGCCGGGCGGCAGGGTCGGCTCTGCCTGGGCCGGGGCGGGCGCCGGCAGCGCGGTCGCCGCGAGGATCGATGCAAGCGTTGCGATGCGCATTGGCTTCCCCCTTATTGTTCCGGCTCCCAGGCGCGCAGGCGGAAATATTGCTGCGCGGTCAGTTGCATGGCGCAATCGACACCCGCCGGACCGGCGCCGGTGCCGCCGCCCCAGCGGCTGCCCTCGTAGGCACAGGCCGAATCGTGAAAGGCGATCCAGTCGCGCTGCATCTGGCGCAGCAGCGGTTCCTGCTTTTCGGCGGCCGATCCCAGTTCCGTCATCTCGGCATCGGTGGTCCGGGCGGCGTCCAGCACGCGGGCATAGCTGTCGTTCAGCTTCCTGTCCCAGACGGCCAGTTCCTTGGACAGGCAATAGGACATGGCGACGGTGGTGTATCCCTGGGGACTGTCCATGCAGGGGCCCGAGGCCGCGCCGATGCAGGCGGCAAAATCCGCATCGCCGTCAGGACCGGCCTTCCGGGCCGCGCCCTCCAGGCAGGCGTCGATCGGCGCGGCGTCGAAGGGCGGCCATTCGGGTTCGTCCTGCGCCCAGGCGGGCGATGCCGCCAAGGCCGCCGCCGCCAGCCAGGGCCGCATCAGACCAGCCCCATCAGTTCGCGCCCGATCAGCATCCGGCGGATTTCGCTGGTGCCCGCGCCGATCTCCATCAGCTTGGCGTCGCGGAACAGCCGGCTGACCACGCTGTCGTTCAGGAAGCCCGCCCCGCCAAGCGCCTGCACCGCCTGATGGGCCTGCACCATCGCCTGTTCGCTGGCGTAAAGCACCGCCCCCGCCGCGTCCTGCCGCGTCACCTTGCCCGCGTCGCAGGCGCGCGCGACCTCGTAGACATAGGCGCGGGCGGTATTCAGCGCGACATACATGTCGGCGATCTTGGCCTGCATCAACTGGAAATTCCCGATCGGCTGGCCGAACTGCCTGCGGTCGCGGATATAGGGCATCACCTCGTCCAGGCAGGCGGCCATGATGCCGGTGCCGATGCCCGACAGCACCAGACGTTCGTAATCCAGCCCCGACATCAGCACGCGCACGCCCCGGCCTTCCTGACCCAGGACATTCTCGAACGGAATCTCGCAGTTTTCGAAGATCAGCTCGCCCGTGTTCGACCCCCGCATCCCCAGCTTGTCGAAATGGGGCGAGGTGCTGAACCCCGCCATGCCGCGTTCGACGATAAAGGCGGTGATGCCCTTGCTGCCCGCCTCGGGGTCGGTCTTGGCATAGACGACCAGGGTCTGCGCATCGGGGGCGTTGGTGATCCAGTATTTGTTGCCGTTCAGAACAAAGCGGTCGTTCTTCTTGTCCGCCCGCAGCTTCATGCCGACGACATCGCTGCCCGCGCCCTCCTCGGACATGGCCAAGGCCCCCACGGCCTTGCCGGAACACAGGTCGGGCAGGTATTTGCGGCGCTGTTCGTCGGTGCCGTTCAGCTTGATCTGGTTCACGCACAGGTTCGAATGCGCGCCATAGGACAGGCTGACCGAGGCGCTGGCCCGCGCGATCTCCTCGGTCGCGACCACATGGGCCAGATAGCCCATGCCCGCGCCACCGAACTCCTCGGGGACGGTGATGCCCAGAAGGCCCAGATCGCCCATCTCGGTCCACAATTCGTTCGGGAAGGCGTTGGTCCGGTCGACCTCGGCCGCGATAGGCTTCACGCGGTCCTGCGCCCAGCGATGCACCATGTCGCGCAGGGCGTTCACATCCTCGCCCAGATCGAATTCCATCCCCCGCGTGAACATCGGCAAACCCCCTCGCGATTTATTGAACGAACGTTCATTTCCGATATAGACCGTCCGCCCCCCGACCGTCAAGGCAAAGCCTGCGCCGGAAGGGCGCGCCGGTCAACCTCGCCGGGCCTCGGTCACATTGACCGTCTGCGTCAGCAGTTCCGTCCCGGCGAAGGTCGTGAGGAACGCCACATCCACCGCGTCGCGGCCCACGGCGATCAGCGCCATCTGGTCGGCGGTGGCCATGCCGGTCGGGTCGATCAGGTGCCAGGTGCCGTCCAGATAGACCTCGGCGACGGCGTGGAAATCCGGCGGCTCGACCCCCGGCGCGAAGACGCTGGCGATGCGGGCGGGGATCTGGGCGGCGCGGCACAGCGCGATCATCAGATGGGCGTAATCGCGGCAGACGCCGCGCCGTTCCAGAAAGGTGTCGGCCGCCGTGGTGTTCGAATCGCTGACGCCGGACACATAATCCAGCCGCTGTTCGATCCAGTCCCGGATCGCCAGGATCTTGGCCCCGCCCTGCCTGTCGCCGAATCGCTGCCGCGCGAAGGGCACGAAGCGTTCCGCCTGGCAGTATCGCGACGACAGCAGATAGCGCAGCGCGTCGCCCGGCATCTCGTCCACATCGGCCGCAGACATGCGTTCGAAGACCGGGCAGGGCCGCGTCACGATCACATCGGCGGAATAGATGCAGCGCAGATCCTCGGCCGTGCGGATGATGATCTTTTCGCCGATCCCTTCTTCGCCCGGAACGCGGGCCAGGTGTTCGACGGGGCCGAAGTCGATGGCCGCATTGCTGATTTCCTGGCCGAAGGCCCCGGCGGCCTCGACCGCCAGGATCGCCGGGCTGGGGGTGGTGAAGGTGTAGTGAAGCTCGACCTCGATCCTGATTCGCATCGCATCCGCCCTGTTGCCACCGCACCGAACGATGGCCGCGCCGCATCGGATCCGTGCCGGCGGAAAGATCGCCTATTTGCGCCGCATCGCCTCGGCCAAGGCGGCGCCGAATCCGCCCGGACTGCTGCTTTTCGGGGCAGAGACGGCGGATCCCGGCCCTGCCTTGCCCTGGGCCTTCGGCACGGGCTTCGCGGCATCGGCGTCGCTGCGCATGGTCAGACCGATGCGCTTGCGGGGCACGTCGATTTCGGTCACGCGGACGCGGACGACATCGCCGACCTTCACCACCTCGTTCGGATCCTTGACGAAGCGGTTGGCAAGCTGGCTGACATGGACCAGCCCGTCCTGATGGACGCCGATATCCACGAAGGCCCCGAAGGCCGCGACATTGGTGACGGTGCCTTCCAGGACCATGCCGGGCTTCAGGTCGGTGATCGTCTCGACCCCTTCGGCGAAGCTGGCGGTGACGAAGCCGGGGCGCGGGTCGCGGCCGGGCTTTTCCAGTTCCGACAGGATGTCGCGGATGGTGGGCAGGCCGAAATGCTCGTCTACGAACTGTTCCGCGCGGACGGATTTCAGCGCCGCCCCGTCGCCCAGGATCGCGCGGATGTCGCGTCCGCAGGTGGCGACGATCTTGCGCGCCACGCCGTAAGCCTCGGGGTGGACGGCCGAGGCGTCCAGCGGCTCCTTACCGCCCCGGATGCGCAGGAAGCCCGCGCATTGCTCGAAGGCGCGCGGGCCAAGGCCCGCCACCTTCTTCAGCGCCGCGCGCGACGGGAAGGCGCCGTTCTGATCGCGCCAGGCGACGATGTTCTGGGCCAGCGACGGCCCCAGCCCCGCGACATGGGCCAGAAGCGGGGCCGAGGCCATGTTCAGGTCCACCCCAACCGCGTTCACCGCATCCTCGACCACGGCTTCCAGCGTCCGTGCCAGTTGCCGCTGGTCCACGTCGTGCTGATACTGCCCGACGCCGATGGATTCCGGCGGCACCTTGACCAGTTCGGCCAGCGGATCCTGCAAGCGCCGCGCGATCGAGACCGCGCCGCGCAGCGACACGTCAAGTTGCGGAAACTCTTTCGCGGCCAGTTCCGACGCCGAATAGACCGAGGCCCCGGCCTCGCTGACCACCACCTTGGTCGGCACGCGGGCGCCCTTGGGCAGGCGCTTCAGCACCTCGGCCACCAGCCGTTCGGTTTCCCGGCTGGCGGTGCCGTTGCCGATGGCGATCAGGTCCACGCCGTGCTTCGCGATCAGCGCCAGCAGCACGGCTTCGGACCCGCGCAGGTCGTTTTTCGGCTGGAAGGGATAGATCGTCGCGGTGTCCAGCAGCTTGCCGGTGGCATCGACCACCGCGATCTTGCAGCCGGTGCGGATCCCCGGATCGACGCCCAGCGTCACGCGCGACCCGGCGGGCGCGGCCAGCAGCAGGTCGCGCAGGTTGCGGCCGAAGACGCGGATCGCCTCGTCATGGGCGCGTTTGCGCAACTCGGACATCAGGTCGATATACATGGTGTTCGACAGCCTGACCCGCCAGGTCCAGCCCGCCACCTGCCGCAGCCATCTGTCGCCCGGCTGGTCGCCCAGGGGCCCGATGGCCCGCGCGACGATCCCTTCGGCACGCCGGGCGCCGGTCTCGGGGTCGGGCGCGATGTCGATGGTGACGATCTCCTCCTTGGCGGCGCGCAGGACCGCCAGGGCGCGATGGGCCGGGATGGCCGACCATTTCTCGCGGTGGTCGAAATAGTCACTGAACTTGGCGCCCGCCTGGTCCTTGCCCGCGATCAGCCTGGCGGCGATGAAGGCCTCGGCCCGCATGAAATCGCGCAGCGATCCCAGCAGGGCGGCGTTTTCCGACAGTTCCTCGACCAGGATGTCGCGCGCGCCGTCCAGAGCGGCTTTGGTATCGGACACCGCGTCCGAGACAAAGCCCGCCGCCAGCACGGCGGGATCGGCGGCCCGGTCGTCCTGGATCGCGCGCAGCAGCGGCTCCAACCCGTTTTCGCGCGCGATCATCGCCTTGGTGCGGCGCTTGGGCTTGAAGGGCAGATAGATGTCCTCCAGCGCGGCCTTGGTCTCGGCCCCGGCAATCGCGCGGGCCAGGTCGTCGGTCAGCTTCCCCTGGTCCCGGATGGACGACAGGATCGCCGCCCGCCGCGATTCCCTGTCGCGCAGATAGGCCAGCCGGTCGGACAGCGTGCGCAGCTGCGTGTCGTCCAGACCGCCCGTCGCCTCTTTCCGATAGCGCGCGACAAAGGGGACCGTCGCGCCCCCGTCCAGCAGGTCCGCCGCCGCCGTCACCTGGCTGGTCGAGGCGCCGATTTCGGCGGCGATGGTGCGGGCGATGCGGGCGGCTGTGTCCATGCGATCCTCCTTGGCCGGGGACTCGTTCTAGCCGCCCGCCGCGCCTGCGCCAAGCCCCAGGGCGCAAGCCCGCCTTGCGCGGGACAAAGAAAAAATTGCCGGGCGCGCGGTTGACAGCATCGCTGCCCGCGCACAGGTGCAGGCGATAGACCAAGGAAGGACGCTTTTCATGCCGACCCTTTTCGATCCCCTGCAAATCGGGCCGCTGACGCTGAAGAACCGCATCGTCATGGCCCCGCTGACCCGCAGCCGCGCCGGGACCGCGCGCGTGCCGAATGCGCTGATGGCCGAGTATTACGCGCAGCGCGCCGGCGCCGGGCTGATCCTGTCCGAGGCGACCAGCGTCACCCCGATGGGCGTGGGCTATGCCGACACGCCGGGCATCTGGAACGATGCGCAGATGGAAGGCTGGAAGCTGGTCACGAAGGCCGTCCATGACGCGGGCGGGCTGATCTTTCTGCAACTATGGCATGTCGGGCGGATTTCCGACCCGGTCTTTCTGAACGGCGAAACCCCCGTCGCGCCCAGTGCCGTCCGCCCCGCCGGGCATGTCAGCCTGCTGCGCCCGAAAAAGGACTACGAAACGCCGCGCGCCCTGGACGCCGACGAAATCCCCGGCATCGTCGACGCCTATCGGCAGGCCGCGATCCGCGCCAAGGAAGCAGGCTTCGACGGCGTCGAGATCCACGGCGCGAACGGCTATCTGATCGACCAGTTCCTGCAAGACGGCAGCAACAGGCGGACCGACCAGTATGGCGGATCGATCCAGAACCGGGTGCGTTTCCTGAACCAGATCGCCGACGCGATCATTCCGGTCTGGGGCGCGGACCGGGTGGGCCTGCACCTGTCGCCGCGCGGCGACAGCCACGACATGGGCGACAGCGATCCCCGCGCGTTGTTCACCCATGTCGCGAAAGGGATGGCGGCCCGCAAGATCGCCTTCATCTGCCTGCGCGAATATCAGGGGCCTGACAGCCTGATCGACGATATCAAGGCGGCCTTCGGCGGCGTGGTGATCGCCAATGAAAGGCTGACCCCCGACAGCGCGCGCGATCTGGTCGCCTCGGGCCGCGCGGATGCGGTGGCCTTCGGCAAGGACTTCATCGCCACGCCCGACCTGCCCGCCCGCCTGCGCAGCGGTCTGGCCCTGAACCATCCGGATCCGGCGACCTTCTATGGCAGCGGGCCCAAGGGCTATGTGGATTATCCGGTGGCGGAAGAGGTCTGATGACCGGGACGGCGGGCCGATCCGGCCCGCCTGCCCGTCACTTCGCCCTGGCGGCGGCGCTTTCCGGCAGTTCCTCGTCGAACAGCCGCTGATAGAATTCGGCGACGGTCTGGCGTTCCAGTTCGTCGCATTTGTTCAGGAAGGTCAGCCGGAAGGCATAGCCGATATTGTCGCCGAAGATCCGCGCGTTCTGCGCCCAGGTGATGACCGTGCGCGGCGACATGACGGTGGACAGATCGCCCTGCATGAAGGCCGTCCGCGTCAGGTCGGCCAGCGTCACCATCTGGTTGATGGTCTTGCGGCCCTTTTCGGTGTTGTAGGTCGGGTTCTTGGCCAGCACGATGGCGGCCTCGGCGTCGTGGGACAGATAGTTGAGCGTGCTGACCAGCGACCAGCGGTCCATCTGGCCCTGGTTGATCTGCTGGGTGCCGTGATAAAGCCCGGTGGTATCGCCCAGGCCCACGGTGTTGGCGGTGGCAAACAGCCGGAAATAGGGGTTGGGCGTGATCACCTCGTTCTGGTCCAGCAGGGTCAGCTTGCCGTCGGTCTCCAGAACCCGCTGGATCACGAACATCACGTCGGCCCGGCCCGCGTCGTATTCGTCAAAGACGATGGCGGTCGGGTTGCGCAGCGCCCAGGGCAGGATGCCTTCGTGGAACACCGTGACCTGCTTGCCGTCCACCAGCTTGATCGCGTCCTTGCCGATCAGGTCGATGCGGCTGACATGGCTGTCCAGGTTCACCCGCACGCAGGGCCAGTTCAGCCGCGCCGCCACCTGCTCGATATGCGTGGATTTCCCGGTGCCGTGATAGCCCTGGATCATCACCCGGCGGTTATAGGCGAAGCCCGCCAGGATCGCCATCGTGGTGTCGGGATCGAACTTGTAGGTGCTGTCGATCTCGGGCACCCGGTCGCTGCGTTCGGCGAACCCCTTGACCTTCATGTCGCTGTCCAGACCGAACACCTCGCGCAGGTCGATCTCGTCAGTCGGTTTGGCGTTCATGTCGAGCATCGCAAGGCCCTTTCATCGTATCGTTGCCTTGATTGCGCATAAGTCCGCCATGCGCAAGCCGCCGCTGCGTTGACGGGGCCGGGACGGCTGCTAAGTTGGCCGCGCAACCATAAGAGGATCGTGGCCATTGCCGGAAGCCCATCACAGGATGCTGTCGGATCTGATCGCGCGCGTCGCCAAGGCCGACCGCCGCGCCTTCGACGCGCTGTATCAGGCCAGCTCGGCCCGGCTGAACGCGCTGTGCCTGTCGATCCTGAAGGACCGCCGAGAGGCCGAGGAGGTGCTGGAACAGGTCTATATCGGCATCTGGAAGGAGGCCGCGCGTTTCCCGGACAGCGGGCTGTCGCCGACGGCTTGGCTGGCCGTGCAGGCCCGCGACCGGGCGATGGCGCGCCGCGGCGGGCTGGCCCTGCCCCCGGTCCCCGCGGGGGGCGGAGGGGGTGATGCGCTGGCCCTGCTGCGCGCCGCCTATCTTGAGGGCCTGGATTATCGCCAGCTTGCCGACCGCCAGGGCATGTCCACCGATGAGGCGCGCCACGCCCTGCACGAGGGGTTGGAGCGGCTGGCCGGCCATGCCGCCGACGATGCCGACAGCGTCGCGGCGGCCGAACAGGCGCTTGGGCTGCGCGGGGGCGAATCCCAGGACAGGGCGCGGCTTGCGGACTGGCAGGAACGGCTGGCGCGGTTCGCCGATGGCCTGACGCCGGTCATGGCCCCGGCCCGCGCCTGGCAGCGGATTCGCGAAAGCCTGGGGCACGGGGTCGCGCCCCTGTCGGTCGATCCGCTGGAGCGCGCGCCCTGGTGGCGCGGCACCGGCGGCATCCTGGCCCTGATCCTGCTGGCCGCCCTCGCGGCCTGGTTCCTGTGGGGCCGCTGACGGTCAGGCGTTGAACAGGAAATGCAGCACGTCGCCGTCCTTGACGGCATAGGTCTTGCCCTCAATCCGGAACTTGCCCGCCTCGCGCGCGCCCGCCTCGCCCTTGCAGGCGACGTAATCGTCATAGGCGATGGTCTCGGCCCGGATGAAGCCGCGTTCGAAATCGCCGTGGATCACGCCGGCCGCCTGCGGGGCCAGGGTGCCCTTGTGGATGGTCCAGGCGCGGGCCTCCTTGGGGCCGACGGTGAAATAGGTGTCCAGGCCCAGCAGCTTGTAACCCTCGCGGATCAGGCGGTCCAGACCGGCCTCGTGCAGGCCCATCTCCTCCAGGAACATCGCGGCTTCCTCGGCGGGAAGCTGGCTGATCTCCTCCTCGATCCGGGCCGAGATCACCACATGGCCCGCCCCCTGCGCGCGGGCCATCTCGGCCACGCGGTCGGACTGGGCGTTGCCGGTGGCGGCCTTGTCCTCCTCGACATTGCAGACGAACAGGACGGGCTTGGCGGTCAGCAGTTGCAGCATCTCCCAGGCGCGCCGGTCCTCGTCGGCGACCTGCACGGTGCGGGCGGGCTTGCCGGATTCCAGCGCCGCCTGCGCGGCCTTCAGCAGCTTTTCCTGCGCCACCGCATCCTTGTCGCCGCCCTTCAGCTTGCGGGCGATGTTGGCAAGGCGGCGTTCGACCGATTCCAGGTCGGCGATCATCAGCTCGGTCTCGATGGTTTCGGCATCGGCGACGGGATCGACGCGGCCCTCGACATGGGTCACGTCGCCGTCCTCGAAACAGCGCAGCACATGGGCGATGGCGTCGACCTCGCGGATATTGGCCAGGAACTGGTTGCCCAACCCCTCGCCCTTGCTGGCGCCCTTCACAAGGCCCGCGATGTCCACGAAGGTGATGCGCGTCGGGATGATCTGCTTGCTGCCAGCGATCCCGGCCAAGGTATCCAGGCGCGGATCGGGAACCGCCACATCGCCCACATTCGGTTCGATGGTGCAGAAGGGAAAATTCGCGGCCTGCGCGGCGGCGGTTTTCGTCAGCGCGTTGAACAGCGTCGATTTGCCCACATTCGGCAAGCCGACAATTCCCATGCGAAAGCCCATGACGCGCCCCTTTCAGCCAAGTCAGGGCGCGTTCTAGGCAAGCGGCCGGGGTTTCGCAAGCGGGCGCCCCTTATGCTTGCAGGCGGGATCAGGAAACGCATCGCGTTTTCCCCGCCCTTTGTGTGACGGTGCCACAAAAGACGGCCCAATCCCATGACCACGGAAAGGCCAGCGCCCGACCCGAGGGGGGCGGGTAAGCGCCCGCCTGGGGGCGGGGCGGGCGCTGGCCGGGCCTTCGGGGCCCGGCGGCGCGGGAAGGCAAGGACATCGCGTGGCGAAGGCGATGGCCTTCGCCAATCGCAGCTTGGGCATCCCGGCCCCTAACGAAACAGCACCAGCGACCCCGGCGACCAGGCCAGCCGGGTGCGCGTGCCCACGTCCTGTACGTCGCGGCCGAAGACATTGCGCATGGAAATCCGCACCGGCCGCGCCTTGCCGTCCGTGGCCCCCGCGCCATCCAGCCGCAGGTCGTAATAGGTCATGTCGCCGTAATAGACGACCTCGTCGATGGTGGCGTTCGTCTCGCGCGGCTGGGTATGGGTCTGGGTCGGCCCCACAAGGGTCATCGTTTCCGGGCGGAAACCGATGGTCGGGCCGTCATCGTCGGGATTCGCGCGGCTGACCTGCCGGGCGGGCAGGTCCACCACGCCCAGGCCCGGAGCCTCGGCCGTGACGATCCCGTCCTTCTCGCCCAGGATCCGCGCGGGCAGGAAGTTCATCACGCCGATGAAATCCGCGACGCGGCGGTTGGCGGGGCGGGCATAGAGCGCCTCGGGGCCGTCAAGCTGGGCGATCTCGCCCTCGAACATGACGGCGATGCGGTCGGACATGACCAGGGCTTCCTCCTGGTCATGGGTCACCAGGACGAAGGTGATGCCGACCTGGCGTTGCAGCTTGATCAGCTCCACCTGCATCTGTTCGCGCATCTTGCGGTCCAGCGCCGACAGCGGCTCGTCCAAGAGCAGCACCTTGGGCTTGAGGATCAACGCGCGGGCCAGCGCGACCCGCTGGCGCTGTCCGCCCGACAGCGCGTGCGCGGCGCGGTTGCCATAGCCGCGCAGGCCCACCATGGCCAGCGCCTCGTCCACCAGGGCCGCCTTCTCCGCCTTGCCGCGCGGATCCCGGCGCAAGCCGAAGGCGACGTTCTGCGCGACGGTCAGGTGCGGAAAGATCGCATAGGACTGGAACACCATGTTGGTGGGCCGCTTGTTCGCGGGCACCTCCTCCATGCGCTTTTCGTCGATCAGGATGGCGCCGTCCGAGATATCCTCGAACCCCGCGATGGTGCGCAGCAGCGTGGTTTTGCCACAGCCAGACGGCCCCAGAAGCGAGAAGAACTCGCCCGCACGGATGGTCAGGTCGATGCCGCGCAGGGCGTGGTAATCGCCGTAATGCTTGTGAACGCCCCGGCATTCGATCATCGGCTTCGCGGCATCCAGCCGATCGCAACGGGAATCGGTCACAGGAACCCTCCGGTCGGTTTGCCGCCCAGCCGGGCATTGCCGCGGCGGCGGAAATATTCGCCCATCGCCAGAAGCACGATGGACAGGGCGACCAGCACGGTGCCAAGCGCCATGATCATCGGGATCTGCTTGGGGAACCGCAACTGGCTGAAGATATAGGTGGGCAGCGTCGGCTGGTTGCCCGCCAGGAAGAAGGCGATGATGAATTCGTCCAGGCTGATGGTGAAGGCGATCAGCAGCGAGCTGACGATCCCCGGCATCACCAGGGGCAGCGTGACCAGCCGGAACGCGCTCCACTTCGTTTCGCCCAGGTCATAGGCCGCCTCCTCAAGCGACTTGTCGAGGCTGGAAAACGCGGTGGACAGGATCGCGATGGCATAGGGCATGCAGATCAGCGTGTGGCCCACGATCACCGTCAGGATCGACAGTTGCACGCCCATGCCCAGAAGAACCACCAGCAGCGACATGGCGACGATGATTTCCGGCAGCACCATCGGCAGCAGGATGAACCCCATCATGCCGCCCTTGCCCGGAAATTCGAACCGGGTCGAGGCGCGCGCCGCGAAGACCCCCAGGCAGGTCGCCAGGATCGACGCGCTGACCGCGATCAGCAGCGAATTGGCCAGCGCGCTGCGCAGCGTCGCATTGGCCCACATCTGCCCGAACCAGCCGGTCGTGAAGCCTTGCAGCGGGAAGGCGATGATGGTGCCGGAATTGAAGGCGAACAGCGGCAGCAGGATGATCGGCGCATAAAGGAAAAGCAGGTAGAACAACGCATAGACCTGCAAGCCGCGGCCCTTCCCGGTCATGACCGCACCTTCAGGAAGCGGCGGTTGACGAACAGGAAGACCACGCTGACAAGCGCCACGATGGCCATGGCGGTCACCGCCAGCGCGGATCCCAGCGGCCGGTTGTCCAGCGCCAGCATCTGCACCTGGATCAGGTTAGCGATCATCGGGATCTTGCCGCCGCCGATCAGTTCGGGCGTGACGTAATCGCCGATGGTGGGGATGAACACGATCAGCACCGCCGCCAGAACGCCCGGCATGGCCAGCGGCAGCGTCACCCGCCAGAAGGTCATCGCCCGGCTTTCGCCCAGATCCCGCCCGGCCTCCAGCAGGGAACGGTCGATCTTTTCCAGGGCCACGAAGATCGGCAGGATCGCGAAGGGCGCATAGGCATGGGCCAGCGTGATGACGATGGAGTTGACGTTATAAAGGATGAAGGTCAGCGGTTCGTCGATGATCCCCAGCCCGGTCAGGGTCGAGTTGATGACGCCGTTATAGCCCAGGATCACCTTCCACAGGAACACCCGGATCAGATAGCTGGTCCAGAAGGGAATCGTGATCAGGAACAGCCAGGTCGCCTTCTTTTCGGGCCGCACCATGAAGCTGACGTAATAGGCCACCGGAAAGGCCAGCAGCACCGTGACCAGCGTCACCAGGGCCGAGACCATCAGCGACCGCATCATCACCGTTCGGACGATGGGGTCGGTCCAGACCTGGACGTAATTGGCCAGGGTGACGTCGCGCACGACCTCAAGATAGCCGTCGGTCAGAAAGCTGTAGGTCAGGATGGTCAGCAGGGGCGCGGCCAGGATCAGCAGCGCATACAGGAACGGCGGCGCGATCAGGGCATAGCCCTGCCTGGCCTGTGCATCCAACCCCTTGGCCATGAGATCCTTCCCGCCCTGCGCCCGTCCAATTCCTTTCATATCGGGGAAAGGGTGAAAAGAGGGTTTATGCGGCGAATTTTATCCGCTCCGCCGCCGCCAGCGGCCGGTCAGCGCCAGCCAGGCCAAAGAAGATCGGCGTTGAAACGGCGTGATGTCAGTATCTTGCTTGAAGAAATTGATGTCGCCTCGACGAACCGACGCCAGGAACGGCAGGACGCGCGGGCCGGGATATAGCGCCGCCGCTGCCCGCTTTGGCAGCATGGCCCGCGACCGGGCTGCGCGGGCCAGGGCGTCGCGCGCCATGCCCGCCAAGGCGGCAGTCTCTGCGGTGTTTTCGGCGGCCAGTCCCAGGCCGATGGGCTGCAACCGGGGCAGCGCGCGCAGCCAGGCGGCCAGCCCCGCCCCCAGGCCCTGATCGGCGGCCACATCCAGCGCCGCGCCCTGCGCGCCCAGCCGTCCGGCAGCCCCGGCCATCAGCCGTCCCGCCGTATCCGCGACATAGGCCGCGACGGCATCGGCGCTGTCGAAGGGCTGTCTTTCGCAGTCGCGGCGGCGCGCCTCGGCCAGCGGCGCCAGCCGTCCGGCGTCGGCTCCCCAGGCGTCCCACAGCGGCGTCAGCACATCGTGCAGCGGCGGCGGCCTGCCCGCCCCCATCCCCTCCAGCCGGTCGATCCACCATTGCAGCCGCATCTCGGCCAGCATGGGTTCCGCCGACTGGAACGGCGCCCGCGCGATTTCGAGGTTCAGCGCGTAAAGCGTTATCAAAGCGGGACGATCCTGCGGCGCGGCGACCAGCGTCGCGCCGAAGCGGTCGGGATCCTGCGTCCGCACCAGTTCGGTGCAGGCGACAAGCGTCACGTCAGCAGCCGCTCGGCGATGCAGGCGACATCCTTCTGGACCGTGGTGGGGCGGACCAGCAGTTCGATCCCCGCCTTGGACATGCGCACCTCCAGCCCGGCGGCGGTCAGGTCGGACTTGGCCCGGTCCAGATGCGAGAAATCCTTGCTGTCCCTCGCCTGGGCGCGGATCGCGGCCAGCCGGTCCTGCAAGGCGGCCAGGATCTGGTCGAAATCCCTGTAATCCGACTGGCTGTCGAGCGCCTGATAATCCTTGTGCATCCAGCCGTCGTCGCCCGCCTGCAACAGCCCGATGAACCGGGCCGAGGCCAGCAGCGTGGCCGGGTCGTCCTTCAGCCGGTGCAGCACGGCGATGGCGCCGGGGGTGTTCAGGTCGTTGGCGATGGCCTCGACCACCTCGGGGTGCGGCGCGGCGGCGGGATCCACGTCCTTGGTCAGCAGCCGCCATTGCCACAGGATGTCGCGCGCCTCGTCGGCCTTGGCCTGGGTCCAGTCCATCGGCTTGCGGTAATGGGTGGACAGCAGGACATAGCGGATCACCTCGCCGGCGATGCGGCGGTCCAGCAGGTCGCGGACGGTGAAGAAGTTGCCCAGGCTCTTGGACATCTTCTTGCCCTCGACCTGCAACATCTCGTTATGCAGCCAGACATTGGCGAAACCGGCCCCCGGATGGGCGCAGCAGCTTTGCGCGACCTCGTTCTCGTGATGCGGGAATTGCAGGTCGATGCCGCCGCCGTGGATGTCGAAGCTGGGCCCCAGCAGCGCCTCGGACATGGCCGAGCATTCGATATGCCAGCCCGGACGGCCCCGGCCCCAGGGGCTGTCCCAGCCGGGCTGATCGGGATCGGACGGCTTCCACAGCACGAAATCCAGCGGATCGCGCTTGAAGGGCGCCACCTCGACCCGCGCGCCCGCGATCATGTCGTCGACCGACCGGCCCGACAGGCGGCCGTATTCGGGAAAGGAGCGCACGTCGAACAGGACATGGCCTTCGGCGGCATAGGCGTTGCCGCGCGCGACCAGGGTTTCGATCATCGCGACCATCTGCACGATATATTCGGTCGCGCGCGGCTCGTGATCGGGACGGTCGGCGCCAAGCGCGTCCATGTCCTCGTGATACCAGGCCACCGTTTGCTCGGTGATCTCGCGGATGGTGCGGCCGGTGGCGGCGGCGCGGGCGTTGATCTTGTCGTCCACATCGGTGAAGTTGCGCACATAGGTGACGTGATCCGCGCCATAGACATGGCGCAGCAGCCGCACCAGCACGTCGAAGACCAGCACCGGCCGGGCATTGCCCAGATGCGCGCGGTCATAGACGGTCGGTCCGCACAGATACAGGCGCACGTTCCGCGGATCCAGCGGCGTGAAGGGCTGCTTGGCTCGGGTGCGGGTATTCGTCAGCCGGATGTCGACCATGATGCGCCTTTCTTCCAACGCTGCGGGCTTAGCCCATCGGCGAGCGGCTTTCCACCCATTCGATCTGGCGCGGCAGGCTGTGGCGATGCAGGTCACAGCCGCCCAGGATGGTCGCCCGCAAGGCCCCGAATCAGTGGGCTGGGGCCAGATGCGGCTGGCCGGGGAAATTCCGGTGGACGAACAGGATCTTCATCGGTGATGGTCGCGGAACGCCGCCGCCAGCAGCGCGCGGGTGTAATCCTGCTGCGGCGCGTCGAAGATCTCGGCGGTCGTGCCCTGCTCGACCACCTCGCCCGCGCGCATGACCATGATCTTGTGCGACATGGCGCGGACCACGCGCAGGTCGTGGCTGATGAACAGGAAGGCCAGCCCGTATTTCCGCTGCAAGCCGCGCAGCAGCCCGACGATCTGCACCTGCACCGTCATGTCGAGCGCGCTTGTCGGTTCGTCCAGGACCACCACCTTGGGGCGCAGGATCATGGCGCGGGCTATGGCGATGCGCTGGCGCTGGCCGCCGGAAAATTCGTGCGGATAGCGGTGCATGGTGTCGGGGTTCAGCCCGACCTCGGCCATGATCTCGGCGACCATCCGGCGGCGGTCGCGGCCTTTCTCGACGCCGTGGACAGTCAGGCCCTCGGCGATGATCTGTTCCACGGTCATGCGCGGCGAGAGGCTGCCAAAGGGATCCTGGAAGACGATCTGCATGTCGCGGCGCAGCCTTCGCAACTGGCGCGACTGCCAGCGGGAAATGTCCTGGCCCAGGAACAGGATCGGACCGTCGCTGTCGATCAGCCGCATGATGGCCAGCGCCAGCGTGGTCTTGCCGCTGCCCGATTCGCCGACGATGCCCAACGTTTCCCCGGCCCGCACGGTCAGCGTGGCGCCATCCACCGCCTTCACATGACCCACGGTCCTGCGCAGCAGCCCCCGCTGGATCGGAAACCAGACCTTCAGGTCGCGCGTCTCGACCATCGTCTCGGCGCCCTCGGGCACGGGATCGGCAAGGCCGGTCGGCTCGGCCGCCAGCAGCTTGCGGGTATAGTCGTGCTGCGGATTGGCGAAGATCGCCTCGACCGGGCCTTGTTCCACGATCTCGCCGTCCTTCATCACGCAGACGCGGTCGGCAATGCGGCGCACGATGCCCAGGTCGTGGCTGATGAACAGCATCGACAGCCCCTCGTCTGCCTTGAGTTCCGCCAGCAGGTCCAGGATCTGCGCCTGGATCGTCACGTCCAGCGCGGTGGTGGGTTCATCCGCGATCAGCAGTTCCGGGCCGTTGGCCAGCGCCATGGCGATCATCACCCGCTGCCGCTGCCCGCCGGAGAGCTGGTGCGGATAATCCGCCAGCCGCGATTCGGGGTCGCGGATGCCCACGCGGGTCAGCAGGTCCACGATCCGCGCCCGCGCCCGCGCGCCGGTCAGGCCCTGGTGCAGCGCCAGGCTTTCGCCCAGCTGCTTTTCCAGCGTGTGCAGCGGGTTCAAGGAGGTCATCGGTTCCTGGAAGATGAAGCTGATGTCGTCGCCACGAATGTCGCGCAGCACACTGGCCGGGGCGTCGACCATCTCTCGGCCCGCATATTTCACCGACCCCTCGATGACGGCGGAATCGCCCAGCAGGCGCACGGTGGACAGCGCCGTGACCGACTTTCCCGATCCGGATTCGCCGACCAGGGCGACCGTCTCGCCCTTGCCGATCTGGAAGCTGACGCCCTTGACGGCGGGCACGATCCGGCCCTCCTGGCGGAAGCTGATGCGCAGGTCTTGGACCGACAGGACGGCTTCGGTCATTTGAAGGTCTTTCGGGGATCGAAGGCATCGCGCACGCCTTCGAAGATGAAGACCAGCAGCGACAGCATGATGGCGAAGGTGAAGAAGGCCGTGAAGGCCAGCCAGGGCGCTTGCAGGTTCTGCTTGGCCTGAAGCGCCAGTTCCCCCAGCGAGGGCGCGGATGCGGGCAGGCCGTAGCCCAGGTAATCCAGCGCCGCCAGCCCGCTGATCGTGCCGGTGACGACGAAGGGCAGCATGGTCAGCGTGGCGACCATGGCATTGGGCAGGATATGGCGGAACATGATGGTGCGATCGCCGACCCCCAGGGCGCGGGCGGCGCGGACATATTCGAAGTTCCGCGCCCGCAGGAATTCGGCCCGCACCACGCCCACAAGCGCGGGCCAGCCGAACAGGATCGTCACGAAGACCAGCAGCCAGAAGCTTCGCCCCAGGATCGCGAACAGGATGATGATGACGTAAAGCGACGGCGTGGACGCCCAGATCTCCAGCACCCGCTGAAACACCAGATCGGTGCGCCCGCCGAAATAGCCCTGGATCGCCCCCGCCGCGATGCCGACGATGGACGCCACCACCGTCACGATCAGCGTGAACAGGATCGAGATGCGGAAGCCGTAGATCACCCGCGCCAGCACGTCGCGCGCGGTGTCGTCGGTGCCCAGCCAATGCGTGGCGTCCGGGGCGCTTGGGGCGCTGCCCACGTTGTTGATGGTGGAATAGTGGAACGGGATCGGCGGCCAGATCATCCAGCCCTGCTGGTCCCTCGGGATGTCGCTGGTGCCCGCGTCCACGGCGGCGATCAGATCCTCGGGCGTGTCCCAGCAGTCCTGGCTGCCGCCGGTGACGATCAGGCATTGCACGGCCTCGTCGCGATAGATCGCCTCGGTCCCGAAATCGCCGCCGAAGGCGGTTTCGGGATAAAAGCGATAGGCGGGGAAATACAGTTCCCCGCGATAGCTGGCGACGATGGGCTTGTCGTTGGCGACGATCTCGGCGCACATCGCCAGCACGAACAGCACCGAGAAGATCACCAGCGACCAGAAGGCCCGGCCGTTGCGGCGAAAGTTGCGCCAGCGGCGGCGGTTGAGTTCCGACAGCGCCATCAGCCGGCCCTCGATTCGAAGTCGATGCGCGGATCGACAAAGACATACATCATGTCCGACAGGATCCCCACCACCAGGCTGAGAAGGCCGAAGACGTAAAGCGTGCCGAAGATCACCGGATAGTCGCGCTGCACCGCCGCCTCGAACCCCAGGCGGCCCAGACCGTCCAGCGAGAACACCGTCTCGATCAGGATGCTGGCGCCGAAGAACACGCCCAGGAATACGGCGGGAAAGCCCGCGATCACGATCAGCATGGCGTTGCGGAAGACATGGCCGTAAAGGACGCGCCCCTCGGTCAGGCCCTTGGCGCGGGCGGTCATCACGTATTGCTTGTTGATCTCGTCCAGGAAGCTGTTCTTGGTCAGCAGGGTCAGCGTGGCAAAGCTGGAAATGGTCGAGGCGACGACCGGCAGCGTGGCGTGCCAGGCATAGTCCTTGATCTTGCCCCACAGGGAAAGCTCCGCGAAATTGTCGCTGGTCAGGCCTCGCAGCGGGAAGATCTGCCAATAGCTGCCGCCCGCGAACAGCACCATCAGCAGCACCGCGAACAGGAAGGCCGGGATCGCATAGGCCATGATGATGACGGCCGAGGTCCAGGTGTCGAAGCGCGTCCCGTCCCGCATCGCCTTGCGGATTCCCAGCGGGATCGAGATCAGATAGGCCAGAAGCGTCGACCACAGCCCCAGCGTGATCGACACCGGCATCTTTTCCACCACCAGGTCGATGACGCTGATCGAGCGGAACCAACTGGTGCCGAAATCGAAGGTCAGGTAATTGCCCATCATCGACAGGAACCGCTGCAAGGGCGGCTTGTCGAAGCCGAACTCTTTCTCAAGCTGGGCGATGAATTCGGGCGGCAGGCCCCGCGCGCCCTCGTATCCCTCGACCGCGCCGGTATCGGCGCCGGATGCGCCCGAGATATTGCTGAAGGCGTCGCCCGACCCCTGGACCTGCGCGGCGATCTGTTCGATGGGACCACCGGGGACGAATTGCGTCAGGGTGAAGTTCACCACCATGATCCCGATCAGCGTCGGGATGATCAGCAGCAACCGCCGCAGGATATAGGCGCCCATCGGATCGACCTTGCCCCTTGCGGGCCTTTGCGGCCCCGTCCTTGTTGTCCCGCCCTTGTGGGTCGGGACCGGCTGGAAATCAAGTGCGGCCCGATCAGCGGATCGCGCCCTTGGCTTTCAGCTCGGCCTCGCGCGCGGTATCGGCCCACCAGAAATCCAGCGTGCCGAGCGCATAGGGCGGCATGGCTTCGGGATGGCGATAGATGTCGTAATAGGCCAGCGTGTATTCCGCCTTGAACCATTTCGGCACCCAGAAGCGCAGGCTGCGCAGCGCCCGGTCAAGCGCGTTGATGGCGACGATATTGTCTTCCTGCGTGGTGGCCTGCTGGCCGATTTCCAGCAGCCTGTCGATGGCCGGATTCGCCAGGCCCATCGGGTTGAACACGTCGTCCTTGTCCTCGGACCCGAAGACCTGGCTCGCATAGCCGCCGATGGCATAGGCCTGACCCAGGCTGTCCTCGACCATGTCGAAGTCCTTGGATCGGGTGCGAAGCTCCATCTCGGCATTGTCGACGCGGCGGTTGACGGCGTCGATGCCGATGGCGCGCAGGTTCTGGATGAAGGGGTTGATGATCCGGTCGTTGCCCACGTCGTCGTTCAGGATCTCGACCGTCAGGGTCTGGCCCTCGGCGTTGCGGCGCATCCCGTCGCTTCCCACGGTCCAGCCCGCTTCGTCCAGCAGGGCCACGGCGCGGCGCATGTTCCGGCGGTCGAGCTGGCGTTCGCCCGATACCGGCTGGACCACCGCGTCGTCGGTCAGGATGCCGTCCGGCAGATCGCCCGCGATGGGCTCCAGAAGCGCGGCCTCGGCGGGCGACGGGGGGCCGTCGGCGCCGAATTCGCTGTTGTCCCAGAAGGAATTGACACGGGTTTCCAGACCATACAGCAGCGTCTGGTTGGTCCATTCGAAATTGAACATCAGCCCGATCGCCTCGCGCACGCGGATGTCCTGGAACTTCGCGCGCCGCAGGTTGAAGACCCAGCCGTCGCCGCTGGCGATCTGCCCGTCGGGCAGCGTCTCGCGCACCACCACCCCCGAGGCGAGCGCCGGGAAATCATAGCGCGTCGACCAGTGCATCGACGAGGTTTCGTTGCGGAACGTGTATTCACCCGCCTTGAACGCCTCGAACGCGCTGTCGAAATCGCCGAACATTTCATAGCGGATACGGTCGAAGTTGAAGCGGCCCTTGTTGATAGGCAGATCCTTGCCCCAGTAATCGGGGTTGCGCTTGACGACCATGGTGCGGCCCATGTCGGCGCGGTCGAACAGATAGGGGCCGGAACCGATGAAGGGCGTATTGCTGCTTTGTTCCAGATCGCGCTTGTTCTCCTCGAAATCCTTTTTCGAGAAGACGATCTGGTTGCCCATCTGGGAAATCACGTCGCGGCGGGGATAGCCTTCGGCGAAGGTGAACTTGATGCGGTGATCGTCCAGCACCTCGGCCTTGGCGATCATCTGCTTCATGCCAACGCGGAAGGACGACAGGCCCTTGTCGCGCAGGGTTTCAAAGCTGAACAGCACGTCATGGGCGGTCAGGGGGGTTCCGTCGCTGAACCTCGCCTCGGGGCGCAGGTTGAAGATCACCCAATCCTTGCTTTCGGGATATTCCAGCGTTTCGCACAGCAGGCAGTAATCCACGCCCAGCTCATCGGCCGGGCTGTCCATCAGCCACTCCAACTGGATGATCGACAGGGCAATGGCGCGGCCCCGGTGGGTAAAGGGGTTGAAGCTGTCAAAGCCGCCGACCGCGCCGAAGGAAATCTCGCCCCCCTTGGGCGCATCGGGGTTCACATAGGGGTAATGCGGGAAATCGGCGGGCAGCGCCGGATCGCCGAACAGGGCGATGGCGTGGGTCTTGATAACCGTCCCCTCCCCTTCGGCCGGTGCGTCTTGCGACAGGGCGGCGGCAGCCGGGGCAAGAGCAAGGACGGCGATCAGGGCAAGGCGGCGCATCGGCAATCTCCGGTCAAGGCGTGTGCTGCACGCTAGGCAGCGCCGGGGGCGCGATCAAGCCGCGATTTCGTGAGGGGCTGCAACGAAAAAGGGCGCATCCGAAAATGCGCCCTTCCAGCCGGTTCCATGCAAGCCTTACTGCTGGGATTGCAGATAGGTGATGATGTCGGCGCGGTCCTGCGGATCCTTGAGGCCCGCGAAGGACATCTTGGTGCCCGACACGACGCCCTTGGGGTTGGCCAGGAATTCCTGCAACGCCTCGGGCGTCCATTCGGGCGCCTCGGCGGCGTGTTCCACCATGGCGGGCGAATAGCTGAAGCCGCTGATCGAGGCGACCGGGCGGCCCACGACGCCGTTCAGGTGCGGGCCGACGCCATCGGTGCCGTCCAGCTTGTGGCAGGCCTTGCACTTGCCGAAATCCTTTTCGCCCGCGGCGGCATCGGCCGAGGCCAGCAGGGCGGCAAAGTCGATGGTCTCCTCGGCCGCTTCCTCGCCGCCCGCCGCTTCCTCGACCGGGATGGTATAGGCCTGCGCGTGCTCCTCGCCCTCGCCGCCGTGGCCGGCGGCGCCGACGTGATACAGGCCGCTTGCCGCCCAGTTGGCCAGCATCAGAAACAGCAGCGCGCCGATCAGCGCGCCTGCGGCCTTGGTCACGGTCATGGTGTTGAACATCGCGTGCGATCCCCGCATTGGTAAGCTCGTCAATTCGACGGGTATCTATCCGCTTTCTCTTTGAGGGATCAAGGTATAGTTACCGCGCCACCAGTCAAAATTCGGACAGCGGCCCATGACGACCCCCACCAACCGCATCGCCTTCCAGGGCGAACCCGGCGCCTACAGCCACGAGGCCTGCCGCAAGGCCCGCCCCGACATGCAGGCGCTGCCCTGCCGCACCTTCGAGGACGTGATCGAGGCGGTGCGCAGCCAGCAGGCCGACCTGGCGATGCTGCCGGTGGAAAATTCCACCTATGGCCGGGTGGCCGACATCCATCACCTGCTGCCCGAATCCGGCCTGCACATCATCGAGGAAGCCTTCGTCCGCGTCCATATCAGCCTGCTGGCGGTTCCCGGCACGCCGCTGTCCGAGGTGCGCGAGGCGATGAGCCACACGGTGCTTCTGGGCCAGTGCCGGGGCTTCATGCGCCGCCACGGCATCCGCGCCGTGACCGGGGCCGACACCGCCGGATCCGCGAAAGAGGTGGCGTCCCGCGGCAATCCGTCGCTGGCGGCGCTGGCCTCGCCCCTGGCGGGCGAGATCTATGGCCTGGAGCGCCTTGCCGACCAGATCGAGGACCGGCAGAACAACACCACGCGCTTCCTGATCATGTCGCGCCAGCCCGATTACAGCCGCCGGTCCGACCGGATGCTGACCAGCTTCGTCTTCCGGGTCCGCAACATTCCCGCCGCGCTCTACAAGGCGATGGGCGGGTTCGCGACGAACGGCGTCAACATGACCAAGCTGGAGAGCTATATGGTCGACGGCGTGTTCACCGCGACGCAGTTCTATGCCGATGTGGAAGGCCATCCCGAGGATCCGGCCCTGCAACGCGCGCTTGAGGAACTGCGCTATTTCACCTCGTCGCTAGACATGCTGGGCGTCTATCCCGCCGACCCCTTGCGCGAGGCGCAGCTCCAGGACGCCTAGGCCGCGCGCAGGTCGTGTTCAACCGCAAGGACGGCGCCCTGCGGCGGCCCGCCGATCGCCTTCCGGCGACTGTGACGAATATGCTCTGACGGGGTCATTAATCCTCCGGGTTGACAATCCAGGGTTGAGAAGATGCACTCCGACCGGGTAAGTTCCGGTTTGGCGCGGATGACGTAGCGGTCTGTAGTCGGGGGTTTTTTTGTGATGCGGGACGCAACTGACGAGATCTGCGAACGTGATCGTCCTGCCGGTGCTGTCGACACCGTGGCCCTGCGGATCCTGGCCACCACCGACATGCACATGAAGCTGCTGCCCCACGATTACCTGGCCGACCGGCCCTGCGCACGCGGCAGCCTGGCGCAAATCGCCTCGCTGGTGGACCGGCACAGGGCGGCGGCGCGCAACACCCTGCTGCTCGACAACGGCGATTTCCTTCAGGGAACCCCCCTGGGCGATCAGGCGGCGCGGGCGGGCGCCAAGACCCATCCCGCCATCGCCGCCATGAACCTGATGGGCTATGACGCCGCCGCCATCGGCAATCACGACTTTGCCTTCGGGCTGGATGTGCTGCAATCGGCGGCGCGGCAGGCGCGGTTTCCCTTTCTGGCGGCCAACCTGCGGCTGCGGGGCCGGGCGGATTTTCCGGGCTTCGCGATTCTGGACAGGCCGGTCCTGACCGCCTCGGGACGCCGGGCGGTGCTGCGCATCGGCGTGGTGGGCTTTCTGCCGCCGCAGACGACCGCCTGGGACCGCGACCTGTCGCGGCAGATGGCCTGCGCCGACATCCTGGAGACCGCGCGCCGCGTCCTGCCCCGGATCCGCGCGGCGGGCGCCGATCTGGTCGTCGCCCTGGCCCATAGCGGGATTTCCGACCGCCCGGCCGGTCCCGGCGCGGAAAACGTCGCCGCCGAACTGGCCGCCCTGGACGGGGTGGACGTGATCGTCGCGGGCCACACGCACGAGGTGTTTCCACCTCCGAGCAGCGGGCCTGCGGACGCGACCCTGTCGGGCAAGCCCGCCGTGATGCCCGGTTTCGGCGGATCGCATCTGGGGGTGATCGACCTGTCGCTGACCCAGGATCCGGGAACGGGATGGCGCCTGTCCCATGCCGCCGCCCGGTGCGAGAGGGTGGC
This sequence comes from Paracoccus sp. S3-43, assembly GCF_029027965.1. Classification (NCBI taxonomy): domain Bacteria; kingdom Pseudomonadati; phylum Pseudomonadota; class Alphaproteobacteria; order Rhodobacterales; family Paracoccaceae; genus Paracoccus; species Paracoccus qomolangmaensis. The sequence goes on along the minus strand of NZ_CP119082.1, from coordinate 1,042,026 downwards.
GCCCGACCAGCCGGCCGCGCCCGCCGTCCTGCGCGCGGTGGCGGCCACGCATCGGCTGACCCAGACCCACCTGCGCCGCCGCATCGGTCACAACGACCGCCGCATCAGCAGCTATTTCGCCCTGGTCGGGGTCGATCCCGCGCTGCGCCTGGTCAACATGGCGCAACGCTGGTTCGTGCGCAAAAGCCTGAAGGGCACGCGGCTGGACGGAGTCCCGGTCCTGTCCGCCGCGGCGCCCTTCCGGGCGGGGGGCCGGGGCGGGCCGGACCATTACACCGATGTCGCGCCGGGGCGGCTGCGGCTGGGCAATCTGACCGACATCTATTCCTTTCCGAACCGGATCTGCGCCCTGCTGGTCACCGGGGCGGACCTGCGCGGCTGGCTGGAGCGGTCGGCCAGCCTGTTCCGGCAGATCCGGCCGGGCTGCCCCGACCAGCCGCTGACCGATCCGGGCTTTCCGGCCTATCAGTTCGACGTCATCCAGGATGTCCGCTGGCGCATCGACCTGTCCCGGCCCCCCGCCTTCGCGCGCGACGGCCGCGCGACCGGCGGCGGCCGCGTGCGCGATCTGACCTGGCGCGGCGGCCCGCTGGGCGATGATGACCGTTTCGTGCTGGCGACCAATTCCTATCGCCTCGCGGCCTGCGGGCTGTTCGCGCCGCTGACGGCGGGAACGCCGGTGATCCTGCCGCCCGGACCGCAGACCCGCGACGTGATCCGCGATTACCTGCGCCAACGCCGCCGCCTGTCCATCGAGGCCGCCCCCGCCTGGCATTTCCTGCCGATGCCCGGAACCTCCGCCCTGTTCGAGACTGGACCCCAGGGCCTGCCGCTTCTGCCCGACATCGCCGCCTTTTGCGGCAGGCGCATGGAGCATGTAGGCCAATCCGATGGCGGCTTCGCGGTGATGCGCCTGCATCTTTGACGGTTGCATCGCGCGGCGCGGCGCACTATCTATCCGCTTGAGAGGTTGGCGCGGGCAGGCGCCTCGCCAACCCGGTCAGGTCCGGAAGGAAGCAGCCGTAACGAGCCCCGCTTGGGTCGTTGTCCAGCCTCTCACCCCTTCCCCCTCCGGTCCGAACGACAGCAGCGCGCCGCCCTTGCGCGCCGGTTGATTTGCAGGTTTTCAGTTTCCTGTTGGGACGCAAAACATAGTTTGCAAATTTTCTCGATTTTGCTTCCCCGCCCTGCCCCGCCTGACTAGGCTGCGGCGCAGCAAGCGGGAGGTGCTGCGATGAAGGACATTCTTCAGGAACTGGAAGACCGCAGGACGCAGGCCCGCCTGGGCGGCGGTCAGCGGCGGATCGACGCGCAGCACGCGCGGGGCAAGCTGACGGCGCGCGAACGCATCGAAATCCTGCTGGACGAGGGCAGCTTCGAGGAATTCGACATGTTCGTCACCCACCGATCGACCGATTTCGGGATGGAGGCCGACCGGCCCTATGGCGACGGCGTGGTGACCGGCTGGGGCACGATCAACGGCCGCATGGTCTATGTCTTTTCGCAGGACTTCACCGTCTTCGGCGGGTCGCTGTCGGAAACCCATGCCCAGAAGATCTGCAAGATCATGGACATGGCGATGCAGAACGGCGCGCCGGTGATTGGCTTGAACGATTCGGGCGGCGCGCGGATCCAGGAAGGCGTGGCCTCGCTGGCCGGTTATGCCGACGTGTTCCAGCGCAACATCATGGCCTCGGGCGTGGTGCCGCAGATCAGCGTCATCATGGGGCCTTGCGCGGGCGGCGCGGTCTATAGCCCGGCGATGACCGACTTCATCTTCATGGTGAAGGACACCTCTTACATGTTCGTGACCGGCCCGGACGTGGTCAAGACGGTGACGAACGAGGTCGTGACCGCCGAACAGCTTGGCGGCGCCTCGACCCACACCAGGAAATCCTCGGTCGCCGACGGCGCCTTCGAGAATGACGTGGAAGCCCTGACCGAAATCCGCCGCCTGTTCGACTTCCTGCCGCTGAACAACCGCGACAAGGCGCCGGTGCGCCCCTTCTTCGATGATCCCGCGCGGATCGAGGAGAGCCTGGACACGCTGATCCCCGACAACCCGAACCAGCCCTATGACATGAAAGAGCTGATCGTGAAGATCGCGGACGAGGGCGATTTCTACGAAATCCAGAAGGATTTCGCGGGCAACATCGTCGTGGGCTTCATCCGCATCGAAGGCCGCACGGTGGGCATTGTCGCCAACCAGCCGATGGTTCTGGCGGGGTGCCTGGACATCGACAGCTCGCGCAAGGCGGCGCGCTTCGTGCGCTTTTGCGACGCCTTCGAAATTCCGATCCTGACCTTCGTGGACGTGCCGGGCTTCCTGCCGGGCACGGGCCAGGAATATGGCGGCGTCATCAAGCACGGCGCCAAGCTGCTGTTCGCCTATGGCGAGGCGACGGTGCCGAAGGTCACGGTCATCACCCGCAAGGCCTATGGCGGCGCCTATGACGTCATGGCCTCCAAGCATCTGCGCGGCGATTTCAACTATGCCTGGCCCACGGCGGAAATCGCGGTGATGGGCGCCAAGGGCGCGGTCGAGATCCTGTATCGCAGCGAGTTGGGCGACAGCGACAAGATCGCCGCCCGGACCCGCGATTACGAAGGCCGCTTCGCCAATCCCTTCGTCGCCGCCGAAAAGGGCTTCATCGACGAGGTGATCCAGCCCCATTCGACCCGCAAGCGCATCGCCCGCGCCTTCGCCAGCCTGCGCGGCAAGCGGCTGCCGAATCCCTGGAAGAAGCACGACAACATTCCTTTGTAAGATGCTAACGGTGCTGCACAAACGCGTGAATGATGCAGGCTGGCCACAGGCTGCGGGACATTTGATCCCCGCCGCCCGCCCCGCCTGTCTGCGCCTGCCTGCCGCCGCTATCATGCCCTGCGGGGCGGTGCATGAAGACATCCCCCTGAACCCGAGCAGACGGGCGCGCCCGCGCCCGCTTTACAGGAGCATGACGACATGTCGAAGAAAATCATCCTCAGCCTCGTGCTGGTCTCGGCCTTTGCTGCGTGCCAGCGTCAGGCCCCCGAACCCGAAGTCTATGTGCCCACCGCCAACCCGGTCACGACCGAGCCGGTCTATCAGGGCAAATACGGCGCCAACTGAGCCGAACCGACTGTCATTGCGCGGGCGGTCCGGCTGCCCGCGCCTTTCCGGCCCGGCCCGCCCCGACAAAAGGGGCACATCATGCTGAAACACCGGGGCTTTCCGGGACGCCTTCCCGGCACCGATTTCCAGTTCGTCATCCGCCGCGAGAACCGCAAGAAGGGCGCGACGCCGATCACCCGGCGCGAACGCTTCCGCGACCGCAAACCCGCCGACCACCGCGCCGATGCCGGTTTCCTGGCGGCGCTGATCGCCCATTTCGGCGACGAACCCTTCCTTCGCGGCAACCTGGACGCGGGCCGCCTGGGCTGGCTGATCGGGCGCGAGGTCAAGCCGGTCGGCGCCTTCGATCCCGCCGATTACGACCAGCTGCTGCAAGTCGACATGGCCGCCGCCGAGGCGTCCTTCCCCGAACTGTTCGCCCAGGACAGCCCGCCCGATTTCGGCTGGGACGACGACGATTGGGACGACGGCGACGACGACCTTCCGGCGGACCGCTGAGAATGCGCAATTTGCTGCCTAGGGCCTTGAAGTCACACCCATGTCAGTTTGACCTCGCGCCCGGCTGTGCGATAGTCGGTCACCATCCTTCAACGGTCGGTCATCCGGCCCATTATACAGGCAAATCTTCATGCAGACTTCGCTGTTCACCCGTGTCGCCGCTGGCGCTTTCGTTCTTCTGGGCCTGGCGGCCTGCGACCAAGGCTATGGCACCGCGACCGGCCTGTCGCCCGACGCGCAGCGCGCCGCGGGCGGCGCTGTCGCCGGTGCGGTCATCGCCAAGGCCCTGGATGAGGATCTGGCAACCGGCGCGGCCGTCGGCGCCGTCGGCGGCGCGCTGTGCGACGACGCCGGCGTCTGTCAGCGTCGTTACTGAACCTGGCTGGCTGGGCGGGCGTTCCCGTCCAGCCGATCACCTCACAGGAAGACAGACATGTCCAAGTTCCTTGCCATTGCCGCCCTTCTCGGCGCAACCGCCGTTGCGGGCTGCACCCAGGGCATCAACCCGACCGACACCGACCGCGCACTTATCGGCGCGGGCGTCGGCGCGACCGTTGCCAGCGTCGGCGGCCACAACGTCGTCAAGGGTGCCGCCATCGGCGGCGCAGCCGGTGCGCTGTGCAACGACGTGCGGCTTTGCCAATAGCACGCTGATCCCGGCGCGCCCCGCGCGCCGCGACCCATTGATCGCCGTCCAGGGCCTCGCGCCCTTGGGCGGCTTTTTCATGTCTGGCCGGGGGGGCCCATGTTCAAGAAAATCCTGATCGCCAATCGGGGCGAGATCGCCTGCCGCGTCATCAAGACCGCCCGCAAGATGGGCATCGCCACCGTCGCCGTCTATTCCGACGCCGACCGCGCCGCCCTGCACGTCAAGATGGCAGACGAGGCCGTCCCTATCGGCCCGCCCCCCGCCAACCAGTCCTATATCGTGATCGACAGGATCATGGAGGCCATCCGCCGGACCGGCGCCGAGGCCGTCCATCCCGGCTACGGCTTCCTGTCCGAGAACATGAAATTCGCCGAGGCGCTTGAGAAGGAAGGCGTCATCTTCGTCGGCCCGCCCTCCCCCGCGATCGAGGCGATGGGCGACAAGATCACCTCGAAGAAGATCGCGCAGGAAGCGGGCGTCAGCACCGTGCCGGGCTATATGGGCCTGATCGCCGATGCCGATGAGGCGGTGAAGATCAGCGACCAGATCGGCTATCCGGTGATGATCAAGGCCTCGGCGGGCGGCGGCGGCAAGGGGATGCGGATCGCCTGGAACGCCGAGGAGGCGCGCGAGGGCTTCCAGTCCTCGAAGAACGAGGCGGCCAGCAGCTTCGGCGACGACCGCATCTTCATCGAGAAATTCGTGACCCAGCCGCGCCACATCGAAATCCAGGTGCTGGCCGACAAGCACGGCAACGCGGTCTATCTGCACGAACGCGAATGCTCGATCCAGCGGCGCAACCAGAAGGTCATCGAAGAGGCGCCCTCGCCCTTCCTCGACCCCGAAACCCGCCGGGCGATGGGCGAACAGGCCGTCGCCCTGGCGAAGGCGGTGGGCTACACAAGCGCGGGGACGGTGGAATTCATCGTCGACGGACAGAAGAATTTCTATTTCCTGGAGATGAACACCCGGCTTCAGGTGGAACATCCGGTCACCGAACTGATCACCGGAATCGACCTGGTGGAACAGATGATCCGCGTCGCCGCGGGCGAGCCCCTGCCCTTCGCGCAGTCCGACCTGACCATCAACGGCTGGGCGATGGAAAGCCGCCTTTACGCCGAGGATCCCTATCGCAACTTCCTGCCCTCGATCGGGCGGCTGAGCCGCTATCGCCCGCCGGTCGAAAAGGCGGCCGGGCCGATGCAGCAGACCGACCGCTGGGTGCCCGCCCATCCCGGCGACACGCCCGCCATCGCCCCGACCGGCGTGCGCAACGATACCGGCGTCTACGAAGGCGGCGAGATCAGCATGTTCTATGACCCGATGATCGCCAAGCTGTGCACCTGGGCGCCGACGCGGGCCGAGGCCATCGAAGGGATGCGCGTGGCGCTCGACGAATTCGAGGTCGAGGGCATCGGCCACAACCTGCCCTTCCTGTCGGCGGTGATGGATCATCCGAAATTCGTCTCGGGCGACATCACCACCGCCTTCATCGCCGAGGAATATCCCGAGGGCTTCCAGGGGGCCTCCCTGCCCGAGGACGACCTGGCCCGCGTCGCGGCGGCGGCATCCGCCATGCACCGCGTGGCCGAGATCCGCCGCACCCGGATCAGCGGGCGGCTGGACAACCACGAACGCCGCGTCGGCGAAAACTGGGTGGTCTTCATCGGCGACCGCGAGGTGCCGGTACGCATCCGCGCCGACCGCGACGGGGCGACGGTCGTCGTGAACGGCCGCGACCTGCGCGTCGAAAGCGACTGGAAACCCGGCCAGACCCTGGCCCGGCTGCTGGTCGACGGCCGCCCGCTGGTGCTGAAGGTCGACAAGATCCCCGCCGGATTCCGCCTGCGCACGCGCGGCGCCGACCTGAAGGTGCAGGTCCGCCGCCCCCGCACCGCCGAACTGGCCCGGCTGATGCCCGAAAAGCTGCCGCCGGATACGTCGAAGTTCCTGCTGTGTCCGATGCCGGGCCTGGTGGTGAAGATCACCGTGGCCGTAGGCGACGAGGTTCAGGAAGGCCAGGCCCTGGCCACGGTCGAGGCGATGAAGATGGAAAACATCCTGCGCGCCGAACGCAAGTCGGTGGTGAAGTCGGTCAATGCCGAACCGGGCCAGAGCCTCAAGGTCGATGACGTGATCCTGGAATTCGAATGAGCTTCGCCGCCACCCTCTCCGACGCCCGCGTCGTCGCCGCCATGATCGGCGGCGCGGTGGTGGCGGGCGGCTGGGTGGTGACGCATCTGCTCAGCGCGGCGCGGGATCGTGCCGCGCGCGCCGAACGGGTCCGCGACGTGCAGGGCGCGCTTTACGCCGAAATCCGCGTGCATGTCGCGACGCTGAAGGGCCAGAACCTGCCCCGTTACGGCGCCGAGATCGAGGCGCTGATCCTGAAGGGCGACGGCTTCTTTCCGGTGATCCCGACCGAACATAACGACCGCCTGTTCAGCGCCATCGTCGAGGACATCCACGTCCTGCCCTTCCGCGTGGTCGATCCGGTGGTGCAGTATTACAACCAGCTTGCCACCATCGGCGCGATGATCGCCGACCTGCGCGCCCTGCGGCTGAACCGGATCGGCGCGCAGCGCGCCGCGCGGATGTATCGCCACTATATCGAGATGAAGATCGAGGCGATCGACCTGGGCGAAGAGGCGATGGCCTTCCTGCTGGCCCATCTGACCGGCGGCAGCGAGGCCGTCGCGCGGCTGAGCGATTCGCGCGAAAAAGCCCGCCTTGCGGAAACCAAAGCGGGCGTCACGACGTGGATTCAGGCTGAAAAGACGCGGCTCAGCGCCGGGAATAACCCGGCATCGGGCCGGTTCGGCCAGTGATGGGGCGCGGGTTGTAGGATGTCGTGCTCATGTCGAACCTCCTTGTCCTTCGGGCTGAATATAGGCGGTGCGCGCCGGTATTTCAATCCTTACGGCAACAGCCCGGCCCGGCCGATTTCCTGCCGGCGCAGGGGCAGCCTGTCGATGGCGCGGCTGATCTCGCGCACGTCCCAGGGCAAGGGGCGGCGCTGCTTCACCTGCCCGTCCTTGTCGATGATGACCAGCGAAAAGCCGCGCGGATGCAGTTGCCGCCGCCAGGCGCTGTCGGCCTGCGGGTCGCTGTCGGCGATCACCACCACGTCGCGTTCGACCAACGCCTCGCTGCGGCCTTCCAGGGCGCCCATCTGCTGGCGGAAGGCGGGATCGTCGGGCGTGTCGGCAAAGACCACCACCGGACGCGCGTTCCACAGGAAGTCCGCCGGATCCGTCTCGGCGGCCGACAGGATGCGCACCACGGGGCGCGCGGGCGGCGCCGTCGCGACCGGCGCTTCCTGGGGGCTTGCGGGCTGGGCCTCGACCTGTGGCGGGGGCGCTTCCCTGGCCGGGCCCATGGCTGCGGCCAGGATCGCGAATATCAGCAATTTCAACTTCATCGGCACCCCTTCCTGTCCTGAATATAGGGCAGGCCGCGCCGTGCGAAAGGATGGATCATGACGAAACCCACGCTGGACGACTGGCGGAAGCTGGCGGCGAAGGAACTGAAGGGCGCCGATCCCGAAAGCCTGACCTGGAACACGCTGGAAGGCATCCCGGTCAAGCCGCTCTATACCCAGGCCGATCTGGAGGGGCTGGACCATCTGGGTTCCCTGCCCGGCATCGCCCCCTTCACGCGCGGGCCACGCGCCACGATGTATGCGGGCCGCCCCTGGACCATCCGCCAATATGCGGGCTTTTCCACGGCCGAGGAATCGAACGCCTTCTATCGCAAGGCGCTTGCCGCCGGTCAGCAGGGCGTCTCGGTGGCCTTCGACCTGGCCACGCACCGGGGCTATGACAGCGACCACCCGCGCGTGGTGGGCGACGTGGGCAAGGCGGGCGTCGCCATCGATTCGGTCGAGGACATGAAGATCCTGTTCGACGGCATCCCGCTGGACAAGGTCTCGGTCTCGATGACGATGAACGGCGCGGTGATCCCGATCCTGGCGAATTTCATCGTCACCGGAGAGGAGCAGGGCCATCCGCGTTCGGTGCTGTCGGGCACGATCCAGAACGACATCCTCAAGGAGTTCATGGTCCGCAACACCTATATCTATCCGCCCGAGCCCTCGATGCGGATCATCGCGGACATCATCGAATACACCTCGAACGAGATGCCCAAGTTCAACTCGATCTCGATTTCCGGCTATCACATGCAGGAAGCGGGCGCGAACCTGGTGCAGGAACTGGCCTATACGCTGGCCGACGGGCGCGAATATGTCCGCGCCGCGCTGTCGGCGGGGATGGATGTGGACCAGTTCGCGGGACGGCTGTCCTTCTTCTTCGCCATCGGCATGAACTTCTTCATGGAGATCGCCAAGCTGCGCGCCGCCCGCCTGCTGTGGCACCGGATCATGTCGGATTTCAACCCGAAGAAGGACAGCAGCCTGATGCTGCGCACCCATTGCCAGACCTCGGGCGTGTCCTTGCAGGAACAGGATCCCTATAACAACGTGATCCGCACCGCCTATGAGGCGATGAGCGCGGCGCTTGGCGGCACCCAGTCGCTGCACACCAATGCCCTGGACGAGGCCATCGCCCTGCCGACCGAGTTTTCGGCCCGCATCGCGCGCAACACCCAGCTGATCCTGCAAGAGGAAACCGGCATCACCCATGTCGTCGATCCGCTGGCGGGGTCGTATTACATCGAAAGCCTGACGGCGGAACTGGCCGACAAGGCCTGGGCGCTGATCGAGGAGGTCGAGGCGATGGGCGGCATGACCAAGGCGGTCGCCACCGGGATGCCCAAGCTGCGGATCGAGGAAACCGCCGCCCGCCGCCAGGCCCAGATCGACCGGGGCGAAGAGGTGATCGTCGGCGTTAACAAGTATCGCAAGGACCGCGAGGATCCGATCGACATCCTGGACATCGACAACATGAAGGTCCGCGACAGCCAGATCGCCCGGCTGGAGCGGATCCGGGCCACCCGCGACCAGGCGGCCTGCGACGCGGCGCTGCTGGAACTGGGCCGCCGCACCGTCGAGGGCGGAAACCTGCTGGAGGCGGCGGTCGAATGCGCCCGCGCCCGCGCCAGCGTCGGCGAAATCAGCCTGGCGATGGAAGCCACATTCGGGCGGCACAGGGCGGAGGTGACGACTTTGGCAGGTGTCTATGGAGCCGCCTATGAGGGCGACGAGGGTTTCGCCGCCATCCAGCGCGACATCGAATCCTTCGCCGAGAAGGAAGGCCGCCGCCCCCGGATGCTGGTCGTCAAGATGGGCCAGGACGGCCATGACCGGGGCGCCAAGGTGATCGCCACGGCCTTCGCCGATATCGGCTTCGACGTGGATGTGGGACCGCTGTTCCAGACCCCCGAGGAAGCCGCCCAGGACGCGGTGGACAACGACGTGCATGTGGTGGGGATCAGTTCGCAGGCGGCGGGCCACAAGACCTTGGCGCCCAAGCTGATCGAGGCGCTGAAGGCGCAGGGGGCCGAGGATATCCTGGTCATCTGCGGCGGCGTGATCCCCCAGCAGGATTACGATTACCTGCGCAAGGCGGGCGTCAAGGCGATCTTCGGGCCGGGCACCAACATCCCCGCGGCGGCGGCCGATATCCTGAAGCTGATCCGGGAAAACCGCGCGGCGTGATGGACGTCCCTCGCCGGGGCGCTTCTCCCCCCTGCCTGCCGCATGGCGGCAGGCGTTCGCCGCTGAAAAAGGTCCGGTGGACCTTTTTCCGGGCGCGGCTCACCCCGAGGATGTTTCCGTCAAGGCAAAGGACGTTGCCTTGGTTCTGCCGCTGTGAAACGGTGCGCCCGAACAGGAGGGCCGTGGATGGACGCGCCAGAGATCAAGCAGATCATCTGCATCAAATGGGGCACGAAATACGGGCCGGAATACGCCAACCGGCTGCTCGCCATGATCGCGCGCAACATCACGCCGCCCTTCCGGCTGTTCTGCTTTACCGATGACGGGGCGGGGCTGCATCCCGACATCGCCGTCCGGCCGCTGCCGGAATTCGACTATGAAGCCCCCGTCAACACGCGCGGCAAGTGGCCCAAGTCCCGGCTGTGGGGCGATCTGGGCGATGTGACGGGCGTCGTGCTGTTTCTGGATCTGGACGTGATCATCACCGGCAATCTGGATCCGTTCTTCACCTTCGGCGATGCCGACGACACCATCCTGGGGCGCAATCCGAACACGCCCTTCGAACGGCTTGGCCAGACCTCGGTCTATCGGATGCGGGTGGGCAAGCTGGCGCCGTTGCAGGACATCTTTCGCGCCGATCCGCAGGGGGTGGCGGACACGTACAAATACGAGCAGCGCTTCGTCACCCGCAACGCGCCGGGCGGTGTCCGGTTCTGGCCGCGCGGATGGCTGGCGCATTTCAGGATGCATTCGGTCCCGTCCTTTCCGATGAACTATCTGCGCGAACCGCAGGTGCCCAGGAACAGCCGGATCGTGATCTTCGCGGGCCACCTGAATCCGCCCGACGCCATCGCGGGCCGCTGGCACGACGATGACGTGCATCGCACGCCGATGGATCACCTGCGCCGGGCCTTTTCCGGTCAGCGCCGGGAAAGCCTGCCCAAGCACCTGCGCCATTACCTGCTGCCCGCGACCTGGGTCAGGGATCTGTGGCGCGAATAGCCATGGCCCTGCCCCGCGCCCCCGACCGCCTGTCCGACGAGATGGCAGCGGCCATCGGCCATGCCGTGGCGGGCTTCGGCTTTCTCGAGGAGGCGCTGAAGCGGGCGATCTTTTCCCTGTCCCGCAAGCAACTGGGCGAGGAGGCGGACGACAAGGCATTGCAGCGCTGGCTGCGGCGAATGGAGGAGATCGCCGACGATACCCTGGGCACCCTGATCGACAGCTTCGCGGCCTCGATGCGGCAGGCCGAGGTCCGGGGCCGCGAGGGACTGGCCGAGGATCTGCGCGCCGTCCGCCTGAACCGAAACCTGCTGTGCCACGCATCCTGGCGTCCCGGACGCCAGCCCGGCCATTGGCACCCGACCTTCATCAACACGCGCGGCGAACGCTATCCCGACGAGATGGACCCCGCCGCCGTGCACGCCATCCATGCCGAGACGCTGCGGACCGCGCGGCGGGTGGTGTCGATCATGCGCGGAACGGGCATCGACGGGGAATGGGCGGGGCATGAAGAAGGCGGCTGACTCGCGCGTTGCATGACGGCGCGGCCCGCGCTAACAGCAGGCAGTCGCAGACAAGAGGCCTTCATGTCGTCCCCCCTTCGCCCCGATCCCCTCAGACTTGGCATCGCCGGGCTTGGCACCGTCGGGATCGGTGTCGTCAAGATCGTCCAGAAACACGCCGATCTGCTGGCGCGCCGCACCGGCCGCACCGTCGCGATCACCGCCATCTGCGCGCGCGACAAGCGCAAGAACCGCGACGCCGACCTGTCATCCTATCGCTGGGAGGACAATGCGATGGTGGTGGCGACGGCGGATGACGTGGATGTCTTCGTCGAACTGGTGGGCGGCGACAGCGGCATCGCCAAGGACAGCATCGAGGCGGCCTTGCGGTCGGGCAAGGATGTCGTCACCGCGAACAAGGCGCTGCTGGCGGTCCACGGGCAGGCGCTTGCGGAACTGGCCGAAAGCCTGGGCCGCACCCTGCGGTTCGAGGCCGCGGTGGCGGGCGGCATCCCGGTCATCAAGGCGATGACGGAATCGCTGGCCGGCAACGAGATCCGCCGCGTGATGGGCGTGATGAACGGCACCTGCAACTATATCCTGACGCGGATGGGAAGCGCGGGCCTGCCCTATGACGCGGTGTTCGAGGAAGCGCGGCAGCTGGGATATCTGGAAGCCGACCCGACGCTGGACGTGGGCGGCATCGACGCGGGCCACAAGCTGGCGATTCTGTCCTCGATCGCCTTCGGCACGCGGGTGAATTTCGACGCGGTCGAGATCGAGGGGATCGAGCGCGTCAGCATCGACGACATCCGCCGCGCCGCCGACATGGGATACCGGATCAAGCTGCTGGGCGTGGCGCAGATGACGCCGCGCGGCCTGGAACAGCGCATGTCGCCCTGCCTGGTCCCCGCCGACAGCCCGCTGGGGCAGCTGATGGGCGGCACCAACATGGTGGTGGTCGAAGGCGACAGCGTGGGCCAGCTTGTGCTGCGCGGCGCGGGGGCGGGCGAAGGCCCGACCGCCAGCGCGGTCCTGTCCGACGTGGTGGAAATCGCGCGCGGCGTGCGGATGCCGGTCTTCGGCCAACCCGCCACGACCCTGAAGGCCGCCCAGCCCGCCCGCACCGCCGTTCCGGCGGCCTATTACATCCGCCTGGAATTGCAGGACAAGCCGGGCGCCCTGGCCAAGGTGGCGACGGTCCTGGGCGATGCCGGGATCTCGATCGACCGGATGCGGCAATACGGCCAGCACAGCCCCGACAGCGTGCCGGTGCTGGTGGTGACCCACAAGACCACGCCCGAGGCGATCGACTTTGCCATCGAGACCCTGCCCCGCACCGGCGTCCTGGCGGGCGAGCCGGTCGAATTGCGGATCGAGGAAGTGTGAGGGAACCGACCGTTAAGGGCGTTTCAAAATATTCTGCTGCACCGAGATGTACCAGTCTTCAAGTCCTGCATCATCGGGAAAGGCCAGGATCTGCCGGCTGATCGCCGCCGCCCGCCGCGCGGCGCGCAGTTGGGGCAGACGCCATCGCCGCATCAAGCCATCCTTCAGAAATTCGGCCACCCGTCTGCGGGCCATCAATACTGCCCAACGGCGACGGTCTCGATCAAGATCAGGGCTGTGCTTGCGCACCAAAAAGGCAGCGTTGCAGATGGACAGCACCAGTTCCTGTTCGCGCCGGATCCGGCTGGCCGCAACCTCGTGGTGATAAATCCGCGCCGAGGGCACAGCGCAGATCATGCCGATGCGGCTGAGGCGATAGGACAGGTCGAAATCCTCGCCCGGACAATAGCTGCGGAAGGCAGGCTCGAACATTTCCCGCATCAGCGCGTTGCGACGAACGGTCATGCGGCCGGCGCCAATGTGTATCGTCGCCACGACTTCGGGCCTAAACGAGCTTGCCCATTCCGGGATCGGCGAACCGAACGGCCCGGCATAGGGGATGAACGTCACCGCCCGCCCCATCAGGAACAGTTCCCGCCACAGAAACTGGCCCAGGCGCGACTTCTTGATCATCGCCGCATACGAAGACAAATTCGCGACCGGCTTGCTGGTGACGCCGCCGATCTCCAAGGGCGACGGGCCGTTGCCGGCCGAGATGGCGACGATCTCATGATCCGTGTCGCGTTCGTAGACGCGCAGGATGGTTTCCATGCAGTCGTCGTGCATGAAGCTGTCGTCGTCGACAAACGTGCAGATGTCCGCGCTGCATTCGGTGATCGCGCTGTTGCGCTGAACGGCCGAGGATCGTTCCGTCGCGGGACGATAGATCAGCGGCACCCGCCCGGCGACGATCGCGGCGATCCGGTCGCGATGCGATTGCCAATCGTCGCTGGCATCCACGATCACGATCTCGGACGGCGGGCGCGTCTGGGCCAGGGCGCAGGTCACGCACAGTTCCAGCATATCGATGCGGTTGAGGGTGGCGACGCACAGCGCCCAGGTCAGGCGGGGGCTGGCGGCAACAGAACACAAGGGCGATTCTAACCCGGACAACACGAAAACCCCGCACTATTGACACGTAAAGCCGATGCACCCGACAAAAATACAACCGGCCGGTAATCGTCCGGAGTTTTCCGCGAGATCGGCGGAGATAAAAACCTGTCTTTAAGTTTGGTTAATAGCGCCCACGTCCGATCCGGCGGCTGCCGCCGCCGCCGCCCGGATCAGGGGGCTGGATCAGCCGCCCGCGATGATTCGCACATAGTTGCGGGTTTCGCGATAGGGCGGGATGCCGTTGTATTTCTGGACCGCGCCCGGACCGGCGTTATAGGCCGCAAGCGCCAGGTTCCAGTTGCCGAACTGGTTGTACATCATCCGCAGATAACGCGCGCCGCCATGCAGGTTCTGCACCGGATCATGCGGGTTGACGCCCAGCTTGGCCGCCGTTCCGGGCATCAGCTGCGCAAGGCCGGTGGCGCCCTTGTGGGACCGGGCGCCTGGGTTCCAGCCCGATTCCTGCTGGACCAGGCGCAGGAACAGATCCTCGGGGATGCCATAGCGGCGGGCGGCCGCGCGGGCATGGGGGATGAAGTCGCTGCGCTTGCCGCGATAGGCGGGAATGTTCGCCGAAAGCGCGATCTCGACCGAGCTGGAGGCGCCGCCGCGCGGCTGGAGCCGCGCCGATTGCTGGTATTGCCCGGCCAGCCGCGAATCCATCAGCCGGGTCTGGCGGGCGAACTGTTCTGCGCGCGATTTCGACGAACTGCCCGACAGGCGCAGCCCCTCGGCCCCGGCGGGCAGGGTCAGGCCGGCGATCAGCATCGCGCACAGACCCGCCTTGATGCCCGCCTTGATGCCCGCCTTGATGGTAGGGATGAATGTCATGTCCCGTCCCTCGTTGTTCTGGGTTTTGCAGGGACTATACAGAAATCGGACCGCATCGCCAGCATCGCTTTTCGGCCAGGCGCCGCGCGGCGGCAAAGCGCGCATTTGCATCGCGGCGGGGGCTGCGCTAGACCCGTCGCAAGACCATCTTTGCAGGAAAACGTCATGGCAGGCAGCGTCAACAAGGTCATCCTGATCGGCAATCTGGGCGCCGATCCCGAAATCCGCACCTTTCAGAACGGCGGCAAGATCGCGAACCTGCGCATCGCCACGTCCGAGACGTGGAAGGACCGCAATACCGGCGAACGCAAGGAGCGGACCGAATGGCATTCCGTCGTCATCCACTCGGAACCCCTGGTCCGCGTGGCCGAGCAATATCTGAAAAAGGGCAGCAAGATCTATGTCGAGGGTCAGCTTGAGACCCGGAAATGGCAGGATCAGTCCGGCGCCGACCGCTATACGACCGAGGTCGCCCTGCGCCCCTATCGCAGCGAACTGACGATGCTGGAAGGCCGGGGCGGATCCGGCGGCGGCGGTGGCGGCGGCGGTGGTGGTCGCGACAGCGGCGGTTATGACGATTACGACCGGGGCGGCTCGTCCTCGGGCGGCGGCAACCAGGGCGGCGGCAGCCGCAGCGATTACGACGACGAAATCCCGTTCTGAGCGCGCCGTTTTCTCTTCTTCAAGAGCTTATGTGAAATCGCAGGCATGGACCATCACGAGGTCCATTGCCAACCTGCCCGAGATCGCCGGTTCTCGACCTAGACCCGGCGTAGCGCGATCACCGCGTTCAGCCCGCCAAAGGCGAAGGCGTTCGACAGGACCGCATCGACGCGGGCCTGCCGCGCCTCGTTCGGAACCACGTCCAGGGCGCATTCGGGATCGGCTTCCTGATAGCCGATGGTCGGCGCGATCACGCCGTCGCGCAGCGCCATGATGCAGGCCAGCAGCTCCACCGCCCCCGTGCCGCCGATGATATGGCCGTGCATCGCCTTGGTGGAGGACATCATCAGCCGGTCGGCGTGATGGCCGAAGGCATGGGCCACGGCGGCGCATTCGGTCTTGTCATTGGCCGCCGTCCCGGTGCCGTGGGCGTTGATATAGCCCACGTCCTCGGGGTTGAGGCCCGCGTCCTGCAAGGCGCCGGTGATCGCGCGTTCCGCCCCCTGGGCCGAGGGCATGACGATGTCCTGCGCGTCGGACGACATGGCGAAGCCCACCACCTCGGCCAGGATGTCGGCGCCGCGCGCACGGGCGTTGTCGTAATCCTCGAAGACGAAGACGCCCGCGCCCTCGCCCTGGACCATGCCGTTGCGGTTGGCGCTGAAGGGACGGCAGGCGTCCTTGGACATGACGCGCAGCCCCTCCCATGCCTTGACGCCGCCAAAGCACAGCATCGCCTCGGACCCGCCGGTCAGCATCACCTGCGCCGCGCCCGACCGCACCATCTGGAAGGCCAGGCCCATCGCGTGGTTGGAACTGGCGCAGGCCGTGGCCACGGTAAAGGCCGGGCCGCGCAACCCGTATTCCATGCTGACATGGCTGGCGGCGGCGTTGTTCATCAGCTTGGGCACCACGAAGGGATGGACGCGGTTCTTCCCCTCCTCATAGACGGTGCGGTAATTCTCGTCCCAGGTGTTCAGCCCGCCGCCCGCCGTGCCCAGCACCACCCCGGACCGCAGGCCGAGCGCGCCCTGGAAATCCAGCCCCGCCTGCGCCACCGCCTGCTTGGCGGCCAGCAGGGCGAACTGGGTGAACTTGTCATAGAGCAGGATCTGCTGGCGATTGAAGTAATCCTCGGCCCGCCAGGGATGGACCTGCGCGCCGATCTGGATCGACAGCCGGTCCACGTCCCGGAAATCCAGCTGGCCGATGCCGCTGCGCCCGTCCCGGAACGCGGCCAGGGTCGTCGTCACGTCATGGCCAAGCGCGTTGATCGTGCCCGCCCCGGTGATGACGACCCGCCGCAGCCCGTCCGGCCGCTCGGTGGCTCTCTTGCCCCTCTTCTTCGGACTCATGCGGCCTTCTGCGCCACCAGCCGTTCGACGGCGGCGATGATCGTGCCCATGGTCGAGATGTCGAAATCCGACTTGTCCGGTTCGTTGGCGTTGAAGGGGATCGAGATGTCGAATTCCTCCTCGATCGCGAAGATCGATTCCACCAGCCCCAGGCTGTCGATGCCCAGATCCTGGGGGGTCGATTCGTCGGTGATCTGGTCGGGTTCCAGCATGGCCTGTTCGGCGATGATGGCCTTGATGCGGTCTTGGATCCGGTCGGTCATGAAGCCTCCTGCTCAGCCCTTTTCCAACAATCGTGTAACGGTTTCCTGAAGCCGCGCCAACTGTTCGGCGAATCGCGGCAGGCGGCGGACGGCCTTCTGGATGTCCATCTGGGTCTCCATCTTGACCGCCGGGTTGCCCAGCACCACCCGGCCGGCCGGAACGCGGGTGAAGATCTTGCTGGCCCCGCCCGCGATCACGTCGTCGCCCACCTCGATATTGTCGTTGACGCCGACCTTTCCGGCCAGCACCACGCGGTTGCCGATCCGCGCCGATCCGGCGATGCCCACCTGCGAACACAGCAGGCAGTCGTCTCCCACCGTGACGTTGTGGCCCAGCATCACCAGATTGTCGATCTTGGTGCCGTTGCCGACGCGGGTCGCACGGATCGTGCCCCGGTCGATGGTCGCGTTGGCGCCGATTTCAACATCGTCGCCGATCTCGACCCCGCCCAGCGAGTGGATCCGCGTCCAGTGCTGTTCCTTGATCCCCTGGCGCGAGCCCAGGGTGCGGCGGATCTCCTCGATCCCCGATTCCTCGGGGGTGACGAAGGAAAAGCCGTCGCCGCCGATCACGGCGTTCGACTGCACCATCAGCCGGTGGCCCGCCGTCACGCCATGGGCGATGCGCACGCCCGCGTGGATCAGCGCGTCATCGCCCAGACGCGTTCCGCGACCGATCGACACATGCGGCCCGATCCGCGCGCCCGACCCGATCCGCACGGCGGGACCGATCACCGCAAAGGGGCCGATGGCCGCGCCGACACCCACCTGCGCGGTCGGGTCGATCAGCGCGGTGGGATGGATGCCGGGGGCGATGTCGGGACCGGGATCGAAGGCCCGCGTCAGCCCCGCCATCAGCAGGCGCGGGCGCGGCGCGAAGATCGCGGCCCTGAGGCCCAGGGCCTCGGGGTCCATCCCCTCGGCCAGGATGGCGATGCTGCCGGGTTGCAGGAAGGCCGCATATTTCGGCGACATCGCCATGGCGATCACGCCGCCCTCGGGCCCGACCGGACCCGTAGCCTGCGGTTCCGCCGCGCCCGTCACCGGCAGATCCAGGTCGCCCCAGCCCTTTGCGTCCAGTGCCTGCGCCAGTTGCCCGATGGTGATTGCCATGTTCGCCCCCTTGTCGGAAAGGGGCTTAGACTTTTCGGCCCTATGAATCCAGCCCGGCCTTCTGGATCGCGTCCCACAGCGGGGCATCGCGGCCATAGACATCCTCGAACCGGCGGATGGTGCCGTCCTGATCGGGGAAGGCGGTGAAATAGACCAGATGCACGGGAACGGGCGGCGTCAGCTTCAACCAGGCCTCCTTGCCGCGATCCAGCGATCGGTGAAACATCGCCTGCGGATCGTCGGTCTGCCGGGACAGCAGCGCATAGGCTAGGTCGAACGGATCGCCGATGCGGATGCAGCCATGGGAATAGGCGCGGGCCGCGTTCTGGAACAGGTGCTTGGTCGGCGTGTCGTGCAGATAGATGTTCCAAGGGTTCGGAAAGATGAACTTGACCAGCCCCAAGGCATTGTCGTCGCTGGCCTTCTGCCGCATCCGATAGGGGAAATTCGCCGCCGTATAGCGGCCAAAGTCGATCCGGTCGCGGGCGATCACATTGCCGTTGCCGTCCACCACGTCCAGATGCGACACGGCATTCCGGTTGGCCTGCAATTTCGGCAGGTATTCCTTGACCGTGATCGACCGGGGCACGTTCCAGCGGGGATTGACCACGACATATTCGATCTCGTCCGAGAATTCGGGCGTCTGCCGGTCGTGGTCGGCGCTGCCCACGACGACGCGGGTGCGGAACATCTCGGCCCCGTTTTCCACGATGCGGGCGGTATATTCGGGGATGTTCACCCAGACATGGCGGGCGTCCAGATCCTCGGATCCCATCCAGCGCATCCGCTCCAGGGCGACGACGACGGCGCGGCTGCGGGCGTCCTGCGGCACGTCGCCGTTCAGATGGCCGATGGTCTTCGGTCCCGCCACGCCGTCCGGCGGCAGGCCCGCCGCCGCCTGATACCGCGCGACCGAATCGGCCAGGGCGGCGTCATAGAGCTGGGGATCGGTCGCGGTCGCGCCGAAGCCGATGGACTGAAGCCGGGCGCGCAGGGCAGCGATTCCCGGATCGCGCATCCCTGGCCGCCACAGACCCTGAGGCGCGCGCGGCAGATGGGCGGGCACGGCCAGACCCTGGTCGGCCCCCAGGGCGCGTTGCAGCGCCAGATAGGCCGGATGGCGGGGCTGCAAGTCCAGCAGGAACCGGGCCGGATCGGGGGACTGGGTGAAATCGCGGATCAGCCGGTCGATGGGGGGACGCCTGACCTCTCGCTTGATCAGGGGATCGACCGAGGCGGGGCGGATCATGCCGCCGGTCATGTCGCGCATATAGCGGACCAGGATCCGCGCCTGGGCGATCTCGGCCCTCACATCTGCGGCATCGGCGGCCAGCGAATCGGCGCCGTAGCGGCCTGCCGGAATGCCGTGCAGCGGCGCCGTCGCGGTCGCCTGGACCAGGGCGGCGCGCAATTCGCCCGCCCGTTCGCCCAGAAAGATCGGCCGCAACCCGTGCGATCCGTAAAAGGACGCCAGTTCCGGCACCGCCGCCGCAGCCTGGGCCAGTTCCATGTCACGCGCACTGAAATCAAGACGTGGTGCAACGGCAACACCCACGGCGGGCGCCAGCCCCGCCTGTGGTTGTGCAACCGCAGATTGTCCCGTGCAGATCAACAGAGTAGCCGCAATAACCGCCCAGCCGCGCATCGACATCCCTTTGCCCTCTTGCCAGGGATTCTGGCATTTCGGCCGGGGTTTCGCCAGCAATTGAAGGGCCGCCGGGGGTGGTATCGGACGATGGTTGCAGCCTTGCCACAGGGCCGCGACCGCCTCGCCACAGTCCCCGCATATCGGCAGGAATTCGCCCAATCTCCTGAAAACATGCCGCAGAAGACAGGAATCTGTTTCTGAGCGCACGGGCTTTTGACATATTGTTAGTCAACCGGGGATAACCTTGGCGGCGTCGCAGGACATGTGGCGGAAAAAAGACGAAGCGGGACAGGCGATCTGACATGACATTCGACCTTCTTTCACGTCGCGGCATTCTGGGTGTGTTCGCGGCTACAACCGTGGCGGCGGCACCGGTGATGGGCAACGCCTTCGGGTTGCTGCGGGGCGCGGGCGACATGCGCCGCGTCCGCATGTATTCAGGCCGCACGGGCGAAAGCCTCGACACCGTCTATTGGGTCGACGGAAAATACATCCGCGAGGCGCTGAACGAGATCAACATCTTCATGCGCGACTGGCGCACGGGCGAAGTGATCGGCATCGACCCGCGCACCGTCGATGTAGCTGCGGCCTCGCACCGGCTGCTGCAAACCAACGAACCCTACATGATGCTGTCGGGATACCGCTCGCCGCGAACCAACGCGATGCTGCGCCGGTCTTCCTCGGGCGTGGCGCGCAATTCGCTGCACATGGTGGGCAAGGCTGCCGACCTGCGGCTGAAATCGCGCTCGGTCGGGCAGATGTACAATGCCGCGCTGTCCTGCCGCGCCGGCGGCGTCGGCAAGTATTCCCGTTCGAACTTCGTCCACATGGACTGCGGCCCGGTCCGCAACTGGGGCGCCTGACGCGCCTTTGCCCTATCCGCTCTTGCAGCGCCGCTCGCCCCTTGCGCGCGGCGCTTTTGTCGTGCCAGGAGGCCGGACGGCACGCGCCTTGACGGCAGTGACGCTGTTCTGACACCATTTCATGACAATAAGCGCAACTGGAAGTCGCATGATGCCGCATATGACGCGTCGCTACAGAACGGCCAAGAAGATCCAGGCGACAGCGATCCAGTTGGCGATGCGGGACGGGCTTTCGCATGTCACGACCGAGGCGATCGCCAAGGAAGCCGGGATCAGCACCCGGACCTTCTTCAACTATTACCCCTATAAAGAGGCGGCCATGATGGGCCCGCCCCCCGACTATCCGGCCGAGGCGTCCGAGCAGTTCGTGACCGGGCGCGGCACCCTGATCGAGGATCTGGACCGCCTGATCACCGCCCATCTGGAGCGTTTTCTGGACGAACGGGAATTGCTGGCGCATATCCTGGTCCTGGCGACGACCGATCCCAAGCTGGATGCGCTGCGCAACTCCACCATCCTGTCGCGGCGCGTGCAGATGCGCGACCTTCTGCACCGCCGCTGCCCCAAGACGAATCCCGCGCAGATCGAGATCCTGGCGGCCGCCATCGTCGCCGCCACCAACGCCGCCACTAAGGACTGGGCCAGCGGCGCGGTCGACGACTTCATCGCCGCCGCGCGCGAAAACCTGGCGCTGATCCAGCCCGCCGCCGCGATGCTGACCCAGGCTCCGGGCTAGAGGCGCAACATGGTGCGGTAGAGGTTGTCCAGGAAGGGCCCGGCCTCGACGAAGGGATCGTGGCCGGGGCCCAGCACGGCGCGCACCTGCACGTCGAAATCCGCGTAATGCTGTGTCAGCGCCCAGATCGAGAAGATCAGGTGATGCGGATCGACCGGCGAAAGCCGTCCTTGATCCATCCAGCCTTGCAGGATCCCCGCCGCCCGGTCCACGATGTCGCGCAAGCCGCCGCCCAGGATCTCGGTCAGGTGGGGGGCGCCTTGCAGGATTTCATAGGCAAACAGGCGGCTTTCGCAGGGAAAACGGCGCGACATCTCCAGCTTGGCGCGGACATAGGCCATCACCTCCTCCAGCGGTTCGCCATTGGGGTCGATGCGGATCATGGGGGCCAGCCACATGTCCAGAAGCGTTGTCAGCAGGGTCTTGTGGATGTCGTCCTTGGACGCGAAGTAATAAAGGACATTGGGCTTGGACAGGCCCGCAGCCTCGGCGATCTGGTCGATGGTGGCGCCGCGAAAGCCGCTGGTCGAGAACACCGACAAGGCGCCCTTCAGGATCCGGTCGCGGTTCTTCTGCTGGATGCGGGTCACGGGCGGCTGCAACTGGTCTGCCATTCCGGGGCCTTTCGCCGCTGATGCATTTTTGGGCAACAGCCGGGGCGGCACCTTTCGGGACGCTTGACTGAACCCTGCCCCGTGCTAGCGTGATCCTGACCATCTGGTCAACAAAGGAAGGGCCGAAGGGGCGCATCGCCGCCCACGCCCCATCAAGCCGGTCCCGCGACAGAACGGGGCGGCCAGACAGGAAGGACGAACGATGACCGACGCCAGCGGGCTGGTTCCGGCTGCCAACATGAAGGTCGATGGCCAACGCTTGTGGGACAGCCTGATGCAGATGGCCCGGATCGGGCCGGGCGTCGCGGGCGGCAACAACCGCCAGACCCTGACCGATGCCGATGCCGAGGGCCGCGCCCTGTTCCGCCGCTGGTCCGAGGAGGCGGGCATGACCATGGGCTTGGACCGGATGGGCAGCATGTTCATGCGCCACGAGGGGGCCGAGCCGGATCTGGACCCGGTCTATATCGGCAGCCATCTGGATACCCAGCCGACGGGCGGCAAATATGACGGCGTGCTGGGCGTGCTGTCGGGGCTGGAGGTGATCCGCTCGATCCGCGACATGGGCATCGTGACCCGCCGTCCCATCGTCGTCGTGAACTGGACGAACGAGGAAGGCACCCGCTTCGCCCCCGCCATGCTGGCATCCGGCGTCTTTGCGGGCGTGCTGACCGAGGATTACGCCAACAGCCGAGAGGATGCCGAGGGCAAGCGGTTCGGGGATGAGCTGGCCCGCATCGGCTGGCGGGGCGACGAGGCGCCGGGCAACCGCAGGATCCACGCCATGTTCGAATACCATATCGAGCAAGGCCCGATCCTGGAGGCCGAAGGCAAGCAGATCGGCGTCGTCACCCATGGCCAGGGGCTGTGGTGGTTGCAGGTCACGCTGACCGGCAAGGACGCGCATACCGGATCGACGCCCATGTCCATGCGGGTGGACGCGGGCCTGGGCATGGCGCGCATCATCGAGGCCGTGCATCGCATCGCCATGGACCACCAGCCCGACACCGTGGGCGCGGTGGGCCAGGCCAATGTCTGGCCGAACAGCCGCAACGTGATCCCCGGCCGCGCGGTCTTCACCATCGACATCCGCTCGCCCGACCTGGGCAAACTGACCTCGATGCGGTCGAGGATCGAGGCCGAGGCCGCTGATATCGCCCGCCATCTGGGCCTGGGGATCGAGATCGAGCCGGTCGGGCATTTCGATCCTGTGGAATTCGATCCGGGTCTGGTCAGGGTGGTGCGGGCGGCGGCGGAGCGGCTGGGATACAGCCATCGCGACATCGTGTCGGGCGCCGGGCATGACGCCTGCTGGATCAATCGGGTGGCGCCGACGGTGATGATCATGTGCCCCTGCGTGGACGGGTTGTCGCACAACGAGGCCGAGGAGATCAGCCCGGAATGGGCCGAGGCAGGCGCGGATGTGCTGCTGCACGCGGTGCTGGATGCGGCAGAGGTCATGCGCTGAGATCGAAGCCGGGGGCTTCGCGCCCCCGGACCCCCGCGGGATATTTTCGTGAAGAAGATAGGGACAAGGCGATGAGCACGGTTATTCGGGGCGGAACCGTCGTGACGGCCGATCTGACCTGCAAGGCGGATGTGCTGGTCGAGGGCGGGCGGATCGCGGCCATCGGCCAGGGGCTGACCGGAGATCGCGTGCTGGACGCCTCGGGCTGCTATGTCATGCCGGGCGGGATCGACCCGCATACGCATCTGGAGATGCCCTTCATGGGCACCTATTCCGCCGACGATTTCGACAGCGGTACGCGCGCGGCTCTGGCGGGCGGGACGACGATGGTGGTCGATTTCGCCCTGCCCTCGCCCGGCCAGGGGCTGCTGGACGCGCTCACGATGTGGGACAACAAGTCGGGCCGGGCGCATTGCGACTACAGCTTCCACATGGCCGTGACCTGGTGGGATCGGCAGGTCTTCGACGAGATGGCGGCGGTGGTGGATCGCGGCATCACCAGCTTCAAGCATTTCATGGCCTACAAGGGCGCGCTGATGGTGAACGACGACGAGCTGTTCGCCAGCTTCCGCCGGGTGGGCGATCTGGGCGGGATCGCAATGGTCCATGCCGAGAACGGCGATGTGGTGGCCGAACTGTCGGCGCGGTTGCTGGCCGAAGGCAATACCGGCCCCGAGGCCCATGCCTATTCCCGCCCCCCGCAGGTCGAGGGCGAGGCCACCAACCGCGCCATCATGGTGGCGGACATGGCGGGGGTGCCGCTTTATGTGGTGCATGTGTCCTGCGAGGACAGCCACGAGGCGATCCGCCGCGCGCGGGCGCAGGGCAAGCGGGTCTGGGGAGAGCCGCTGATCCAGCACCTGACGCTGGACGAGAGCGAGTATTTCAACGCCGACTGGGACCATGCCGCCCGCCGCGTCATGTCGCCGCCCTTCCGCAACAGGCTGCATCAGGACAGCCTGTGGGCCGGGCTGCAATCGGGGTCGCTGTCGGTGGTGGCGACCGATCACTGCGCCTTCACGACGGACCAGAAGCGGTATGGGGTGGGCGATTTCACCAGGATTCCCAACGGCACCGGGGGCTTGGAGGATCGAATGCCGATGCTGTGGACGCATGGGGTGCAGACCGGGCGGCTGACGCCCAATGAATTCGTGGCCGTCACCTCGACCAACATCGCCAAGATCCTGGGGATGTATCCCCGGAAGGGCGCGGTGCTGGTGGGCAGCGATGCCGATCTGGTGGTCTGGGATCCCGAGGCCGAGAAGACCATCTCGGCAGGCAGCCAGCAATCGGCGATTGATTACAATGTCTTCGAGGGGCAGCAGGTGAAGGGCCTGCCGCGCTATGTCCTGACGCGGGGGGTGGTCGCGGTCGACGGCGGCAAGCTGGATTCCCGCGAGGGCCATGGCGAGTTCGTCGCCCGAGAGCCGCGCGGCACGGTGAACCGCGCCTTGTCGGCCTGGAAGGAACTGACCGCCCCGCGCCCGGTGGAACGGTCGGGCATTCCGGCAAGCGGGGTGTGACTTGACCGCCATCGAGGCCCGCGACGTTTCCCTGACCTTCCAGACCGCCGACGGCCCCGTCCATGCGCTGAAGGATGTCAGCCTGACGATCCAGCAAGGCGATTTCGTCAGCTTCATCGGGCCGTCAGGCTGCGGCAAGACCACCTTTCTGCGCGCCATCGCCGCGCTTGAGACACCCACCGCCGGGACGCTGCATGTGGCGGGCATGACGCCCGATCAGGCGCGGCGCAGGCGGGCCTATGGCTATGTCTTCCAGGCGCCGGGGTTGTATCCTTGGCGGACGATTGCCGGGAACATCAGCCTGCCGCTGGAGATCATGGGCTTCCACCGCGCCGACCGGCAGCAGCGGACCCAGCGGGTGCTGGATCTGGTGGACCTGACCGGCTTCGGCGGCAGATATCCCTGGCAGCTCTCGGGCGGGATGCAGCAGCGCGCCAGTATCGCCCGCGCCCTGGCCTTCGACGCCGATATCCTGCTGATGGATGAACCCTTCGGCGCGCTTGACGAAATCGTCCGCGACCGCCTGAACGAGGCGCTGCTGGATCTGTGGAAGAAGACCGGCAAGACCATCGGTTTCGTCACCCATTCGATCCCCGAGGCGGTCTATCTGTCCACCCGGATCGTCGTCATGTCGCCCCGCCCCGGCCGGATCACGCGGGTCATCGACAGCCCCCTGCCCCGCCACCGCCCGCTGGAGATCCGCGACACGCCGGACTTCATCGCCCTGGCGCATGAGGTCCGCGAAGGGCTGCGCGAAGGGCACGGCTATGACTAGTCGCCTTTTGCCGGTCCTGACCGTGCTTCTGGCGATCGTCGCCCTCTGGTATCTGGCGGCGATCTGGATGAATGCCCCTTGGGTCCGCGATCAGGCGGCGCGGGCCGAGACTGTGCTGACCACCGGCCAGTTGGTCAGCCAGACGCTGACGCTGGAACGCCCGGTCCTGCCCGCCCCGCATCAGGTCGCCGCCGGGTTGTGGGAGGGCGTCGCCGGCCAGAAGATCACCTCGAAGCGCAGCCTGGTCTGGCATGGCTGGGTCACGCTGTCTGCCACGCTGGCGGGGATTGCCATCGGCACAGCGGCGGGGATCGGGCTGGCGGTGGGGATCGTCCACAACCGCGCCATGGACCAGTCGGTGATGCCCTGGGCCGTCGCCAGCCAGACGGTGCCGATCCTGGCCATCGCGCCGATGGTGATCGTGGTCTTTGCCAGCGCGGGCGTGACGGGCCTGCTGCCCAAGGCGATCATCGCGGCCTGGCTGTCCTTCTTTCCGGTGCTGGTCGGCATGGTCAAGGGCCTGCGCACGCCCGACGGGATGCAGCTTGACCTGATGCGCAGTTGGAGCGCCGGCGCCGCGCAGGTGTTCTGGCGGCTGCGGCTACCAAGCTCGCTGCCCTATCTGTTCGCCAGCCTCAAGGTCGCCATCGCCGCCGCCCTGGTCGGCACCATCGTGGGCGAGCTTCCGGCGGGCGCCACGGCGGGCCTGGGCGCGCGGCTGCTGTCGGGCAGCTATTACGGGCAGACGGTGCAGATCTGGTCGGCGCTGTTCGCCGCCGCGATCCTGGCCGCGGCGCTTGTCGCGCTGATCGGCGCGGCCGAACGGCTGACCCTGCGCCGCATGGGGCTGGCGCGATGACCGCGCTGCCGATCATCGCCGTCTGGCTGGGGGCCATGGCGGTCAACACCTGGCTGGCCCGCTTCGACACCCGCGCGATGCGGCTGGCGGTGGCGCTGATCTTCGGCGCCACGGTGCTGGTCCTGTGGGAGATGGCGGTGCGGATCTACGCGATCCCGCCGGTGATCCTGCCCGCGCCCAGCCGGATCGGCGCCAGTTTCGCGCAGAACACCGCGATCCTCTGGACCGATTTCGTGCAGACCATCCTGAAAGGCGCGCTGACCGGCTGGCTGATCGGGGCCGCCGCCGCCGTGCTGACCGCCATCGCCATCGACCGCAGCCCGTTTTTGCAACGCGGGCTGCTGCCCATCGGCAATTTCGTGGCCGCCCTGCCCATCGTCGGGATCGCCCCGATCCTGGTGATGTGGTTCGGCTTCGACTGGCAGTCCAAGGCCGCCGTCGTGGTGGTCATGGTGTTCTTCCCGATCCTGGTCAACATGGTGGCAGGCCTTGCCGCGACAGACCCCATGCAGCGCGACCTGATGGCGACCTGGGCCGCGCCCTATGCCGCCCGCCTGTGGAAGCTGCGCCTGCCCGCCGCCATGCCGTTCCTGTTCAACGGGCTGAAGATCACCACCACCCTGGCCCTGATCGGCGCCATCGTCGCGGAATTCTTCGGCAGCCCGACGCGGGGCATGGGATTTCGCATCTCGACCGCCGTGGGGCGGCTGGATCTGCCGCTGGTCTGGGCGGAAATCCTTGTGGCGGCGATCGCGGGATCG
Organism: Paracoccus sp. S3-43; assembly: GCF_029027965.1. Classification (NCBI taxonomy): domain Bacteria; kingdom Pseudomonadati; phylum Pseudomonadota; class Alphaproteobacteria; order Rhodobacterales; family Paracoccaceae; genus Paracoccus; species Paracoccus qomolangmaensis. The sequence continues at coordinate 1,014,671 of NZ_CP119082.1, read as the reverse complement.
CTGTTCTATGGCATCGTCGCGCTGATCGAAAAGAAGGTGACGTTCTGGCACCCGTCGCAGCGCCATCAGCGGGGCTGACGCCCCAGACAGGAGAGGGAAGATGAAGACAGGGATGCTGGGGGCCGCGCTGATCGCGGCAGGCGGCGCGGCCCAGGCGCAGGATCTGACCCTGCAACTGAAATGGGTGACGCAGGGCCAGTTCGCGGGCTATTACGTCGCCAAGGACAAGGGCTTCTACGAGGAAGAGGGCCTGGACGTGACGATCCTGCCCGGCGGGCCGGACATCGCGCCCACGCAGGTCTTGGCCGGGGGCGGCGCGGATGTGATCGTCGAATGGATGCCCGCCGCGCTGGCCGCGCGCGAAAAGGGCCTGCCGCTGGTCAATATCGCCCAGCCCTTCAAGTCGTCCGGGATGATGCTGACCTGCCTGAAGGAAAGCGGCATCACCGACCCCAAGACGGATTTCAAGGGCAAGACCCTGGGCGTCTGGTTCTCGGGCAACGAATACCCGTTCCTTTCGTGGATGAGCCAGCTTGGCCTGTCGACCGAAGGCGGACCCGAGGGCGTGACGGTCCTGAAACAGGGCTTCAACGTCGATCCGCTGCTGCAAAAGCAGGCTGCCTGCATCAGCACCATGACCTATAACGAATACGGCCAGGTGCTGGACGCGGGCATCGCCCCCGAGGATCTGGTGACCTTCAAATACGAGGACCAGGGCGTCGCCACGCTGGAAGACGGGCTCTATGTCCTGGACAGCACGCTTCAGGACAAGGCCAAGGTCACCAATCTGGTGAAATTCGTGCGCGCCAGCATGAAGGGCTGGAAATACGCCGAGGAAAACCCCGAGGAAGCCGCCCGGATCGTCCTGGACAATGACGAGACCGGCGCCCAGACCCTGCATCACCAGGTCCGCATGGTCCAGGAGATCGGCAAGCTGAGCGCAGGCAGCACCGGCGTTCTGGACGAGGCCGACTATCAGCGCACCGTCGACACGCTGATGGCCGAAGGCTCGGATCCGGTGATCTCGAAGGCGCCCGAGGGGGCCTTTACCCATCTCATCACCGACCGCGCCTTCGACTGAGGCTTTCTTCTTCCTGCAAATATCCTCGGGGCTTCCGAGCGCCCGCTATATCGCATGAAAAAGGGGGCGGTCGCCCGCCCCCCTCCGTGTCGCGGCGCGATCAGCGCGCGGTTTCCCGAACGACCTCTCCCTGACGGTCCAGTTCCAGCGTCACGGCCTCGCCCTGCGGGTTGGTCGCTTCCAGCAGCAGGCGCGGACCCTCGGCGCGCAGGAAGCCGAATCCGCTATAGCCCGCCTGGGTCAGCCGCTGATTGACC